>CAVRDN010000028.1:0-8777 GCA_963719675.1 uncultured Alphaproteobacteria bacterium | reverse complement strand
CGGGCGGCGCTGGAGGATCGTTTCGGTGAGGCGTTGACTGAGCAGGTTTTCGCCGCCGCCGTGATCGAATGGGAGAAAGCCGGCGCCACCGAGGCGCTCGATGACGCGTTACGCTACGCATCCTGGGCGACCCTGACTCCCGAGGGTCGGCTTTTCCATCGCGGCGACACCATGTTCCGCGTACCGCGACGTGTCGATCCCCACGCATCTGGTTCCGGTTGAAACCATCGTGCGCGACGGTGTCACCATGCTGCGGCTGCCCGAGCATGACTGGCGGCATCGCGATGGTTTCGCGCTGACCGATGGCGGCATGACAACCCAGGGCGCCCTGGACCAGATCAACTACTGCATCTGGTGTCACACGCAAGGTAAGGATTCTGCAGTAAGGGCCTGACGGATCGCAAGACCGGCGCATATCAGAAATCGCCGTTCGGGGTAACTCTGGCGGGTTGCCCGCTGGACGAGAAAATCAGCGAGATGCACACGCTCCGCGCCACCGGGCACATCCTGGGCGCGTTCGCGACGATCGCCATCGACAATCCGATGATGGCCGCGACCGGACACCGCATCTGCAACGATTGCATGAAGGCCTGCATCTATCAGAAGCAGGAGCCGGTCGATATTCCTCAGGCGGAAACCAACATCCTGAAGGATGTGCTGGCGCTGCCCTGGGGTTTTGAAATTTATGCCCTGCTGACGCGGTGGAATCCGCTGGATATTCGCCGCCCGCTGCCGCGGCCGGACAGCGGGCGAAAAGTGCTGATCGTTGGCCTCGGGCCGGCGGGTTTCACACTGGCGCATCACCTGATGAACGACGGCCACTCGGTGGTGGCGGTCGACGGCCTGAAGATCGAGCCGCTTGGCTTCGATCCGCGGTTGCCGGTGCGCGATGTGGAGACATTGTTCGAGAACCTCGACGACCGCGTGATGGCCGGGTTTGGCGGCGTGGCGGAATACGGCATCACGGTCCGCTGGAACAAGAACTACCTGAAGCTGGTGCGCTTGTTGCTGGAGCGGCGCGAAGCGTTCGCGCATTTCGGCGGCATTCGTTTCGGTGGCGGCGCGACCATGACCATCGACGACGCCTGGGATATGGGGTTCGACCACATCGCGCTGTGCATGGGCGCGGGAAAACCGACGGTGCTGGACATCCCGAACGGGTTGGCGCGCGGCGTGCGTCAGGCGTCCGATTTCCTGATGGCACTGCAACTGACCGGCGCGGCGAAAACGTCTTCGATCGCCAACCTGCAACTGCGCTTACCCGTGGTGGTGATCGGCGGGGGCCTGACCGCGATCGATACGGCGACGGAGAGCCTGGCGTATTACGTCCGTCAGGTGGAGAAGTTCGCCGCGCGTCATCGGGTGCTCGCGAAAGATGTCCGGTGGAATGACGAAGAGCGGGAAATCGCCGAGGAGTTTCTGACCCACGCCGCCGCGATCAAGGCCGAACGCGAGGCCGCCGCGGCCGAGAACCGTCCGCCTCGGCTGGCGGCGTTGCTGGACACCTGGGGCGGCGCGACCATCGCCTATCGCCGGCGCATGATCGACAGCCCGTCCTACACGCTGAATCATGAGGAAGTGGCGAAAGCTCTGGAAGAGGGCGTTCGTTTCGCGGAAGGACTGACGCCGCGCGCCGTCACGGTTGATCGTTTCGGCCACGCCGCCGCACTGGAAGTCACCGGAGCGGACGGCGCGGCGTTCACTCTGCCGGCCAAGGCGATTCTCGTCGCCGCCGGCACGCAGCCCAACACCGTGTTGGCGCGTGAGGACGGACGGATCGAACTCGATGGCCGCTATTTCCAGGCCGTCGATGAGGCGGGGGAGAAGGTTACTCCGGTGCGCGGTCTCGCCAAGCCGGATGTCAATCATGTGCTGATGCATAAAGCCGCTGACGGGCGCTTCATCAGTTTCTTCGGCGATCTGCATCCGAGTTTCTTCGGCAACGTCGTCAAGGCGATGGGCGGGGCGAAACGCGGCTACCCGGTGGTGTCGCGCGTGCTGGCCTCCATGCCCGCGTCGAACGTGACCGGCGCCGATCTGATCGCGCGTTGCCGAAGCGACCTGCGAGCCACGGTGCACGCGGTCAATCGGCTGACGCCCACCATCGTCGAGGTCGTCGTGCACGCTCCCGCGGCGGCGCGCGCCTTTAGTCCGGGCCAGTTCTATCGTTTGCAAAATTTCGAGATGTTGGCACCGCGGATCGAAGGCGGCGATACGGTGCTGGGGATGGAAGGCCTCGCGATGACGGGCGCCTGGACCGACAAGGACAAAGGCCTGGTCAGCGTCATCGTGCTGGAGATGGGCGGCAGTTCCGATCTGTGCGCCGTGCTGAAGCCCGGTGAGCCGGTCATCCTGATGGGGCCGACCGGCACGCCCACCGAGATCCATGCCGATACCACGGTGGCTCTGGTGGGAGGTGGGCTCGGCAACGCGGTGCTGTTCTCCATCGGGGCGGCGACCCGCGCGGCCGGTTCGAAAGTCATCTATTTCGCCGGCTATAAGCAGGTGCGCGACCGCTACAAGGTGGAAGAGATCGAGCGGGCGGCCGATGTCATCGTCTGGTGCTGCGATGAAGCGCCCGGCTTCACGCCGACGCGTCCGTCGGACAAGAGTTTCGTCGGTAATATCGTGCAGGCGATGCTCGCCTATGGTTCGGGGCAGCTTGGCGAGCAGGCGGTGCCGTTACGTGACGCGATGCACATGATCGTGATTGGCTCGGACCGGATGATGCGGGCGGTCGGTTTGGCTCGGCATGCCGAACTGGCGCCGTTCCTGAAATCCTGGTCATTCGGCGATCGGATCGATCAACTCGCCCATGCAGTGCATGATGAAAGAGGTCTGCGCGCAATGTTTGCAGGCGCATGTCGATCCCGTCACGGGCGAGCGGACCGTGGTGTTTTCCTGCTTCAATCAGGATCAGGCGCTCGACCGTGTGGATTTCTCCGTGCTGCATGAACGTCTCGGCCAGAACGGGACGCACGAGAAACTGACCGCGCTGTGGATTGATCGCGCGTTGCGGCTGGCCGGGGAGCGGGTCTGATGGCATTGCCGATCGGTCCCGAGGTCGAACCCACCCCGCGCCCGCTGCCGCCGCGTTCGACGTTGCAGGGGCGGTATGTCGTGCTGGAACCGTTACATAAGCGGCATGCGAACGAGTTGTGGCAGGCAGCCCAGGGGGCGGAGGAGAGTTGGACGTATTTACCGTCGGGACCGTATGCGACACGAGAGGCGCTGACCGCCTACATCACCGACTTCGCGACCGATCAGACCCGCGTCGCCTGGGCCGTCCGGCCGATCGCGACCGGCGTGGCCTCGGGGTGGCTGTCGCTGCTGGATATTCAACCGAAGAACGCGGCGGTTGAACTCGGGAGCATTTGGTTCGCCCCGGTGATGCAACGAACCCGCGCGGCGACCGAGGCGATGTTCCTGCCGCTGAAACTTTGCGCCGATGATCTGGGGTATCGGCGATTGGTGTGGAAGTGCAATTCGTTGAACGCGCCCTCGAAGCGGGCGGCGGAGCGATTGGGCTTTACGTTCGAAGGCACGCACCGCATGCACATGGTGGTGAAAGGCCGTCGCCGCGACAGCGATTGGTACAGCATCATCGAGGACGAGTGGCCATCGCGGCGCGATGCGCTGCTGGCGTGGCTGGCGCCGGAAAATTTTGCCCCCGATGGCACGGCGAAGCGCGGGTTGGCGGAGATCCGCGGGTAAATCACAAACCGCCGGTTATTCTGGAGCCTGGCCCGAGAATGCCAGCGCGAACGCCTGGACTGACCAGTGGGGCGTCGAATAAAGCCAACGGTCCCAATCAAATGACCGAAACGCATCGACGCCCAATCCGTCATCACCGGGCTTGACCCGACGATCTGTCGCGGTAGCGGCATACGCCGGATCTACTGATCCACCATCGACCCATCCGCATGCGGTCGCATCGCGATCGGGCGCGGCCGGTACGGAAATTTCCTTTCCACATCCGGCACGAGTTCGACGCCGATGCCGGGCGCGTCGGGAATCGCGATAAAACCGCCGACCTGCTCCGACAGACCGGTCGCCAGATCGTTGCCAAGCAGTTCCTTGCCGCCATCGAGGTCGGGTGTTCGTGACGGATACTCCTGGATCGCGAAGTTCGGAATGCAGGCGGCGATTTGCAGGCACGCGGCGGTGCTGACCGGCGACAACGGATTGTGCGGCACGACCCACGCATCGTGCGCCTCGGCCAGCGCGGCGATTTTCTTCGCGCCGGTGATGCCGCCGCACAGACACACATCCGGCCGCAGGTATTGCACCGCGTCTCGGGTCAGCAGCGTCTGGAACTGAAACAGGCTGGTGAACCGCTCGCCGGTCGCGATTGGAATGTCGATGTGCCGCGCGACCTGCGCCATCGCGTCGAAGCTGTTGGGACGCAGCGGGTCCTCGTAGAACATCGGGGTGTATTTCTCGATCCCGCGGGCCAGAGCGATCGCCTCCGGCGGCGTCAGCCGGCGATGGATTTCAATGCACAGATCGACCGTGGGTCCGACCGCTTCCCGCAGACGGCGAACGTTGTCGATGGCGCCTTCGATCTTGGCCGCGTGAGATTTATAGTACGGCTCGTGCACATCCTCATCGAGCAACGGATTGAGGTGACCCAGGGCGGTGAACCCCGCTTCCTTCAACCGAACCGCTTCTTCAACGAGCTTCTCGATCGTGCGGCCTTTCACGTGGCCATAAAGCCGGGCCTTGTGACGGACTTTACCGCCCAACAGTTCGTAAACGGGAACGTTGAAGTGCTTGCCTTTGATGTCCCAGAGCGCGATGTCGATCGCGGACACCGCGCCGGTGATGGCGCTACCGGTAAAGTGGTTGGCGCGCAGCATCACGTTCCAATGATGCTCGATGAGAAATGGATCTTTGCCGACGAGATACTCGCCGTACTTGGCGATCGCCGCGGCCGAGGCCTCCAACTGGCCCCATGTCCCGGACTCGCCCAATCCGACGATTCCGCTGTCGGTGTGCACCCGCACGTAGAGGAAGCGATCCAGCAACAACGGTTCGACTTTGGTGATTTTCACGTGCTTGTCTCCTCAGCCGGGCCATGCCACGGGCAATTTGGTGGCGATCCACCGGGCCACCGCCGCGTTGACCGCCACCGGGTTTTCTTGCGCCATCCAATGACCGGTGCGAACCGTAACCTCGGTCAAATCCGCGCAACTTTGGCGCATCGGATCCGCGAGCCTGGAGGTGACCGTTTCGCATGTGTAGTCGTATTCGCCGTGCAGGAACAACACCGGCATCTCCAGCCGACCGTTGTTCACGGACGTATCCTGGTAGGCCCGGTTGGCGTCGGGATTCATGTACCAGGAATTCGGACCGAAGAATCCGTTCCGGGTCAGCGCCGCGACATAGGTGTCAAGTTCAGCCTCGGTCAGCACGTCCGTATCGAGCGGCAGATCCGGCGCGGCCGGACCTCCACCGAACCATCCGCCATCCCGGCGGACGAACGCCGTTCGGGATGGCTTGCCCTTCCCCGCGGGATTGCCTTTGCGAAGCAGCGCCTTCACGGTCGCCGCGACATCGGCTTCGAACGCGGAGCGTGCTTTTTCGAAATTCTCGCGATAGAACAACTGATATTCCCATTGGCCGGCGGGAAACTCGGCGATCGGGTAGATCGAGCGATCGATCAGCGCGGCAGCCTCCTCCGCGGAAAATCCTTTCGGAAAATACGGCACGCACAAATTCGCCACACCATGACAACGGTCGGGGTGATGGCTCGCGATCCCCCAAACAACCGGGCTGCCCCAGTCATGACCGACCCAGATCGCCTTCTCATGACCGAGTGAATCCAGCAGTTCGATCATGTCGGCGGCGCTGTGTTCCAGCGCGTAATCCTCGTGCCGCGGATGCACGGTGGACCGTCCGTAGCCGCGCATGTCAGGCGCGATGGCGCGAAAGCCCAGGGCGGCGAAGCAGGGCAACTGGTGGCGCCAACTGATCGACAACTCGGGCCAGCCGTGAACGAAGATGATCGGTGGCGCATTGGTCGCGCCACAGGCGAGATAAAAGCTGGTGTGACGTGATGTCTTCACCACGTGGTCCGTGATCGGAAACATGCTTTCCTCCCGTCTTCTGCCCGGACCATACCGGAGGCGGGCGGCTTCCTCAACGCGGCGTCGAGACATAGACTGCCATGACTGACCGCCCCGATTGGCCAGAGGAGAGGACCGCGCGATGACCAATCTGATCGAATTGCATATCACCGATCGTCGCCCATTCGCGAACGGCCACGCCTTCGGAGAGACCGGCGCGTACGAGCGCCTGACCGGCCGCGCGCATTACGCGGTTGACCCGCGGGCGCCCGCGCAACAGGACGTGGTCGATCTGGACAAGGCACCGCGAGATTCGCGCGGCCTCGTGCATTTCGAAGCGGATATCATGATCCTGAAGCCGGTGGACCTCACCCGCGGCAATCGGAGAGTCTTCTACGATTACGGCAACCGCGGCCATAAGCGCGCACTGCAATTCTTCAACGATGCGCCACACAGCAACGACCCGTTGTCGCTCGGTCATGCCGGCAACGGCTTCTTCATGCGTCGCGGCTATTCCGTCGTCTGGGCTGCGTGGGAGGGCGATATGCTGCCGGGTGACGGGCGCATGGTGCTGGATGTTCCGGTCGCCACCGATAACGGCGCACCGATCACGGGCCGCGTGCGTGTTGAATTCATTCCGGATGCGGCGGGCGCCACCAGCTATCCGCTCAGCGGCCGGGTCGCGGCGCACTCGTACCGCACCGTGTCGATGGACACGCGTGAGGCGGTGTTCACGCGCCGGCGCTATCCGTATGATCCGCCGGAAGTCATCCCTTCCGATCAATGGTCGTTCGCCACCGAAATCATCGGGCTGGGGGCGGAGACCCAGGTCGCCGAACGCGCCATCGCGCCGTCGGACTGGCACATTTACTATCCGGCGGGATTCCGTCCAGGCTGGATCTACGAACTGCTTTATACCGCGAAGGATCCGAAAGTCATGGGGCTCGGCCATGTCGCGGTGCGCGACTTCGTCGGTTTCCTGAAATATGACCAGAGCGAGGCCAACCCGTTGCGCGGCACGCAGATGGCGTACGCCTGGGGCCGTTCGCAGACCGGGCGCTGCCTGCGGGATTTCGTCTATCGCGGCTACAACGCCGACGCCGCCGGCCGCCGGGTGTTCGACGGTGTCCTGCCGCACGTCGCGGGTGCCGGCCGGAAATGGATGAATCACCGGTTTTCCAACCCGATCGTGTCGGGTGGCCAGCAATACGAGGATCACTTCAACATCGCGGACTTGTTTCCGTTTTCGTACGCGCAGTCGACGGATCATCTGACCGGCAAGCGAGATGCGATTTTGAAACGGCCGGATACCGATCCGCTGGTGTTCCATACCCAGACCGCGACGGAATACTGGGTGCGCCGCGGTTCGCTGGCGCATACCGACACGCAGGGCAACGATCTGCCGCAGCCGGAAACGGTGCGGATTTATTGCTGGTCGAGTTCGCAGCATTCCGCCAATCCGTTGCTCGGCGCGCCGGCGCTCGGAATTGGCCGGCATTATTCCAACAACGTCCACACGTCGCCGTTCTTCCGCGCCATGCTCGATGCGATGGATGCATGGGCCACCAACGGCAAGCGTCCACCGGACAGCCGCATCCCGTCGCGTGCCGACAACACGCTGGTCGATTATGCGACATGGAAGGATCAGTTCCCCGCCATCCCCGAAGTCATGCCGCTCGCCTGTCCCAATGCGTTGCCGTTGCTGGACTTTGGGCCGGACGCTGACAAGGGGATTCTCACGGAACCGCCGACTCTGGTGCATGGCCGAAACGATCCGGATGGACCGGGGTTGAATTACACCGTGCTGGTGCCGGCGGTCGATCGCGATGGCAACGATATTCCCGGCGTGCGGGCACCGATGGTCGCGGCGCCACTGGGGACTTACACTGGCTGGAATCCTCGGACGCACGGCCATGGTCACGGTGTGCAGTGGCGATTTGAGGGAAGTTATATTCCCTTCCCCGAAACCGAGACGGAACGCGCGGCCACCGGCGATCCGCGGGCCGCGATTTTGCAACGCTATCCGACCAAAGAGGCGTATCGCGCGGCGATCGTGGCGGCCGCGCGCGAATTGGTGGCGCAAGGCCTGATGCTGGAAGAGGATGTCGAGCGGTGTGCTGACATGGCGGCGGACTGGGGCCGCCCGCGTCACGACGTGAGCCTCTGATGGACACGGCACACCTGTTCGGGCCGGGCCGGCCGCGGCGCCCCAACATCATCGCGCGCGATCACGTGGTGGTGTCCGGACACTACTACGCCTCGCTCGCGGGATTTCAGGTGCTGGAGGCCGGGGGCAACGCGATCGACGCCGGCGTGGCCACCGGCCTGGCGATCGACGTGCTGGAGACTCAGTTCGTCGGCTTCGGCGGCGTCGCGCCGATCATGGTCCGTCTCGCGGACGGAACGGTGCGCGTGGTCAACGGCGTCGGCCCATGGCCGGCGGCGGCCGATATCAACGTTTTCCACGGAAAGTACGATGGCCGCATTCCGGACGGCGTGCTGCACACCGTGGTTCCCTCGGCGCCTGCGAACTGGATCGAGGCGTTGCGTCTCTGGGGCACGATGTCGTTCGGCGACGTCGCGGCGGCGGCGATTCGTTTCGCCCGCGACGGATTTCCGGTGTATCCGTTTTTCCACGAGATCATCGCGGACAAGCAGCACGAGATCATCAGGCATCCCTCCACCGCGGCGATCTTTCAGCAATATGAC
>CAVRDN010000027.1:0-15865 GCA_963719675.1 uncultured Alphaproteobacteria bacterium | reverse complement strand
ATCACAGCGGCGGCACGCAGCGGCAGACCGGAGCCGCCGTACTCCTCCGGTATCAGTGCGCCGAGAAACCCCGCCTGAGTCAGTTCGTTGATGAACTCGGTCGGATAGGCTTCCTTTTCTTCCAGGCCGCTCCAATAGGTGCCGGGATAGCGCGCGCAAATCTTGCGGACGGATTTGCGCAGTTCCGGATAGTCTTCGCCAAGGGCAACCAGGGTTTCGTCCGGCATGATGCGTTCCTCCAATCTCATTCGAGGGCACGCTGCCGAACGGCGGGCGCTCCGTCAAACAACAACCGTCAGGAGCCGCCTCGTCCGCACGCCATTCCGCTGCTATGCCCGCCGCGCATGCGCATTCTGTTTGTCACCTCCAACCGGCTGGGCGACGCGGTTCTGTCCACCGGACTGCTGGACCATTTGATCCGGACGTATCCGCGGGCGCGCATCACGGTGGCGTGTGGCCCGGTGGCCGAGGGCGTGTTCCAGCGCATGCCGAACCTGGAGCGTATCGTCGTTATCGCCAAGCAACCATTCGGGCGCCATTGGTTGCCGCTCTGGGGCACCGCGGTCACACGGTGGTGGGATCTGGTGGTGGACATTCGCGGATCGGCCCTGTCCTGGCTGATCCCGACAATGCACCGCGCCGTGATGCGGCCGAGCCTCGGGCCCAAGACGGTGCAACTGGCCCGGGTGCTGGACCTGCGCCAGGCGCCGCTGCCGGTGGTCTGGTTTTCACCCGAGGACGAGGCGCGTGCCACGAGCCTGCTCCCTTCCGCCAGTCCCGTCATCGTTCTTGCCCCCACCGCCAACTGGGCGCCGAAAATCTGGCCGGCCGAGCGGTTCGTGGAGCTGTTTCAGCGCCTCGCGTCCGGGCTTGTTCCAGGCGCGGTGCCGGCGGTCATCGCCGGCCCAGGAGCGACCGAGGCCGCGATGGCAAGGCCCGTGCTGGAGGCGTTGCCAAATGCGATCGACCTGGTGGGACGCCTGAGTCTGGCGGAAATCGCCGCATTCATGGCCAGGTCCCGGCTGTTCGTAGGAAACGACTCGGGCCTGATGCATCTCGCCGCCGCCTCGGGTGTGCCGACGCTTGGATTGTTTGGGCCGACGGACGCGACGGAATATGGGCCGGCCGGACGTCGGGCCACCGCGCTGACCGGCTTGGATGCGTCGATGGCGAGCATATCGGTGGAGGCGGCGCTGGACGCGACTGGCCTGCTGCTGGAAGTGCGCCTGGACCGTCAGGCCACGGCCTGAAGCCGCGCTCGCGGAACCGCTCGCCGGAGTGGCGGCGCGCCACGACCCGGCCGGCCTTCGAGGGAGGTCCGACAACGCATCACCGGGTTGGCGCCCGGTGATGCCGATGAAGGGACGATGCCTCGGCGACAAACCCGCCTATTCGGCGGCGGCGGCCGTCTCGGCGGGAACCTTCGCCTTGCGTGCCTCGAGCTTCGCCCGAGCGGCCGCGCGCCGCTCATCGAACTTCGCCAACCGGCGCTGCGGGTTCGGATGCACGACGTTGTCCGCCTGCCCAGGCTCTTTCTGCGCGCCGGCCCAACCATGCGCGGCGATGTCGAAGATGATGCCCGAGAGGTCGAGGTGCTTCACTTCGTAGCCATCGGGGTTGTTCGGATCGCCCATGATCCACTCGGCGCCGGTGCCGCGCACGATCTTGCCCTGCTCCACGACGTCATCGACCCAAAAGCCGATATGGTGGATGCCGACATAGTCCTTGCCGGTCCCCTGCGAGGCCTCATCCGTCTTGAACTTCAGGATCGCGAGGTTGACCACCCCATCGGTGAGAAATACCCCCTCGGCGAGCGGACCGTCGAGTTCGGTCACCTCCTGTAAGCCCAGAGCATCTTTATAGAATTCAGCGGTCTCCCACGGGTCCTCGACGCTCAACGCGACGTGACGGATACGGCCTTTGGTTTGGGACATGGACAGCCTCCTGATTTCTCGGGCACCCATGGTAGCCGAAAATGGATGCGCCGCCTATATCCTGGCGTCATGTCCGAGACTCCCGCTTTTCTTGACAGCGGCCGCCCGCCGGTGCCCGACATTGTCGTGCCGCGCGGCGTCACGCCGTTCTTCCTGCCGCGCCGCCCGGTACGAGGTCGTATCGTGCGTCTGGGCGTGCTCGCCGACGCGCTGTTGGCCCGGCATGACGCGCATCCGGTGGTGACCGCGCTGACCGGCCAGGCTCTGGCGCTGGCGGCCGCGCTGTCCACCGCGCTGAAATTCCAGGGATCGTTCAGCCTGCAGGCCAAAGGGGACGGGCCGGTGCGTCTGCTGTTGGCCGATTGCACGGACACCGGCGCGCTCCGCGGTTACGCACAGGTCGACAAAACGCGGTTGGCGGCGCTGCTCGCCACCGATCCGGCCCCCAGCGCCGAAGCGCTTTTGGGGCAAGGTTTCCTGGCCTTTACCGTCGATCCGGGGACCGGCGGCGACCGCCATCAAGGTGTCGTAACGATCGCGGGCGCGTCGCTCGCGGAAATGGCGCTGCATTATTTCAGCACCAGCGAGCAATTGCGCTGCCTGGTGCATCTCGCGTGCGAGCACACGGCGGAGGGCTGGCGCGCCGGCGCTTTCGTGCTGGAGAAGATCGCCGGCGCCGGCGGCATCGACCCGACGATGAGCGAGGATGCGCAGGAGGAAGAGTGGCGCACCGCGACCATCCTCGGCGCCACGCTGACGGACGCCGAGCTGCTGAACGACGATCTGGAGCCGGAACGGTTGCTGCTGCGGCTGTTTCACGCCGAGGGCGTCGCGGTCGATCGGGCGCGTTCATTGTCGTTCGGCTGCCGCTGCTCGCGTGCCCGCCTGGCGGGAATCCTCGAGGGGTTTTCCAACGACGATTTGGACCACATGGCGGTCGAGGGCGACATCGTGATGACGTGTGAGTTTTGCAATTACGATTTCCGGTTTCCGCGTAACGGCGTGCGGGGCAAGGAGAGCTGATCCGCCATGACACCGGGGATGACCCGCCGCGCCGCGCTGCTGCTACCCTTCCTGCTGGCGGCCTGCGGCGGTGACGAAGATGAGGCGCCACCGCCCATGGCACGTCACGACTTTCCGCCGCTGCGCTACGGATATCTGCCGCCCATCAAATTGAACGTGCGGCGGCTGGAGATGGCCGGGGATTTCACTCTGCCGACCGGACCCGACGAGATGATCGGTTTTTCGCCGGTCGATCCGGTCGATACGCTCGACGCGATGGCGCGCGACCGCCTGAAACCGGTAGCGCAGAGCGGTCTGGCCCGGTTCAGTATTCTCACGGCATCGATCATCCGGCACCACGATACGATGGACGGTGTGCTCGCGGTCCGTCTGGATGTTCAGAACGGAGACGATACCCAGTCGGGATATGTCGAGGCGCGGGTCACGGCGACTCACAGCGGCCCGGTCGCCGATCAGCGCGGCGCCGTTTACGACATGCTGAAGTCCATGATGTCGGATATGAACGTTGAATTTGAGTATCAGTTGCGTAACAAACTGAAGTCCTGGGTGGCCGATGAGGACGCCGCGCCGGCCGCCGCACCGCCTGCCGCGCCGCCGGCGCCGCCCGCCGCGCCGGTGTCGCCTGTTCCACCGGCACCGCCCGCCGCCGTCGTACCGGATTTGGACGCCCCTTCCATGGATCTGCCGCCGCGGTACTGAGCAAACGTCGTATCAAAATGGTCGCGTTCGCACTGGCGCGGTGACACCGCGCCGCATCGTCACGCGGCGGTCGCCGGTCCCGGCCATCGGTCGCGCCGCGACGGGCCACCGGATCAGGCCATGATCGCGTCATCGAGCGCCGGCACGTCGCGATCACGATAATCGAGCCTCACCGGACGATTCGTGACGCGATCACATCATTCCGTCTGTATCGTGGTGCCTCGATTGTTGATCATCGCCAATAATTCCCGCCGGGTCGCCGGGTTGTCGCGAAACGCACCCAGCATGCGGCTGGTCACCATGGTGACACCGGGTTTGTGAACGCCGCGCGTGGTCATGCATTGATGCGCCGCCTCGATCACCACCGCGACACCGCGAGGCCGCAGCACGTCCTGGATGGTATTGGCGATCTGCGCGGTCAACTTCTCCTGGATTTGCAGTCGGCGCGCATAGGCTTCCACGACGCGCGCCAGCTTGCTGATCCCGACCACGCGCCGATGCGGCAAATAGCCAACATGCACGCGGCCAAGGATCGGCGCCATGTGATGTTCGCACGTGCTCTCCAGACGAATGTCGCGCAGCAGAACGATCTCGTCGTAGCCGTCGGTTTCCTCGAACGTGCGTTCCAGCATCGAAACCGGGTCGGTGGCGTAGCCGGAGAACCATTCCTCGTAACCGCGCGTCACCCGTGACGGCGTATCCAGCAATCCCTCTCGTTCGGGATCGTCGCCAGCCCATCGCAGCAATGTTCGAACCGCCGCCTCCGCCTCAGCGCGCGTGGGTCGTTCGCCCCGCGCGCTCGCGCCGGAGTCCGCGCCACCATTGTCTCTCACCGATCGTTGTCCCGCACAGCGTCCATCCTTTCCGGAAATTCATGCCATTTTAAAGCCTGGTCAATGAATCCTACTGCTTTGGTGCGGACTGTCCAGACTGAAAGCCGGAATGGCGACGTCGAACTTCTCGCCTGACACTGGCACGATCATGTGATAGGCGCCCACCATGAAGCCGGAGGGCGTGTCGAGTGGCGTGCCCGACGTATACTCAAATGATTCTCCCGGCCCCAGAACGGGTTGTTCTCCCACCACGCCGGGACCATGCACGTGCTGTGTACGCCCGCGCGCGTCGGTGATCTGCCAGGTTCGCCGCAGCAGACGTACCGTGTCGGGACCGTGATTTTCGATCCGCACACGGTAAGCCCACACGAAGCGATTTTCGTCAGGGCTGGATTGATCGGCGAGAAAAAAAGAGCGCACCGTGACCGTCACGCCCCGGGTCGTCAGGGCGTAGTCTTCTCGGGCCTGGGCTTTACCACCCGCCCCGGTGCGGCCGCTCCTGGGGCCGTCCTCAGACATTGAGCCTTCCCCGTTTTCATTGGGACAATCAGATCAAGACGCAAGCGAAGCCGTTTGTCCAGGATGGCGCTGTCACGGCGACAAGAGACAGGCGTCTCGCGTCGGGACCGGAAACACATCCACCGCCGAAATCGTACGAATTGGTTTATAATAATCCCATTCCATGGTCACTTCGTCCGGTGGTTTCACACGAAACAACCCCATATCAAGCAGAAGCGTGCCGTCGACCCGCAACCGTCCGCTCGATCCGAAAAAATATACCGGCTCTCTTCGAAGTCCGATGTTCAGCGCGGCCCCATCGATGGTATCCGAGGTTTCGACATTCTTCAGAAAGTGTTCGATCGCCGCATAGGTCGCCGCGTTCGGTTTGTCCGGCATTCGCCCGGTCAGTCCGTTGAATTGATTCGCGAACGACCTGGTGCGTTCATTTTGATTCCACCAGAAGCCGGTGACGAGCCAAAGGTCGCGCGCTTCAAGTGGTCCCATCGCATGGATGTCTTTGATGCATCCCCCGTATGCGCAAACCGCTTTGGACTTGTCGAACAGTCCCAGTTCGCGGCCCTCCCTGACCTGGGTCGCGAGCGCCGCGCCCAAAGCGCAAAGCCCGACGGCATCGGCGCCGGAATCTCGCGCGCTCGCGAGCGCGGGTGCGAACGTCGTGGCGTCAGAGGGATAGCGCGCGAAGCCCAGTACGCGGCCCCCCGTCCGTTCGATCGCGGCCGACGCGCCGGTCTGAAACGCGGTGCCGGTCACATCGTCGGGCGCCACGAGAAACCAGGTTTTCATTCCCTCGGCCGCCAGTCCCAACGTCATCGCCATCGTCAGCGCTTGCGTGTCGTCGAGCCAATGCGTCGCCGTCGGTGAGCACGCGGCGCCGGTGAGCGCCGCGTTGAAACTTCCCGTGTTCATGACTGTCCGGTTTTTCACGCGCGCGAGATTTTGCACGCGAACCGGCGCTTCGGTTCCGGGCAGATCGAGGATGACCGCCACGCCATCACGCTCGAACCACCGACGGGCGATGTCCTCGGCCTGATCCGGCCGGCGCTGAAACTCAGCATCGACGAGATCGATCGGGTAGCCCCGGCTGAATTGCCCGAAGTCGTCCACCGCGAGCCGCGCCGCGACCACCTGATCCAGACCGGACGTCACCGCCCCCGATCCGGTGCGATCCCACAACACACCCAGTCTCACGGTCGGCATGCCGTTCTCGGCTCTCGCGGTGCCGGATGCGATCGCGGCAAGCCCGGTCAGCAAGCGTCGCCGCGGTATTGTCACGCCGGGCATCGGTCGTCAGGCCGCCCGTGAACGCCCTTCGGTACGACCCACCGCTTTCAACCCACGCGTCAGATCGTCCATGATGTCCGCCGGATCCTCCAGCCCAACCGAAAGCCGGATCACGCCGTCGGAAATTCCGAGTTTCGCACGCTCGGCTTCGCCGATCCGCATATGCGTGGTCGTCGCCGGGTGCGTCGCGAGCGATTTGGAATTGCCGAGATTGTTCGAAACCGCGATCATTTCAAACGCGTTCATGACCGCGAACGCACCGGCTTTGCCGCCGGCGACCTCGAACGTCACGACGGTACCGCCCGCCGACATCTGCTTCATCGCCAGATCGCGTTGCGGATGATCGGCACGGGTCGGATACCAAACGCGGGTCACGCCGCTTTGCCCGGCGAGGAAGTCGGCGATGGTTTCCGCCGCGCGGCAACCCGCGGCGACGCGCAGCGACAACGTCTCCAGGCCTTTCAGCAAAACCCAGGCGTTGAATGCGGACATTGTCGGTCCGGTGTTGCGGATGAATGGCTGCAACACGTCGTTGACCCATTTCTTGCCGGCGAGAATGGCACCGCCGAGCACGCGTCCCTGACCATCGATATGCTTGGTACAGGAATACACCACGACGTCCGCGCCCATGGTCAACGGCTGTTGCAGCAACGGCGTCGCGAACACGTTGTCCACCACCACGATCGCGCCGGCGGCGTGCGCCATCTCGGCGACCGCGGGCAGATCGACAATCTCCAGCATGGGGTTGGACGGCGTTTCCAGCAGCACGAGGTTGGTCGGCCTGCTCAACGCATCACGCCATTGCGCGAGATCGGAGCCATCGACGAACACCGACTCGATGCCGAATTTTGGCAACAGTGTCGAAACGATCCAGTGGCACGAGCCGAACAGCGCGCGCGACGCCACCACGCGATCGCCGGCTTTGAGATGCGACAGCAACGCCGCGTTGACCGCCGCCATGCCGGTGGCCGTGGTACGGCAGGCTTCGGCGCCCTCGATCAGGCACAGCCGATCCTCCAGCATGGTCAGGGTCGGATTGGCGAACCGCGAATACTGATAATGTTCGACGGTGCCATTGAAGGTCGCTTCGGCCTGCTCGGCATCGTCGTAAACGTAGCCTGAAGTCAGGAACAACGCCTCGGCGGTTTCGCCATGCGCGGTACGGTGCACGCCGCCTTGCACGAGGCGGGTCGCCGGGCGGAGCGTCGATGGATCGATGGGCATACTGTCAGGGCCTTTCCCACTACATTGGCCCGACCGCGAAGCAGCTTTCCGCCCATGACGTCTGGGCTTTCGCTGGCCTCTTTAGCGCGCTTGTTTCACCTCGCCGCAATCCGGCCGGACAAATCACGAGGGCCGGCGAACCGGCGGGCGGGACCATAAGGTCGGCACTCTGACCCGTCAATCCACACCGCCTCAGTTTAAGACGGTCTACCGGCTCCGGATGGACACCATACCCGTGCTTCGATACAGGGGCGCGGAACAGCGACAAGGGAACGTCCCCATCATGCCGACCGTACTCTATTCCGAGAACAACTACTCCGATGACAGCGTCGAACGCGGCATCTACGGCCCGGATGTGAAGATCGTCGTTCCCAAAGGCACGCCCACCTCGCTCGCCGACCTCACCGATGAGGAATGCGCCCAGGCGGACGGGTTGATGATCTTGCGGTTCAAGGTGACGGAACAGGACCTCGCGCGCTTCCCGAAGCTGCGTTTCGTTTGCCGCATGGGCGTCGGCTACGACGGCATCGACCGCGTCGCCTGCGCGAAACGCCAGATCGTGGTTCTGAACGTTCCCGACTACGGCACCACCGAGGTCGCCGACCACGCGATCACCCTGGCGTTGACGCTGCGCCGCGGCGTGCTGCTGCACCTGGAAGCGCAACGCGCCAATCCTCCGGCGGCCTGGCGCTATATCAACGACCCCCTGGTGAAGCGATCGGGTGTCCAGACGCTCGGCATTGTCGGCATGGGACGTATCGCGACCGCCGTCGCGTTGCGTGCCAAAGCGTTCAATTTCCGCGTCGTGTTCTACGATCCGTATCTGCCCAACGGCGTCGAACTCGGCCTCGGCATTCATCGCGCGAAGACGCTGGAGGAACTGCTGCGGCAAACCGATACGCTCTCGGTGCACACGCCGCTGACGCCGGAAACCCGCGGCATGCTGGGGTTGAAGGAGCTTTCGCAGTTGCCGAAGGGCGCCGTCGTGGTGAACACCGCGCGGGGTCCGATCGTCGATATCGACGCGTTGGCCACGTTGCTCAAAAGCGGCCATCTGTCCGGCGTCGGCATCGACGTGATCCCGGTCGAGCCCCCGGCCGACCCCGTGCCGGAACTGGTGCGCGCGTTTCGCGCGCGTGAGCCCTGGACGATCGGCCGCCTGGTCATCACGCCGCACAGCGCGTTCTACACGCCACAGGCCTGGGACGACATTCGCTCCAAAGGCGCCGAGACGATGGCCGCCGCGTTGCAGGGCAAACCGCAGAATGTAATCGCGCCGGACAGTTACTGATCCGGCGGTCGCCGACCGGCTCGCGAGGGCGGCCCGCGGCGCACACGCGTCACGGGCCACCCTCTCAGACGGAACCGCCGCGGTTCGCGCTGGCCAGGACAATCAGCCGGCGCGGCCGCTCAATCGACCGTGCCGGGTCCATCTAGCGGGATCACGTGCCCGGTCAGATCGTTGCCGGTCAGCCGCGCCGGTGTCTGTGTCAGATTGCGCACGAAACGCACCGGGTCCGGTAGATCGCTGGTGAAGCGGTTGGCCCGGATCACCAGAACATGCGTCGGATTGTTCCGGTCCTCGGTCCCGATCGAGATCGCGACCTCCTTGTTCTGGCTGTTCGGACCCTTTTCCAGAATATTGTTCACGATCACTCCGTCGCCGCCGTCCGGCAGTTCGATCAGGTAGCTGGACGTCCCGGCCGGGCCGTCCTCGATCCGGCTGTCGCGCACGATGGTCGAGAGCGCCCGGGACTTGATATGGTGTCCGACATGGGTGTCGAGAAAAACGCATCCCGTCACCTCCAGCCGCGCGATCCGCTTGCCGATGTAAAGCGCATGAGCGCACGCCCCTTCGCAGGAGCCATTGCCGCGGAAAAGGTCATGCACGATGCGCACGACACTGCTCGGCGGGCCGCCGGCCAGGATGCCATTCTCGTTATCGAGGAACCGGCTGTTTTCCACGGTCAGGTTGGCGCCCTCCATCAGGATGCCGGCGCCCGTGTGCCAACTGTCGCGGGCCCGCAGGAACGTCATGCCGCGCACGGTGATGTCGTTGCCGGCGAACAAAAACAGGCCGCGGTCGGCGCAGGGCTGCCCGGTCACCACGGTCTGGGTCATGACCGTCTGATTCATCGTGGTCGGCGGCCGTCGCGCTTCGATGGTCAGATGTGACGCCGGCCAGATCGCGCAACCATGGTAGACGCCAGGATCGAACACGACCTGGTCGCCATCCTTCACCACCGCCGCCGCCTGCTCCGGGCTTTTGAGGTCCCGTGCCGGGCCGACCTCCCAGGTTCTGGCATCACTCGGCGGGGACATCATGGCCAGTCCGCACCCGATCAAAAGGACCAGACGCGCTGCGATCCAGGAGCGTCGCGAGAGAGATCGCTTGCATGGCGCGGCCCCTGCCGCGAAAACCCCATTCATGAGAAATACGCCATGAGACAGACCTGGGCGGTGGGCATACGTCGATATACCGGGCGTTGTTGCGGAATTGGACGGGTTATAGAGACGCGGGACCGCGCCGGTAATCCATGAGTGCCGCGATTCAAGCAGCGCCGGAAGCTGACGCCTCCGCGGGCACGGCGTCCGCATCGCGCGGCGCGCGGGCCTCGGCGCGTACCGACATGCCCCTGGTCATGCATGTGTTCCCCACGTTCGCCGTGGGCGGCGCACAGGTGCGCTTCGCCGCCCTGGCCAATCATTTCGGCGCGGAGTTTCGGCACATCGTGGTCGCGCTGGATGGCGAAACCGGCTGCCGGGATCGGCTGGATCCTGGGCTGGACATCGCCTTTCCCAAGGTCGATGCGCCGAAAAACGCCATGCTGGCCAATGCGTGGCGCTACCGCTCGTTGCTGCGCCGTTGGAAACCGGACGTGCTGGTCACCGGCAATTGGGGCGCGATCGAGTTCGCCATGGCCAATCTCCCCGCGTTGACCCGCCATCTGCACGTCGTCGATGGGTTTGGACCCGAGGAGCGCGAGTCGCAGATTCGCCGCCGCGTGCTGATCCGCCGGCTGGTATTGAGCCGAGGCAAAGTCATCGTGCCGTCCCGTAACCTGGAGCGGATCGCGACCCAAATCTGGAAGCTTCCTGGGCAGGTGGTGCGGTACGTGCCGAACGGGATCGATCTGACCCGATTTTCCCCCAGGCGAGGACCTCAAGAGCCGGACGGGTTGGCCGCGCGACCATCTCCGCGTCCAATGGTCATCGGAACCGTCGCCGCACTGCGGGCGGAAAAAATCTCGGCCGGCTGTTGCGCGCGTTCACCGCGGTGGTACGAGGCCGGGCATCCGAGGACCGTGCGGCACGCTTGGTGATCGTTGGCGACGGCGAGGAGCGGACCCGCCTGACCGCACTGGCCGCGGAACTCGACGTGGCGGACCTGGTGACCTTCGCCGGCCATCACGATGACACACCTTCTCTCTATGCTGGCTTCGACCTGTTCGCCCTGACCTCCGATACCGAACAGATGCCGTTGTCGGTGATGGAGGCGATGGCGAGCGGTCTGCCGATCGTCTCGACCGACGTTGGCGACGTGCGATCGATGCTGGCGCCGGAGAACCTGCCTTATGTCGGTCCCCGAGATGACGCGGCCATCGCGAGCTTGCTGAAGACACTGCTGGCCGATCCCGGCGCGCGGACGCGGATCGGGATCGCCAACCGCGCCAAGGCGGAACGCGACTTCGACCAGGCCGTCATGTTCGCCGCATGGCGCGGACTATGGACCGGGACCGGGTGACCGATCTGGCGACCCCTCAGGAGACCGGACCGGACGTTTCCCAACTCCCCCTGACCGAAGTCCTGGCGCCAGGTTCAACGGAAATCGTCACGGGTCGTGTCCGGGACTTCACCGCGCTGGGGGCGAAGTGGCGCGATCTGGAGGCACGGTCGAACGCCTCGTTCTTCCAGAGCTGGACCTGGACCGGATGCCTGGCGGAAGAGCGGTTCCCCGAGCCGGTTCTGGTGGAGGCGCGCGAACACGGCCGGATCGTGGCGCTCGCGCTGTTCAATCGGCGCGGTAGAACGCTGCATCTCGCCGAAAGCGGCGACAAGGCAATGGACTGCGTCTTCATCGAGTTCAATGGCGTGCTGGCCGAAGCCGGCCACGAAGCCCGCCTGACCGCTGCCTGCCTGGGGGCCGCCCGCGCATGGTCGGATGAGCCGTCGGCACGCGGTGGATTTTGGCGACGCCGTCTCGTGCTGAGCGGTGTCACCTCGGCGACCGCCGTCTCGGCGCGAGAGATCGGGTCAGTTCGGCGCAAACGGTCTCTGCCCGCGCCCTTCGTGGATTTTCAGGAGCGGAACGACCATTATTTGGAAGGCCGCAGTGCGAACACGCGGCAACAACTCCGCCGCTCCCTGCGCGACTACGCGGCCTCCGGTCCGGTGACGATCGAACGCGCGGATGACGTCGCGCGCGCATATGAATTTCTCGATCAACTGGCGGCGTTGCATCAGGCGTCGTGGATGGCCCGGGGCCAGCCGGGCGCCTTCGCGAACCCGTTCTTCGGCCGCTTTCACCGGGCGCTGATCGCACGCGGCCAGGAGCGTGGGGAAATTGACCTGCTGCGCGTCACGGCCGGAACACAAACCATTGGTTTGCTTTATAATTTCCGATATCGTGGCCATGCATTGACGTATCAGAGCGGCTTTGACTACGCGGCGGCGAGCCGGCATGAAAAGCCAGGATTGACGTGTCACTATGAGGCGATCCAGTTCGCCGCGCGGTCGGGGGCGGCTCGGTACGATTTTCTGGCGGGGGACGATCGTTACAAGCGCAGCCTCTCGGACCGAGCCGATACCTTGCATTGGATCGAGGTCGGCAATCGGTATTCCCCGCTTTTTCTCGCTCGCCGGATCAGGGATTTCATCGCGGGGAGACCGCGGTCGTCAGTGGCGCACGCCAAGGTCGGCCAGGACGCCTCGCCGCGGGGCCCGACCGGGTGACCGTCGGCAGGATGTCGCGGAGCCGATCGATCGCCGCAATGCGCGCCCGCCGGGGCCATGGGCTCCCGAGTTCCCACCTGAGTGCCCATCGGACTGCCCCTTGGGCCCCCGCTGGCTTCATGGTCCGTTAGAGAGTCGCGACGCATAATTTGATCAATCTGAAACTGTTCCGTTGGCAGAAACTGTGCTATAGAAACTCGTCACGAGGTGGTGTGTGTTGCTTTCCCTCCGCGCGAAAGGGGTATTGAGCCCCAAATATCGGCGGGTCGACAGCGCTGGCGTGAGCATCGTTTAAAAAATAAGTTGCTTAGCGCCAAATGGCACGCTACTGTGGGACCTATATTGGGCAGGTGTGAGCCGTGAAGTATTCATTGATTTCCGCGACCTCATTTTTCGCGCTTTTCGCCGCCGCGGCGTGTCCTGGATACGCGGCTGAGGTGATGTCCGCGCCCGTTCAAACCAATCTCTACGACCTTGTGCACGACGGTATGACCTCCGCCGATGGCGGCGATGCCACCGTGTCCAGCGTCAGTCCGCTTGTTTCGGCTGTCGAGGCGCTGGAGATGGCGACTGTCACCTGGCAGACCGCCAGCTTTACCGGCCCCGTCGATCTGGCCGCCTCCCCAAATGTCGCTTTCCCGCGCGTCCCGTTGGGAGCAGCTCCCGGCACCCGCCCGGATGACGACTTCGCCACGCCGATCACGGGCGCCTGGCAATGGAACGCGGTGCAAAAAGCCCATGCTCTTGGTGTCGCCCACCTCGCTCCGTTGATCGGCACGATTGGCAACGGTCCGGCCGCCACCGACAAAACCGGCGACACCGTCTTTGTCGCGGCGGCCAGCCGGCCGACCTTCGGTGACGGGGATAATGGTGAAGGCGGCGTGCGGAGTTCGTCGGTCGCGATGGCCTACGCCCCAAGCAGCACAAATACCGCGACGATCACGGTTGCCGGGGCGGGAAACTTCCGCCAGCGGGGCGACACGGGCTTCTCCGTGGCCGCGGCCAACAGCCTGCGGTCCACGCCTGTGAGCGAACCGGCGGCGGCTGGCGGAGTCGCGTTGTCCGAGGCCGCGCCGCCAACACTTGGCTATAACTACACACCGGCGGTGTCCGGGACGAAAGGCAACGCCGTCGAGGCCAGCTTCAGCGATGCCATTACGGCCAGCGGGGCTTTCGCGCAGCTCAACGCGCCGGTGACGACGAGCACGTTCCAGACCAGCGAGTTGCAGTCCGGGCGCGGCCAGACGGTCCGGGCGCCAATGGAAAAGTCCAGACCAGCGAGCTTCAGACGGGCAGAGGCCAGACCGCTAACGGGAAGGTCGAAACGAGCCATCTTCAAGGCGTCCGCGGTCAGCCGGTCGGCACCTCGGACGGCAAGATCCAGACCAGCGAACGGAATCCGGGCCAGACCTGGCCCGAGCAATTCAAGACCAGTGATGTCGCCTCGACGTACAGCAAGCTGCTCGACCTGAGCCAACCGGTCGCGGGCAACGGCTCCGACACTCAGGTTGATGGCACGAAGACGTTCCTGAGCGCCTCGGTCAGCGCGCACCCCTCGACCACGGCCGCTCTCTACATGGCGAACGTGGTGAACGCGGCCCCGACTGCTTCTTCTGGCCAAACGGTGGAAGCCTTTCAGGTCGGCCCAACCCCTGGCCCTCGCTCTCGATCGGGGTCTGGCACGGCCGTAGCTGAGCCGCTCGGCGCCAAAATCATGGCCAGCGTCGGTCCTTTGAACAATTCGTTGGCGCTGCCGTAGCGCCGACACGCGCCACAGGGCGCGGTCCCCGAGGCGGCGCCAGATCCGGAATAAGCACGCGCTTATCTGATGCGACGGTCACGCCTGCGTGATCGGCATGGCGTCGTGGCGCCCGCGAACACCGCCCAGCCAGGTTGAGGTCCGCGGCGGACTGTGACATTGGCACTCACAGCATTCATCCTGACCGGACCGGACACCCTGCGGGAATGGCGCGGGGTCGGCTCAACCTGATCCCAGGGCGTCCGACCGGTTGGCGATCCCCGGCAACAAGGCACGCTCATGACCGATGTTTACGCGAAATACACCCGGCTCCGCTTCGATCGCCCGCATCCAAAAGTGCTGCGCATCACGATGGATAACGGGAAAATGAACACGGCGGACAACGCGCTGCATGGCGAGCTCGCGGAAATCTGGCGTGACGTTGATCGCGACCCCAGCGTCAACGTGGCGATCCTGACGGGCGCCGGAAAGGTATTCTCCGCCGGTGGGGACTTCGCGCATGATCCAGGAGAATATCGACGATTTCGACGCGCGCGCGCCGCAATGGCGCGAAGCAAAGGACATCGTCTACAATCTGATCAACTGCTCCAAGCCGGTGGTCAGCGCGATGCGTGGCGTGGCGGTGGGCGCCGGTCTGGTCTGCGGCATGCTGGCGGATGTTTCCATCGCGACCCAAAGATTGCCGCATTATCGACGGACACACACGCCTCGGCGTCGCCGCGGGAGATCACGCCCGCGATTATCTGGCCGCTGCTGTGCGGTCTCGCGAAGGCGAAGTATTATTTGTTGCTGTGCGAGCAGGTTCTCGGTGCTGAGGCGGAACGGATTGGCCTGATCAGCCTCGCGGTCGAATGACGTCGGACTGGATTCCAAGGCCGTCGAGGTCGCGACGAAACTCGCGGAGGGCGCGCAGTCCGCCATCCGCTGGACGAAATAACGCGTTGAACGGCTGCGCAGCATGGGCCCAACATTCGACGCGTCGCTGGCGTTGGAATTCCTTGGGTTCACCGGGCCGGAGGTGAAGGAAGGTCTCGCGTCACATCTGGAAAAGCGGAAGCCCTCGTTCCCGCCGAATTCAGTGGTCTGACGCTCCCGTAAGCGGGAGCCGGGTTATCCCGACAACTGTCCGATGGCGAAACTGAACAACCGATCGCGTCCCAGCAGAAACACCCGGCCACCACGCGGAAACAGCCGCGCGATCGCCACGTCCCGCACGTCGAGCCCCCCGGTGTAAGCGCCGAACGCCGGCATCATCAACCGCTGCGAGTCGGCAACGAAGCACGGCCGGCTGACATTCCCGCCCCGCGCCGGGACCGACGCTTTCGGATGATGATGTCCGACGACCTCACCGGCGTCGGCGCGTGCCACCGCTTCATGACGAAACAGGATCGGATGCGTGACGAATTCCTCAACGAACTGACCGCCGATGCCATTCGGCGGATGCGGATCGTGATTGCCGGTACCAAAATGAAGCGATGCGCGGTGGTCATCGCGTCCAACCGCGCCAGTTCACCTTTTGGCAACCGTCCGGCGCCGTCCGAATCATGGAACGAATCGCCAAGCGTAACGACAATCCGACGGCTTCCACTTTCGCAACAGCAGTCCGAGCCGATCCAGCGTGACGTGCGTGTCCCATG
>CAVRDN010000026.1:0-19330 GCA_963719675.1 uncultured Alphaproteobacteria bacterium | reverse complement strand
CCTGCCAGAACAACGCGCCGGCGCGACCCCGGACATGCCGCACCTCCCGCATCAGGGTCAGCAACTCGGGCCGTTGTCGGGCGCGACCTGATAATGCACGGTCTCCATCACCCGTCCGCGCGCGTTGCGCAGCAGCGCCACCAGCTCGGCGGCGGGAGCTTCGGGGCCCCGCACCACTTCCATCTCGCCCGGCAACGGTGTCGCCGTAATCGTCTCGATCGACGCATACCGCGCCAGCACCATCAACACGATGCCGACCGCGGCCGCGGTGAGGAACGTTGCCTGCAGTCCGATTTCGCCGCCGACCCAACCCCACCCGAACGATCCGAGCGTCAGCGCCCCGTTCTGCGCCAGTTGGTAAATCGACAGCGACCGCGCGCGCACCCACGGTGGACATACCAACTGCGCCGCCGCCTGGATCGTCGCGTAGGCCGAGGTCCAGCCGATGCCGAACAGCAACATTCCGAACGCGGCGAAAAACCAGTGGTCGCTCAGGCCAACGATCGCCATGCCGGTGCACGAAAACAGGCTACAGATCACCACGGTGGCGCCGCGACTCACCCGGCCTCGCACGATCGGCAACAGCATGCCGGAGGTCACCCCACCAACACCCATCATCCCCAGAATGACCCCGTACATCCCTGGGCCGAGCATCATGTCGCGCCGGACGTACAGCGGCAGCAACGCCCAGGGCGCGGAGCACGGGATGGAGTAGGCGATGGTGCGCAGCATGGCGAACTGAATGGCCGGCGTATTGCGTACGAACCGCATGCCCGCGCGCATCGCGGAGACCAGATGCTCGCGCGGCAGGCCGGTAAATCGTTTGCCCCGGCGCCACATGATCAGCGCCCCGATCACCGCCAGAATCGATGTCGCGTACAGCGAGAACGTCAGTCCCGGGCCGCCCAGAAGGATCAGGAACCCCGCCAGCGCCGGCCCGATCGCCCGCGTCAGATTGAAGCCGATGCCATTCAGGGTGATCGCGCCAACGAGATCGCTTCGCGGCACCAGTTCCGGAATGATCGCGCTCCACGCCGGTTGCGTCAGCGCCGCGCCGATACCGATCGCGAAGGTCAGCACCAGCAGCCACGTGGCGGTCATCATGCCACTCAAAGTCAGCGCCGCGAGCAGACCCGCCGCCAGAATCGTCCAGATCTGCGTGCCGATCAGGAATACCCGGCGATCGACGATGTCCGCCATGGCGCCGCCCGGCAACGCCAGCAAAAACACCGGCATGATTGTCGCCGCCTGCACCATCGCCACGGTCAGCGGACGGGGCGCCAGAGTCGTCATCAGCCAGGCAGCCCCGGTATTCTGCAACCAGGTGCCAAGCCACACTACGACACTGGCGAACCAGAGCGTCCGAAAGTTACCGTTACGCAGCGGAAGCAGGGCCGGGGGCAGCCGCATCAGCACGCACTCTCCATGGATGTCCTGGCGCTATAGAACATCCGGAGGCCGGTGCGTCACTATACTTTCCAGGGCCACGTCACTTTCAACAGCCCCGTCGTTCAGCCGCGCAGCCGCAAGCCGGTCCGGCGCCGCGGCGGGTTCAACAGCGCGTCCACGGACGCGGAACGAGCGACCACGCCGCCGGTCGCGTAGGCCTCATGGTTCGCCTCGATCGTATCCGGATCGTAAAGATAGTTCACCATCAGACCGTATGACTCCTGTAATCCCCGCGCTGAGACGTTGCCACGCCAGTTGATCCGCTCAAGCCGCGCGCCGTTGCCCAGATGGAACCGCGCTACCGGATCAAGCGGTCCGCGCCCCGGTTCGGTCTCGGTCAGATAACGGGCGCAGAGGCGGGTAAGCGGCCCCTCGAACGCGGCGCTGGTTTCGGCGGTTTCCCAGGTCGCCGGATCCGCCAGCGCGGCGATCGTCTCGGCGTCCAGTGGTCCTTCCGGCTCCGGTTCCTGCCGATCCAGCCAGCGGCGGAAACCGGGCACGGGCGAAAGGGTCGCGAATTGCACGACGCGGGGCAGTTCCTGCTTCAGTTCCTCGACCACCTGCTTGATCAGGAAGTTGCCGAACGACACGCCGCGCAGCCCCTCCTGACAATTCGAAATCGAATAAAAGATCGCGGTATCCGCCTCGTATGCCCGCTTCTCCTGGGCTTTTTCATCGGTATCCGGCGCCAGCAGGGGCTCCACCGCCTCGGCGAGGCCGCGCACCAGCGCGACCTCCACGAAGATCAACGGTTCGCCGGGCAAGGCGGGATGGAAGAACGCGAAACAGCGCCGGTCGGCGGCCAGACGGCGGCGCAGATCGGTCCACCCGTCGATTTCGTGCACCGCCTCGTACACGATCAGCTTTTCCAGCACGGCGGCCGGTGTGTTCCAGTCGATTCGCCGCAGGTCGAGAAAGCCGCGGTTGAACCACGACGCGAACAGATGCCGCAGATCGGTGTCGAGCGGCGCCAGTTCCGGTTGTGCGCGCAACACGCCAAGAATCTCCTGCCGCAACGACACCAGTGCCGCGGTGCCGCCCTGCGCCTGGTTCATCCGCCGCAACAACTCCTGTCGCGGCGGCTCGGCGGCGACGGACACATCGGCCACGCGGGCCGGTGTCGGATCGGCGAGCCACGCCTCGACCGCGCTGCGCAAGGCAGCCTCGTCGGGTGTGAAGCTGGCGGCGACATAACGGCAAAACGCCAGCCGCTCGGCCGCCTGCAAGGCCTTCAGCGCCTCCACCAGTTCGCGCGCGAGCGCCGCGCCGGAGGCTTCGCCCCGACCGCTGAGCAACGCGTCGGCGAGTTGCCGCGCCCGCTCCCCCGCCGGAAGCGAGGCCGCGGGAACATTGGCATAATCACGACCTCGATCGGCGATCGAGCTCCAGAGACGCTCCAGCCAGCTTGTGGACAGGTTGGGGCGCGGGATGGTCTGTACGGGCAATGTCGGCTCACCTGAAAAGGAAGGCCGAGAATAACCCGTGCGTCACGCGCACGCCAACGGGGAGGCGAAACCTTCAGGCGACTGTCACGGTCGTCAGATCGACGAACCAGCTTTGCACCGGCTGGAACCCTTGCACCTTCTTCGACATCGCGCGCGGATTGAGATCGTGCACCATGAACAGCCAGGCCGCCTCATCCACCACGATCGCGTGCGCCTGACCCAGCAGCTTCGTCTGCTCGGCCTCGTCGAAGGTGGCCTGCGCCTGTTTCAGATACGCGGTGGCCTTCTCGCTGGCGAAGTGACCCCAGTTCCAGTTGACCGGCGAGAAACTGTCGATCGCGTAGTAGCGGAACATGGTGGAGGGTTCGATCGAGCTCAGGCTGATGTTGATGCCGTGGTCGCCGTGGCTTTGCGTCGCTTTCGGATCGCTGCGGATCGCCACCAGCATCGTTCCCCATTCAACCACGTCGAAGTCGAGGTCGATGCCGACCGCTTTCATGTTTTGTTGCACGAACTCATTCATCGGCAAGGGCAGCATCTGGCCTGACCCGGAGGTCGAGATCATGATCTTCGCCTTCACCGGTTTGTCCGGGCCGTAGCCGGCGTCCTTGAGGAGGGCCTTCGCCTTTTCCGGGTCGTAATGATATTTTTCGGTCGGTTGGCCGAAGAACTTGTCGGTCGGCTTATACAATCCGGACGCCGGCGTGCCGGTGTCATTGATCAGCTTGCAAAGGCCTTCGCGATCGAGCGCGTAGTTGATCGCGCGCCGGACCCGCACGTCATGAAACGGCGATTCCTCCAGCGTGTTGAGCACGTAGGGATAGGTATGCGGATAGGGCCAGAGCACGACATTGTAGCCGGCGGCCTTCAGCGAGGGAATGGAATTTGGTGCCGGGACCTCGATCCAATCGACCTGATTCGAGCGCAAGGCCGCGACCCGGGTGGTTGCCTCGGCCATTGGGTAAACGAACAGTTTTTCCAGTTTCGGGACGCGCGCTTTATCCCAATAGTCTTCATTGCGCGCCATCTCCACATACTGGCCCGGAACGACACGGACGATCCTGAACGGTCCGGTGCCCATTGGCTTCTTGGCGAACTCAGCCCAGTTTTTGCCGGTGACTTCCCATTGGGTGGGACTGACGATGAAGATGCGGATCAAAACCCAGGGCAGAAAGCTGAACGGGTATTTCGTCGTGATCACGATAGTGGAGTTGTCAGTTTTCTCGAATGTATCGACCATCGAGACCGAGCCTTTGACGATCGGCGCCGACTGCGCGTCGTACTCGAGGCGACTTTTCGTCATAGATCCGGCGCAGGTTCCAGATGACCGCGTCGGCGTTGAAGTCGGTGCCGTCGTGAAACTTCACACCCTGACGGACGGTGAAGCTCCATTTCAGCGGGTTGGTTTCGTCCGGATGCCACGCGGTGAACAGGCCCGGCACGATGGTGGCGGGTTTGTCCGGATTGTTGCGCAAATCCCAGTTCACCAACGCGTCGTATGGCTGGTAGCCGAGGAAGCGCACGCCTTCGAAGCCGTTGTTGGGGATGCCGTGCGTTGTCGGAATATCGGCGGCGGTCATCGCGATCCGCAACGTTCCGCCACCGGCGGCGGAAGCGGGCACGACCGGGGCGGCGGCGGCGGCCACCGCCGCGCTGGTAAGCAGACCACGTCTGGAAATCATGTGAAGCGAACCCTATGCCATGGAAATTTGCGTGAAGTCCTGGTACCAGCTTTGCGCCGGTTTGAAGCCCTGCACCTTCTTCGACAGCGCGCGCGGATTGAGGTCGTGCACGATGAACAACCACGGTGCCTCGTCAACAACGATCGCGTGCGCTTTCGCCAGCAACTCCGTTTGCTCGTCTGGATTGAACGTCGCCTGTGCTTTGCGGAGCAGAGCGGTCGCTTCCTCGTTCGCCCAATGGCCCCAGTTGTAGTTGACCGGGGAGAAACTGTCGGTGGCGTAGTAGCGGAACATCGAAGAGGGATCGGTGAAGCTGAGGCTGATGTTGATGCCGTCGTCGCCGTGCGATTGCGGCGCGGTGGGCGCGTTGCGGATGGCGACCAGCATGGTGCCCCATTCGACGACGTCGAAATCGATATCCATGCCGGCGGCCTTGAAGTTCTGCTGCATGAACTCGTTCATCGGGATCGGCACCATCTGGCCGGAGCCAGAGGTCGAGATCATGATCTTGGCTTTGACCGGCTTGTCCGGACCGTAACCGGCCTCCTTCAGCAGCGCCTTCGCCTTATCCGGGTCGTAAGTGTAATGGTTCGTCGGCTTGCCGAAGATCGGGTGTCCGGCGGATACAGACCGACCGCCGGCCGCGCCGTACCGTTGAGCATTTTGCACATGCCCTCCCGGTCGATCGCGTAGTTCATCGCCTGCCGGACGCGCGCATCCTTGAACGGCGAGCTGTCCATGCAGTTCAGCGCATACGGATAGGTATGTGGGTAGGGCCAGAGGCTGATGTTGCAGGCCGGCCTGCTTCAGTGACGGGATCGAAGTCCGGCGGCGGCACCTCGATCCAATCGACCTGGCCCGAGCGCAGCGCGGCGACCCGCGTGGTCGCTTCCGGCATCGGATAGACCACCATCTTTTCCAGCTTGGGGACGCGCGCCTTGTCCCAGTAGTCCTCGTTACGCGACATTTCCGCGTACTGGCCGAGCACGACCTTGGTAATCTTGAACGGGCCGGTGCCGGACAGGTTCCTTGGAGAACTCGGCCAGCATCTTGCCGACCTCATTCCATTGGGTGGGACTGGCGATACAGGATGCGGGTCAGCAGATAGGGCAGGAAGCTGAACGGATAGTGCGTGGTCAGACACGATGGTTTTGTCGTCGGCCTTTTCGAACTGGTCGACCATCGACACGGTGGCTCGCACGATCGGCGCGGCCGGCGCGTCGTATTGCGGAGACTTGTCGTCGTACATGCGGCCGAGTTCCAGATCACCGCGTCGGCGTCGAAGTCGGAGCCGTCATGGAACTTCACACCCTGCCGCACCGTGCAGATCCAGCGCAGCGGCGTTGGTCTCATCGGCGTGCCAGGCGGTGAACAGGCCGGGCGTGATGTCGGCCAGCTTGTCGGTGTGGGTAAAATCCCAGTTGACGACTGGAATCGTACGCGGGATAGCCGAGAAACGCGGAAGCCCTCGCCGCCGTTGTTGGGGATGCCGTGGGTGGTCGGCAGATCCGCCGCGGTCATGCCGATGCGCAGGATCTGCGGTGAGGCGGCGTGAGCGGGCAGTGCGGACGATCGCGGAGCCGCCGTCGCCGCGGTCATGAAGCCACGCCTGGTGAGCATCGTGTCGCTCCTTGGGTTGATAACGGTTTGCCACGAATTGTCAGCGACACGGAATGCCCTTGCATCTAAGGCGTGACCCCGAAGCTGGCCTCGCGGCTTCGGGGTCGGGGGTGCAAGGCTCATGCCAACGCTGGCCCTCCGCCGTCGCGGCGACAGGCGCGACCTGGAGCATCCCGACGATCGTTGCGGTATCGACAACATCGCAGAATGTATGCGCCATCGCGGAAAGTGTCGCGTTGTGTTCCTCGTCTGTGAACGTCGCGTTGCCGTCGGCGATGAAGAACACTTTGTAATTCAGCATCATGGCATCGCGCGCAGTCGACTCGCAGCACACCTGGGACGCGGTGCCCGTGACGATCAGCGTATCGATGCCGCGCTGCTGAAGGATGGCGTGCAGGTCGGAGGCACCGGGCGCGAACGCGCCGAATCGGCGTTTCTGGACCCGTAAATCGCCGGGCAGGACATCCAGACCTGGCCACAACGCGTGACCCTCGGCACCGGGCGTGAATGCCTCGATCATGCGGGCGCGCCGCTCGGGGGAGCAGAAGTGGTCGAAGAACGTGGACCACGTGCGCACGGCGATCTCATCGAAGGTGTTCTGAATGTAGACGACCAGTCCGCCGGCGCCGCGCAGCGCGTCACTGATCCGGTTGACGTTGGGCACGATTTCGCGCGCGGTGTCGATCTCGGCGACCTGTCCTGGAGCCATGAAGCCGTTTTGCAGATCGACTATTATATGGGCAGTTCGATTACAATCTATGCTTTTGAACACCCGAGAGCCGCCTCTACGCTCAGTGACGCGGCGGTACCACCTCCGGGTTAATCGCGGTTTTGTGCATGAAAACCCTCCTGGTTGCATTGAAGATCGCCTCTTTATCCTACGGAGGCGCCAAAACAAAAGACAAATGGCCAAAAAGTAAGCTAACTTTGGGCTGGACACAGACCGGCATTGTGCTACTTTTTGGGCATATTGCTGCGGTGCAGCGTAAACGCCCGGGGCGCAACGCCTGGGGCGCCGGAGGTCCCGCCCCCTATGCTCGTTTTCGCCATCCGCAGACTGCTTCAGGCCATCCCGATCCTGCTCGGCGTCTCCTTGGTCGTATTCGGCCTGGTCCACATCGTGCCCGGCAATCCGATCGATATGCTGATGCCTCCGGAAGCCTCGCCCGAGGTGATCGCGCAGATGAAAGCCGCGTTCGGCTTCGACAAACCGCTGTATATCCAATATCTGCTGTGGTTGTGGCGCGCGCTGCAGGGCAATTTCGGCGTCTCCGTGTTCAACGCGAGCCCGGTCTGGGGTCAGTTGGTCGCCGCGTTGGAAAACACCTTCCTCCTCGCGATCTTCGGCGCGATCCTCGGCTTTTCCCTTGGCATCATCTGCGGCCTGGTCTCGGCGCTGCATTACGGGCGCTGGCCGGACAAACTGTTCTCCGCCATCGCGACGACCGGTGTTTCACTGCCGCATTATTGGTGCGCGATCGTTCTGGTGCTGGCCTGCGCCGTGCTGCACGACTGGCTGCCGGCGCAAGGCATGGGCGATGATTCGTTGCCACTGTACGATCGCCTGGAATACCTCGTTCTGCCGGTCATCACGCTGTCGCTGATCCCGATGGGCGTCATCGGCCGCCTGGTGCGCGCGACGGTGCTGGAGATCCTCGGTCAGGATTTCGTCGGCGCGTTGTCGGCGAAAGGCCTGACACGCTGGCCCGTTATTCGTCACATCTGCAAGAACGCCGCGCCGCCGGTGCTCGCTCTGATGGGCCTGCAGTTCGGTTATCTGCTCGGCGGCTCCATCCTGGTGGAGACGGTGTTCAACTGGCCCGGCTCCGGCAACCTGCTCAACCTCGCGATTTTCCGTCGCGATATTCCCGTGTTGCAGGCGACAATCCTCGTGCTGGCGACATTTTTCGTCGTGCTCAATCTGCTGGTCGATATCGCGCAGGCGGCGATCGACCCACGCATGCGGCGCTGAGAGCGGAGATCCCCATGTCCCACACCACGATGGATGAGTTTACGACACGGGCGTCACCGAATGCCGCCGACGTCACCGGCCGCTCCGGCACCCGGATATTGGAAGTCGGTCGGCCAAAGACTGGCGCGCGATCCCATCACGATCGTCGTCACGCTGATGATCCTGGGCATTCTGTTCATTACGATCGGCGCACCATTGGTTTCCAACGGCGACCCGTACACCGGCAGCGTACTCGCGCGTTTGAAACCCATCGGCACGCCCGGCCATTGGCTGGGCACCGACGAAACCGGCCGGGATCTGTGGACGAGGCTATGTTACGGCGGACGGCTGTCGCTGCTGGCGGCCGTACTGCCTGTGACGATCTCGCTGTTCGTGGGCGGATTTCTCGGCGTCCTGGCGGGCTACGCGGGGGGCCTGATCGGTACGCTGATCATGCGCACGATGGACGTGTTCTATGCGTTCCCCTCCATCCTGCTCGCGATCGCGATTTGCGGCATGTTGGGTAACGGCCTGAGCAACTCCATCCTCGCGCTTGCCGTGGTGTTCATTCCTCCCATGGTGCGAGTTGCGGAAACCGTCACCACCCAGGCGCGTCATCTGGATTTCGTCGAGGCGGCCCGCGCGTCGGGTACCACGACTTTGCAAATCATTCGCTATCATGTGCTGGCCAACGTGCTTGGTCCGATCATGGTGTACGCGACCAGCCTGATCAGCGTCTCGATCATCCTCTCCGCCGGGTTGTCCTTCCTCGGCCTTGGCGTCACGCCACCGCAGGCCGAGTGGGGGCTGATGCTGAACTCGTTGCGGCAGGCGATTTACGTGCAACCCTACGTCGCCGCCCTCCCCGGCCTGATGATCTTCATCACCTCGATGTGTTTCAACCTGATGAGCGACGGAGTCCGCGGCGCCATGGACGTGAGGCTGAACAAATGAGCGCCGCTCTGGAACTCGATCCGCGCGATCGCGGCGGACCGGCGCAACCGCTGCTGCATGTCGATGGTCTGAAGAAGTATTTTCCCATCAGAGGCGGCCTGCTCAACCGAACCGTCGCAACCGTTCAGGCGGTCGATGATGTGTCATTCTCCGTCCGCAAAGGCGAAACTTTGGGGATTGTCGGCGAGTCCGGCTGCGGCAAATCCACCACCGCGCGCCTGTTGATGCGGCTGATGGAACCCGACTCCGGTTCCATCGTATTCGACGGCGACCAGGTCGGCGCGCCGGGCGGGATTTCGGTCAACGAGATGCGCCGGCAAATGCAGATGGTGTTCCAGGACAGCTATTCCTCGCTCAATCCGCGCATGACGATGGCGGAGAGCATCGCCTACGCGCCGCGCATGCACGGTTTGCCGCACAAGGAAGCCTACGACCGCGCCGAGAATTTTCTGGCGCAGGTCGGCCTCAACCCGCGGCAATACGCACGCCGCTACCCGCACGAATTGTCGGGCGGTCAGCGGCAACGCGTGAACATCGCGCGTGCTCTGGCCTTGGAACCGCGGCTGGTCATTCTGGACGAGGCGGTCGCCGCGCTGGACAAATCGGTCGAGGCGCAGGTGCTCAATCTGCTCGGCGAACTCAAAGAGAAATTCAGTCTGACCTATCTGTTCATCAGCCACGATCTGAACGTCGTCGAGTATATGAGCGATCGGGTCATGGTGATGTATCTCGGCCGCGTGGTGGAAACCGGACCTGTCGAGGAAATCTATCGTCATCCACGCCACCCATACACACGCGCGCTGTTCGCCTCTAAGCCGACACTGGATCCCGACCGGCGCACGACGGAAATGCCGCTGACGGGCGATCCACCGAATCCGATCAATCCGCCTTCGGGCTGCCGCTTCCGTACGCGCTGTGCGTTCGCCGAGGCAGTGTGCGCGGAAAAAGTGCCGCCGCTCGCCGCGCCGCTGAACGGTGACATCAACGAGACCTTGCCGCATTTCGTCGCCTGCCACTTGCCGGAAGCGCAACGCGCCGGAGGGCCGCATGCCCGATAGTGGGATGACACCGCCTCCGGTTCTCCAGGTCGATGACCTGACCGTGCGGTTTCGCCGCCGCGGCACCGACGTGGCCGCGGTCAACGGCGCCTCCTTCACGCTGCGGCCCGGCGAGACGTTGACCATCCTCGGCGAGTCCGGCTCCGGCAAAAGCGTCAGTCTGAAAGCCCTGATGGGACTGTTGCCGGATTACGCGGAAACGACCGGCAAAGTTTGGTTGAATGGTCAGGAGATTCTCGGCCTTCCGGCCGCCGCATTGGCGAAACTGCGTGGCGGTGCACTGTCGATGATCTTTCAGGAGCCGATGGCCGCGCTCGATCCGGTCTATACGATTGGAGAACAAATCGCCGAGACCATCATCCAGCATGATCATGTCGACCATCGCACCGCGATGAAGCGCGCACTGGATCTGCTGGAGCAGGTGAAAATCCCCTCCGCCGCGCGCCGGCTGAAGAACTTCCCGCATGAGATGTCCGGCGGCATGCGGCAACGGGCGATGATCGCCCTGGCATTGGCCTGTTCGCCGGCCGTGCTGCTGGCCGATGAGCCGACCACGGCGCTGGACGTCACCGTGCAGATCCAGATCCTTCTGCTGCTGCGTCAGTTGCAGGACGAACTCGGCATGGCGATCGTCTTCGTCACGCACGATGTCGGCGCGGCGGCGGAGATCTCCGATCGTATCGCGGTGATGTACGGCGGGCGCTTCGTCGAGAGCGGCACAGCCCGGGAAATCATTCGCACGCCGCGGCATCCGTATACCGAGGGACTGTTGGCCTCGACGGTGCACGGCGGCATGCGCGGCACGAAATTGCGGACCATTCCGGGCACGCCGCCAAATTTGGCGCAGTTACCGCCGGGATGCGCGTTCGCGGCACGGTGTCGTTACGCGAGCGATGCGTGCCGGACCGACGAAATTCCGGTGACCATTTCCGCGACCGGCGCGATGGCGCGCTGCGTGCGCGCCGTCGAGACGGTGCCAGCCTAGAAGCGGACTCAACACCAGGGGAAAACCGCCTATGCTGCCGTGCCGATGGCGCGAGCAGAGGTTCCCGCACAACCATGACCAGTGAAACGGCCCCGATCGTCGCGCCGGACATGATCAGTGACCGCGACCTGGTGTTGCAGTTCGAAAGTCTTGGCGACAATTGCGAGTTTGGTCTGGTGCAACGCAGGGCCGGTGCCGAACCGCTCGGCTTGCTCCGCTTCTCCAGCGCGCCGATCCGGCCATTGCTCGACGCACTGCACAACCGGTTCGAGGGCCTGTCCGATCCCGCCCATGTCCGCCTGTGGGCGGCCAAGGGCGAGTATTTGATCACGCTGGAAAAATACGATTTCGTTTATCACACTGACGTGAAGGTCGGCGAAATGGACCCCGAGGCGCTGCATCGACAGCAGGCCCGCATCTTACCGTTTCTCGTGACAAAGATGATCGCCGATTTGGAAAACCCAGAGAAAATTCTGGTGTTCCGCCAGAACGAATTACTGGCGGCGAATGATTTGCTGGATCTTCGCGCGGCCATCGCCGCTTATGGACCCGCGACGCTGCTTTGGGTGCAGCAAACTCGTCCCGGCCATCCGCCCGGTCGCGTCGAGCAAATCGCCGACCATCTGATGGTTGGCTACGTCCGCCGCCTGGCTGACCGCGAAACCGTGCCCGATCTCGATCTGTCGTCCTGGCTGCTCACGTTGCGTCGCGCTTATGCGATGTGGCGCGCGCTGCCGGCGAATGCCGCGAGCGAGCCAGCAAAGGAAAGCACGCCACCGGCTTCGGTCGAGCTCATCTTCGGGCGCGATGGCAATGCATCGGGCTACACGCAATACGGCTGGTCCCCCGCCGAGGACCACCACACGTTCGCGATCGATAACCACAGCCTGGTGACGCTGCCCGCGCCCGCGGAGGCGCCCGCTTATCGGCTGGAACTGGACATCGCGCCGTATCTCGCGCCGCCCGCTCTGACAGCGCAACGTCTGGAGGTGATCGTCAACGGTGAACTGGTGCGAACCTTCGATCCCGTCGAACCAGGTGTCACCGTTTGCTCGGTGCCAGGACGACTGGTGCACGGTCATGACCGGGTGGATATCGTGCTGACGCACCCCAGGGCCACGCGGCCCCTGGACGTGGATCAGGGCACGGACACCCGCCGGCTCGCGATCATGTTCCGTCGATTGAAGCTGACCGGAACCGGGGCAACGCCGGAGCCCGCGCCTGCGTCGTTGGAACCGCTGTTTGGTCCGAATGTTCGGCCCGATGTCCAATCGCCGTCGCGACCTGATCTTACCTGGGCGTTCGAGGATCGCAGCCTGCTCATGTTGCCGCGCCCGCCCGATGCCGCGAACTATCGGCTCGAGCTGGACATACGGTGGCCTGGCGAGCCGGAGGCTCTGGCGATCGAGAGCCTGGAGGTGATGGTCAACGGCATGTTGGTCCACACTTTCTTCCCGGTAACGCCTGGACCATTATCCTGTCTCGTTTCCGGACGGCTGATTCAGGGGCGCGACGAAGTTGAAATTTTGCTGATCCATCCAGGTGGTGGCGAAGGTCGCGTGTCGCATGGCCCGCGCCCGCCGGTGCCGCGCTTCGATGGCGTGAGACTGGTCGCGGTCGCGGAATGATCCCTCCGTGCGGTAAATCAGTTACGGATCACGTTCGACCCAGCCAGGTACGCCCGGAATTTCACCGCCCGCGGCCTGTCGTTCGAGCTTGTGGCGGACATGGTTTGGGACACTGTGCGGATTCCGGACGACATGCGGAAGGATTATGGCGAACGCCGCCGGCAGGTTTATGGCCTGATCGGTGACCGCCTGAACGTCGCGATTTGCGATTGGATCCGGATGTTCTTGTATGGTTCAAACAGCAAGGACCTGGCTGGCAGGCCCGCATCAATGCCGCGCGTCGCGGCTTCATGGAGAAGAACTGAATTTATCGGCTTCGCGGCCGAAAATCGTGAATTCCCTCTTGCTGCACCGCACAAATCTTGCCATTCTCCTGGTATGCCAGATGTCCCTCCTCCGGACCCGGCGGCCCTTCTCGCCCAGGATCTCCTGGATCTCACGGCGCGAGTGGGCGCTCGTGTGGAGGAAGACCCGTTCGGCAATCCCGTTTTGTTGGTTGCTCTCGCCATCACGCGCCGCGTGGACCAGGGTGACCTGACCGAGGACGCGATCGCCGCCCTCATTCGCCATCTGCGCGACGCCGCGTTCGCCGGCAGGGCGGAACGCCTCGCCAACTATGTCGGCGGCGTGGATCAACAGGCGAACGACGCTGTCCTGACCGGCCTGGCGCACACCCTGCTGCGGCCCGACCCCAACGACTCTCCGGTTCGCTGGGCTGAATACCGCGCGCTGGTGGAGCGGCCTCGTTTCGCTGCCGTATTTACCGCGCACCCGACGTTTTCCATGCCGCATCCTGTCGGTCGCGCCCTCGCCGAGCAGGCCAGCGGGAGGCCCGGACCAACCGCCGCATCGCACCGACCGCCGCCCATCACGTTGCCCGAGGAATTCGCTCAGGCGAATGAGGCGATCTGCCAACGGGCGCGACGCGATTGATCGTTTCAATACCGCGTTGATCGAGGTCGCCCGGTCCGCCTGGCCGGATCGCTGGACCGAACTGACGCCACGCCCGATCATTCTGTCCAGTTGGGTAGGGTACGACACCGATGGACGAACCGACATCGGCTGGTGGGATACGCTGAAGCTGCGGCTGGAGATGAAACGGCTGCAACTCGTGCGCCTTGCACAGCCAGGTGGAAGGTGTCGATTTGCTCGCGGCGCGGATCGCGGAAGCCCGGGATGCCGTCGCCGCTGCAAATCGAGGCCTGTCCCAATTCGCATGACCCACCGAAAGTCGCGGCTTTCGCGCATGCGCCTGATCGGTGACCGCGATAAAGCGATGACCTCGCCGGAGCCGTTGCTGCCGCTGTTCGACGCCGCGATCGCTACCGCCGCCGACGACGACAAACTGAAACTGGCGGTGGCGCGCGCGGGTCTGGTGTCGCACGGCCTCGCGCTGGCGCACACGCACACCCGCCTCAACGCCGCGCAGTTGCATAACGTCATCCGCCAGCGTCTGGGCATCGCCGACCCACCCGAGGATCCGGCGCATCGCCGCGCTCTGTTTTCCGCGATCAATGCCGCGCTGGATACGGTGAAACCTGATCCCGGTCGACTTCGGCGCACTGCTGGCCGAGCAGGCGTCCGCCGCGAAGCTGATGATGACCGTCGCGCAGATCGTCAAACACGTGGACAGTTCCGTCCCGGTGCGCTTCCTGATCGCCGAGACGGAGACCGGGTACACGCTGCTCGCCGCGCTGTGGTTGGCGAAACTGTTCGGCATCGAGAAGCAGATCGAGATCAGCCCGCTGTTCGAAACCGCCTCCGCGCTGGAACACGGCGCGACCGTGCTGGATGAGGCGCTGCGCAGTCCGCATTACCGCGAGTACCTCAAATCAACCGGCCGGCTGGCGCTGCAATTCGGTTATTCCGACTCCGGCCGGTATGTCGGCCAGCTCGCCGCCAGTTATTTGATCGAAAGGTTGCGTCTGAAGATCGGTGAAACCCTCGCGAAGCACGACATTTCCGATGTCGAGGTCATCCTGTTCGACACCCACGGCGAAAGCATCGGCCGCGGCGCGCATCCTGGTTCGTTGTCGGACCGGCTGAAATATCTTTCGCCTACCGCGTCCCGTCAGGCGCTCAATCGTGCCGGCCTGCGCGTGCGGGAGGAAAGCGCGTTCCAGGGCGGCGACGGATACTTGCTGTTCGGCACACCGGAACTGGCCTCCGCCACGATCACCCGCATCGCCGAGCAAACCTATCACCCCGCCGCCGGTCCGATCGAGGATCCGGTCTACGCCTCGCCCGACTTCTCCGCCGACTTCTTCGCCACGGTCCGCGCCGGCATGGAGGACCTCGTGGAAGATGCCGGCTACGGCGCGATCCTGGGTGCGTTCGGACCCGCGCTGCTTGACCGCACCGGTTCGCGTCCGGCGGCGCGCCAGGCCGATGGTGTCGCGAGCGCCGCGCGCATTCGTCACCCGCGTGAATTGCGCGCGATCCCGAACAACGCAATTCTGCAACAACTCGGCTGGTGCGCGAACACCCTGCAAGGGCTCGGCGCCGCCGCCGCGCGGCATCCCGAAACGTTCGCCGACATGAAAGACAACAGCCGGCGCTTCCATCGCGCGCTGGATCTGGCCGCGCATGGTCTGGCTCATTCCAACATCGACGTGTTGCGCGCGGTGATCGCGACGTTGGATCCAGGCACGTGGCTCGACCGCGCCGCCCACACGCGACTGCCGGGCCGGCGAGAAGCGCTGGTCTCGGTCGCCCGGGCATTGGAGCGCCTAGACATCTGGGCTGCCGCGCAATCGATGTTCCGGCGCATTTCCGCCGACCATCTGGCGCTGCGCGTGGCCTGGCCGGACGCGCCGCACATGGCGACCCGCGAGGTCCTGTTGCACGCGTTACGGCTCTCGTTGATCCACCGGATCTGGCTACTGGCGACTGAAATCTCCGACTTCTCACCGCGCCATGGCGTGACCCGGCCCGTGCTGGAGGCGGCGATCCTGCGCCTGGACATCGAGGCATCGTTGCAGTTGCTGGCGGAGATCTTCCCCGCCGCGCCCGATCCGTCCGCCGATTGCGACTACGGCGAACCCGGCGGCGCCTCGAGCCACCGCGGCGTACGCGCGGGAACATCGGGAGATTTTCGCACCAATGCGGCGGCTGTTCGAAATGGTGCGGGAAATCGCGACCGCGATCACCCACGACGTCGGCGCGTTCGGCTAAGCCATCGCGCGCGAAGTCTCGTTCCGGGTAGTCGGCTTCTGTTCCCGCGTCGCGTTTCCGCCCTGACCCGCGAGCCGGTCAGTCCGCCAGCGCCGGCGCGTTTCCCGCCACCGTCGTCCGATACATCAACCGTTGATACTTCGTATGATCGAACAGGCTCGCGGTGTGCAGTACCGCGCGATTGTCCCACATCACCAGGTCGCCTTTCTTCCAGCGGTGGCAATAGACGAAACGTGCCTGCGTCACATGCATGATCAGCGTTTCAATCAGCGCGGCGCTCTCCTCGGCGCTCATGCCCTCGATGTGGCTGATGACCGCCGGACAAACGTACAGCGACTTCGCACCGGTCGCGGGGTGCGTGCGCACCAGGGGCTGCCGCATCGGAGGGAACGCCGACGATTGATCGACACCCGGCGGCCGGTCCGGATTATGCCGTTCACCCCATTGCCGTAGCGTATCGAGCGAATGCACCGCGTACAAACCCTCGACCTGCCGCCGCATCGCCGGCTCCAGTGTACGCCAGGCGGAGGTCGCATCGGCGAACAGCGTATCGCCGCCCTCCCCGGCACGATCTCCGCGTAGAACAGCGACGCGTCACTCGGGATTTCGCGATAGGAGCTGTCGGCGTGCCACTGCTCCACGCCGCGATTGAACGACGCCTTCATGCCGTCACGCTCGACGTTGCCGACGCAAAATATCTCGCGGTGCGCGGGCAGCGTGTTTTCGTACCGGCTATGAATTTCCAGTGGACCGAAGCGTCGGCTGAACGCGACCAGGTCGGCGGGCCGCGGGTCCAGGTCCGGCATCACCAGAACGCGGTAGCGATGCAGCGCCGAAATAAATTCCGCCAACAATTCCGTACAACATCGCCGTCGATCGGCATGCCACGCACCTCCGCGCCAAACGTCTGTCCAATCTGGCGGACTTGCAATGGCCCGCTCGTTTGTCTGGATGTGGCCGCAGCGATCTGGTTCATGCCCCGCTCTCCGTCTGACCAACGACACGATCGTGCCCATCAACGACCGGACACGGTTTGTGCAACGCAGCATATTTCCCTCCGGAGGGAAAGACCCCCCGCCATCGCGGAAACCCGGTGATCCAATTGCGTCGTCACGGCGAATAAGCGGAATGCGCCGCCTTTCAACTTTCATTCTTTCGTGGCTTGCCGCCCTGGCGGTCTTCCTGACTTCTCGATGCCACATGGCTGGGCTTCGCCGCGGGATCGCTCTACACCGACGTGCTGGGCGACCTGATGGTGTCGCCATTTCGCATCGTTCCCGCCGCTTCGTTCTACGCGCTGCACGTCACCGGCATCTGCGTGTTCGTGTTGCCGCGGGCTCGCCGGCATATTTGGATCGCACTGCCACTCGGCGCGTTCTTCGGCATTTGCGCATACGGCACCTACGACCTGACCAATCAGGCGGTGCTGCGTATCTGGACCACGCGATTGACCGTGACCGATATGGCGTGGGGCGCGTTCGTTACGGCGGTGGCCTCTCTGTCCGGCGCGTTGGTGGCTCTTTGGCGCGCGCGTCACTGACCAACCCCGTCGCCAGCACCCCCAGAAACGCCAACAGCACCGAGACACTGAACCCGTTCAGCCAAACCAACGATGCGCATGCCGTGCCCGAGCACCCGAATGGCGACACCGGGTATCGCCCGTTCAACGGTCCACCCAGAAGGATCGGCATCGCCAATAATCCAAACAACGCGACCCGCTCCTCGGGCCGGAACAGCAACGCAGGCCAACGTCACGCACGGCAGCAGGAACAACGGCGTGCCGGACGCCTCACCCAGGAGCCAGGTGCAGAACAGCGTGTTCGCCGTCCCGATCGTCACCAGCAGCACGCGCCCTCCCGTTGGCCACCGGCGGGTCAGCGCCGGCACCGCCAGAAACGCCGGAAATACGCAAAGCATCAGCCATCCGCCGGGCCACATTCCGGCGCCCGCCGTGCCGCGTAGATAAAGCGGATAGAACGGCGTATTCCACGCCAGCACCATCGCCACCAGGTTCGCCGCCCCCACCCGCGGATCATCCGACCCGACGTAGCGTGTCCAGACGCGCCTCACCTCATGCAACGGGCGCCAGGAGGTAGTGGCTGACACCCCAGGCGCTGCCGAAGTCATGCCCAAACAACCCGGACACCGCGAGGAAGAACATCCGCCACCGCCGCCGCCACAGCCGCGCCTGACCGCCATACACGCCGCGCAGCAACGCATCGATTTCCGGTGCGTGGGCGTCGTAGTTCGCCAACCAGGCCTCCGCGGTGCGCTGGTAATGTCGGCCATCCCATCGCCAGTCACGCTCCAACGTGAACAACCCCGGAAAATGCCGTACCAGGCCATGGCTCGGCATGATGCCGCCGGTGAAAAAATGCTGTGCGATCCAGTCCGCCTTATCGCCGGTATCGAAACGATACGGTGCCGTGGCGTGCGAGAATACGTGCAGAAACAGTCGGCCGTCGGGCCGCAACCACTCTCGCACGCGGGCGAACAATGCCTGCCAGTTCGCCATGTGCTCGAACATCTCGACCGACACGACGCGATCGAACCGCGCCGCCGTGTCGAACGCGTTCATGTCAGCCGTGACCAGCGTCAAATTCGTCAGGCCGCGTTCCCGCGCCGTCGCCTCGATGAACTCCCGCTGGGACGCCGAGTTAGAGACCGACATGATCCGCGCCGCCGGATACCGCGCCGCCATCCACAACGACAACGAGCCCCACCCGCACCCAAGTTCCAGAATGTCCTGCCCGTCATGGACGTCGGCATGCGCGCAGGTTGCCTCCAACGCGTTGGCTTCCGCCTGAGCCAGCGAATCGGTCTCTGTCCCATACAAACAACTCGAGTATTTCCGGTGCGGCCCGAGAATGAGCCCAAAGAAAGCCGCCGGCAGTTCGTAATGCTGCGCGTTCGCGGCGCCGGCATGCTCCGCGATCGGATGTGTCCGCATGCCGGCGGCGAACGCCCGGTCGCTGCTCGGCGGTGCCGTCACCATGCGCCGGTGGGTGCGGCCGACCAAATGCGAGATCCCCGCGCGCATAACCGCGTCCGGCACCGGCAAACGTTCCAGCATCGAAGTGGTCGCGGCGATGACACTCATCGGTTGATCTCCGGCCGCGGGGAAGCGGGACAGAACGCGCTGGTTCGCCGCTGATAGGCGCGCCAGGCGTCGCCGCGTGTCGCCAGCATTACTTTCTCCAACGGCGGAATGCCGGACACATGAACCAGCAGCCGAGGTAAGTCGGCATCGGCGCCGGCAACGCCAGCCAAAAACCAGGGCCAACCCGGCACCCATGCGAACAACGGCCGCGCACACCAGCCGAGGAACTCGAAGAAGTAATTTGGATGCCGCGGACCAGGCCCATGACCCGCCGGAGCAAGCCT
>CAVRDN010000025.1:0-7383 GCA_963719675.1 uncultured Alphaproteobacteria bacterium | reverse complement strand
GTCAACACGCTGCTTGATGTGGCGGGGTTCGTTCCGAAGGCCGCGGTTACACCTGCAGGCAGGCCCGCTGCGGATAGAGTCAAGCTGCCGGTGAATGGGCTCACATCCGTTATCGTGACCGTGTCGGTTCCGGAGCCGCCCTGGGTAATTGCCAGAGTGGATGCCGAAGGTGCAAGCGTGAAGCTCCCGGTCGCCTGCGCCGGGGCGCTGCAAGCCGTTCCATTGACTGCGAACGACGCTGGTATCTGGTTGCTGACACCATTCCAGACACCGTTGAACCCGATGTTGGTTGCGAAGCCGCCGGGAGCTACAGCGCCGTTGTAACTCTCACTTGCCACCGTAACCTTGCCGCCACTCTGAGTTTCCAGGCCGTTCCAGAAGGACGAAATCGTCTGCCCATTGGCGAAGGTCCAGGTCAGCGTCCAACTGGTCCAGGCAGTCGTTCCCGTATTGCCGATGGTGAATGCTCCTCCGAAGGTGGTTGGGCTCTGTGCAGTAACCGTGTAGAGAATGCTGCACGCAAAGCCGGATTGTGTCGGGGGAGTGATGGTGAGGGCGACGGTGGTGCTTGCCGTCGTGGAGCCAGAGGTTCCGGTGATGGTGATGGAATAGGTCCCGGCGGTGGCTGAACTGCTCGCCGTCAAAGTCATCACACTGCTGCCTGTGGTGGGGTTGGCGGAGAATTTGGCAGTTACACCACTCGGTAAGCCGGATACGGCAAGAGTTACGCTGTCCGCGAAACAAGCCGATGCAGTTGGAGTGATGGTGACGGTTCCGCTGCCACCCTCCGCGATTGACAAAACTCGGCCGATGGCTTGCCCGACGACTTTATCCGTTCTCTGCTGGTTGACGCTGATGGTTCACTCTGGGTTGGCACGCGGCGTGGATTGACGCATTGGGCCATGGGAAATGGCGGCTTGCCCGCGGCGCAGATGAAAACTTATACGCACGCCAATGGGCTGGGCAGCGACCTGGTGGGCGCTATGGCGCGCGACGCAAGCGGAGACTTGTGGGTAGCGACGCTGGCGGGGCTTTCGCGACTCGCGTAACAATACCATCAAAACTTCACCACCGCGGACGGACTTTCGAGCAACGTGGTGACAGCGCTCCTGGTGCGCAACGATGGCACACTGCGATCGGCACCCAGGACCACGGCTGGAACCTGTGGAATGGGCACAAGTTCACCGCAGCGCACCGCCGGATTGTACGATGCGATCTGGCAGGCGTTCACGGTTTTGTTGCCGGTACGCACCGTTGGCGTGATGGGCGATGGGCGGACGTATGATAATGCCTGCGCGTTGCGCGCGGTGACCAGCACGGATGGTATGACCGCGGATGTCTATCCATTCGACATGGCATTCCTGACCCGGGTCGCCAATCGGATCGTCAACGAGGTGCGCGGGATTAATCGCGTCACCTACGATATCACCAGTAAACCGCCTGGTACGATTGAGTGGGAATGAGCCGGTAGTCCTGTCGCGTAGAGCAACTGGCACGGCGGATCGGAAATGGCTTTACGGGGGAAGCGGAAGCGATAGCCGCGCGGATCGTGGCGGTTGCGAATGACGCGCGCCTCAAGGGTGCCGCGACAGGCAACTGCCCGCCTCGCACTGAACGCGGGTCCGACAGTTCACCACCGCAACGATCAGGCACCCGGGCCTTGGATCGGTGCTTGCCGGGAACCCGTCTCCCTCTGGCGGTTTTTTCTGGGATGGTCCGTTGAGGGGTGACGCCATGCCTGAAGCGAATATCGCGCCGAACGATCGGCCACCGCATATCGAGCAGAGCCTGCGATTCCTGGCGATCCTTCCGCGAGTTTTTCCACCGCGGGCGACCTGGCCTCGGTCCCTGCGAATTTCACAGTGCGCGGCGAAAGGTGAGGTTGACGCGCGCTCGGCCGAGTTTGGGATGCTCGCCATCCTTCAAGGCCGCGATGCCGTGGTAGGCCAGGCGTGACGCGGCGCCCCAAACCACGACGTCGCCATGGCACAGCCCATGGCGAGTCATCGGGTCGCCGCGCCGGAGACCGCCAAACAGAAACATCGCCGGCAAGCCAAGGCAGACCGAGACGATCGGTTGCGAGAAGTCCCGCTCGTTCCTGTCCTGGTGCGCCGACAGACGTGAGCCCGGCGCGTATCGATTGATCAGACACGCGTCGGGCGCGTACCCATGATATCCGGCGGCGGCCGCGGCACCGGTCGCCAGTTCGCGAAAGCTGGCTGGCATGGCGGGCCAGGGCCTGCCTGTCAGCGGATCGGCGCGATCATAGCGATAGCCGGTTCGATCGGTACCCCAACCGACGGTGCCGCAATTGGTCATCGCGACCGACATGGCGAACCCGCCGGGCGTCACCATGTGGCGGAATGGCGCCGCGTCGATTACCGCGGCCAGCGCGGTGAGGATCTCGGTTTCCATCGGAAGTGCCCAGGCGCGCAGCAGCGCGGCGCCTTCGGCGATTGGTTCGTGTCGTGGCGGCCAGCTCCCAACGTCCGCGAAGAGGTCCGGCATCATAACCCCAGTGCTCCACTGGTAGTGGGTCTCATGAAGGTGCCACGCGCTGTGGTGAGGCTCACGACGTACTCCAGGTGATGTCCTTTCACGGTTGGACGGGCTTGCCTGGGCGGCGCTCGCCCCGGCGCGACGGACGCATGGCCCCAATGCTCTCCGTTCCGCTCCAGTGAAGTTAGCCGTCAGATGCCCGTCCCGCACTCCGTCCGTAGCTTTCGCGGATGAGATGGAGCCGGCGTCTCGACAGAGACGTGACGAATGACAGGATGCCACGCGCCGACATGGTCGAGAAGCGCCGGCCTCGGGGGGTGGCAGGATGATGCCCTGTTCCGACGGCGGGCTTGAAGTGTCCGCCGTTACTCCGGCGCCGACCCGCCCCGATTGCCACCCCCCATCTTTACAATCCCGCGCTTTCGACCATGGATGCGCCGCCGACCCGGCCGGCGCGCTCGGCCCTGAACGCACGAGGATCCTTCCATGCCCACCACCAAGCCCCGCGGCCGCCAGTTTTTCGCCAATCCGGGCCCGACCAACATTCCCGACAGTGTGCTCCGGGCCATGGACCGGCCGAGTATCGACTTCAACGACCCGGATTTTCAGGAGGTCTACGATGAGGCCTTCGCGGGCGTGAAGCGCGTTCTGCGCACCTCCCAACACCTGTTCATGTACAACGCCTCCGGCCATGGTGCCTGGGAAGCCAGCCTGACCAACCTGTTGTCCCCGGGCGATACCATCCTCGTGCTGGAAACCGGTTTCTTCTCGGACCAATGGGGCGAGATGGGCATTGGTCATGGACTGTCGGTACGGACGCTCGAGGCGGATCGCCGCATGGGCGTCGATCTCAGCGGTCTGCGCACCGCGTTGGCCGCCGATACCGCCGGTGAGATCAAAGCGATCTGCGCCGTGCACAACGAGACGGCGACCGGCATGATGCTGCCCGTCGATCAGATCCGCGCCGTGATCGATGCCACCGGGCACAAGGCGCTGTTTTTGGTGGACACGATTTCCTCGCTCGGATCGCTCGACTTTCGCATGGACGAGTGGAAAATCGATTGCGTGGTTGGCGGTAGCCAGAAAGGGTTGATGCTCCCGACCGGCATGAGTTTCACCGGGGTCTCCGACAAGGGCATGGAAGCTCACGCCCGGGCCGGCCTGAAGCGGCATTACTTCGATTGGACAATGATGGCGAAGCGGCCGCAGAAGAGCTTTATCGGCACGCTGCCGGTGAACCTGTTTTATGGTCTGCGTGAGTCGATCCGCCTGCTGGAGGAGGAAGGACTGGACAACGTCGTCTCCCGTCACACCCGGCTCGCGGAGGCAACGCGTCGCGCTGTCAAGGTCTGGGCTGGCAACGACGGGCCGCAGCTGTACCTGCCTCAACCCGACGCGCTATTCCGATAGCGTGACCGCCATTTTGATGCCCGAAGGCCACGACGCCGAGGCAATCCGGAAGACCGCGCGCAATCGCTTCAATGTTTCACTGGGCGGCGGGCTTGGCACGCTCAACGGCCGCGTGTTTCGGATCGGTCATCTGGGCGACCTGAACGAGCCGATGTTGCTTGGCGCGCTGACGGCGGTGGAGATGGCGTTGCGGATCAACAACGTGCCGCATGCGCGCGGCGGTGTGGACGCCGCGATGGACTTCCTCGCGGGGTAGTGCCTGCCGAGCACACCCATGTACTTGCACTGTCGCGGTGCGGGCGACCGCGGTCCGTAAGGCCTGCATAAACGTCGTTCGCGCCTTGCGCTGAAGCGATCCGAGGTTCCCGGCGACGCATGCGCTCGGGACGCGTAGGGCCGATCGATGCCCGCGATCCCGCCTCGGCATCGCCCAGGCTCGGGCAGGCGACGTCGTTTGCCGCGAGGGTTCAGCACGGTGTCGCGCGGAACACCTGGGTGGGCGCGACGAACTCCTCCTGTGCCGCGATCAGCTGGATTTCCCGAGAGCCCGCTTCGGCGGTTCGTCGCAGCAGGCCATGCACGGATGAACCCGCCGCTTCCAATGCCGCGACCGCGCTGCCGGTGCGCAGGCGGTGATACAGGAACAGCGCGGCAATGGCGTCGCCCGCGCCGTTCACCGTCACCGGGAGTCGCGGCGTGCGCAATAAGTGGAACGCGCCCGCTTCGCTGACCATCATGTCCAGATGATCCCCGGGGTCGATTCGGTTTCCAGACTGGTCATCAACACACAACGCGGGCCATCGGTGCGCATGCCCTCGGCGAGTTGCGTCACCGCTTGTTTGGCCAACGCCAACGTCGAGCAATCGAGACCGGTCAATCGTTCCACTTCAAATCGGTTGGGGGTCGCGATATCCGCCTGACGCAGCGCATGATCGCGCAGGAATTCCTCGATACCGGAACGGACATAAACGCCGGTGTCGGTGTCGCCGATCACCGGGTCGCAGCAGTAGACGGCGGCGGGATTCGCCTGGCGCACCCTGTCCACCGCATGCAGGATCGCCTCACCGATCGCCGGATCGCCCATGTAACCGGACAGCACCGCGTCGCAATGCCGCAGCACATCGCGCGCGGCGATTCCCTCCACCAGGTCGCGCACCGACTCGCCCGAGTAAACCTGCCCGGTCCAATGGCCATAGCCGGTGTGATTGGAGAACTGCACGGTGTTGATCGACCAGACGTCGCAGCCCAGGCGTTGCAGAGGGAACACGGCACTGGCATTACCCACGTGGCCGTACGAGACCCAGGACTGGATCGACAGGATATTCATTTCAGGCATCTCGTCATGGAGCCGCACGGTAACACGACCGTCTTCGCAGGATAACGCCCTTATGCCGACGCCGCTGCTGTTCCAGCCCATCACCTTTCGCTCGGTTACCGCGCGCAATCGCATCGTGGTCTCGCCGATGTGCCAATACAGCGCCACCGACGGACTCGGCGACGACTGGCACATTCAGAATCTGGGGGCGAAGGCCGCCGGCGGCGCGGGTATCGTGATGGCGGAAGCCACTCACGTCTCAGCGATTGGCCGCATCACGCCGGGCTGCCTCGGAGCCTACGATCCAAAACATCTGGCGCTGTTAACGCGGCTCGCGGCGGTGATCGTCAAATGCGGTGCGGTTCCCGCCATCCAGCTTGCCCATGCGGGCCGCAAGGCATCGAGTCAGCTCCCCTGGGAGGGTGGTAAGCCGATTCCCCCGCACGAGGGCGGTTGGGTCCCGGTCGCGCCCAGCGCCATCCCCATGGTCGCCGGCGCCGTCGATCCGCACCCGCTGTCGACCAATGAGATCGCCGGCATCGCGGCGCAGTTCGCCGCCTCGGCGCGAATGGCGCGGGAGGCCGGATTCAAGCTCGCTGGAACTGCATTCGGCGCACGGATATCTGTCGCATTCCTTTCTCTCGCCGATATCCAATCGCCGGAATGACGGCTATGGCGGCGATCTGAACGGACGCATGCGGTTCCTGATGGAGACCCTGGACGCCGTTCGCGCCGAGTGGCCCGCCGACCTGCCATTGTGGGTCCGGCTTTCCTGCACCGATTACATGCCGGGCGGTCTGACCATCGACGACGTGGTGGAGGTCGCGAAGCGGCTCGCCGCGCGAGGCGACGTGGACCTGATCGATTGCTCCTCGGGCGGGGTGTCCAACGAGCAGAAGATCCCCTCGCTGCATCCCGGCTATCAGGTGCCATTCGCCGACGCGATCAAACACCGGGCCGGGATCGCGACCGGCGCGGTCGGCATGATTACGGAGCCGACCCATGCCGCCGAAATCCTGGCCAACGATCGCGCCGACGTCGTGCTCCTGGCGCGCGCGCTGCTGGCTGATCCCGGCTGGCCGCTGCGAGCGGCCAAGGCGCTTGGCGTGAAACCGGAACTCCCGGCGCAATATCTCCGCGCGGCGCTTTAGGTGAGACGAGGCGATGCGCATGGCTTCGGTCCAACGCTCCGAGGCGGATCCACCCGGTGGTCGCGGTGCGAGCGCCCGAAGCACGCTCATTCGGGAGCACGATACTCGTGTTCCCGTCTCTGGTTCGTCCTGGCGCCGTCACGCCGTTCTGGCGCTGCCATTGATCGTTCTGGCCCTCGCGTCATGCTCGACACGGAAGGACGTATTCGCGCCCGCGTGTCCGATCCCGGGCCTGGTCAGACCGCTCGCGGAGTTGGCCCGGTATCGGGGTGGTTCCCGTGATGTGCGCGACCTCGTCGTGCGCGCCCGGGTTATCGACATCACCGGCAAGTGTGAGCCGGGCGATGATCCGAACACCATCGTGACCCACGCGCAGGTTGTCGTCGACGCGGCGCGCGGCCCGGCGATGCAGGGGGACGCCATCGCACTGCCGATGTTCATCGCGGTGACCGAGAGCGGCGCGATCGGCGACAAGATCATGTTCGACCTGCCCGTCGAGTTCCCGCACAACGTCGATACGACCCGCGCGGCGAGTAAGGAGGTTCGGATCGAGATCCCGGTCACTCCGCAAAAGTCCGGGGCGGCGTATCAGATCATCGGCGGATTTCAGTTGACGCCCGCGGAGGTCGCCGCCTGGCGCCGGGATAACCCGCGTTAACAGACGCCGCGTCGATGCCTCGGCGCGGCGGCGTGTTTCCGGAACAGGTCGAAAAATTCTACGGATTTAACGCAACAGGGCATGCGGGCCCGGCGCCGCGCGAGCGTGGTGGCGCGCCCAACGCCCGGCCGAGATTGCGTACGACGCCCGATTCTCTGCTATGGTAGCGTCATGAGCGATGATCCTTCGAACAGTGATCCCCCCAAGGACCGCCCCGGTCAGGGAAGGCGTCGAGGCATGAAGAACCAGGATTGGGAGATTCCGCGCAATCTTCGGCCAGATCCGGACGATTATTCGTTCGATCTGGAAGAGCACAAGATGTAACTGAACGAGTGGCGGCAGAAAAAAAA
>CAVRDN010000024.1:0-47173 GCA_963719675.1 uncultured Alphaproteobacteria bacterium | reverse complement strand
ATTTGTCGGCGTGGTCATGGAGCACGTCAGTTCGTCGCAAGGGCGAGGTCGCCAACATGCACAATCACGGCTATGGACGCGTGCGCGTCCAGTTCCACATACCCGCAGCGGCCTGATTGGCCTGCGCAGCCCCCTGCTCACTGATACGCGCGGCACCATCGTTATGAATGCACTGTTTGATGGATACATCGGGTTTTGCTGTTATTTATTCGTTCAGTTTAGCATGCTGCTAACTGCTTTATTTACGGCGACGTCAGGTCTGTCACTCAAGCGTAATCAGAGAGATGCTGGAGTGGGCTACTTTATATTTTATCGTTCGGTTGGGAGCAACAATTGAAAGTACACGTGTAAGTGAAAAGCTGAAATTATTGAATAGATGTTTGGAGTATGGTTTGGCGGCGGCTCGTCAGTGAAGGTGTAGGCGGTACATTACGTACACGTCTTATAGAAGCCGCTCCTCGCTCCGATTGGGACATGTTGTTATTGCTGACATCACTCGTTCAGTTACATATGCTGGGCGTTACCGTATCGGAACAGGCAGGTAGCTACGGGACCTACAAATCGAATGCCAACTATGGAAGGCACTTTAAGAACGGCCTGAAGATGATTCTCTCGGATACCTACTACAACAGCCATGGCCATGATCGCCTTTACTTTCCGTCATTCGACAGTCCAGATACCAATAACGGTATCGCTGAGAACATCGACCATGACCGTGCCGACCAGTTATTCGCCAATTTGTCGTGGGGCAACTTCACTCTGGAGGGCGTTTACAGTTCGCGCTTGAAACAGATTCCCACAGCTTCCTACGGCAGCCTCTTCAACGATCCGTCCACCAACACCTCGACGCGAGGCAATATCTTGATCTTCAGTATGATCGTCACTTTGGCGACGATTGGGGGGTCATGGCCCGCGTTTCCTATGACCACTACCCCTTTGACTTTAGTGGAGCGTACGACCTTTCGTCGCTCGGCCTTCCTTCACGCGCGGTGAATAGAGTCCATTCCGATGGGCAATGGTGGACGGCGGAGGCGGCGGTCTCCAAAAGATTGTTCGACAGCCAGACTCTGATCTTCGGCGCTGATTTCCGCGATAATTTCAGGCAGGATCAGAACGACTTCGTCGTGGAACCCTACTTTCCCGTGCTTGGAACAACGAACAAAAATCAACCATTCTGGGACTCTATGCCCAAGATGAGATCCTGCTGGGAAGCCATCTGATCCTCGATCTGGGATTGCGCCACGATCAGTATTCCACGTTCGGCGGCACCACCAACCCGCGAGCGGCCTTGATCGGCAAGCTCTCCGACCAAACTACAATCAAGCTTTTGTACGGACAATCGTTTCGCGCCCCTAACGATGCCGAACTCTATTTTCAAGTACCAAGCCTCGATGGGCAAACCCCCACCGCAAACCCTAACCTGAGGCCCGAGACCGCCAGGACCACAGAACTTGTGCTGGAACAAGGCTTGCATCGTGACTTCCATCTCGTTATCTCGGGGTACTATTACCCGATTCGCGGTCTTATCAGCGCTGTAAATGATCCGCAGTCCGGGGCCATTGAGTATGAAAACAGCCAGCGTGTTGATCTGAAAGGTCTCGAGTTCACTCTCAAAAGGCAGTCGAATTCTGGAGTCGAGGCCGGTATCGTTTTAGCTTGGAAGACGCCAGGGACGTTGACACAAAAAATTCGCTCACCAACTCACCCAATTTCTTGTGCCAGGCTAGCCTGAGTGTTCCCCTCTTCAAGACAGCCTGCGACCCGACCACCTTCATGCTCATCATCGCCGCTGTCCTTCCCTCGCTTCTCCACCGGAGAGTGGCAGCCCCTGGTCCTGGCCACCTGCACCGTCCAGGTGGTGGACGCCTCCGGCAACGTCCTCAAAGTCCTCAAGACCCACACCAACATGGATATCGACCACCTGTCCTGCCTCCCGGAGAGCTTCGACCTCACCTCCCTCAACCGTGGCAGCACCCCCATCGCCCTCCAGGCGGTCGTGTCCGATCCGGACGCCGACAGCATGTTCCTGCTGGACGACGTCCAGATCCTCACCGGCGCCGGCGCCACGGGCGCTCCCACCCTGGCCGGGTTCGCCCCGGCGGCGGGCCCCGCCGGCACTCCGGTGGTCCTCACAGGCACCGTTTCACCGGCGCGTCCCTGGTGATCTTCGGCCGGGACTATGCTTCCAGCTTCACCGTCGACAGCGACACTCAGACCACGGCCGTGGCGCCCTGGGACGGGGCCACGGTTCCCCATCACCGTCGCCGCCGCCGGCGGGGCAATTTCCAGCCTCGCCCCTTCTTCATGGCTCCCAGCTTCAATACCAACCCAGGCAGCCTCGCCTGCGTCTTCAATTATGGGCCTCCCCGAAATGAGCCCCAGCGCCGACGCCGCCCTGGCCACCATCCTGCTCTACGGCTTCAACTTCACCGGGGCCAGCGAGATCACCTTCGGGGGCGTCCCCGCAACCCAATTCACCGTGACCAGCAACACCGTGATCACGGCCACGGTCCCCGCCGCCGCCCGGACCGGGCCCGTCGTCGTCACCGCCCCCGGCGGGACCGCGACCTCCAGGGCTCCTTCACGGTCGTTCCCCCGTCCAGCCGGTCCTGGCCCTCGTCGCGCCGGCCACCGCAACCCCGGCGCCACCGTCACCCTCACCGGAACCGGCCTACTACCGTCACCAAGGTCACCTTCAACGGTGTGGCCGCGACGTCCTTCACCATGATCAGCGACGCCAGTCTCACCGCCGTGGTCCCCTACGGTGCCGGCACGGGCCCCGTGGCCGTCACCGATCCGGCCGGCAGCGCGGTTCTGCCGTTCACGGTGCTGCCCCCCTCCATCACGTCCATCAACGCGCCCGGATCCACCGCGCCGGGGTCCTGGTTCCAGATCATCGGCCAGGGCCTCCAGGACGTCACCGCCGTGACCGTGGGCGGAGCAGGCGCGATGTTCTCCGTCAACTGCGGGAGCCTCATCACCGTGACCATCCCCCCGTCCTGCGGCCCCTCCAGGCCGTGAACGTCACCGTGACTTGCTCAGGGCACCAGCGCCCGGCCCTCCTCAACGTCGAGGTGCCACCTCCGGCCTGCACCTCCTTGCTCCGGCTTCCGGGCTCGTGGGCACCAGGCTGCCTTCACCGGCCAGTTCTTCACCCACGCTTCCGCCGTGACCTTCGGCGGCGTGAACGCCCCGAACTTCACCGTCATCGACGACGGCCACCTCACTGCCGTGGTCCCCCCGGGCGCCCTCAGCGGGGCCGCGGTGCCTCTGGTCCCCCTTCGGGCAGTCAAGCGGTGCGTATTTCCAGGTCACCCTGCCCCCGCCCGCGGGCGCCGCCTTCGCGCCGGCCAGCGGTCCCATCGGCACCCCCGTCACCCTCTCCGGCCATTATTTCACCGGGGCCACCCAGGTCGCCTTCGGGGGCGCGAGCGCCGCCTTCACCGTCGTCGACGACGGCCAGATCACGACCGCCGTCCCCCCCGGCGCCACCACCGGCCCGGTGCAGGTCGCCACCGCCTGGGGCACCTGGACCTCCACCGTCCCCTTCACGGTCCAGGTGCAGGTCGCCATCCTCCAGGCGCCCGACGACCTCCTAGCAATACGTCGGGGCTTTGCATCTACTTCGTTAAACTCGTGTTGCTGGGCCAGACGCTCCGCGACATGTGGCGTGGACCTCGTGGCGAGCGCGGTTTCCAACGCCTCCAGCACCGAAAGCGATGTCGCGGTCATGGTCGAGATCCGAGGGGAAGCTGCGCATCGGCAGACGCATGTGCAGCGGATCCTCACCGATTTGCACGACTTTCGCGTCCGCCCGCGGCGCTTCCTTACTCGGCATCCACGGCACGTCTGTTTCAAAGACGATGACAAGATCCGCATCTTTCAGCAACGTGCCGGGCGCCGAGCCTTGGAACATCGGATGATTGGCCGACAGCGCGAAATAACGCGTGTTATATGGCACGACCGGCAACGCGTAGCGCTGGGCCAGTTCCGCCAGCACCACGCTGTCTCGCGGGTCGCGTCCCAACATGCCCGTGATGATCAGCGGATTCTTCGCGGCGGCGATCCAGTCGGCGAGTTGTTCAATATCGCGCGACGCCGCCTCGGGCGGCCGCGGCCGGGCGCGATGGGCCCGATTGCTGTCCAATGTCCCGACATTCTCCCCGAGGACTTCCCGCGGAAGGCTCAAGTACACCGGACCCTGCGGCGACGCGCACGCCATCTCCAGCGCGCGATCGACGACCGTGCCGGCCTGGTCGCCACGCTTCATTTCGTAGTCCCACTTGACCATCTCGCGCAGCATACCCGCCTGATCGTACATCTCCTGCGCCCAATGGATATGGGCGCTGCGAGACCCGTCGGCGCCGGACTCGGTGAACGGCGTGCGGCCGGAGGTCAGCAGCATCGGAATGCGATCGCGGCTCGCGTCGATCAGCATGTTGATGGAATTCGCGGTGCCAACGTTGGTGTGCAGCATGACCGCCTGCGCGCGGCCGGTGACCATCGTGTAGCCATGCGCCATGCCGACGGCGGCGTTTTCATGCGGGATCACCATGGGCTTCGGCACCGTCCGATTGGTGCGCGCGGCGCGTGCGTAAGCCTCGACAATTGGCGCGAAGTCGGTGCCGGGATTGACGAAGAGGTGATCGATACCGTGCGCGGCGAGCGCGTCCAGATATTCTTCCGCGGCGATTCTGGTCATGGCCTGGCCTTCTCCTGTATCGCGCGCCAGATTCGTTCCGGTGTCGCGGGCATGTCGATATGGGTCACGCCCAAAGGCGCGAGAGCGTCGAGGATGGCGCAGATGATGGTTTGCGGGGCGGCCATCGCGCCCGCCTGACCGGCCCCTTTGACGCCAAGCGGATTGGCGTTGGTTGGCGTGCCGGACAGCGTGATATTGAGGTCGGGCAGATCGGCGGCTTTCGGCAGCGCGTAATCCATCAGCGAACCGCTGAGCAACTGGCCCGAGTTCGGGATCGTACACGGTGTGTTCCAGCATGGCCTGACCAATGCCCTGCGCCAGACCGCCGCGCACCTGACCGATGGTCAGCATCGGATTGATCAGCGTGCCGTAGTCATCGACGCCATGATATCGGTCGAGCGTGACCACGCCGGTCTCGGGATCGACTTCCACCTCGGCGATGTGGCAACCATTCGGAAACGTAATGACGTCCAGCAGATTCCAGACATAGGTGTCGAGCGGGGCCTCGCGCGCGACATCCAGCAACGTGATCGCGCGATCTCCGGCGACAAACGCACCAGTCTCAAAGCGAACTTCCTCGGGTTTCGCCTGCAGCAGCAACGCGGCGGCGGTGGTTCCCTTGGCGATGACCTCGTTGGCGACACGGAACAAGGCCGCGCCGCCCATGTGCATCGACCGGGCGCCGCCATGACCGTTGCCGGCGCGCACGCGGCCGGTATCACCTTGGGTGTAGCGAAACGCTTCCGGCGGCAGACCGAGCAGATCGGCGGCGATCTGCGGATAGCTGGTCTCGTGCCCCTGCCCGTTCGACTGGGTTCCCACCAGCAATTCCACGGTCCCGTTGGCGGCGAAACGAATTTCCGCGCCCTCATTCGGTGCGCCGCGGGCGGTTTCCATGAAGCAGCACAGGCCAAGGCCACGCAACAAACCGCGTTGCTCGGACGCGGCACGGCGCGCGGCAAAACCGTCGCGATCCGCGAAGGCAATGACATCTATCGACATTCTCGGTGAAGCGCCCGCAATCGACGATGGAGCCAAGAGCTTTGGTGTAGGGGAAGTCGGTGATCATGTTGCGGCGGCGCAGATCGGCCGGATCGAAGCCGTGACGACGCGCGGCGAGATCGATCAACCGTTCCAGCAGATAGTTCGCCTCCGGCTTGCCCGCGCCGCGATAGGCGTCGATCGGCACGGTATTGGTGAACGCGGCACGCACATCCATCGCGATCGCCGGAATGACGTAGCCGCTGCCCATCGCATTGGCCGGCGCGTTGGTCGAACTGCCCGGACCGCCGCCAGACATGTAAGCACCAAGATTGGCGATCGTGTTCACATCCAGCGCGAGGAACCGCCCATCCGCGTCCAGCGCCAGCCGCGCGGTGGTGAGGTTGTCGCGACCCTGCGCGGTGCTGACGAAATCCTCGGCGCGGTCCTCGATCCATTTGATCGGCCGGCCAAGCTCGCGGGCAGCCCAGAGCAACATGACCCATTCGGGGTACAGCGCGTTCTTGATCCCAAAGCCGCCGCCGACATCAGGGGCGGAGACCAAAATCTTATCCGGTGCCACGCGGAACACACCGGCGAGTTGGTCGCGAATCGCATGAACGCTGGCGGCGGAGACGAACAGATGGAACGTGTCGTGTTCGAAGCGACCGATCGCGGCGCGGGTTTCGGTAGGCGCGATGATCAAACGGTTGTTGATCAGATCGAGCTCGACGACGTGCGCGGCGGCGGCGATCCCGGCGCGCACCGCATCCGGATCGCCCTTTTGGAAGCGGAACGACAGGTTGCCGGGCACCTCATCCCACAACAATGGCGCACCGGGTGCCAAAGCGGCCGCGGCATCGACCACCGGCGGCAATTCACGATACTCCACCACGACGCGCTCGGCGGCATCGCGCGCTTCGGCGGCGGTCTCGGCGACCACGAAGGCGACTGGATCTCCGACATGACGCACGCGGCCATTCGCCAGCGCGGGCCTCGGTGGAACCAACATCGGACCCACGGTGGCGACCGACGTCGCGCAGGGCAGCAAACCCAGAGCGGCGATGTCGTCGTAAGTGAAGACCGAAGCGCCACGTCCCTCGATGCGTTCGATGATCGCGTGCGCGTGTGGGGACCGCACGACATACGCGAACATCTGTCCCGGCACGTTGACGTCATCGACGAAAGTTCCGCGGCCGGTGAGGAAGCGTTCATCCTCGACGCGACGCGTGGACTGACCGATGAAGGTCACGGGTTGGCTCGTGCTCCGCGCACGAGTCGTCCGGGCAACGCACCCGTCGCCTCGCCGCTTCGCGTCACCGTCACGCCGGAAACGATGGTCGCTTCGTAGCCGTCGGCGCGCTGGATCAGGCGGCGCCCCCCGGTGGGAAGATCGTAGACGACCTGAGGCGCGCGCACCTGAAGCCGGTCGTAGTCGATGACGTTCAGGTCCGCTTTGTAGCCGCGCGCCACCAGGCCGCGGTCGTGCAGGCCAATCGCCATCGCGGAATCACGCGTGATGCGTTTCACGCCCGACGGCAGCGAGAACCGTGCGCCGTTCCGGTCGCGGGTCCAATGCGTGAGCATCGTACTGAGCGCGCTCGCATCGGACAGGATGCCGACATGCGCGCCGCCATCGCCCAGGCCGACGATCGTCGCATCGTGGGCGAGCATGTCGTGCACGGTATCGAGATTGCCGTAGCTGTAGTTGGACAACGGCCGGTACAGCAACGTCTTGCCATTGTTCTCCAGCAACAAATCGTAGGCGAACTCGGCCGGATCCCGGCCCATGCGCGCGGCGGTCGCGGCGATGCTGTCCTCGGGCGAGGGTTCGTAGTTTGGCGGGTCCGACATGGGAAACATCCGATCCCATCGGCGAACCCGGCGGCGCAGGCTGTCATCGCCGGTCTCCTCGGCCAGGATCGCGGCGCGACGTTCGGGGCGGCGCAGTTCGGCGATCTTCTGCTCAAACGGCAGATCGGCGATGGCATCGAAGCTCGGACGACCAAGAAACGGATTCTGCGAAATCTCGAAGCCGAGGATGATCCCGGTCGGCCGCGTCAGCACCTGTCCGAGCATCGGCAAACCGGAGCGGTTGGCCTCGGCGATCCAGCCGGTGATCTGGCGCCATTCCTCCGGTTTGTTGTCACGTTGCAGAATGGTGATCGCCATCGGGCGGCGACCCTGTTCGACCAGACGGCGCAGCATGGCGAATTCCGGCGCCGGATCGTCGAAGTCGGAAATCACCTGCAGCCAACCGGCACCAATGCCGTGCAGCGCCTGTGCGATTGTCGCGAGTTCCGCCTCGTCAGCGTCCAAGGTCGGGATATGCGCGCCGGCCTTGGTCTTATGATTGATGGTCCGCGACGTCGAGAAACCCAGAGCGCCGGCCTGGATCCCTTCCACCGCGATGCGCGCCATCTCGCGCGATTCTGCCGCCGTCGCGGGCTCCCGATCGACGCCGCGCTGCCCCATCACGTGCACGCGGACGGCGGCGTGCGGCACCTGGGTCGCGATATCCAGATCGTATGGCCGCGCCTCCAACGCATCGAGAAAGTCCGGGAAGGAGCGCCAGTTCCAGGGAATTCCCTCGACCAGCACCGGCTCGGGGATATCCTCGACGCCCTCCATCAATTTAATCAGCAGACCCTGATCGGCCGGATCGCATGGCGCGAAGCCAACGCCGCAATTGCCGATCAGCGTCGTTGTCACCCCATGCCATGAACTCGGCGTGATCCGACTGCTCCACGTTGCCTGAGCGTCATAATGCGAGTGCGGATCGACGAAGCCAGGGGTGACGATCCTGCCCCTGGCGTCGATCTCTTCTTGTCCCCGCGAGGCGACCTCGCCAACCGCGACGATTTTTCCGGCCTCGACGGCAACGTCCGCTTCGAACGGATCGCCGCCGCTGCCGTCGATCACCGTACCGCCACGGATGACAAGATCTACCATGAGAACCTCCTGGTTTGTTTTCGCGCGGTTATGATTTCACCCGCGTCGTGACCTGGGCGGGTCCGCCGCGACGCGGCCGCATCAGAACCCCAGTTTGTCGGCGATGCCGTAGCTCGCGGCGAGATCGCCCAGCCGCTTCCAGGTGGCATCTTCGATGGGCACGCCGTTCTTGCGGCGATCGCTTTCTTTTTTGAACTCGACCTCGCCGGGATAGAACACTTCAGTGAAGCCCTGCGCTTTCGGCGTATCCTTCAGGTAGTGCGCGAAGTCGGTCACCTCTTTCTTGAACGTGGCGAGGTCGCGGAACGCCGAGACGTTGAACACCGCCATGAAGCAACCATCGTTGTGGCGGCCTTGCGGATCGATACCGAAACCAAGTCCGGTCAGCAGGCCGGAGAGGATCTCGACGATCGCGGCGAGGCCGGTACCTTTGTAGCCCTCGGTGCCCCCCAACGGCAGCAAGGCGCCGCCGGCCTTCAGCACTTTCGGATCGGTGGACGGCCGGCCCTCGGCGTCGATCAGCCAACCGGTCGGCACCTGCTCGCCGCGCGCGGTGGCGACGTTGATCTTGCCGGCGGCGGCGGCTGACGTCGCCATGTCGAACACGAACGGTCCTTCCAGATTGGATGGGATCGCGAAACTGATCGGGTTGGTGCCAAGCCGGGCCTTGGCACCGCCGTACGGCGCGACCGCCTTGGGCGAGCGTCCGGAGTCGGCGGTGATCATCGCGATCATTCCCTCGGCGGCGGCGACCAGCGGGTAACTGGCGAGCCGTCCGACATGGCTCTGGCGCAGCACGGTGGCGGCGGCGACATTCTGTTTCTTCGCCTTCTCGATCGTGTAGCGCATCGCCCGGTCGTTGACGACGTAGCCAAAGCCCCAGTTGCCATCGATGACCGTCGTGGTTGGGGTTTCCTGCTTGATCTCCCATGGCGCGCCGGGCACGATGTGGCCGGCCTTGATGCGATCGATGTATTGCGGGATCAGAATGATCCCATGCGAGTCATGTCCCACCAGATTGGCGCCGACATTATAGCGGGCAACGGTCGCGGCTTCCTCGGCCGAGGCACCGGCGGCGACGAGCAGCCCTATTTCGATTTCAGTCAGGCGTTCGGCGGTCACGTTTGGCATGGTTTCACTCCCTTCCAGGCTCGGGGGAAGGCTACGCCATTCGGGCCGCTCTGGCCAAGCGGGTCCGGCTTCGATATTCTGTCACAGGGAATTCAAGAGAGGAGCGTGCCATGGCGAAGTCAAATCTCTATGCCGGTGTCGCCGGTTATGTCGGCCGGGCCGATCAGGTGGGAACGATCGGCGTCTTCAGTCGCCAGGCGGGGGCTGAAATCATGGGCGCATCCAATCAGCGAGCATGAAACCTACGCCGTGCATGTGCATCCGACCGACGCGAACGTGGTGTTCGCCGGCACCAAGGATGGCGTGTATCGCAGCACGGACAAGGGCAAATCGTTCCACCGCACCAACTTTCCGGGCGCGCGCCAGATCTGGTCGTTCCTGGTGGATCAGGAAAATCCGAAGCTGGTGTACGCCGGCGGCTCGCCGATCTCGATCTATCGCAGCGAGGACACCGGCGAGACGTGGAAGGAAATGCCCGATCCCGGCATGCCGGATCGCGCGGTGATGCCGTTTGCCTGCCGGGTCATGCGGATGGCGCAACATCCGAAAAAGCCTGGCACCATCTTCGCCGCGCTGGAAGTGAACGGCGTGATGAGCACCGACAATTATGCCGAGAGCTGGACGGATCGTAGCAAGGATCTGCTGCGTCTGGCGGAGCAGCCGAACCTCAAGAGCAAGATCGTCAGCAATACCTATAACGAAGGCATGCTCGACGGTCACGCGATCGCGATCAATCCGGCCGATCCGGATGGGGTGATTTTCGCGGCGCGGATGGGACTGTTCCAGACCCACGATGGCGGTGAGACGTGGCAGGACATGGAAGTCGGGCGGTTCTCGCCGACGACCTACGGGCGCGACATCAAGGTGGGCGCCGACGGCAAAACGCTGTACGCCGCGTTGAGCGTCGCCGCCGCGAGCAAGGACGGCGGCGTCTACAGCAGCACCGACAAGGGCCAGACCTGGAGCCGTTACGATCGGGTACAGGTACACGGCACGATCATGTCGGTCGCGCCGCACGCCAAGGACAGCAACCGCATGATCATCGGCGCGCGCTATGAAGGCGAGATCTACGGCACGGAGGACGGCGGCGCGACGTGGGAGTCGCTACCTCTGCCGGCCGGCGTGAAGGACATTTACTCGCTGGCGATTTCGTAAGTTCCCCGGCGACGGGCGGCTTCATAAGAGGCCGCCCGTTACAGCGAAGTCCAGGCGAGAAACAGCACGAACGCGGTGATCGCGACGGTCGCATGGGCCGCGATCAGCAGGCCGGCGAAACGCGGGGTACGCTTCATCAGCAGCGGAACGAACGGGCCGATCGCCAACGCGAGACCGAACAACACAGCCGCCACCGCGCCAAAAGACCCGACGCCTGTTTTGTCTCCGTGACGCGGGCCTTGCAGTACAACCACCAACAGACCAAGACCCGCCGCGCCCGCCACGCCGTGCACGATGCCAACCCACGGCCATCGGCCACCAATGCGCAAATACCGCAGCGCCAGGGTCACGCCCAGAGCCACCGCGGCCGTCAGAACGAGTTCGGCCAGGCGGATTATGCGAGCACACCCAGGCCGCGCAGCCGCGCGATCTCGTCGGCGTCATAGCCGGCCTCGCGCAACACCGCGTCGGTGTGCTGGCCGATGGCGGGCGCTCGTCGCGCCGGCACCTTCTCCACCCCGTCGATATGGAACGGCGAAGAAACGGTCAATTGCTCGCCGTCCACGAACGGCACCAGCGCGCCGCTGTCGCGCATCTGCTGGTCGTCCAGCACTTCGTTGACGGTGCCGACGATACCGAACGTCACGCCGACGCCGTCCAGGATCGTGCGCCATTCCACCAGATCGCGTCTGGCGAATTCGGCGTCGAGGATCTTTACCAGGTCGCCGGCGTATCGCTTGCGGGACTCGTTGGTGGCGAAGCGCGGATCGTTGGTCAGGTCCTCCCGGCCAATGGCGGCCAGGAATCCTGCCAATTGCCGCTGCTCGTTGAACAGCGCCATGATGAACCAGCGGCCGTCGCGCGTTTGATAGTGGTTGGCCAGGGCGTTCGGCGCTTCCTCTCGGGTGGGCCGATGCGCCACGTGTTCGCCGAACAGGCGGGTTTGCACGGCGCAGCCATTGGCCCACAGACCATTCTGCAACAGAGACGACTTCACCACGCCGCCGCGGCCGGTCTTCTCGCGCCGGTACAGCGCGGTGACGATGGCCGCGTACAGGCCTGTCGCGCTCGGGTGATCGCCCATCCCAGGCATCGACCGGGAGGGCGCCGTCGTCGCCTCGGCGCGGACCTGATCCATCAGGCCGGTGCGCGCCCAGTACGCGGTCGAATCGAATCCGGTCTTGGCGGCCTCGTCGCCGGCTTCGCCATAGGCGGTGAACGACGCGTAGATCAACCGCGGGTTTAACGGCAGCAGATGCGCGGGCGACAGACGCAACCGGTCGCGCACGGGCAACGGAAAATTGGTGACGAACACGTCGGCCGAGGCAACCAGGCGATGCAGCGCGGCGATGCCATCGTCGTGCTTCAGGTCGATCGCCAGGCTGCGTTTGTTGCGTGACGTCAACTGCCAGTAGTAATCGACGTCGCGCCCGGGAATGGGGCCGCGGCCACGCCAGGGATCGCCGACGCCGGGAGGCTCGATCTTGATCACGTCGGCGCCGAAGTCGGACATGATCGTCGCGGCGGCGGGACCGGCGATCCAGCTCGCGCAGTCGATGACTTTCAGGCCGGTGAACAGACTTTCGGTCATGATGCTTCCCTCCTTCGACGACGACCGATGAACCCCTCGCATTCGCGGCCCGAATTACCCTCAACAACACAACGCGTTGAGGGAGATCGCCAGGCTATGATGAAGCGGGGGGAATCCAGGCCGCATCGCCGCGGCCCGGACCATTACGGTTCCTGATTGCTGAAGATGATCGTTCCGGATGCGGCGAACATGCCGCCGACACCATGACACACCGAGATCTTCGCGTTCGGCACTTGCGCCGCGGCCGTATGACGCATCTGCCGCACGCTCTCCTGCAACGCGTACATCCCGTACATGCCGGAGTGCATGTAGGACAATCCCCCGCCATTGGTATTCAGCGGCAAAATCCCACCCGGCGCCGTGTTGCGCGCCGCGATGAACGCCGCCGCCTCACCACGCGGCAAAAAGCCCAGATCCTCCAGCCCATAAATCGGCAGATGCGCGAACGCGTCATAAATCATCAGATGATCCACGTCGTTGACGCTGATTCCGGCCTGTTGGAACGCCGTCGGACCCGCCACCCGGAACGCGCGAGAGGAGGTAAAATCTTCCATCTGGCTGACCATCGGCGTCTCGACGCTCTCACCGGTGCCGAGGATATAAACCGGTTTGGTTTTGAAATCCTTCGCCCGCTCCGCCGAGGTCAGGATCAACGCACCGCCGCCATCCGTCACCAGGCAGCACATCAGCAAACGAAACGGCCACGCGATCATCCGGCTGTTCAACACATCTTCCGTGGTGATCGGCGTCTTGAACGTCGCCCGCGGATTCTTCGCCGCCCACTCCCTTTGCACCACGCACACCTGGGCGATCTGCTCCTCGGTGACGCCGTAAGTCTTCATGTAGCGCAGCACCGGTATGGTGAACATGCTCGGTGGGCCCATCGGACCAAACGGCTGCTCGAACTGCCCGTTCAGCGACGACGGCGGCACCGACCGCGCCCCCACGCCCACACGGGAACGGCCACTTTCGCCATGCGTGATCAGGATGGTCTTCGCGAGCCCCGCCTCGATCGCCGCCGCCGCGTGGCGCACGTGGATCATGAAGGAGCATCCGCCGACCGACGTGCCGTCAACCCAGGTCGGGGTGATGCCGAGATAGTGTGCCAGTTGCACCGGTGTCTCCCCGGCGGTGGCGATGCCGTCGATATCCTTCGGCCGCAAGCCGCAATCCGCCATCGCGTTCAGCGCCGCGTCGGCGTGCAACTGAATTTGCGACATGTCCGGAATGACACCGAGCTTCGTCGTTTCGGCCGCGCCGACAACGGTAACCGCGTTTCTGCGCATGATCTTAACCCTTCGCCGGACGGAACAGAGGCAGCGTGATGGTGTCGTTCTGTTTCTCGAACACCACCTCCAGTTCCATGTCGAGTTGCAACGCCTCCGGCGTTTGTTCGCATTCGACGATGTTGCTCATCATGCGTGGCCCTTCGGCGAGCTGCACGACGGCGATCGCGTACGGCGGCTTGAACCCAGGCACCGGCCGATGGTGGATCACGTAGCTCCACAACACCGCCTTCCCCGAGGCCTTGAACCAGCTCACTTTGCGCGACGCGCATCCTGGGCAGAACGGCCGCGGCGGAAAGTAATTCTTGCCGCATGAATCGCAGCGCTGCAGCCGCAACTCGCCGGCGTTGGTGCCGTCCCAAAAGCCTTGCGTTTCCGGTGTCGGCACCGGCAAGGCGCGTCCTGGTTCAGCCATCTGTCGTATCCCCCTTCGTCAATCGTCTGTTCAGTCCCTGGCCGCTAAACGGCGCGGCGTCCGGATATGTAAGCGACACCCTGAGCGCCGACATTCTCGGCGTGAATTTCGCCGGCCGCGACGGCACAACTATCTCCTACCCGGAACGTTTCAGGTCTGCCGTTACGGGTAATGGTGATCTCGCCGCCAATCACCATGACGCGCGCGTGCCAGTCATGCGTGTGATCGGGGGCCGTGTGCCCCGCTCGCAGACCGCCGTAAAATACCTCGTAGCCTTCGCGTTTCAGGTCGGCCTCGAATTCGCTCTGGTTCATGGGAACTCTCCTGTTATCGGCGATTGGCGGGAACGCGACGCCCGGCGACGTAGGTCGCGCCTGACGTGCCGGCGGTCTCAGAGTGACGGCAGCCGGCATGCAGCTCGAACGCTTCCCCGGCCTGGAAGGTGTGCGCGCCGGTGTCCTCACGATCCACCGTCATCGCGCCATCGACCACCAGCACGCGCGCGTCGAACGGATGGACATGCGTGGCGTTCACCGCGTCGGGCCGCATCGTGATCGACACGATCTCAAATCCGTCGCGGGTCAACGCCGCCTCGAACGTGGAGCGATCCATGATTTCTCTCCCCATTGTCCGCTCGCCAAGGACCGCGCGAAGCTAACTGACCAGCACGGCCTTGCCAATGACCGCGCGGTCGATCACGGCCTGCAACGCCTCCCTCGCCTGATCGAGCCGGAAGCGGTGCGAAATGCGTGGCTTCAGTTTGCCGGCGGCGGCCAGTTTCGTGAGTTCCTTCATGTTGGCCAATGCCAGTTCCGGATTGGCCTCGTTCAATCCGCCGATCCGCACCCCGACCGCGTCGATGCCTTTGATCAGCAGGTAGTTGCTGCGGATATTGGTCGGTCCGCCGCCGAGAAAGCCGAGGATCAGCAACCGGCCGCCCCAGGCGAGGCAGCGCAACGACTCGTCGCCGACATTGGCGCCGATCGGATCGTAGACGATGTCGACACCGCGGCCGCCGGTCAACTCCTTCACTTTGTCGACGAAACCGCCGTGATATTCGATGGCGTGATCGGCGCCCTCCTCCAGGCAGGCCTTGTGCTTCGCCTCGCCGCTCGCGGTGGCGATCACCTTGGCGCCGAACAATTTGGCGACCTGGATCGCGGCGATACCGATGCCGCCCGCGGCGCCATGCACCAGCACCCACTCGCCGGCCCGCAGCCGGCCGCGTTGCAGCAACGCGTGATACGCGGTGGAGTAAGCGCCGCGAAATACCCCCGCCGCTTCGAGACTCATGCCGTCGGGCACCAGATCGCACAGCGCCGCCTTCGCGTTGCCGAGTTCGGCGCAGGCGCCGAGCGTATGACGCGACATGACGCGATCGCCCGGTTTGAACGCGGTGACGTCCGGTCCGACGGCGACCACCTCGCCGGCGGCCTCGCCACCCGGGATGAACGGCGGCTCGGGCCGGAACTGATACTTGCCCGCGAGCATGAGGACATCGACGTACTGGACACCGCGGGCGCGGATGCGCACCTGGATCTCGCCCAGCACGGGCGGCGGCGGATCGGGAAGGTCGCGCCAGGCCAGAACCTCCGGACCGCCAAACGCTTCGCACACCATTGCCTTCATCGTCATGCTCCCCGGCTGAGTTCGGTCCGGCAGGGTAATCGCCCGACGATCGCCTGGGTAGCGGGAACGCGCCGGAGTTCCGCGGGAGCTCCGGCGCATGGGACCGTTTGACCCTTAACGGGCCACGGGCGAAGCAACCGCGTGAAGAACGTTCCCGAAGGACGCGCCGGATCGTGACCGGGGGAGAACAACTCTGACCCTGACCGCTTCTGTCAGGCTTTTCCTGATTAAATCATGGCAAAGTTGAGGCAATCCCATTGACCAACGTCAAACCTGACACGTATATAAGTTGAGAACACTCCGGCGAATTGTCGGTCGTTACAATAAGTATCAATGAGGTGACCAAGATGGAGCGCCAAACCGACGTCGCGGACCGGGTCGCGGACCGGCCGACGATTGAGCAACTGCGCGATACGACAATCTTCGGCGCCCTTGAAGACCGCATGCTCGATCGTCTCGCCGCCATATCGGAACTGCGCGCGTATCGAAGCCGGCACGCGGCTTTACGCGCAGGGCGAGCAAAACATTCCGCTTTGCATCGTGATGTCCGGGCAATTGTCGTTCTTTCGGACCGCGCCGGACGGGACCGTAACCGTCGTCGACGTGGTGCATCCCTCGGGTCATACCGGTCTGCAGGCGGTTCTGACGCAAATGCCGGTGCTGACCGGGGTGGAGGTCGTGTCTCCGTCGCGTCTCATCCTGATCGATGGCGACGGGCTGCGGACGCTGCTGCGCGATGAACCGTCGCTGGCCACCGCGCTGCTGATGGCCGAGGCGATGGATTTTCGCTCCCTCGTGCTGCAGGTCTGCGACCTCAAGCTCCGCACCACCGCGCAACGTCTGGGTCATTATTTGCTGGAGCTCGCGCCGGACAAGACCAGCCAGTCCGCCACGTTGCGCCTGCCGTTCGACAAGCGCGCTGCTCGCCGCCCGGCTGGGCTGCCGGCAGGAGAATCTGTCGCGCGCCTTCGCCACGCTCCGTGACCAGGGGGTCGAGACTCGCGGCGCCCGCGTGGTGCTGCACGACATTCCGAGGTTGCGCGATTACGCCGTGGCGTTCGACGGCCCGGAACTCGCCGCCGGTTGAGCCGCGGACTGCCTCAGGCGGCGGTGATTTCAGCCCAGTACCGAGCGGGCCGGCCTTGGCCATGTGACGGCCGGTGAACTGGTTCCATTCGGCCTCGTTGCCGAATTCGTCGCGCCAGGACCACAGCCGCTTCGTCAGGAAGTGCAGGCTGTGCTCATGGGTGAACCCGATGGCGCCATGCACCTGATGCGCGATCGCCGCGCCGATTCCGGCGGCCTCGCCGCAACGCGCCTTCGCGGCGGCGATCGGCAGCAGGCGGATGGTGTCGTCCACCGCTTCGGCCGCCATGCCGGCGGCGGCCTCGGCGGCCGCCGCCTGACCCGCGAGCACCGCGAGGTTCTGCTGGACCGCCTGGAAGCTGGCCGATGGGCCGGCCGAACTGAGTGCGGTCGAGCGCGTACTGGGTCGTCATCTCCAGCACCCGGGCCAAGGCGCCGGCGATCTGACAGGATCGTAACGCCGCGCCAACGGCACGCAGTTGCCGCGCGTCAAGGCGCGCATCGCCGGTCGCATCGGTCCGCCCGCCGAACATGACGGAATCCCTGGGTTCCCGCGCGACAGACTTCGCCCGGCTCGATCGTGCACTCCGCGCGCGGCGCGATGGCCACGAGACCGGCGTTGTCCATCACGACGATGATCGTTTGCTCGCGCGCCCAGGGGACGCGGGACGCGGTGCCGCGGGGAAAGCAGCCGCGTTCGTTGGTGGTCAGGCTGACGCCGTCCCCGTAAGCGACCGTCATCGGACCAGCGGGCACCGGCAGCCCGGCGCGCGCGAGCAACCATCCGGCGAGCATTGTCTCCGGCAGCGGCACCGGTAGCGCGAACCGCCCCGCGGCTTCGACGATGACCATCGCGTCGGCGAACCCGACCCCAGAACCGCCGGCTGCTTCCGGCACCAGCGCCTTCGGCAGTCCAGCTTCCTCGACCGCGTTCCAAAGCGCCGTGGGCCAGGCGCCGCTTTCGGCGTCACGGAGCGCGGCGGGCTGGCAAAGGTCCTGAAACAAGCGGGTCGCGGTGTCCCGCAGAAGATCGCGGGTCGAGGCATCGGTCTCCGTCATCGTCAGTCCTTCGCGGGTGCCGGTTGGCTGAAATCTGGCGGATACCGCATAGCGAAGGCGCCGCTGGTACGCCAGTATGGAAGCGGGTGTCATCCTGGCCAGCAAGCGCCAGGACGCGTAAAGACAGGACACGAGACGAGGTAGCGACAAGATGATGAGACCCGCGAGCACGGCGGTGGATAGGGGGCGGATCCGGCCCGCGGTTCTGGCGTCGCGGGAATTCGCCGCCGGTTTGTTCGATCAATTGCGGCGCGACGGCCAGCCACCGGGCGATGAGGCCGGGGTATGGCGCGACACCTACGGTCCGGGCGAACAGCGCGGGCACGAAACCTGCGCCGCCGCCGCCGCCGCGATGGGTCTGACGATCGAACGGGACGCCGCGGCGAACCTGTATATGACGCTGCCCGGCCTCGATACGTCTAAGAAACGGATAGTCATCGGCTCGCACCTGGATTCAGTGCCGCGCGGCGGCAATTTCGACGGTGCCGCCGGAGTGGTCGCCGGCCTCGTGGCGATTCAGGCCCTGCGGCGCCTCGGCCTGGCACCGCGGCGCGGCATCACGGTCATGGGGATCCGCGCCGAGGAAAGTATCTGGTTCCAGGTCTCCTACATCGGCAGCCGCGCCGCGCTCGGCACTCTACCGGACGGCAGCCTGAACGCGCGGCGGATCGATACCGGACGCACGCTCGCGGAGCATATCGCCGACTGCGGCGGCGACCCGGGGTCGATTCGCCCAGGGCAACGATATCTGGAGCCGTCGCGGCTGCACGCGTTCCTGGAACTTCATATCGAACAGGCACCGTCTTTGCTGGAAGCCGGTTGCCCGGTCGGCATCGGCACCGGCATCCCGGGCAATTTCCGTTACCCGGATGCACGGATCGAGGGAAGTAACGATCATGTCGGCCTGCCGCGCCGGTTTCGCCGCGATGCCGCGCTGGCCGGCGCCGAATTCGCGATGGCCCTGGATGCATTGTGGGAGAGTTATGAGGCGCGCGGCATTCCCATGGCATGCACGATCGGCCGCTTCCACACCGACGCGAAACAGCATGGCCTGACCATCGTCCCCGGCGCGTTTCATTTCAGTCTGGACGTGCGCGCGTATGACGAAGCAATACTGGCGGAACTCGACCAACGCGTCGATGCGATTATCTCGGGTATTGAACAGCGCCGCGGGGTTCGTTTTCACCTGGGGCCGAAAGCGCGCGCCGCGGTGGGACCGGTTGACGCGGATATCCGGGCCGCGCTGACACGGGGCGCCGCCGCGCTGGGGATCGACACGATCGACCTCGGCAGTCCCGCGTCGCACGACGCGGCGGCGTTCGCGGCGAGCGGCGTGAAAATGGGATTGATATTTGTCAGGAACGCCAACGGAAGTCATAACGCGAGCGAAGCAATGAGTCTTGAGGATTTTCTTGACGGCACATCGGTTTTGACCGAATGGCTCGTAACTCAAAGTATCTGACGCTGAGGTGACCCCGTGACCTCCCGCACCTGGGCCCAATGGCTGATCCCACGCGACGGCGCCTTCATGCACGGCATGCGTTCCGTCGTCGCGCGCCATGGCCGCTGGGCGGCCTGGCTGGTGCCGGGGATTTATGCCGGCTGCATCGTGGCCTTCATCGCCGACCTGACGTCGGCCAACACACTCGCGTTCGGCGTCTTCTACGCGCCGCTGATCGCGACGGCCGTGTTTCACCGTGACCGGCACGCGGTGTGGGTACTCACCGCGGTCGCCTGCGCGATGAACATCATCGGTGCGTTCTTCCCGACCGTCGACAAAGATGTGTACAACCTGATTGGCAATCGCACGCTATCGACGCTGGCGTTGCTCGCCACCGCGGCGTTCACCTGGCATGCGCGCAATATTCAGGAACAACTCGCCGAGCAGACCCGGCGCGCGGAGTCCGCCGAACGGCTCAAGACCGAGGTGCTGGATAATCTCAGCCAGGAAATTCGCGCGCCGCTTCACTCGATGATCGGCGTGCTGGAACTCGCGGCGGCGAACAGCCGGCCGGAGCAGCGCGCGGCACTCGAGATGGTGCGAAGCTCCGGTAAGCGGCTGGCGATGACGGTCGATAATCTGGTGGATTTGACTCAGTTCGAAGAAGCATCGATGCCGGCCGAACCGATGGACCTTGGCAAGCTGCTGCGACTCACGGCGGAAGCCAGGGTGCACGATGCCTCGGCGCGGCAGATCAATTTGACCATCAACACTCCGTCCGACGGCGATGCCATCGTGAATGCCAATCCCTGGGCCGCGCGGCGCATCCTGGAAAACAAGATCTCCGACGCGATCACCTACACCGCGCCGGGCGGGCGCATCGAGGTGAGCACGATCACCGGCCAGGACGATTGTTCAGCGGTGATCGTCACGACCGGGACGTGGCCGCCAAGTGCGTTCCAGACCGCGAGCGACGCCGACGGTGCGTTGTTGACGCCGTCGGTCATGGGACTGGCGCTCAGTCAGCGTCTCGCGCGGGCGATGAACGCGCGGCTGGAGTTCACCAGCGCGTCCGGGTCCGGCACGACGGTGCTTCTGCGTCTGCCGGCCGTGGCCCGTTCATCACCGGAAGCCCCGATCGCGGGCGCGAGATAGCGGCCTGTCGGGAGGCCGCCGGGAAAGCGCCTTGAAAGACAGTCCAAGCAATGGCGGCCGCGTGAGCAGGTGGCCCGCGATCAGATCTCAGGTAGCCGAATGCCCGACTGATCCACGACGTCGAGCAAGGCTCGCGCGGTGAGACCATTCGCCGGATGCACCCAGTCCGGCGCGACGTCGAGCAGTGGCAACAAAACGAACGCCCGCAGATGCGCGCGCGGATGCGGCAGGATCGGATCCGGAGCGTCGCGTACCAGACCATCCATGTCGATCAGATCGAGGTCGAGTGTCCGCGCGGCATTCGCCTCCGCGCGTCGGCGGCCAAATCGTGCCTCGATCGAATGCAAAGACGCCAGCAGTGATTCCGGGCTGATATCCGCGTCCGGATCGCGCCGCAGCCGCGCCACGCCGTTCACATAGTTCGGTTGATCGGACCGCGGAACCGGTTCGGTTTCGTACCATCGCGAGATGCCTTCCAACCGGAGCCCGCGCACGGCCATCAACGCGGTCGCCGCCGCGCGACAGGTCGCCAGCGGCGACGCCGCGTCAGGTCCCGGAAGATTGGCGCCGATGGCGACCAGGATCATCGGGAGTTGTTCCGGGGCAGGTGTTTCATCTTTCTCGCATATGGTACATCATGACAATTCTACCGTGCGCGGGCCGCCGTTTAGTTGGGAGCCGCGACCAGTATCATACCACTCGCTTACAAAGGTCGCTTCCATGCATTTTCTTCCGACCGAGCGGACCGCTCTGTTCATTGATGGCGCGAATCTCTACTCAGCGTCGCGGAATCTGGGCTTTGACGTCGATTATCGCAATCTACTGGAATTTTTCCGGAAAAAGACCCACGTTATTCGCGCCTACTACTACTCGGCCGTGCTGGAGACGGAAGAATACTCTCCGTTGAAACCACTCACGGACTGGCTCGCGTATAACGGTTACACGTTGGTCACGAAACCGGCGAAGGAATTTACCGATTCGATGGGCCGCCGCCGGGTCAAAGGCAACATGGATATCGAGGTCGCGGTGGACATGCTGGAGCTCGCGCCGCGCATCGATCACGCGGTGCTGTTCAGCGGCGACTTGGATTTTCGCCGCCTGGTCGAGGCGATGCAGCGGCGCGGCGTGCGGGTTTCGGTGGTGTCGTCGATAAGGTCCAGCCCGCCGATGGTGGCCGATGAGTTGCGGCGGCAGGCCGATCAGTTTCTGGAACTGGCCGACATCGCGCCGGAATTCACCCGCCGGCAGACCGAGTTGCGGCCGCGGCCGCTGGCCCCGGTGCGGCATACGCCGGCGGAGCCGTTCGCCGATCCGACCGACGCGGCGTGACGCGGACATTCCGGGCGAGGCCCCGGATACGTGAATTGACGACATTGGGCACAACGACCCGGCCATCTCCGCCGGCAGATGCGGCGACCGATCACCGGGTCCAGGTCCGGGGATGACGCGAGCCAGTGGAACCGCGGACGCATTTTCTTGATGATGCTCATACCAGCCTCGATTGGCGGACGTTCAAGGCGAAGACGTCGCCACCAGACCGGTTGCCCGAAGCGACATTGTCTCCGGGAAGTCTCTCGGTGACGCCTCAGGTTCCCGACCGGGACTGCCCGCTTTGCCCCAGGCTGCGGGACTATCGCGCCGCGAATTGGGCGGCGCATCCCGATTGGCACAACGCGCCGGTCCCCAGCTTCGGCGATCTGGACGCCAGCCTGCTCGTCGTCGGCCTCGCGCCGGGAGTACGGGGGCGAACCGCACCGGGCGCCCGTTCACCGGGGATTTCGCTGGCGTACTGCTGTACGCGACGTTGCCGAGGTTCGGTCTCGCCACTGGGGTCTACGCCGCCGCGCCGGACGATGGGCTCGGTCTGCGGTCATGCCGGATCACCAACGCCGTACGCTGCGTGCCGCCGGGCAACCTGCCAACAACGACCGAGATCGCAACCTGCAATCCGTTTCTCGCCGCCGAAATCGCGGCGATGCCGAATTTGCGCGGCATCCTCGCTCTGGGGCTGGTCGCCCATAAAGCCGTGCTGCGAGCGAAAGGATTGCGTGCGAGCCATACCGTGTTTCAGCACGGCGCGATGCACGTTTTGCCGGACGGACTATTGCTCGCTGACAGCTACCACGTGTCGCGACTGAACACGAACACCGGCCGATTGACCGAGGCGATGTTCCACGCCGCGGTCGATGCGCTCATGACACGAATAGGCGAGACGGCACGCCGGCGTGAGCTCGCTCGGGACCGGATCACGAATAGCGTTCTTCGGTCCAGGGATCGCCGTTGTTGTGATAGCCGCGCGCTTCCCAGAAGCCGCGGATGATCGCTGATGGTGAACTGAATCGCGGCGCAACCATTTCGCCGACTTCCATAGATACAGCCGCGGCACCAGCATGCGCACCGGACCGCCATGCGCCCGGGTCAGCGGTTTGCCCTCCCACTGATGCACCAGGAACACGTCGGGCTGATCGAACTGATCGAGCCGGATATTCGTCGTATATCCATCGAACGACGTGAAGATCACGTGCTTTGACCTCAGGGTTCGGCCGGCACCAGCGCCAGGATGTCGCGCGCGGCGACGCCTTTCCAATGGTTGTCATAGCGTGACCATTGCGTCACGCAATGCATGTCGCGACCGGCTGTCGGTCTGCGGCAGCGCCATGAACTCGTCCAGCCGCAGACTGAGCCGGTTCTCCACCGCGCCATCGATGTCGAGGCGGAACTTTTCCGGCGTCACGTTCGGCTCGGCGCCGAGGTCCAGCACCGGCCAGTCCTGCACCAGGCGTTGGCCCGGCGGCAGCCGCTCCCGCGCCGGATCGGCGGTGGTGCCGGTCAGCAGACGGCCGTCGCGCGCCCATTGCTGTTTTTTCTCGATCAGTTTGTCCCGGATGCCGCCCGAGATCTCACGTCGTCGTCAGCCATCGTTGGATCTCCACGTCATCGCTTATCGCATCATGGCACCGGCCACGAACGAGTGTGACAGTCGCGAGCACGCTTCGCTTCGTGGCCGCGTACTATCACCCTCGCGCGCGCATCAACCGGTCTTTGTCGCGCTTCCAGTCGCGATCGGCGATCGCCGCGCGCTTGTCCTGCTTCTGCCGGCCCTCGCCGACACCGAGCAGCACTTTCGCGCGCCCTTGCTCGTTGAAATGAATGTCGAGCGGCACCAGCGACACGCCCTTGCGCGCCACCTGACCCAGCAACGAGACGATTTGCTTCTTCTTCAGCAACAATTTGCGCGGCGCTTTCGGCTCGAACTTCGACAGCACGCCGCCCTGATATTCCGGGATGTACAGATTGAAGATCCACATTTCGCCGTCGCGCTCGCCGGCCCAGGCGTCGGTCAGCGTGGCGCGGCCGTGGCGGAGGGATTTGACCTCGGCGCCTTTCAGCACGAGCCCGGCCTCGACCATTTCTTTGATGGTATAGTCGTAGCGCGCCTTGCGGTTCTGCGCGGCGAGACCGTGCGAGATCAGGCCTTTCTTCTTTGCCTCGGCCATGCGCGCATCAGGCGGCGAGCGCCCGCTTTCCTCAGTTCAGCAGTCCGACTTCGGTCATCGCGGCGCGCACGCGTTCCCGGGTCGGACCCATCAGCGGCGCCAGCGGCAGACGGCAGCGCTCGGAAGTCTTACCCAGGAGCGAGGCGGCGAATTTGACCGGGCCGGGACTCGTTTCGGCGAACAAAGCATCGTGCAGCGGAACAAGGCGGTTCTGGATCGCCATCGCGTCCTTGAAGCGTCCATCGGCCCAGGCGGCCTGCATGTCGGCGCAGAGACGCGGCGCGACGTTGGCGGAGACGCTGATGCAGCCGACGCCACCGGCCGCGTTGAACGACAGCGCGGTGTGATCCTCGCCCGACAACTGGCAGAAATCATCGCCGCAGGCACGGCGCGTGTGCAGCGGACGCACGAGGTTCGCGGTCGCGTCCTTCACGCCGATGATGTTCTTGTGCTTCGCCAGCCGCGCCATCGTCTCGACGCTCATGTCGACCACGCTGCGCGGCGGAATGTTGTAGATGATGATCGGCAGATCGACCGAGTCGGCGATCGCCTTGAAGTGCAGATACATGCCCTCCTGCGTCGGCTTGTTGTAATATGGCGTCACGATCAGCGCCGCGTCCGCGCCGGCTTCCTTGGCGTGGCGGGTCAGTTCGATCGCTTCCTCCGTGCTGTTCGAGCCGGCGCCGGCGATCACCGGCACCCGGCCCTTGGCGACCTCGATGGCGATCTCGACCACGCGGCGGTGCTCGGCGTGCGACAGCGTCGGGCTCTCGCCGGTGGTGCCGACCGGGACGACGCCGTTGGTGCCTTCCTTGATCTGCCAGTCCACGAATTCGGCGTAGGCTTTCTCGTCGACCGACCCGTCTTCTCGCATGGGGGTGATCAACGCGACGAGCGATCCCTTGAACATGGCCCTCTCCCGGGTGGACGTTTGGCTGGTTGCACGGCTGTGAAGAGGGCAGATTTAGGCCGCTCCGGCGGTGCGCCGCAAGGAGGGGCGATGCCATCGAACCCGCGAAGTGTTCGGGCTGAAATTCCTGCGCCGCCCGCGAATCGGCTATGCTGCGGTCATGCGCCTGAACTCGCCATCCCGCTGCTGTCGCTGAGCCTCGCGGCGCCCCTCGCCGCTCAGCCGCCGTCCGTGCAAAATCCATTGACCTTCGTGCAGGCCGGCCAATGGCCGCAGGCCCGCGCCGTGGCGGCGCTGACCGGCGACCCGCTCGCGGACAAGCTGATCGTCTACTACCAGATGCTCGCGCCGCACGCCGCGAGTGCCGCCGACATCGCCAGCTTCATCCGGCAAAACCCCGAGTGGCCGCTGCCGGGCCTGCTCGAGCGGCGGCGCCAGGAAGCCATCGCGGCCGAGACCGACAACGTCACAGTGGCCGCGTTGTGCACCGAGCGGCAGCCCGCCATCCCGACGCCCGCGCGTGGCGCCGCGTTGCTGCGCTGCGCCGATGCGCTCGCCGATCTCGGCCGTGCCAGGGAAGCGGGCGCGATCGCGCGGGAGGCGTGGGTTTCGGCCATTTCCGATCTCGCCACCGAGGCCGCGTTTCTCCGCCGCTTTCCCGGCCTGATCTCGCCCGCCGATCAATGGGCGCGGTTCCAGCGGCTGGCGTGGGACGATCCGGCGGCGCGCAACGGCAGATCGCCAACCTCGACCCGGCGCGCGCGGCACAGGCGGAGGCGCGCATGTCGCTGAAAGCCGACACCCCGGTGCCCATCGCCCGGCCGGAGGACGATCCCGGCGCGATGCTCGACCTCGCGCGGGCGTACCGGAAACGCGGACAGGACGCGGCGGCGGTCGCGCTGTGGCGGACGGCGGGCGCGGCGGCGCAGAAGGCGGCGCCGGACCATCTGAGCGCGTTCTGGGGCGAGCGGCAGAACCTCGCTCGCCAGTTATTGCACGATGGCGACCCGCGTGGCGCCTATGAGGTGGTCGCGGCGCACGGTCAGACCGAGCCGCGACTGGTGGTGGAGGCCGAGTTCCTTGCCGGCTTCATCGCGTTACGCCTGCTCAATGACCCGGTGGTGGCGGCGCACCATTTCACCGCGCTGGCGGCGGCGTCACCGGCGGTATTGACGCAGTCGCGCGCGTATTACTGGCTCGGGCGGTGCGCCGCGGCGATGGATCGCGACGCCAGAGCCGACTACCTGCGCGCGGCCGCCTGGCCAATGACGTTCTATGGCCAACTCGCCGCCCGCGCCGGTGGAGAGCCTGACGCGACCCTCATCCAGGCGCTGCGCGCCGGGCCAACGCCGGCGTCCGGTCTCGCCAACACCGCGATCACGGCGGAACTGGCGCGCGCGGCGCGCATCCTCATCGCCTGGAGCGATCCGCGGCGGGCACGGCCATTCCTGTTCCGGATGGACGAACTCGCTCGTACGCCGGGCGAACGCCTCGCCGTCGGCGCCTACGCCGCCAGCATGGGGCTACCCGACGTCAACGTCATCGTCGCGCGGCGGCTCGGCCTCAACGGGATCATGCCGCCGATGCAAGGCTGGCCGATCCCGTTTCAGCCGCCACCGCCGCCGGAGCCCGCGTTCACGCTGGGGATCATGCGCCAGGAGAGTAATTTCGATGTCGGAATAATCAGCCCGTCCGGCGCGCGCGGATTGATGCAACTGATGCCAGGCACGGCGCGGCTGGTGGCGCATCGCCTCGGCGAGCCGACCTCGGACTTTCTCCTGACCACGGATCCTGGGCATAATATACGAATGGGAACGGCGTATTTGCAGCAGATGCTGGACCAGTTCGACAATTCCATGCCGATGGCCGCCGCCGCCTACAACGCCGGGCCGCACCGGGTGGCGCAATGGCTGGTCGACAACGGCGATCCCGCGCGCCGGCGATCGGAGCATGATCGACTGGATCGAAATGATCCCGTTCAACGAAACCCGCAATTACGTGCAACGCGTGCTGGAGAACGTCGTCGTCTATCAGGCGCGGCTGGACGGAACGATGCCGGCGGCGATGGCGCAATGGAGCCGGTGACGCGCGTGATCCCGGCCTGGGATGGTCTGGCTTTGCGCGTGCGGATCTGGGACGGCGGCGATCGGTTGCCGCCGGTGTTGTGCCTGCCGGGCCTCGTGCGCACCGCCGCCGATTTCGACACGGTGGTGCCGCTGTTCGGCGAAGGACGCCGGGTCGTTTCGCTGGATTACGCCGGACGCGGCGGCTCGGGGCGGACATCGAATATCGTGCGTTACGGACCGGAGGCCTGCGCGCGCGACGTGCTGGACCTCTGTGCCGCGCTGCATCTGCATCATGTCACGATCGTCGGCACCAGCTTCGGCGGATTGCTGGCGATGGGGCTGGCGGCGGCTCGCCCGGCGCTGGTGCGGGGCGTGGTGCTGAACGATGTCGGACCTGACATCGGCGCGAGCGGCGCCAATTTCGTGCGCGATTTCGTCGGGCTGGACCCGGCCCTGGAAAGTCTCGACGCCTGCGTGACGTTTCTGAAGGAACGTCTGCCGCCGCTGTCGTTGTCATCCGATGACGATTGGCGGGCGATGGCGGCGTTGACGTATGAGCCAGGCGCGGACGGACGGTTTCACCCGGTGTGGGACATCGCGATCGCCCGTCTGCTGCACCGGCCGCCGCCCGACCTGTGGCCGTTGTTCGGCGCGTTGGCGCATGTGCCGGTGCTGCTGGCGCACGGCGCGGCGCAGCACCTGCTGCTGCCCGAAACGGTCGCGACGATGCAGCGCGCCGGCCGGACATGACCGTCGTCACGGTGCCCGGCGTCGGTCACGCGCCGATCCTGACGGAGGACGCGATCCGCGATACGCTGCGCGCGTTCGTGGCAGCCGGCGATCGTGCGTAGCCCACCGCCGCGGCGACCACCGGGAAGCGACCAAACGGGAGGCGACAATGCGAAACAGCAAGGACCGGATCCTCACCACCCATGTCGGCAGCCTGCCGCGGCCGGACGATCTGATCGAACTCAACCGCGCCTTCGCCGCCGGCGAGTCCCATGACGAAGCGGCGTTGCGCGCGCGGCGCGCCTCGGCCGTGGCGGAGGTCGTGCGCCAGCAGGTGAACGCCGGCATCGACATCCCCAACGATGGCGAGTTCGGCAAGGCGACGGAACACCGGATCAATTTCGGCGCCTGGTGGAGCTACATCTATCCGCGCTGGGGCGGACTGCGCGCCGGCGGCGACATGATGCAAGCCAGGCCGCGACGGTCCGAGCCGGGCAAGGTCGTGCTGACCAGCTTCTCCGACCGGCGCGACCGGCAATTGTTCGCGGCGGCGTACGCCGATCCGGAATCCGGCGTCTCGACCGCGCCCAAGGGAGCCGGCGGCGGCATGGTACTGCCGGTGTGCGTCGGCCCGATCACCTATACCGGTCAGGACATCATCGCCGCCGACATCGCGCACGCACGGGCGGCTCTCGACGCGGCCGGAGTCGATGAGGGCTTCCTCACCGCCATCGCGCCGGGCAGTTGCGGCCGCATCCCGAACGAATATTACCCGTCCGAAGAGGAGTTGATGTTCGCCTGCGCCGAGGCGATGCGAGTCGAATATCAGGCGATCATCGACGCCGGCTTCGTGCTGCAACTCGACGATCCGGCGCTGGCGACCAGTTGGGACATGATCAATCCGGAGCCGTCGGTCGCGGATTATCGCGGCTTCGCGGAGTTGCGGGTGGAGGCGCTGAACCACGCGTTGCGCGGCCTCCCGGCGGATCGCATCCGCTACCATTTGTGCTGGGGCAGTTGGCACGGCCCGCATGTGACCGATATTCCGATGCGCGACCTGGTGGACATCGTGCTGAAGGTGAATGCTCAGGCGATCTCGTTCGAGGCCGGCAACGTCCGCCACGAGCACGAATGGAAAGTCTGGCGGGACGTGAAACTGCCGGACGGCAAGCTGCTGATCCCCGGCGTGGTCAGCCACGCGACCAACGTTATCGAGCATCCTCAACTGGTCGCCGACCGCCTGATCCGCTTCGCCGACGTCGTCGGCCGGGAAAACGTGCTCGCCGGCACCGACTGCGGCCTCGGCGGACGCGTGCACCCCGACATCGCCTGGGCGAAACTCCGCACCCTCGCCGAGGGGGCCGCGCTGGCGTCGCGGCAGTTGTGGTAACCGGCCGGATCAGCCGCGGGACGCGATGGCCGTTCTGACGAAATGCAGCAGCGCATCCGGATCCAGCGGCTTTCGCAGTCCCGTATCGATGCCAAGCTGCGCCGCGCCCGACGCGATGGCGGCCGAGGGCGCGCCGGTCATCAGCAGGATCGGAATCGGGTCAGCCTCGCGCCGCAGATGCAGAGCCAGCTCCAGACCGGTCATCGCCGGCATATAGTAGTCGAGGATGAGACAGACCGGACGGATCGCGCGATCCGCGAGGAACGCCGCCGCCGAGGCGTACGCGACGACCCGGTGCTCGAACGTCTCAAGCAGGAATTTGAGCGAGTCCCGGTGACCCTCGTCGTCATCGACCACCGCCACGACATCGTCGTTCTGATCCGTCATGCGTTCTCCCGATCGATCCTCGCCGCGCGCCCAGGGTCGAACGGTTCGCGACGGGTTCGACAGCCGCGCTCGATCCGGAACTGGGACATGTCCCGCCGAACGCGCCGCGCCGCAATGATCGAGATCAATGCGAATCGCCACGAGGGGGGGTCACCATCAACGGCGGAGGCAAGCGTTTTCGGGGCCGGCGGTTCCGTGATACAGCGATGCGGCGTGCCGTGTCGCATCTGCGATCGGCCGTAAATTCCGATCGCCGGGACCTCCGATCCGCCGTGGTCTCCGGATCGATCGAACATTCATCGAGGCCTCCCGGCTGCCGATGGTTGCCTCAGGAGTGTGGCGATGCTGCTGCCGTTTTCCACCGAAGCGCTGCTCGACGCGATCGACGGAGTCGCCTACGCGGTCGATGGCAACGGTATCATTCTCGGCTTTTCGCGCGGCCCGTTCCTGCCTGTCGAGGGCGATGGCGTGTCCCGCGCGTGGGACAGCGCGTCGGTGGTCGGCACCAGCATCTACGCACAGTTGCACGGCGCGGAGGTGATTGAGAGCTATCACATGTTGCACGCGGCGGTGTGGTCTCGCGGTCAACCGGCGATTGGATTCGCGTTTCGCTGCGACGCGCCGGACGTCGAACGGCATATGCGGATGTCGCTCTCGCTGATCCGAAACGGTTTGACGCCGGCCGCGGTGCTCTACCAATCAACCGTCATCACGGAAATCCCACGCGTTCCGTTGCCGCTGTTCGCCGCCGACCTGCTGACTTCGCGGCGGCCATACGACGGGGCGGAGCCGGTCGTGAAGCTGTGTTCGTATTGTCAGAAAGTGGCCTGGCCCGTGGACGACGACACCACTGCCCGGATGTGGATCGAGGCGGCGGAGTACTACCGCCGCGGTGGCGGCTCGGACGTGATGATCAGCCATTCCGTTTGCGAGGCCTGCTTCGGGCGGATCGTGGCGTTCGTGTCCGGATGAGCGTTCGTCAAATGACACCGATGCGCTGGATCGCCAGCGGCGGCGGGATCGGCCGGTTCCCGTTCGCGCCCGGCACCGCCGCGTCGCTGGTGGCCGTGCTGATTGGCGCGGTGGTGCTGTGGCTTGACCATCGCCTCCTCACGCTCCTCGCCATCCTGACCTGCGTCATCGGCACCTGGGCGGTGCACGAGACGGGCGCCGAGGATGACCCGGGTTGGATCGTGGTCGATGAGTTCGCGGGGCAATGGATCGCCATGCTCGGGCTCGGACGGGTCAGCCTGTACGGACTGATCGCCGCGTTCGTGCTGTTTCGGTGTTTCGACATCGTCAAGGTCGGACCCGTTGGGTGGGCCGATCGCAAGGAAGGCGCCGTCGGCGTCATGGCGGACGACATCGTGGCGGGCCTGATCGTGGCGGCGATGCTGTTCATCGCGACAATTCTGTTGCCAAATATCATTCCATGACCGACGGTTGCTTGAAACACGCGTAACACCCGGGCAAACTGGGGCGGATGCCCCTGGACATGATCGCCCCCCTGGACATGATCGCCACAGACCGACACCGTCCAGCCAAGGATCGCCAGGCGGCCGGTCGCGCATTGCGGAAGAACGTCCCCCGCGGCGCCCACGCGGAATGGACCAAACCACCGGAACGTCCTGACCCCGTAACGGCTTTGGTTGAGAGTTTGCGTCAGGATATCTCGCATCTCCTCCCGATCCGTTACGATCGCATGAGCGCCTCGCCGGCGACGTTCCTGCGCGGCGCGGCCGGCATCATGGCGTCCGATCTGGCGCACACGCCGGCGAGCGGACTTTGGGTGCAGGCCTGCGGCGACTGCCATCTGCATAATTTCGGCACCTTCGCGACCCCCGAGGGCACGCCGATCTTCGATATCAACGACTTCGACGAGACCTTGCCCGCGCCGTTCGAGTGGGACCTGAAACGCCTCGCCACCAGCTTCGTGCTGGAGGCGAAGAGCCGCGGACTATCGGGGCGGATTGGCCGCCAACTCGCCCGCACCGCCGTGCTCGCCTATCGCGTGCACATGCGGGCACTCGTCGCGTTGCCGCCGCTCGATCTCTGGCGTTCCAAGGTCAACGTGATGGAGGTCATCGAGGCCATCGAGGATCCGAAGCTGCGGGAGCGGGAGATCCGCCGGGTAGCGGCGGGGATCGAGGCCTCGGTGATCGGCTACCCGCATCTGATCGAGCGGCGTCGCGGCGCCTGGCGGATCATTCCGAAATCGCCGCTGATCTTCCCACTCACCGAGCAGGCTGACGACACGTTCGAGGTCGTGGCCCGGACCGCGTTCGAAACCTATCGCCGATCGCTGTCCGAAGAGCGCCGGTTGCTGATCGAGCGCTACGTGCTCGCCGATGTCGCGTTCAAGGTGGTTGGCGTCGGCAGCGTCGGAACCTTCTGCGCCATCGGTTTGTTCGTGAGCTCCGACGGTTCGCCGCTGCTGCTGCAGATCAAGGAGGCGCGAACGTCCGTACTGGCGCCATACACCCGCCGGTCGGAGTATCCGAACCAGGGTAAGCGCGTGGTCATCGGGCAGCGGATCATGCAGGCGCAGAGCGATCTGTTCCTCGGCTGGACCGAGCAATCCGGCGACGATCAACACTGCTATGTCCGGCAACTGAAGGACCCGGGCCTCGCGCGGTTGGCGGACGAACTGGCGGAGACCAGCCTGACGCATCACGCGACGTTGTGCGGACTGACGTTGGCGCGGGCGCACGCCCGGTCGGGCGATCCGGCGGCGATCGCGGGCTACATGGGCAGCGGCGGCGCGTTCGACGCGGCGATCGCGGCCTTTGGCGCGGCCTACGCCGAGCAATCCCAGGAAGACTGGAAGCTGCTGCGCGCGGCGATCAAGTCCGGACAGATTGACGCGCGACCGACGTGAGGCGGACGAGGTCGTGGCGAGAGCCAACAGGTCTGTCAGGGGTGTGGCTCTCCGGGGGTGACCCGAGGGGAGGCCCGGGCGGTATGTTGGTTGTTACCCGAGCGCGCCGAATTTCTGATTGACCACCCTACGTTGTGATCGGGCTCGAATTTGTTCGACCCGCGCGTCTCGCTCCCATCGCCGTGATCTCGCGTTCCCGCGCGTCGCATTCAGGCCAGGCCAATCTCCCAGCCTTTCAGGGTTTGCGTTAACGTTGCCCACTCAACCGCGAACGGGGGCAACATGGCTGCTTTCACCACATTGACCACCCTCACGGCATACACCGTGAATCCGACGCTGGCCGTTGATGCCGCCGGGAACCTCTTCGGCACGGAAAATACCGCTACCGATGGCACCGTGTTCGAGATCGCGAAGACCAGTACCGGGTACGGCACACCGACGACGGTGGTTGATCTCGGCGCCAACAGCGCTCTGACGGACGGTTTGACCGCCGATGCCGAGGGGAATCTCTTTGCTTCCGGACGGGCCGCGAACGGTCAGGCGGCGCTATTTGAATTCGTGAGGAACGCTGATGGTAGCTATACACCGACCATCCTCAGCTATTTCTATCCCACTTATACTTACGCCGCGAACGCGTTTGGCGGCCTGACCGCTGATGCCGCGGGAAACCTGTTCGGCACAACCGCATCGGGAGGAGGGCCCAGTGAAACGGACCCGACGATATTCGAGGTAACCAAAACCGCCGGCGGCTATGCCAACGCGATAACCATCGTGGCGAGCTTCTCTGGCGCCGGTGAGGTCGTTCCAAACTCCAAATTGACCGTGGACGCTGCCGGGGACCTGTTTGGCGCGATGTTGAGCGGCGGAAGTTTCGGGGCGGGCGCGGTGTTCGAGATACCGAAAACCAGCACCGGCTACGCCAGCACCCCGACAATTCTGGCCTCTTTTGGCGCGACGGGAGCCAGCGGCCCGGAACATCCCAATGGCGGATTGGTCCTGGACGCCGCTGGAGACCTGATCGGCACGACGACCACCGGCACCCTGTACAAGATCGCCAACAGCGGTGGCACATACAGCGGCGCACCGATAACCTTGGCGACCTTCAGCATCTCCCCGACGTTCACCGCCTCACCGAACTCAGGCTTAATCGCCGACGCCGCCGGCGATTTGTTCGGCACGACGCGACCAGCGGCAAACTTCAGTGGGGGCTCGGTATTCGAGATACCCAAAACCGCCACCGGCTACGCCACCGCTCCTGTTATTCTGGGCGGCCCCAGCCTTACCACGACCGGGCAGACCACTGGCGATCTGATCGTCAACTCGGCGGGCAATCTCTTCGGTACCACGGGCAACGGCGCGAACGGTCCGGCGACGGTGTTCGAACTGAGCGACACCGGGTTTCAGGTGGCCGGCGAGGGCGTGCTCGGAACTCTTTCCATAAACCAACAACTTGAGTTGATTTATATCGCTTACTTCAACCGCTCGGCGGATGGCGGCGGCCTCGGGTTCTGGTTCGGACAAAATCAGCAGGCTCAGAATGCCGGCCAGGCGGCGGCGTTGACCAACATAGCCAATTCCTTCGCGCCGCAGCCGGAGACAGTGGCGATCTATGGGTTCCTGGAACCGCTGGTATCAGGCAGTCCGATCGACCTGACCACGCCCGCATCCCAGGCCGGCCTTACCACCTTCATTGGAGCGGTCTACCAGAACCTGTTCGATCGCGCCGCCGACTCCGCCGGCCAGTCATACTGGCTCGGCCAGATCACGAGTGGCGCCGTCGGGTTGGGCGCGGCGGCCCTGGCGATCGCCAATGGCGCGACCGGGAGCGACGCGACCGAAGTGCTGAACAAAGTCGCGGTGGCACTCGACTTCACGACGCGAACCAATACCGCCGGTCTCGGGACGACCGCGCCGCTGGCAACGTCCTTCGTCGACGCGGCGCGGAATGTGCTGAGTGGTGTCGATGGGGTGGCGTTGAACGATGCTTCGGTGTCCGCGGCAGAAGCGGCGACCTCGGCGTATATCGCCGATCCGGCCAGCGGCCAGTCCGTTGCTCTGGGCTTGAGCGCGGAGACGACCGCGCCCCTGACGATCACGGAGCCAAACATCGTGGTCGATCCGGGCCCGGGAAATGCCACGATCCAGTTCCTGGCCGGCAGCGGAGGCGATACGCTCGTGTTGCACGCGAACAGCATGGACCAGGTGTTTGGTTTCGATCCGTCAACTGACGTGCTGGACCTGCACGCGATGCTGACCGAGGCGGATGTCGATCCGGCCGGCGACCTCACGTCTTTGGGGAAATACGTTTCGGTGGTGGATCAGGGAGCCGACGCGCTGCTTCGGTTCGATCCCACGGGCCACGGCGGAGGCAGCGTCGTCGCGGACCTGCGGGGGCCTGGCGCCACCGTCACCAACCTCGGGTCGCTGGTCGCGGAGGGGGCAGTTCGTATCGCATAACACCGGCTCCGTCGCGAATTGGCCAAGGCGGAGGGTGCCGGCACGGCGATTTGCCCGAATCGGGAATCAGCTCGATCGCGGGCATATCCATCGTGATCGCGCACCTGGGCCGGACCGCATTCACACGCGCCATCGCCGGTCCAATGTGAGCAATCATTCAATTCTGTGCTGGACAGCGCGGCACGGACTCTTCGTGTGCTTCGCGCCTTCGTGGTAAGGCCATCGTGCGCTCACGCGAACGCTGGCTCAACAGGTTGACTTCCCACATCTATTTGCGAATCCCTGATCAGCGCCGGCGATTTTTGGACCACGAAGGCACGAAGCACACGAAGACAGTGCGATCCGCACTCTGGCCGAGGCATTCAGAACCCGATTTGTTTGCTTTGCTCAGAACGACACACGTGGCCGAGGTGACCCTCCGCGTGACGCTATCCCGCGGCCGCGCCCGAACGGGTCGCGTCAACAAACTGCTCCGTCGCATCGTCCAACGTGCGTCCGCGCCGCCCAGCCGGCGGTATGCACGTACAGAGCGCGCTTATCCGCCACCGCCACGTGCTCGGGACGCAGCGGCAGTTCATAGCGCACCGGGCGCGCGTGATCCGCCATCTGCAGCGCCGGATTGAACACCGAATTGAACTTCCAGATCATGCGCAGAAAGTTGGTTTGTCCACGTAACAACAGTTTCCCGGCGATCCCCAACGTCTGGCGCACCGCGGCGAACCCCAGATGCTTGGTGTTCAGCACCTGCTGCGTTTTCACCAGTTCCGCGTAAAACTCCGCCAGCGGCAGCGTGGTCGGCAGCACCGCGTGCTGGATGTCGAACAGCCGGTAATCGCGCGAGGTCAGCTTGCGCTGCTCGGTTTGCCAGATCTCGGTGCCCGGATAGGGCGTGGTGACGCTGAGGTTCACCACCTCCGGGATCTCCAGGCACCATTTCCGGATCGTTTCGAACCGTTCACGATCCCACGACGGATCGGCGATCAGGTTGATGGCGACGTTGATGCCGAGCGAGCGCGCCGCCTCCAGCGCCTCCATGTTGCGGTCCAGGTCGATGCGCTTGCGGAACCGTTGCAGGCCCTCCGCGTCGATCGCTTCCAGTCCGATGAACATGATCTTCAGACCAAGGTCGCGCCAGAAGCGGAACACGTCCAGGTTGCGCAGCAGCACGTCGCCGCGGGTCTCCAAATAGTACTGTTTGCGGATGCCGCGGCGCTGGATCGCTTCGCCGATCTCGAAGCCATGCCGGGCATGCACGAACGCGACGTCATCGACGATGAACACGCCGGGCTCGCGGATCCGCGCGAGTTCCTCGGCGATCACCTCCGGCGAGGCGACGCGATAGCTGCGGCCGTAGAACGTCCAGGCGCTGCAGAAGGTGCAGTCCCATGGGCAGCCGCGGGCGAACTCGATCGAGGCGCAGGGATCCAGCGTGCCGATGAAATACTTCCGCCGCCGCGCCAGCAGATCGCGCGCCGGGCGGATCGTATCGAGACTTTCGACAAAGGACGGCGGCGGCCCCTCCCCCGCGGCGCTGATCGCGCCGGGGACGGTGGTCAGCGCGGCGCCGTCCCGCACGGCTCGCAGCAACAGCGGTATGGAGGCTTCGCCTTCGCCCTTGATCACGCAGTCGATCGCTCCGGCGCCATGCGCCAACAGGTCGGCGGCGACGAAACTGGCGCTGTGGCCGCCGACGAACACAAAGCAGCCCGGCAGACGTGCCTTGATCGCTTTCGCGATGTCGATGATCTCGGGCACGTTGGCGAGATAGTTGCCGCCCAGACAGACCGCGTCGGGACGCCATCGATCGATCTGGCGCCAGAGCCGCGCGGGCGGCTCAACCTGCAAATCGACGACGCGGACGTCATGTCCGGCGGCGCGCGCGGCGCCGGCGACCAGTTCCAGACCCAGAGGCTCCAGCGTCAGGAAAACGCGCGTGTACATCAAACCGCTTGGGTGGACGGCCAACAGTTTCATGCGGATCACATCCAATTCACGCCGCGACCGCGGCCCGTGTGGAAGATCAGGTGTCGCGGACGGACACCGGCGGCGCACGGCCGCTCCGGCGAGCACCCGCCATCCGCGAGCACCTGCCGTCCGCGAGCGCCTTCCATCCAACGACCGGCATCCCGCTCAAAGGATACCAACGCGAAAAACGCGTTCATGGACGGAAAGGTTGCATGCCCATGGCGAAGATTTCCCGGACGCGAGGCCTGCGACAAAGCGATTCGAACCGTCGCCGGTGCCCGCTCTGGTAACAGCCCATGGACAAACCACATGCCAACCGGGCACGCTCCGCGGCAGACGCATGAACGAATCTTTGCCCCTTGATGAGATGGTCGATGGCACCAGCCACGTGCGCCCGCACTGGCGTGGTGTGTTCGGCTCGATCTTCAGTCTGGGCCACGATACGCTCACCGAACGGGCGCGCATGCTGGAGCGGGCGTTCGTCGAGGAAGGCATCACCGCCATGCTGCCCGGCGAGCAGCCGGTCAACTGGCGCTGCGATCCGATCCCGCTGATCCTCTCGGCCGAGGAGTTCGCCGGTCTCCAAACCGGCCTGGCGCAGCGCGCGCGGCTGATCGATGCCATCCTGGCCGATGTTTACGGGCCAGGAACGTTGGTGGAGACGGGCGCGATTCCGCCGGATCTGGTTTACGGCAACGCGGCGTTCCTGCGGCCGTGCCGGATCGTCGGGCTCGGACCAGGCGCCGCCGCGGCATCTGCATGTCTACGCGGCGGATCTGATGCGCGGGCCGGACGGCGTATGGCGCGTCGTCGCCGACCGCGCGGACCAGGGACGCGGCCTCGCCTACGCGCTGGAGAACCGCCGCAACCTCGCGCGGATCGTGCCCGAGATCTTCCAGAACCAGCAGATCGAGCCGTTGCGCCCTTTCATGGAAAGCACCGGCGAGGCGCTGCGCGCGCTGGCCCCCGGCGGCGAGGGCGGCACGGCGCTGCTCTCAGGCGGCCATGCGGATCCGTTGTGGTTCGAGCACGTACCTGCTGGCGCGCGAGTTGTCGATCGGCCTCGTCGAGCCGGGCGATCTGACCATCCGCGGCGGGCTCGTCTTCCTGAAGACATTGCGCGGTCTGGAACGGATCAGCGTGCTGTTCCGCCGCCAGCTTGGCGCGCGGATGGACCCGCTCGAGTTGCACGGCAACGGTCCGCCCGGCCTTTTGGACGCGATGCGCTCGGGGACCGTGCACATCGTCAACCATCCGGGCTCCGCGCTGGCGGAGTCTCCTGGGCTGGCGGCGTTTCTGCCGGGTCTGGCACGGCAGATCCTTGGCGAGGATCTGATCACGCCCAGTCAGGCGACGCTGTGGTTGGGGGACGGGGCGAATTTGCGGACGGTGTTGCGGGACCTCGAGGGTTGGGTCATCCGCAATGCGACCGACGGCGGCTCGGTGCCGGTCGTGCCGGAGCATATGTCGCCCGATAAGCGGGCGGAGCTGGCGGCTCAGGTGGCGGCGAAACCGGCGCACTACGCGGCGTTGATGTCGCCGACGCCGTCGGTGGCGCCCTGTGCCACGCCGACCGGGCTGGAGCCGCGGCCGGTCGTGCTGCGCATGTTCCTGGCGCACGACGGCACCACGTGGCGGGCGATGCCGGGCGGGATCGCGCGGGCGCTGACGGATGAGGATGCCATCGCGGGACGATTGCCGCGCGACGCCGTGTCCAAGGACGTCTGGGTGCTGCCCGACGATGTCGCTTCCGTGCGGTTCGTGCCGGCGCTGGATACACGCCCGCTGGAGATCCGCCGCACCGCCGGCGATCTGCCCAGCCGGGTGGCGGATAATTTCTATTGGATGGGCCGCTATCTGGAGCGGATGGAGGAGGCGGCCCGGTTGCGGCGCGCGCTGATCCCCCGTGTCGCGCGGCCCTCGGCGAGCCCGCATGAGCGCGCCGACGTCGAATTGCTCAGCGCCTGCCTGCACAAAGCCGGGATGCTGAAGTCCGAGGATACCTTCGAACACGGCACCGTCTCGCGCAACGCCGCGGTGCTGGGGGCGTTCCGCGCGGAGGGGCCGATGCGGCGGCTGCTCGGCCGGGTCGCCAGCCTGGCGGCGCAACTGCGCGACCGGCTGACCGGCGAGGTGCATACGATCCTCACCCGCTCCCTGCACATTCTGGGCGAGGCGATGAACAAGCTGCCGGCTGACAGCGATCCGCGGGCGGTGGAGCGCGCCTCGGCCCTGACCACCGACATCCTGCAGTTTTCCGCCGCCATCGCCGGTCTCGCGGCCGAAAACATGGTGCGTGGCGGCGGCCGGTTGTTCTTCGATTTCGGCCGCCGCGTGGAGCGCGCGCATGCCATCCTCGAGCAGTTGGGCCAGTTGTTGGAACAGCCGCCGGGCGCGGTGCAGCAAGGCCGTGTCGAGGCGGGCCTGCACCTCGCGCTGGAACTGCGGGATTCGGTGATCACCTATCGCAGCCGGTATCTGGCGGTGATGCAGGCCGCGCCGGCGCTGGACCTGATCCTGGCCGACGAGGGCAATCCGCGCGGCCTGGCATTCCAGTTGCTGGCGATGCGGGATTTGTTGCGGCAGATCACCGAGGAGGGGGACTCGCTCTTGGTCTCCGTCGATCGCGCCTTGCGAGACGCGCGCGAGATCGTCACCGACGTTCTGGCGGCGCCGAACCAGATGCAGGCCGCGGCGCGCCTGACGGACCGGCTTTACGCGCTGGAGATGTCGATCGAGTCGGTGGCGGACCGGGTGTCGCGGCGTTATTTCACGCTGCTGCCGATCGCGCGCAGCCTGTCGGTGGACGCCGAGCCGGCGAGCCGGTCGGGCGCGGCATGAGGTATCGCGTCAGCCACATCAGCAATTACGCGTACGGCAGTCCGGTCGATCTGGCCGCGCATCTGCTGCATTTGCGGCCCAGACCCTTGCCGTGGCAGCAGGTGATCTCGGACCGGATCGTCGCGGAACCGGAGGGCGCGCGGCGGCGCGACGCGGAGGATCATTTCGGCAATATCGCGACCTGGCTGTTTCTCGACCGGCCGCACGCGGATTTCATCGTCACGGCGGAATCGGTGGTGGAGGTTTCGTATCCTCGGCCGCCGGAGACAACGCCGGCCTGGGAAGCGATCGTCGAGGCGGCACACGGCGTCGAGGCGGGGGCGGACGCGGAATTTCGTTTCGACAGCCCGATGGCGCCGGCGGTGCCGGAGACCGCGGAGTATGCGCGGACGTCGTTTCCCAAGGGCCGGCCGATGCTGGAGGCGTTACGAGATCTGAACGAACGGATCTACAAGGAGTTTCGCTTTCGGTCTGGGGTCACAACGATCTCGACGCCCGTCACGCAGGTGATGAAACGGCGCGAAGGCGTATGCCAGGACTTCACCCATCTGATGGTAAGCGCGTTGCGCGGGCTCGGCGTGCCGGCGCGCTACAACTCCGGCTACATTCGCACGAAGCCGCCGCCTGGGCAGAAACGCCGGCAAGGCGCGGATCAGTCGCATGCGTGGGTCGGCGCGTGGCTTGGGCCGGAGCATGGCTGGGTGGATCTGGACCCTACCAACGGGATCGTGGTGCACGAGGAACACGTGCTGCTCGGGTGGGGGCGCGATTACGGCGATGTGAGCCCGGTGCAAGGGATCATCCTCGGCGGTGGCGCGCATCACCTGAAGGTGGCGGTGGACCTGGAGCCGGAAGAGGCGGACTGACTGCGACGCCACTCCGCGCGAGGGCGCGGGCGCGACGCGGCCGGCAACGCAGCCGTCGGCAAACCGATTTTTCCAAAGCGCCGGACAGTTCGCCGAGGAGGGCGCGACGAACGCCCCCAGGCCATCCGGCATTGCGATGCCGCGCTCCAGGTCCTATTTGATCCGCGTCATGAATGACAGTCGCCACCCTCCCCGGCATCGAACACGCCCACGTCCGCTTCGAGGAGGCGATGACGTTGGAGTGCGGGGCGACGCTCGACGGCCACACTGTCGCCTACCGCACCTACGGCACGCTCAATGCCGCCCGAACGAACGCCATTCTGGTTTGTCACGCGCTGACCGGCGATCAGTACGTGGCCGAGACCCATCCGATTACCGGCAAGCCCGGCTGGTGGGATCTCGTGGTCGGGCCCGGGCGGCCGATCGACACCGAGCGGTTTTTCGTGATTTGCGCCAATATCCTCGGTGGCTGCATGGGCTCGACGGGTCCGCTCGATCTGAAGCCGGATGGCTCGGGGGATCGCTGGGGCACCGACTTCCCGGCGGTGACGATCCGCGACATGGTTCGCGCGCAGAAGCGACTGATCGACCATCTGGGGATCGAGCGGCTGTTCGCGGTGCTCGGCGGCTCGGTCGGCGGGATGCAGGTGCTGCAATGGGTCGCGTCGTATCCGGACGCGGTGTTCGCCGCGCTGCCGATCGCCACCGCGGCGTATCACTCGGCGCAAAACATCGCCTTCCACGAAGTCGGACGTCAGGCCATTTTCGCCGATCCCAACTGGGCGAACGGACAATACTGGCGCGCCGGACGAATCCCCGCCCAGGGACTGGCGGTCGCACGCATGTGTGCCCATATCACCTATCTCTCGGAAGAGGCGCTGACCCGAAAATTTGGCCGGCGGTTGCAAAACGCACCCAAAAGCCCCTCCGAGGCAATCGCTCTGTTCGGCGAAATGTTCGAGGTCGAGAGTTATCTCCGGCACCAGGGCAGCACGTTCGTGCAGCGGTTCGACGCGAATTCGTACCTGACGATCACGCGGGCGGCGGATTATTTCGATCTGGCGGCGGATTATCAGGGCGACCTCGCCAACGCGTTTCGCGGCACCAAAACGCGGTTCCTGCTGGCGTCATTCACCTCCGATTGGCTGTATCCAACCGCGGAGAGCCGGTCGATCGCGCGGGCGCTCAATCGGGCGGGCGCCAACGTGTCGTTCGTGGAATTTCCGACCGATAAAGGACACGACGCATTTCTGCTCGACGAGCCCGATTTCCACCGCACACTGGCGGGTTTCCTGCGCGGCTGCGCGGTGCATGCCGGATTGTCCGCTTGAGCGGTGATGCCAGGGAGCGGGCGACCGCGGCCCTGTCCCGGCCCATGGCTCCAACCGTGAACCCTTCCCGGAGCGTGGATGCCAGATCCGCATGAGACGCGGCCTCGGCTGGGTTGGCCGCCGTCACAACGGCCGGAACAGAATCCGGACGTGAAAGAGTAAGCGGGGGTGCACGGATGAGCGACGGAACGCGCTCCATCGCGGAAACGCTGCGAGACGGTGCGGCCGTGCTCGCCGCCGCGGGCATCGACAATCCCCGGCTGGAGTCGCGGCTGCTGCTCGCTCATGCCCTGGGGTGCTCGACCGAGAGCCTGCTGCGCGATCTTCCGGCCCCTGCCCCACCATCCGACTTCGCGGCCCTGCTCGCCCGCCGCGCCGCGCGTGAACCGCTGGCGTATATTGTCGGCAGTCGAGAGTTCTGGAGCCTGCGGTTCCGTGTGTCGCCCGCGACCTTGATCCCGCGCCCGGACAGCGAGACGGTGGTCGAGGCGGCGCTGGCGCTGCGCCCCGACAAAGGCGCGCCGTTCCGGGTGCTCGATCTGGGCACCGGCACCGGCTGCCTGCTGCTCGCGGTGCTGCACGAGCGGAGCGCCGCGTTCGGGGTGGGGATCGACCGCACCGAGTCGGCGGTGCAACTCGCCCGTCAGAACGCGCGCGATCTGGACCTCGCCGGCCGGTCCGCCTTTGTGTGCGCCGATTGGGCGGCGCCGATCGGCGGCCGATTCGATCTGGTGCTGAGCAATCCGCCCTATATCGCGACAGCCGATCTCGCCACGCTGATGCCGGATGTCGGTTTGCATGAGCCACGCGCCGCTCTTGACGGCGGACGTTGCGGTTTCGACGCCTATCGTGCCATCATCGACGCGCTCCCTGCGGCTGCTGTTGCCGCGGGGCGGCGGCGGTGCTGGAAGCTGGGAGCGGGCCAGTCCGGCGCGGTTGGCGCGATCGCGGAAGCGGCGGGATTTCGGGTCTCGGCCCGGGCTGATCTGGCGGGAATCGCACGGGCGATAATTCTTCACGAGGCCCCCTGAAAATACCCATTGGCACCACCATGTAACCGGGATAGTGTGATACCAGACCGAGCCGCGATACGCGGCGGCGTCTGAACGCCCAGGGTTTTCGAACAGGCCGGGGCAATTCGCTACCAACGCCGATCAATTGCGGTTGGCCGGGGGACAGTCCCTCGGGGCCCCCACGATGGCGGTCCCGCAACCCCCAATGCCGCGACACAACGGGAAAGCACGACGGCAACAGTATGAACATGAAACGCATGCGAGGCCGCAACCATCGCTCCGGCGGTGGTGGCGGCGGGGGTGGCGGCGGTGGTGGTGGCGGCGGAATACGCCACCATGCGGCGGGTGGTATCCCGCTGAACCGCAACCACGTTTTCGACAGCAACGGTCCGGACATCCGGGTCCGCGGCACGGCGCAACAGTTGTTCGAGAAATACTTGCAACTCGGCCGCGATGCGACCAGCGGTGGCGACCGCGTGATGGCGGAAGGCTACCTGCAGTATGCCGAGCACTATTTCCGTGTCCTGAACCTGATGAACCAGGCGGCGGCGCAACAGGGTCAGGGCGGCGGCTCGGGCCAGGTCAACGGGCACCAGGGCGGTCAGCAAGGTGGCGGCGGCCAGCAGCGCTACCGTCCCGGCTACCAGAACGGGGAAGAAACGCCCCAGATGGCGAGCCCCGAAGCCGGAGGAAGCAGGACATCCGCGCACCGGGTATGGGCGACCAGCCCGAAGCGCGCGAAATCCCCATCGCCACCACGCCACCCGAAGAGTGATGCGCCACTCCGGCCGGAATGCGTTGACGCGAACACGGCCGGTCCGGTACGGCAAACGGCGTGGGCGGCCCCGGGTTTTTCTTACCGCCTCGCGACGTATCCCTCGACCCATGCCACGGTGAGTTCCGTTGCTCACGCCTCAGGGCTGGTGCGTGAACGCCACTCGGGAAGCGCCGTCCCGAGGTGGCACGTCAAACCGGACGGCGGCGCGGCGCGCGAACGCGAATTCAGAGCCTGGCGCGCCACGCCCGCCGTTTGTGACGGCGACGCATTTTCCTTCCGAGACTGAGACGCTTTACCACCGGACCAAGGTGTCCGGATTTCCCGGACCGGACTTCATCCGGCACCCAACACTCCATGAGAGAACACCCATGACAAACTCCGAGAGACAACAATGCATCTCGCCGAGCTAAAAACCAAAACCCCCGCCGAGCTGCTGAATTTCGCGGAATCCTTGCAGATTGAAAACGTGTCGTCCTTGCGCAAGCAGGACATCATGTTCTCCATTCTCAAATCGCTCGCCGAGTCCGACCAGGTTATTCTTGGCGAGGGCACGCTGGAAATTCTGTCCGACGGCTTCGGCTATTTGCGCAGCCCGGAAGCGAATTATTTGCCCGGCCCCGACGATATTTATGTCAGTCCGAACCTCGTGCGGCGTTACGCGCTGCGCACTGGCGACACCGTCGAGGGCCAGATCCGCGCGCCGAAAGACGGCGAACGTTACTTCGCGCTGGCGAAAGTCGAGCAGGTCAATTTCGAGCCGCCGGACGCGGTGCGCCATCGCATCAACTTCGACAACCTGACGCCGCTGTATCCCGATCGCCGCCTGAAGATGGAAATGGAGAATTTCCAGTCCGTCGCGAAAGGTCCGCAGAAGGACAACACGCCGCGGGTGATCGACCTGATCTCGCCGATCGGCATGGGTCAGCGCGCGTTGATCGTCGCCCCGCCGCGCACCGGCAAGACCGTGATGCTGCAGAATATCGCCGCCGCGATCGCCGCCAACCATCCGGAAGTCTTCCTTTTGGTGCTGCTGATCGATGAGCGGCCGGAAGAAGTCACCGACATGGCGCGCTCGGTGAAAGGCGAGGTCGTGGCCTCGACCTTCGATGAGCCGGCGACCCGCCACGTCCAGGTCACCGAGATGGTGCTGGAAAAGGCCAAGCGCCTCGTCGAGCACAAGCGCGACGTGGTGATCCTGCTGGACAGCATCACCCGCCTCGCCCGCGCCTACAACACCGTCGTGCCGTCGTCCGGCAAGGTGCTGACCGGCGGTGTGGACGCCAACGCCCTGCAGCGCCCGAAGCGCTTTTTCGGCGCGGCGCGCAACATCGAAGAGGGCGGCTCGCTGACCATCATCGCCACCGCGCTGATCGATACCGGCAGCCGCATGGACGAAGTGATCTTCGAGGAGTTCAAGGGCACCGGTAACTCGGAAATCATCCTCGACCGCAAATTGTCCGATAAACGCACGTTCCCGGCGATCGACATCACCAAGTCCGGCACCCGCAAGGAAGAGTTGCTGGTCGAAAAGGGCGTGCTGTCGAAGATGTGGGTGCTGCGGCGTATCCTCAATCCGATGGGCACGGTCGATGCGATGGAGTTCCTGTTGGACAAGCTGAAATACAGCAAGACCAACAACGAATTCTTCGATGCGATGAACACCTGAGCGGGACCGCGAGGAGCCGGCGAGCAAGATGACTGACCTGTACGACGAAGATATCGTGCCATGGTCGGAGCGGCAGGGCGCCTTGCTACGCCGCCGCGCGACCGGAAAGGTGGTGAACGAAGCCGAACTGGACTGGCCGAACATCGCCGAGGAAACCGAGAGCATGGGCCGCGCCGAGCAAGTCGAAACACGCCATCACGCCCTGACCCACGCCCCTTGACGTGCCTTCCCGCTGATGAACATTTGCTTCCTTCATCATCCCAGCTTCCGACAGGAACCGACCCGAATGGCCGATTTCGTCATCCCCGCGCCCGCGATCACCGCTGTCCCCGTCGCGGGCGGCGGCGCCTTTCCCGTCCGCCGCGTCTTTTGTGTCGGCCGCAACTACGCCGAGCACGCGCGTGAGATGGGCAGCGATCCCGACCGCGAACCGCCGTTCTTTTTCATGAAACCGGCCGACGCTCTGCTGCTGAACGACGCCGACATGCCGTATCCGCCGCAATGCAACGACCTGCACCACGAAATGGAGCTGGTCGTCGCGCTCAGCGAAGGCGGCACGAACATCGAGGAAGCCGACGCGCTGCGCCATGTCTGGGGTTATGCCGCCGGGCTGGACATGACCCGCCGCGACTTGCAGAACGCGGCGAAGAAGGAAGGCAAGCCCTGGGATATGGGCAAGGGCTTCGACTACTCCGCGCCGATCGGCCTGATGGTGCCGGCGTCGAAGATCGGCCATCCCGCCAGCGGGTCTGATCGAACTGAAGGTCAACGGCAAGGTCCGGCAGACCTCCGACCTGTCGAAGATGATCTGGAACATTCCGGAGACGATCGCGTATCTGTCGCGCCTCGTGCGGCTGGCGCCGGGCGACCTGATCTATACCGGCACGCCGGAGAACGTCGCCGCCGTGCAGCGCGGCGATCTGCTCGAGGGCGTGGTCGAGGGCGTCGGCACGGTGCGGACCCGCATCGTCTGATGCCGCTCGAAAAGCGTCGCAAACGCTGCGGGTCGCGACCTGGAACATCAATTCGCTGCGGTTGCGGCTCGGCTTGCTGAACGACCTGGTCGCAGCGCTCGACCCCGACGTGATCTGCCTGCAGGAAACCAAGGTTCCGGACGAGCTGTTCCCGGGCGAGGCCGCCAGGCGCTGGGCTATCCGCATGTCGTGTTCCGCGGGATGAAGGGCTACAACGGCGTCGCGATCCTGTCGCGAGTGCCGCTCAGCCGCGTCGATTTCGCGCCCGGACTGGTGCGGCAAGGGCGATTGCCGGCACGTCGCGGTCGAAGCTGGACACGAAATCCGGGCCGGTCGAATTGCATGACTTTTACGTGCCGGCCGGCGGCGACATTCCGGACCGCGAGGCAAACCCGAAATACGGCCACAAGCTGGATTTCATCGCCGAGGCGCAGGCCTGGTTCGCGGCGCGCACGGGACTGCAACGCACGATCCTGGTCGGCGACCTGAACATCGCGCCGCTGGAACACGATGTCTGGAGCCACAAGCAGTTGCTGGATGTGGTCAGCCATACGCCGCCGGAAACCGAGGGCCTGAATGCCTGGATGAACGCCGGCTTCATCGACGCGGTGCGGCATTTCGTGCCGCGAGACCGAGAAAGTCTATACGTGGTGGTCGTACCGCAACCGGGACTGGAAGGTCGCCAACCGCGGCCGGCGGCTGGATCATATCTGGGTGACGCCGGATCTGAAGGCGCGCTGCGCAGACACACGATTCTGACGCGATGCGCGCGACTGGCCGAAGGGGTCCGATCACGTGCCGGTCTGCGTCGAGTTGCAGGTCTGAAGGTCAGGCCTCCGCTG
>CAVRDN010000023.1:0-76530 GCA_963719675.1 uncultured Alphaproteobacteria bacterium | reverse complement strand
GGCAGATACCGCACGGGCCGCTTGAAGCCCCGTTGATCAAAGGTGGAACCGAAACCATTGCCCTGGTCCACAACAGCGCTTTCCCGCGACGGTTGCATGGTCCACGTCGGGCCGCCATTATTCTGCAACGAGCCGAGAAGCGGATACAGGGGGCTTGCGCCGGTTCCTGTTAAATCCGCCCCGTTATGGCCGTGCGCAATCCACCCTGTTGCCCCGCCCAAAGTGCTCTCAGTGTCGTCCCCATCGCCAATAAAATTGAATCCGTCACTTGTCACGGGTCCATAAACATCTGGCGACACGACGGCGCTGTTTCCTGCGACAATCGAATTTCCTATCAATATGTCACCGCTCACGCCTCCACCCACCGAACTGCTGGTATCAGCCCCACTAAAGCCGTTGCCACTGATGGTGCAACTTATCATTTCACACTTCGAGGCGATGCCGTTGGAGGAAAGAATGCCCGCGCCGCCGCAACCGAAGGTGAGGACAGTGCCCGGATCGGTAACCGTGTTGTTGGCGATCGTGGAGTTGACGAGGAATAGCGAGCCAATATAATTAAATATTCCCCCTCCTCCGAAACTTGCGTCTTGCGGACTGGCTGCATTAATGATGACGTTGTTTCCCGACACGGTGCAGTTTGAGAGGACGGCAGTTCCGTAAACGCCAGAAATAATAATTCCACCGCCGCTCCCATTGTAATCCACATTGTTGGAAATCGTACAATTGACCAAGGTCAGGTTGCTGTAAGTGGCAATCCCGCCGCCGCCAACGATTGGATTGGTAACTCCGCCCATTTCATTGCCCGCAATCGGCAATTCGTGATGCTGGGCACCACTTCAACAAATTCTACGTATTGCTGATGCTGATCATTCGGCCCGGGTTCGCCCGGTTCGCGTGGCCATTGTTGATCCCGCTGCTGGGAGCGTTCCTTTGGGCGCTCTATCAGGTGATGGTCCGCTTCCTGGCCCGCGACGATCGTCCGGAAACGACGTTGCTATGGTCGGCCTGCGTCGGACTGGCGGCGATTTCATTGATCGCTCCACGGGAATTCCGGCTGCCTGACATGCATGGGTGGGCACTGCTGGCCGCCATCGGGGTGCTGGGCAGCCTGGCGCATTACGCCCTGATCCGGGCGCTCGATTACGCCGAGGCCAGCGCGGTGCAGCCGCACGGCTACACGCTGCTGCTTTGGGCCACGCTGCTGGGTTGGCTGGTGTTCGGCGACGTGCCGGGACCCTGGACCATTCTGGGTGCTTGCATTGTCGTGCTAAGCGGCCTTTACGCCTGGACCCAGGATCGGAAAAAATCATGACCATGCTGGACGAACCGGAGCTTCTGTTCGAGCCATTTCCCTCCGACGATCTGCGCCGGTTCATCGAGGACAACGTCGCGACCTTCACGATGGCGATGACCGGCGCGCTGGATTACCAGCCCGTCGGCTATTTTCTGCGCCAGGAGCGTGGCGAATGGGTCGGCGGCTGCCTCGGTTATGTGTGGGCAAACTACCTGCACGTTCAGTGGCTGTGGGTCGCCGCTTCGTTGCGCGGTCGCGGCTATGGCGCAAGGATGTTGCGCGCGGCGGAGGCCATGGCGGTCGAAAACGGCGCCGTGCAGGGCGACGCTCGACACGTTCAACCCGGCTGCGAAAGCATTCTACCTGCGTCAGGGCTACGAGGTCTTTGGCACCCTGGCGGATTATCCGCCGGGTTACAGCAAGTTCTTTCTCAGGAAGACACTGTTTGGGCCAGGTAGCGTTCCAGCGTAGTCACCTCTGCCGGAGCGAAACGCAGTCCCAGCTTACTGCGGCGCCACAAAATGTCCTCGGCGGTTCCGGCCCACTCGGTATGCACCAGCCAGTCCACCTCCCGCGTGGTCAGATCGGCGCCGAATTTCGTCCAAGCTCGGCCGCCGATTTGGCATTGCCGAACAGTGCCGCAGCGCGCGTGCCATACGCGCGTGTCAGCCGGCGCGCGGTCGGCAGCGGCAGAAACGGATAAGCCCGGCCAGGTCATCGCGCAGCGCCGCGAACCCGTTCCACGGGAAATCACCGCCGGGCGAGAGGGCCGTTCGCAGTCCAACGCGGCTTCAGCCCCGGAAACAGCGGCGCCAGCGCGAGCCATCGCCGCCTCGGCCAGTCGCCGGAAGGTCGTGATCTTGCCGCCGAAGACGCTCAGCACCGGGGGCGTCCCGTTCAGTTCCAGCACGTAATCGCGCGTGGCTTCCTGCGCCGCGGTCGCGCCGTCGTCGCGTAACGGCCGAACCCCGGCGTAGGTCCAGACGACGTCCTCGGGTTGATGGTCTGGCGAAACCACCCGCTCACGGCATGGCACAAATACGTCGGTTTCCGCGGGCGAGATCGCGACCCCAGCCGGATCGCCCGCGTAGTCCTCGTCGGTGGTGCCGATCAGGGTGAAATCGTCCTGCCAGGGAATGGCGAAGCAAATCCGCCCATCCGGGTTCTGCAACAGATAGCAGCGGTCATGCCGAAACAGCCGCGGCACAACGATATGGCTGCCTTTCACCATGCGAACCCGCATCGGCGCACTTTGTCCCACCACGTCGGACAGAACGCGCGACACCGAGGGACCCGCGGCGTTCACCAGAACCTGGTGCGCGTTCCACGGCGCCGCTCGAAAGGGTCAAAACCCAGTGGTCGCCGTCCGGATGCGCGGCGTTGCAACGGGTGCGAGGCAGGATCGTAGCGCCTCGGTCGGCGGCATCGCGCGCCGTCAACACCACGAGGCGTGCGTCGTCAGCCCAGCAATCGGAGTATTCGAAGCCGCGGTGAAGATCGCTTTGCAGCGGCTCGCCCGCCGGGTCGTTGCGAAATCAGCACCTGGGTTGGCGGCAGCAGCTTGCCGCCCGCCGAGATGGTCGTAAATGAACAGGCCCGCCCGCAGCATCCACCAGGGCGCGGCCGCCGGAGCGGTACGGCAGGACGAAACGCAACGGCCAGATGATGTGCGGCGCCGCGCGCAACAGCACTTCGCGCTCGGCCAGCGACTCACGCACCAGGCGAAACTCGTAATACTCCAGATAGCGCAGGCCGCCATGGATCAGTTTGGTGGAGGCGGACGATGTTCCGCTGCGCCAGGTCGTCCTGCTCGACCAGCAACACGCGCCAGCCCGCGCCCGGCGGCGTCACGCGCGATACCGGCGCCGTTGATCCCGCCGCCGATGATCGCGAGGTCAAAGACGCGATGCTCGTCGCTCCGCATTACGGAAGGCGGCGGCCATGGGCTGGCGCCATGCCGCGCGGTCGGCCGACTTCTCACGGGTGATCGTCGGGCGACTCGATCACGGTGCCGGTGTACGGCTCCACGTAAACCAGGTGATCGTGCACCTCTTTCACCCCCGAAACATTCTCGGCGATCACGCAAATCGCGCGCCGCTCGTCGGGATTGGTGATCGTGCCCCAGACATCGACCACCCCGCTCGCCACCGTCACGTTCAGCGTCGTCATCGGCGCCCACGACGCGGCCTCCAACGCCGCGAGGATGTTGGTGCGGATGGTGCGGTCGTCCTCCTGCGCCTGGGGCGGCTTCGCTTCGCGCTCCCGGCTCAGCAGAGCGCGCAACAGATCGGACCGCGCGACGACGCCGACCATGTGGCCGCTCTCGGTCACCGCGACGCGTTTGATGCGTTGTTTCTCCATCGTTTCGACCACCTCTTCCAGCGGCGTCGCCGAGGACACGCAAATCACCTCCGGCGTCATGACGTCGCTGACCTTGCGGCCATGCGTGCGGGTGAAATCCAGCGCCTGACGGCCGGGTGAGACCAGCACGCGCAGCCACCAGGGCCGGTGCCGCTCGGTGCCGATTTCATCGCGTCGCAGCAGATCCCCTTCGGTCACCACGCCGACCAGCGTGCCCTTGGCATCGACCACGAACAGACCCGAGATGCCGTGCCGCAGCATCAGGTTCGCCGCGTGCTCCACCGTCTCATCGGGACTGACCGACAGGACTTTACGGGTCATTACGTCGGAAACGTTCATTCTGGTTCTCCTTTGGGTTTCACGGGCGTGACCCCGCCGCGAATTTCGCGAGCAGTCGCACGTGAGACCGGATGCCGTGATGGAAGCAACGCTGTTCGAACTTCTCGTTTGGGCTGTGGATCTGATCGTCGTCGAGGCCGAAGCCCATCAGCAGCGTGTCGATCCCCAGAACGTTTTTCAACGACACCACCACCGGAATGGAGCCGCCGCAGCCGATCAGCATCGCCGGTTTGCCGTATTCCTCGGCCAAAGCGGATTGCGCGGCGCGCACCCAGGGCGAGTCGGCGTTGACATCCACTCCGGGGGAGCCGTGGCCGCCTTCGAACTCCGCCGTCGCGCCGGCCGGCAACCGGTCCGTGACGAACTGTTTGAACTGCTCGACCACTTCCCGCGGGTCCTGGCCTGGCACGAGGCGGAAGGTGATCTTGGCCGAGGCCTCGGCCGCGATGACGGTCTTGGCGCCCTGTCCGGTGTAGCCGCCCCAGATGCCATTGATGTCCGCGGTGGGGCGCGCCCAGAGACGTTCCAGAGCGGAATAACCCCGTTCGCCCGCCGGAACGGCCAGACCGATGTCGCCGAGAAACGCCGCCTCACTAAACCCCAGCGAGTCCCACTGCGCTCGCCGCGCGTTGCTGATCGGCTTGACCTTGTCATAAAATCCCGGCAACTGGATGCGGCCGTTCTCATCCTGCAACTCGCCCAGCATGTGCGTGATCGCGTTGATCGGGTTGAGCGCGGAGCCGCCGTAAAGCCCGGAATGCAGATCGCGCTTCGCCGCTTTCACCGTGAGCTGCACATAGGTCATGCCCGCGCAGGCTGGTGGTCAGCGCCGGCGTGTCGATGTCCCACATGTTGGTGTCGCTGATCAGCGCGATGTCCGACTTCAGCTCGGCCTTGTTGGCTTTCAGGAACGGCTCCAGGTTGCGCGAGCCGACCTCTTCCTCGCCCTCGATCAGCACCGTGAGCTTCGCCGGGATGCCGCCGCCGACTTCGTGCCAGGCGCGCAGAGCCTCCAGGAACATGGTGGTCTGGCCCTTGTCGTCCACCGCGCCGCGGGCGACGAAGCGCTTGCCGCGTGGGCCATCCACCAGTTGCGGCTCGAACGGCGGGCTGTTCCACAGCTCCAGCGGATCGGGCGGCTGCACGTCGTAATGGCCGTAAACCAGCACGTGCGGCCCTTGATAATCCGCCGGTCCATCGAAATGCCCGAGCACGACCGGGTGACCAGCCGTCGGCCGGATTTCGGTCCGGAACCCGAGCGCGACCAGCCGGTCCTGCACCCATTGCCGCCGCCCGCGCGCAATCGTCCCTGATGCGCCTCCTGGGCGCTGATCGAGGGGATGCTCAGCAGTTCGAACAACGTCTCCCGCGATTGATCCAGCCGCGCGTCGGCATGGCGCAGAACGGCATCGACGGTTTCGGGCGAAGGGACGGGCATCACGGAAGTCTCCGGTCGTGGCGATCTGGGTCCCCTACAATGGCGGAAAGGCGTCCGCCGCACCACATGGCAAGCGAGCGCGGACTGCCGCATTGATCAGGATCATGCGCGAAAGCGCTCGCGCGGGTTCGAAAATTGCGCGTAATATTATTGCGCGGTGCCGAGCCTTGCGAACTTCGCCGCTTGCCGGCCCGCGCTGGATTGGGTGGTGGAAAACCGGCGGGAAAAGCGCCACCATTATGACAACGACATGGGAGTAGCGCCATGGACATGGTCGTCGAACGAAGCGCCATCACACTGGAATCGCGCTTTGCCGACCGCGACCAGCCGGTCCTGCTGACCGGCATCCAGGCCCTGCTGCGCCTGCTGCTGGAGCAGCAGCGGCTGGACCACGACGCCGGACTGCGCACGGCGGGCTTCGTCTCCGGCTACCGCGGCTCGCCGCTCGGCGGCCTGGACCGGGAGCTTTGGGCGCAGAAGAAGCTGATGGCGGCGCATGACATCCGCTTCGAGCCGGGCGTCAACGAAGACCTCGCCGCCACCATGATCCTGGGCACCCAGGAACTCGACGCCTTCCCGGGCAAGAAATTCGATGGCGTGTTCGGCATGTGGTACGGCAAGGGGCCGGGCGTCGATCGGTCCGGCGACGCGTTCCATTGCGCCAACATGGCGGGAACGCATCCGCACGGCGGCGTGCTGGCGGTGTCGGGCGACGACCACGGCGCCCATTCCTCGACCTATCCGCACCAGACCGAATACGTGTTCCAGAACGTGTTCATGCCGGTACTGAACCCGGCCTCGGTGCAGGACGTGCTCGATCTGGGTCTCGCCGGCTGGGCGCTGTCGCGCTTCTCCGGCCTGTGGGTGGCGATGAAGACCACGGCGGAGACGATGGAGCAGGCGGCGACCGCCATCGTCCATTCCGCGCTCCCGCTTCGTGCTGCCCGATTTCGCGCTGCCGCCGCACGGCCTGAACCTCGATCATACGCTGCGCTTTCCGGCCGAGCGCGCCGAACTCGAACGCCGCATGATCGAAGAACGTCTTCCCGCCGCCCTCGCCTGGGCGCGCGCCAACCGGATCGACCGGCTGGTCAGCGGCACCGCCGATGCGCCGATCGGCCTGATCACCGTCGGCAAGGCGCACGAGGACACCATGCACGCGCTGAAACGCATGGGCCTCGACCGCCATCCGCAACTGGCGATTTATAAGATCGGCATGACCTGGCCGCTGGAGACCGAGGGTCTGCGCCAGTTCGCCCGCGGCAAACGCTTCATCCTGGTGATCGAAGAAAAGCGCGGCTTCGTCGAGTTCGCAGATCCGCGACGCGCTGTATCATCTGCCCGCCGACGAACGCCCGGAGATCAGCGGTAAGACCACCCCGCGCGGTGAGCCGTTGCTGTCGCCGTTGATGGAACTGTCGCCGGAGATCGTCGCCTCCGGCATGACCCGCTTCCTCGCCTCCGCCGGACTGAATCTGCCCGATCCGCCCGTGCCGCCCGATGGTCGAGCGGCCCGCGTCGTCTGCTGAAGCGCGTCCCGGCGTTCTGCGCCGGCTGCCCGCATGCGACGTCCACCAAACTGCCGGAGGGCAGCTTCGCCAGCGCCGGCATCGGCTGCCACTTCATGGCGCTGGACGATGGCGATCAGACGCGGACCTTTACCCATATGGGCGGCGAGGGCGCGCCGTTCGTCGGCCTGTCGCCTTCACCGACGTGAAACACATGTTCGCCAATATCGGTGATGGAACGTATCAACATTCCGGCATCATGGCGATCCGCCAGGCCGCCGCGTCCGGCACGCGGATTACCTATAAATTGCTGTTCAACGACGCGGTGGCGATGACCGGCGGCCAGCCGGCCGAGGGCGGACCGACGGTGCCCGCGCTCGCCGCGCAGATCGCCGCCGAGGGCATCAAACGCATCGCCATCGTCGCCGATGAGGCCGAGCGCCTGCCGCCGAAATCGGCGCTGCCACCCGGCGTGACAACGCATATTCGCGCCGACCTCGACGCGGTGCAGCGCTCGTTGCGCGACCATGAAGGTCCGTCCGTGCTGATCTACGATCAGGTGTGCGCCACCGAGAAACGCCGCCGCCGCAAGCGCGGCTCGATGGCGCAGGCGACGAAGCACGTGACGATCAATGAGGCGGTGTGCGAGAATTGCGGCGATTGCTCGACGCAATCCGGTTGTATCGCGATCGAACCGGTGGAGACGCCGCTCGGCCGCAAGCGGCGGATCAATCAAAGCGCGTGCAATGTCGATCTGTCCTGCCTGAAAGGCTTCTGCCCCAGCTTCGTGACGCTGCCCGGACCGCCGGTCGCGCCCGCCGCCGATACCACGTGGCAATCGCGCGAAGGCGAGCTGGGGGCCGCGTTGCCGGAACCGGCGCTCACCGCGCCGGAGAGTCTGGCGCGGTCTGTTCGCGGGCATTGGCGGCGGCGGCATCGTAACCGCGGGCGCGATCCTGGCGATGGCGGCGCACCTGGAAGGCCGCCACGTCAAGACGCTCGACTTCACCGGCCTCGCGCAGAAAAACGGCGCGGTCGTCGCGCATGTGCAAATCGCCACCGATCCGGAGACGCTGGATGTCGTGCGCATTCCGCTGGGCACCGCGAACCTGATGCTGGCCGCCGATCTGGCGGTCGGCTGCGCGCCGGCGTGCTGAGCGGAACGCCGCCGACGCTGTCGGTGATCGGCAATCTTGATCTGGCGGCGACGGCGGAATTCAAGCGCGATGCGCTGTTGTCGATCGATGCGTTGCTGCATCGCCGCACGATCGAGAAGGTAACGGATGCGAAGCGTTCGACCTGGCTGCATGGCGTATTGCTGGCCGAGCGGCTGTTCGGCAACACCCAGGCGATGAACACGTTGCTTCTGGGTCTCGCGTGGCAGCGCGGCCTGGTGCCGGTCGGCGAAACGGCGATCCTGCGCGCGATCGAACTCAATGGTGCGGCGGTCGGGCTGAACAAACGCGCGTTCCTGTGGGGCCGCATCCTGGCGGAACGGCCCGCGCTCGCCGCGGAATTCTGGGGCAGGCCGATGTCGTTCCGCCTGAGTTGCCGGAGCTGATCGACGCGCGCGCCGCCGCGTTGGTGGATTACCAGTCCGCCGCCTATGCCGCGCGCTATCGCTCGGTGATCGAGGAAGTGCGCGCTCGGGAAGCCATGGTGACCGGCCGCGCGGGGACGCTGACGTGTACCGCCGCCGAGGGGTTGTTCCGCCTGATGGCCTACAAGGACGAGTATGAGGTGGCTCGGCTGCATGCCGCCGGGTCGTACGCGCCCGGCGCCGTGTTTCATATGTCGCCCCCTTTGATCACCCGCGTGGATCCACGGACCGGACGCCGGAACAAGGTCGCGATTCCCGGATGGTTGGCGCTGCCGCTGTTCCGTGCGCTGCGTCATGGCAAAGCGGTGCGCGGTAGGTACGCTCGATCTGTTCGGCTATCAGGCCGAGCGGAAGGCCGAACGGGCGCTGGTAGCCCAGTACATCGGGGACTTGCGTCGCGTGCTGATATCGCTGCGACCGGAGACGATGGGCACCGCCGTCGCGCTCGCGTCGTTGCCGGATCAGATCAGAGGCTTCGGCCCAGTAAAGGACAATGCGCGCGTTAAAGCCGAGGCTCGGCGGAAGGAGTTGCTCGCGGCCCTGGATCAGCCACCCGTCGTGGCCATGGCCGCGGAGTAGCGCCGCGCCCCCGGCGCCAGCACTCACGCGATGTCATCACCCCACACAGTGCCGGTAGCCGATGGCGCGCTTTATGGCGTCACCATCCCCATCCACCACATGAACCGGCCATTCGTCTCGATATCGTAAGACCGGACGAACGTCAGTCGGCCATCGTCGCCAATGCGGAACAGCGTCAGCCGGGGCGGCACCTCGGTGCCATCGGCGAGCGGCAATCCCATGATATGCGCGCACACCATCAGCCGGCCGGTCGGATCGATATGGAACGTGCGGCAGTGGATGCCATGCGTATCGACATGCTGGATCGGCACCGGCCGACCGCTCGACTGATCGATCGCGAAGGCGGCGATGGTGTTCTCGCCACCCGCGAAGACGTTCTTGCCGGCTTTCTCGACCGTACTGCTCGCGCGGTTCGCGACGTACACAAACCGGCCGTTTGGATGCACATGCACCGTGCCGACCAATTGATGACCGCGGATATTGTCAGGTTCCAACAGCGCGTTTTCCTGAAACGCCGGCGTGGCGGCCAGGCGGCCCGCGTCATGCACGAACATGGCGAGCGCGTTCTGCCGCTCCAGCGACACATAGATCCATGGCTTCGTCGGATGAAAGTCCAGATGGCGCGGACCGAAGCCAAAGCCGCCGTTGGGTGCGATCGAAACTTCATCCCGCAACGCACCGTTGTCGTAGCGGAACACTTTCAAGGCGCCGGGATCCTCCGGCCTGGTTTTGGTCGCATCATGGCCGCGGGCCGCGAGGATGACATGGCGATTGTCCGGCATCGCCAGCACCTGATGCGGGAAAATGCCGGGATCGATTCCGGGCGGCTGCGCGACCTCCGCCCCGGGCGTCGCGTCGGCATTGATCCGATACACTCTGATGCCGGGCGGATTGTTGAACGCCACCAGCACGTGCGCCGACGGGATATCGGTCGCCATGTGAATGGGCCGATGCGGCAGCGGGATCGACGCGCCATGCGGACTGAGGGCACCCGAGGCGGGGTCGATCCGGAACGCGGTCACGTGATGGTTGGTGCCCGCCGCGCCCATGCCGGAAGCGCTGTCGCTGCTCGCGGCATAGAGATAGCGCCGGGACGCGTGCGGCCAGACATATTGCACATTCGCCGGCACGGTCACCGTCGCGTGCCGGGTCAACGTCGCGGCTTCGACATCCATCGTGAAGTGGATCAGGTCGGCGCCCACGCTCGCGTAAAGCATGGTGTTGCTGTCAGGCATCATACGTTCTCCCTCGTGGCCGGGCGGGCGGCGCGAAGGTTCCGAGGGCCCGCGCGATCCGCCGCGTTGTTGTTTCCTGGGTGATCCGCCCTCCGCGGTCAACAGCGGCCGCCGGGCGCGCGGCGCGAATATCCCGCGTCATTGCGAAGCCCTCACTTGCACCGACCTGACGTACCGGGCCACGGTCCATCGTAACCTGGAGTATGGAGCGCGCATGACGTTCAAAGTACGGGTCGGACCACCACAGATCGCCATTCATCACGCCTCGACGGTGCTGGTGACCGAGCCGAACGGCGAAATGCCCTGGCCATCGGATCGCGGCCTTTATCTGCTCGATACAAGGCTGATCAGCGCATGGTCGGTGCAGGCCAATGGCGAGAGCTGGGATCTGCTGAACGGCGGCGCCGTTCGCCATGACACCGCGCGAATCTATCTGACCAACCGCGAGTTCCTGACCGAAGACGGCACCATCCCGCGCCGCACGCTGTCGTTCGGGTTGACGCGGCACATCGACGGCGGCCTGCATGAAGACCTCGACATCACCAACCACGGCCGCACGGCGATCCGCTTCAATCTGGAAGTGCTGGTTCGCTCCGACTTCGCCGACGTGTTCGACGTCAAGGCAAAGCGGAACATCCGTCGCGGTCATATCAGTTCGATCTGGGAGGAAAGTCAGACACTCACCACGACGTATCGCAATCGAGGATTTCGTGCGCGCGGTCAAGATCGCCGTCGAGCCCACGGACGTGAACGCGGTGTACGCGAACGGACGCCTGAGCTTCGAAGTCAGGCTCGGGCCAGGTCAAAGCTGGCACGCCTGCCTGCTCTACACGTTCACGGCGGGCGACCAGACGTTCGCGGCGCCCGAGGGGCACGCCACCGGCCAGATCCTCGCCGAAGAGTGGCGTGATTCCGTGGTGAAATCCGTACCAGCAACGAAGAATTCTATCGGATGTACCGTCAGGCCATCGACGACATGGGCGCATTGCGTTTACCGGTCCAGGGTCGGCGCGGCCAGGTGTACGTGCCGGCCGCGGGTTTGCCTTGGTTCATGGCGCCATTCGGTCGTGACAGCCTGATTTCTTCGTTACAGAATATCATCATCTGGCCGGAGTTCGCCAAAGGCGCGCTGGACGTGCTGGGCCACTGGCAGGCGACAACCTATGATGCATGGCGCGAAGCCGAACCCGGCAAAATCATGCACGAACTACGGTGCGGCGAACTGGCGCATTTTCATCTGATCCGCCATACGCCGTACTATGGAACCGCCGATGCGACGCCGCTTTATCTGATCACCCTGCACGCGGCCTGGCGGGCCACCGGCGACCGCGCGCTGCTGGAGACTTATCTGCCGAACGCCGAAGCCGCGTTGCGCTGGATCGACGAGGAAGGCGACCGCGATGGCGATATGTTCCAGGAATACGAGAAGCGAACCCCGGACGGGTATGAAAACACCGTATGGAAAGATTCCGGCGACTCGATGACGTGGCCCGACGGCACACTGGTGCGAGGGCCCAAGGCGGTGTGCGAGTTACAAGGCTACGTCTACGATGCGTGGCGCCGCATGGCCGAAGTGTTTGACGCGTTGGACCTGCCTGACCGCGCCGCCACGATGCGCGGTAAAGCCGCGGCCCTGTTCCGCAAATTCAACGAGGTGTTCTGGATCGAGGAGCTGGGCTTTTACGCCTACCTCCTGGACGGCGACAAAAGGCCGGTGCCGACCATCGCGTCCGACGTCGGACATTTGTTGTGGTCCGGCATTGTTCCGCCCGATCGAGCCGCGCGTGTCGTCGGCCGCCTGATGGCGCCAGAAATGAACACGGGGTGGGGCATCCGCACCCTGTCGAGCCGGCACGGCGCGTATAACCCATACTCGTACCAGAACGGCTCGGTCTGGCCGCATGACAACAGTCTGATCGCGCTTGGTTTCAAGCGGTACGGTTTCGCCGCCGACGTCGCCGACATCGCGCGAGGCATCAGTGAGGCCGCGAGCCATTTCGAATCCAGCCAGTTGCCTGAGCTTTATGCCGGCATCGACCGCAGCCAATCCCCCTTCCCGGTCCAATACCTCGGTGCCAACGTCCCCCAGGCCTGGGCCGCCAGCTCGGCCTTCGCGCTGTTGCAGGCAGTCCTGGGGATCGAGCAAGACGCGCCAAATCATCGGCTCTGGGTCGATCCCGCTCTGCCGCATTGGCTGCCGGACATCACCATGCTGAACATTCCGTTGGGTTCGGATCGGCTGTCGTTACGGTTTGTCCGCGACGGCGAGCGTACCACCTGGGACGTGCTCGATGGGGACCCGGATGTCGTGCGGGCCCGGCCGTTCATGAGTTCGCTGGCGTGTCCTTGAATTCCGGCACCTTCACGTAAACCCAGATCAGATTGGCCAGCAGCAACGCGGAGGTGATCGCGAAGACGAAACGGATGCCAAGCCCCGCGGCGATCAGTCCACCGGTGAGTGGGCCAAGCGAGTTGCCCATGAAGGTCGCCGACGCGGTCATGCCATAAATCGTGCCGCGGTTTTCGCGTGGCACGCCGCGGCCGATCAACGCGTTCGCGGTCGGCAGAATGCCGCCGATGAACAAGCCGACCGCAAATCGTTCCGCCACGAACAGCCAATAACTGTTGACGAACACCTGCGGAATACTGGTCAGTGTCGCGCCGAGCAGACAGATCAGCAGCACGCGGCGGTAGCCGATCACGTCGCTGCGGTTGCCGAGGAACGGCGCCGCGATCAGGTTGGCCAGGCCGGTGATGGAGAATGCGACGCCCGCCAATGTCGCGATTTCCGGCGGTGAGCCGACCAGTTCCTCGACAAACAACGTCACCATCGGCTGCACGGTGCGCACGCTGAATTGTGCCATGAACAGCACGAAGAACAGCGCCATCAGGCTCGCCGATCCCAGCAGCAGGCTCAATCCCGGCAGCAGGGATCGCGACTTCGGTCCATCTTTCGGCGGCGTGAAATTCTCTTGCACGACGAACCATACCAGGCCGAGTCCAGCGAATGTCACCGCCGACGTGATGTAGAATGGGATGCGATAACTTCCCGTCGCATCGGCGAGAATGCCGCCCAGTACGGGTCCGACGAGTGAGCCGACCATTTGGCCGGAACTCAGCCAGCCAAGCGCGTAGCCCAAACGGCGCTCCGGAACCTGGCTCGCGACGAGAGCGATGGCGGAGGTTGAGAATCCGGCGAACATGCCCATCAGGGCGCGCGCGGCGAAGAACTGCCAGACATTGGTGGACAGCCCCATGACAGCGGTGAACACCGCGATCGCGCAACTGGACCGTAACAGCGACAATTTCCGTCCGTGCCGGTCGGCGATCTTGCCCCACATCGGGGATGCGAACGCCGCGACGAAGGAGGTCGCTCCGGTGATCGCTCCGCTCCAGATATCCACGCCCTGGACGGAGGTAACGCCCAGTCCGGGCAACATCAGCGGGACGATCGGGCTGAGGAAACTGAATGAGCCGGTCATCAGGAACTGAATGCCAACCATGGCCCAAAGAGTCCGGCGCCATCCGGACGCGTCCGGGACGATGATGGTGTTCGAAGTCGGTCATGTCCTCCCATGGTAGCGGATCGCTCGTGCCTGGAAAGGTTTGACAGGCGGGGGTGGCTTTGAAACAGTCGATCCGAGCAGAAAAAGGGTGGAGATCATGAGCGCGACCATCGAACCCATCCCTCGCACGGGGCCTCGGCCGGAAGAGACACGGTCTCTGCCCGAAGTCGGCGGCATCGAAATCACCGGTGTCGATTTGTCCGAGCCTTTGTCTCAGGACCGTAAGGACTGGCTGATGCGCAGCTTCCGGGCGCACCCGGTCATCGTGTTCCGCGATCAGCATCTGTCGAAGGAACAGCAGTATCGAGTTTACTCTGACGTTTGGCGAGATCGAAGGACTGCACGTCAATCGTCTGGTTGACGCGGTGAAGTACACCCCGGTTCACACTGTTTCGAACATCGGTCCCGACGGCCTGCCTTCCGCGCCGAAACGCGAACGAGGCAACTACTACTGGCATAGCGATAAGTCGTACCACGACGTGCCGTCGTTGCTCACCATGCTGCACGGTGTGGAGATCCCGTCGCGCGGCGGCGAAACCCAATTCGCCAACACAACGTTGGCCTACGCGGCCCTGGACGAAGCGACAAAGCAACGCATCGCCGGCCTGCGCGCCGTTCACAGTTGGGAGCGTAGCCGAATTCAATCCGGCAGTCTGCTGGCCACCGAGGAGCAGAAGCGCGAGCGCCCTCCCGTCGATCATCCGATCGTTCGCACGCATCCCGATACCGGGATCAAAGCGCTTTATCTCGGCAACCACGCGTCGCACATCCTCGGCTGGCCGGAGCAAGAGGGCCGTGCCCTGGTGCGTTGGCTCGAGGCCTTCGCGACGCAGCCGGCGTTCGTCTATTCCCATAAGTGGCGGCCGGGAGATCTCGTGTTGTGGGACAATCGCTGCACGATGCATCGCGCGTTGCCCCACGAGGATATGGACAAAGAGCGCCGCGTGCTGCATCGAACCGTGGTGAAGGGCACGGTTCCGTACTAAATCATGCACATCGTCATTCCGGATGAATATCAGTACGCGATCGAGCGTCTCGCGTGTTATTCCCTGCTCGATGGGCACGACGTCACGCGCTATCGCGAACCGGCGGCGTCGTTCGAAGAACTCGTGGACCGGTTGCGCCCGGCTGACGGGATCGTCGCGATTTGGGAACGCGTGACCTTCGACCGCGCGCTGATCGAGCGGTTGCCGAATCTGAAGCTGATCGCGCTCGTGGGGCGCAACGCGACGACAATCGACTACGCTGCCTGCACCGAACACGGCATCATGGTCTCGCGTGGCCAGAGCAATTCACCAACGTCGCCGGCGGAGTTGACGGTCGCGCTGATTTTCGCCTCTCGCCGCAACATCGTGATCGAAGCGGAACGGATGCGGCGCGGCGAATGGCCTTACACCTTGTCGCATCGACTGCGCGATTCAACGTTGGGCATCTTCGGCCTCGGCAATATCGGGTCGTTGGTGGCTCAGGCCGGGGCGGGATTGGGCATGAAGGTGCTGGTGTGGGGGCAGGCGCACTCCGCGAAGCGCGCGGCGGAACTGGGATATGGCGTCGCCGACAGCAAGGCGGCGCTGTTCGAGCAATCCGATGTGCTGTCGTTGCACGTCCGTCTGCGCCCGGACACCGCGGGCATTGTCGGACCGGAAGATCTGGCGCGCATGAAACCCACCGCGCTGATCGTGAACACTTCGCGAGCCGAACTGATCCAGCCGGGTGCGCTACTCGGGGCGCTGCGGGCCGGCCGGCCAGGCTACGCCGCCGTCGATGTCTATGAGCAGGAGCCGATCATGCATGGCGATCATCCCTTCCTGTCCATGCCGAACGTGCTCTGCACACCGCATCTCGGTTGGGCCGAGTGGGACAATTTCGAACTTTATTACGCCGAGGCATTCGAGCAGATTGCCGCGTTCGCCGAAGGTAAGCCGCTCCGCCTCGCCAATCCTGACGTGAAGCCACGCTGATGGACCGCGACCTGATCGCCTACTCGCCGATCATGCAACGCCCGCCGCTGCGCTGGCCAAACGGGGCGCGCGTCGCGCTGTGGATCGTGCCGAATATCGAGCATTACGAGTATCTGCCGAAATATGTCCGCACGCGCGATCCGTGGCCGCGTTCGCCGCATCCGGATGTGCTGGGCTATTCGCAACGCGACTATGGCAATCGGGTTGGGCTCTGGCGGTTCTTCGATCTGTCGGACGAGCTTGGTCTGCGGTGCACGGTCAGCCTGAGCATGACGGTCATCCAGCATTATCCGGCGATCCTGGAAGGGATGGAAAAGCGCAACTGGGAACTGATGTCGCATGGCATCTACAACACGCGCTACCACTGGAATTTCACGCCGGAGGAGGAACGCGCGGCGATGCTGGAAAGCCGCGACGATCCATCGGCGCCTGACCGGGCGGGAGCAGCGTGGCTGGTTCAGTCCGGCGATCACCAATACCCTCAACACGTTCGATCTGGCGGCGGAATGCGGTTACGATTACACCGCCGATCTGTATCACGATGACCAACCATTTCCGCTGAACGTCAAATCCGGCAAACTGCTGTCGATCCCGTACACGATCGACCTCAATGACGTCATTTTGCATCGGCGCGGCGAAGAGGCGGACGCGTTCGCGCGACAGATCGAGGATCATTTCGATACCGTATACGCCGAGGGCGCCGAACAAGGGCGCGTGATGTGCGTCGCGCTGCATCCTTACTGGGTCGGTCAGCCGCACCGGTTGCGCGCGATCCGCTCCGCCCTTGAGTACATCCTGTCGCATCAGGGCGTTTGGCAGACCACCGGCGAATCGATCGTCGATTGGTACAACGCGAACTATCTGCCGCTGCTGGAGTCGCACCTCGCCGCGCGGGAGTCCGCCAATGGCTGAGTTCACTCCCGCCAAAACACCCCCGGTCGACGAAACCCGCGAACCGGGCATGGACCACGCACATTATCCGTTTCGCGCGTTGCCCGACGCCCCCGGCTTCGCCTGGCCAGGCGGTGCGCGCATCGCCTTCACCGTGACGTTGATGCTGGATTACTGGGAGCTCGATCCCCCTGAAGGCGAAAGCCCCGACCCGAGGATCGTTTCGCCACTGGGCAAATTCTTTCCCGACTGGCTGACCTGGAGCCATCGGCTGTATGGCGCGCGCGTCGGGATATTTCGCGTCCTCGATGTGCTCGACCGCTTCAACTTAAAGCCGAGCGTGGCTCTTGGGACGGAGGCGGCGAAACGCTATCCCGAACTGGTCGATGCGCTGCTGCGACGCGACTCCTGCTTCATGGCGCACGGCGATTACGCCAGCCGCCGCATCACCAGCCGAATGCGAGACGAACGCGCCACCATCATCGCCGCGCGAGACGGTGTGGCCGCCGCGATCGGGCAAACGCCGAAAGGCTGGTGCGGCCAGGACTTCAACGAGTCCGCCGACACTCCCGCTCTCCTCGCCGAAGCCGGATTTCAATACACCACCGATTGGGCCAACGATGATCGTCCGTACCTGCTTGACGGCAGGCTGATGGCGTTGCCGCCGCAACCGGAATGGAACGACCTCGAATGCATGTGGTTGCGCCGCGTCACGCCTCCGGTTTGGCAAGCGAACATCGTTGAAGCGTTTACCGTTCTGCATGCCGAAGGCGGCAATGTCTTCAATCTGACGCTGCATCCCTGGATTGCCGGTCAGGCGCACCGCATTCGCTATCTGCGTGACGCGCTGCATCACGTACTGGGTAAACCCCATGTGTGGCGCACGACCACGGATGAACTGGCCGAAGCCGCGCTGCCGCAATTGCTTTAGGGCGGCAGACGTTCCCGCCAAATTCGTTGCGCGTCTCGCTCCGCGGCTTCGATCGTGGCCGCCCAGCCCAGCGCGAACACTCCTAAACCGAGGGTGGCGATAATCGTGGCGATGGCGGTGGGGGGCGAGACCTCGCCGCGCCAAACCGCGGCCAACAACTCGGGCGTGTCGGATGTTGGCGTCAGCGGCGTCAGGCTTTGCCATGCCGGCAGTGCTATTTCCGATCGTCCGTGGCTTCTGTCCCAGATCCAACCCGACGCGGCCTTCAGCGGGACCCGCTCCGCCTCACCGCCGCCGCCCTTCAAAACAAACAGGCGCGGTCGACCGAGAAGCTCGGCCACGCCGAGGTGAACCGCGAGGTACGGCGGGTGAAAAACGCCATCGACACCTGCCGCGGCGTCGCCTGGATTGAGCAGGCGCGCGACCGTATTGACCGGGGATCGCAGGCCGAACAGACGGCGCATCCGTAACAGTTCGTCCATCGCCGGCGACAGCGATCCCAGCGGCAACCAGGTAAACCGGTCGGGCTCGCAGCCCAGCGCCGCGAGGCCCGCCTCGACGGAAATACCGGCGGAGTATTCGTTTGAACCGTGCATCAATACCGAAGCGCCGGCGCGCGCCAGGGCGAGCGCCGACAGCAGGAACCATGGCGCGCCCCGTGTGCGGCCGGCTCCATACGATGGCCAATCGAGGTCAACCCGCGTTCCCGGCCATGTCGGGCCGATCGTTTCGCGCGCGGCCTCAACCATGCCGGCGATTTCGGCGACATCTTCGCCGCGGAACCGTAACAACATAAGAAATGCGCCGACCTGGTGGGGATCCGCCTCCCGTCGCAGCACCATCCCAAATGCCTCGCGCGCTTCCTCCCGCGTAAGTGCGCGCGATCGTCCCGGCCCTCGACCGAGAGTGGCAACAAACCGAGCAAATACCTCATGTCGCGCGATCATTGATGCCATGTAATCTCCGATGGTTGTCCCGGCATCCAATTTGCCTCAAAGTGCTGGCAATGAGGAGGCATCGGTGTTCAATCGGGACGCGCTGCTGCTGGTGGGCCACGGCTCCACTGTCATACCGGATGCGGCACGTCCGCTTCTCGCTCACGCCGAGGTCATTCGTCAGTCCAGGCGCTTCGGAGAAGTCGAAGCCGGCATGCTGCTCGGCGAGCCAGGCGCGGCGACGGCCTTCGCGAGTCTCACGGCGCCGGTCGTCCATGTCGTTCCATTCTTTCTGGACGACGGATATTTCACCAGGATCGCCATTCCCGATCTGCTCCTGCCGCTCACATCGCCATCGCGGGTGCTTCGGTTTTGTCAGCCGGTCGGCCTGCACGACGGCATCGGCATTTTAATCGAAACGCGCCTGCTGCGCCATTGCGAAATGTTCGGTGCCGATCCGAAAACTCTGTCGGTCCTTTTGGTTGGCCATGGCTCATCGCGAGGCGCCGGGCGCGCGCGCGCCTTGCGCCGGCACGCGGCGGCACTCGAAGCGGGCGGTCGCTTCGGCTGGATCCGCGTCGCATTTCTGGAGGAACCTCCGTTCGTGGCGGAAGCTCTGGCCAGCGTGCGTGGTCACGTGGTCGCGGTTGTCGGCTATTTGCTCAATGAAGGGACGCACGCGACAAAAGATTTGCCGATGCTTATCGCCGAGGAGCGCATCAGGCGCGGCACGACCTGGCCCCCGGTGCACGATTTAGGAACCATTGGCGCGGATGAAGCGATGCCACGGCTGATCATGGACCAGGTTACCGGGTGAGCCGCCGTAACGAAACAGGAGATGTCAGATGTTCGCATACGTGGGCTGCTACACGACACCAGATCGTGACGGGCGAGGTGACGGAATCCGGGTTTATCATGTCAATGACGCGGGAGACCATTGGACTGAAATTCAGACTGTCGCCGGGCTGGAAAATCCCTCGCTTTTTACTTTGCGCCGGGACAGGTCGATTCTGTATTCGGTGCATGGCGGCCGAAACCTGATCAGCGCGCTTTCAGTGGATCACGTCAGCGGAAAACTGACATTGCTCAATCAAATGGAGTGCCAGGGGAACAACCCGGTGGACTGCGCGCTCGATCCGTCGGAGCGATTCCTGGTTATCGGTAACTACGGTACCGGCACGGTCGCGGTGATGCCACTGGCAGCGGACGGCCGCCTTGAGCCAGTCAGCCAACTGTTTACCCTGACCGGTACGCCTGGGCCCGACCCGGTGCAACAAAGCTCCTCCCACCCACACGCGGTCATCTTCGACCCGTCGGGCGAATTCGTCGTTGTTCCCGACAAGGGATTCGACAAGACGTTTCTTTTTCGGTTTGCCTCCGGCGCGATCGCGCCAACCGAGCAGGCGTCGATCGCGTCAAAGCCCGGCGCCGCGCCGCGACACACCACGTTTCATCCGTCGTTGCCGATCCTTTACGTAAACAACGAACTCGACTCGACCGTGACGGTGTTCAATTGGACCGCGGGGCGCGCCACGGAATGTCAGGTGACGAGCACGATACCGGGCGGGTATGAGGGGCGGAACACGACAGCGGAGATCGTCGCGTCGCCCGTGCGGGCGCTTTCTGTACGTGTCGAACCGCGGCCAGGACAGTGTCGTGTTGTTCCAGGTCTCCCGCGACACCGGCCGCCTGACTTATGGTGGACACACACCGACCGGCGGACGTCGCCCGCGATTCTTCACGTTGGACCCGGCCGCCGAACGGCTTTATGCCGCCAATCAGGACAGCGACGACATCACCGGATTTCGTATCGATTCAGCAAACGGCTCGCTGACGCCCATGGGCGTGGTGGCGCGGACCGGCAGCCCGTCAGCGATCAGTTTTGTCGGCTCCGCCTGAATGACGTATGACAAAGCGCCGGATGCTCGGCCAGGCGTTGGGGGGATCGGTATGGCAAGGACCGTACGCGGACGTAAGGCCGCCGGCAAAAAAGCCGCTTCCAGGAAAGCCGCGCCGAAAGCGAAGCCAAGGCCGCGGTCAAAAAGAAGGCCGCCGCGCCAGCGCGCAAGGCGGCCGCGAAATCCGGCGCGAAACCGGCGTGAGAAGCTGGCGTCAGAAGTGCGCAGAAGCCGCGATCAGGAAGGCCGCGCCGAAAAAGGTGATCGCGGAAAATCTCTGCCCGCGCGCCGGCCAAGAAGGCGGTGGCCCGGGTTCCGGCAGCGCGGCGCACGCCAACCCGCCGCACGCGCGCGGCGACGCCACCGCGCCGTAAGGTGGCGGCACCTCGGCTCAAGGCCGCCGCGTCAGCGCAACGATTCACTGTGAGCCATCTCAACGATGCGGATTTCGTGCGCGATGGGCTCCGGGCCTACGCGTTGTATCGCGACCTCGGCATCGCCGCGGCGAGCGGGGGGTCTGTGTCAGGCGCACGTGATCCGGCTGCAGTCGCCGTGCACCGACGAAGTGCGCAAGCGGCATCTGCACGAGCCGGAACTCCAGTTGATCTATGTGCTGCAAGGCTGGGTCAAGAATGAGTTCGAGGGCGAGGGCGTACAAATGATGTCGGCGGGCTCCTGCTGGTTGCAGCCGCCGGGCATCAGGCACACGGTGCTGGATTATTCGCCGGACGTCGAACTGCTTGAGATCATCGTACCGGCGGACTTCAAGACCGTCGAAGTGGACTGAACCAACCGCGTTAAGGGAGGAATTCGAATGACCGGGACATCCGGCTTTTCTCGTCGCACATTGCTCGGCGCGACTTTGGCGTCACCCGTCTGGTACTGCGCCACGCCCTGGGCGATGAGCCGATCAAGATCGGCATGCCCTGCGCGCTGACCGGTCCGGGCGGTGAGATTGGCGCGCAAATGCGCCGCGGCGCCGAGTTCTGGATCAAGACCGTCAACGCGAAGGGCGGTGTGCTCGGCAGGCCGGTGCAACTTTATGCGCAGGATACGGCGGGCGATCCGGCAACCGCGGTGCGAAAAGCACAGGATGTGGTGGAGCGTGACGGTTGCCGCTTGCTGTTTGGCATGACGCTCAGTTCGGAGGCACTCGCGGTCGTGCCGAAGCTTGCCGAGTGGAACACGATCTTCATGTCGTCCGACAACGGCGACGGCCGGCTCACCGGCGAGTCGTTCGTGCCGAATTTCTTCCGTGCCAATACGTCAGGGCCGATGGGAACTCGCGCGGTCGCACTGTATCTCCGTCAGGCGGGCTTCAAGAATTTTTACGGGCTTGGCATGGATTACGCCTGGGGGCGCAACAGCATCGGCGTGTTCAAGGACGAGGTGAAGAAATCCGGCAAGAACTTCATCGCCGACGTTTATTCGCCGATCGGGACGAAAGACTTTTCCACTTACATAACGAAGATCCGGCAGTCGGGCGCCGATGCGTGTTACCTCGTGCTGCAAGGGGACGACAACAACGCGTTCCTGGCACAGGCCAAACAATACCGATTGGGCGATAAGGTGCAGTTGTTGACGGAAATCGTCGATCTCAACAGCATTCACGCGGTTGGTGACGCGGCGGTCGGACTGATCGGCGGCTCGCGTTACACCTTCACGTTTCCGGGTGAGGCAAACGCCCAGTTCGTGGCGGCGTGGAAGAAGGAATATGGCAACGTACCGGATGTGTTCGAGGGCGAGCAGTGGCAGGCGTGCCTCATGCTCCAGGCCGGCATCGAGAAGGCCGGCAGCATCGACGCGGATAAATTGCGGCCGGCGCTGGAGACGGTCGAGATCGACAGCATCAAGGGCAAAGTGGCGATGCGCGCCTGCGATCATCAGGCAGTGCAGCAAGGCTTCATGGTGAAGGTTGTGCAAAAGGAAGGATTTAAGGACCCCGTTCCGGATCTGATCGCGACCTTCCCCGCGGACCAGATTACGCCAGCCTGCCGCCAGATGACCTACGACAGTTGATGGATTTTCTGGGGTTCCTGGTCACCCAGTGTCTCAACGCGCTGTCGCAGGCCGCGCTGTTGTTCTTTCTCGGCTGCGGCCTGACGTTGATTTTCGGCATCATGCGCATCGTCAACTTCGCGCATGGTGCCTTTTTTATGTTGGGTGCCTACGTCGGTTATTCCACGGTGCATTGGACGGGCAACTTCTGGGCCGCGCTGATCGTCGCGCCGATCCTTGTCGGAGCATTCGGCGCCGCCTTCGAGCTCGGCATTCTGCGCCGGCTGTACGGCCGCGATGGTCATGCGTTCCTCATGGTGACATTCGGCCTGACCTTGATCATGGGCGAGGTCATCCGCCTCATCTGGGGCGTCGAGGCGTTGCAGGTGAAGCCGCCGGATAGTCTGTCCGACATCGTTTTCATTCTGGATGAACCGTTCCCTGTGTATCGCTTGTTCCTGGTCGGGGCCGGCATCGTCGTCGCCGTGCTGATCTGGCAGTTCCTGGAACGCACGCGGCTCGGCCTGCTCATTCGCGCCACGTCGCAGAACGCCGAGATGGTGCATGCGCTTGGCACCGACGTTCGACTGGTGCGCTCGGCGGTGTTCGGCATTGGCTGCGGTCTCGCCGGCATTGGCGGCGTGATGGCCGCGCCATTGGTGACGGCATCGCTTGGCATGGCGCCGAACGCGGTGATCGACACGTTTGTCATCGTCATCATCGGCGGCATGGGCAGCTTCCTCGGCTCGCTGATCGGCGCCGTTCTGGTGGCCTTCGTGCAGGTGTTCGGAACCTACTATTTTCCCGATTTCGCGCTGGCGTTCATGTATCTGATCATGGTCACGGTGCTGGTCGTTCGGCCCGGCGGTTTGCTCGGCAAGGAGGCGTAACGAATGCGCATCCTGATCGCGGTCGCCGCGCTGCTGGCATTGCTGCCGTTTGGCCTGCCGCCGTACGCGATGACCCTGCTGACCGAGGCTCTGATCCTCGGTCTGTTCGCGATGAGCCTCGATCTGATGGTCGGCTACGCGCGGCTGATCTCGTTCGGCCACGCGGCGGCTTATGGCTTCGGCGCCTATGCCTGCGGTAACTTCATGCTGCACACCAGCATGCCGTTACCGTGCGCGGTACTGCTCGCGGGACTGATCGGCGGGATCGTCGCGATTGGCGTCGGCTGGGTTTGTACGCAGGCCACCGGGGTCTCGTTCTCAATGCTGACGTTGGCGTACGCGCAACTGCTGTACGCCGTCGCCTTTAAATGGACCCCCGTCACCGGTGCCTCCGATGGCCTCGCCGGCATCCCCCGCAATCCTGGGCCATTCGGCCTCACATGGACCTCCAAGCCGGCGTTTTATCACCTGACCCTCGCGTGCCTGTTCGGCGCCTTTCTGTTTTGCCGCGAACTCGTGCGCTCGCCATTCGGCGCGGTGCTGCGCGGGATCCGTGAGAACGAGGCGAAAACCGTCGCTCTGGGCTACAACACCCGTCGCTACAAAATCGCGATCGTGGCGATTTCCTTCGGCCTCGCCGGCCTGGCGGGAGCGCTCTACGCACCGTTCGCCGGCTTCGCGAATACGGAGTTGCTGTTCTGGCTGTTGTCCGGTCAGGTGCTGATCATGGTCATCGTCGGCGGCGCCGGCACCCTGATCGGACCAGTCCTCGGTGCGATTTTCTTCCTTTACGTGCAACAACAATTATCGTCCTACACCGACTCCTGGGCTTTATTCTTCGGCGTCATCTTCGTTTTGTTCGTGCTGTTCATGCCAGAGGGCATCTGGGGTTTGATCCAGTCGCGCTTCCACAAAAAGATCGCCTGATGGCGTTGCTCGAGCTGGACGATCTGACCAAGCGCTACGGCGGGATCGTGGCGGTCGATCACGTAACGATGCGCATCGAGGCCGGCGAGGTGCGCGCCGTCATCGGTCCCAACGGCGCCGGCAAAACCAGTCTGTTTCATCTGATCACCGGCGTCGTCAAGGCAACCGAGGGCACCGTACGGTTCGCCGATCAGGACGTCTCGGCGCTGCCCGCGCATGTGCGCTGCCAACGCGGCATGTCCCGAACCTTTCAGTTGACGTCTCTGTTCCCGGAGATGTCGGCGCGCGACAATACGCGGATCGCGGCGCAGGCGAGGGATGCGAAACGGTGGCTGCCATTGGGGGGCAGCGGTGTATTCCATGGCGCCGCGCAACGCGGTGACGCGGCGTTGGAACGGCTCGGGCTGACCCACGTGGCGGATCGTCCGGCCGGGTTATTATCGCACGGCGATCAACGGCTGCTTGAAGTCGCGATGGCGCTGGCGCAACAACCGCGATTGCTGCTGCTGGATGAACCGACTCAGGGCCTGTCGGTGGAGGAAACCGCCCAGGCGGTGGAGGTGCTGGCGGCGCTGTTCGCTTCGGGCGGGCTGACCGTGTTGCTGGTGGAACATGATATGGAGGTCGTGTTTCGCCTCGCGCATAAGATCACCGTGCTGCATCGCGGCTCGGTCATCGCGGACGGCGATCCCGACACGGTGAAGGCCGATGAAGGCGTGCAGAACGCCTATCTCGGAGGTTTCGCCTGATGTTGACCATCAAGGGCCTCAACACCCACTACGGTGCGAGCCACATTCTGCAGGGTGTGGACCTGGACGTGCCTGACGGCCGCATCATCGCGCTGTTGGGCCGCAACGGTGTCGGCAAAAGCACGACGCTCCGCACGGTGATGGGCCTCGTTCCGCCGAGCGGCGGAACGGTCGAACTGGATGGCGTGAACATCGCGGGCTGGCGGCCGCATCAGGTGGCGCGCGCGGGCGTCGCCTATGTGCCGGAGGGACGGCTGATCTTTCCCGATCTCTCGGTCATCGAGAACATCAAGGTCGCGGAACGCGTTCCCGCGCGCGCCTGGCCGATCGCCAGATTGCTGGAGCTGTTTCCATCGTTGAAGGAACGCGCGCGGAACCGGGGTGCCAATCTCTCCGGCGGCGAGCAGCAGATGCTGGCGATCGCGCGCGCTCTCGTCTCCGATCCAAAAGTGCTGCTGCTGGATGAACCCAGCCAGGGGCTCGCGCCATTGGTGGTGCGCGAACTCGCCGGCGTGATCCGCACCCTGCGTGACGAGAACGTGACCATTCTGCTGGTCGAGCAGAACATGAAGCTCGCGGAAGCCGTCGCCGACGAATTGCACGTGATGGTCAAAGGCCGCATGGTTTACGCCGCCACGCCGGAGCGGTTCCGCGCCGAGGAACAGGAAATTCGCAGTCGCTATCTGACGGTGTGAAACAAGGAGTCAGACGATGGAACTCAATTTGCGCGGACGCACGGCTCTGATCACCGGGGCATCGAAAGGGATCGGTCTGGCCAGCGCCGAATGCCTCGCGGCCGAGGGCGTCAATGTGATCCTGGTGTCACGGACGCAGGCCGATCTGGACGCCGCGCGGCAAAAGATCTCCAGCCGGTGGAACGTCAACGTTCAGGTGCACGCCTACGATCTGTCCAACTCGGCCAATGTCGACAAGCTGGTGGCGGAGCATGCCGGCATCGACATCCTGGTCAACAACGCCGGTGCGATCCCGGCCGGCGACCTGCAGCAGATCACCGAGGATCGGTGGCGCCAGGCGTGGGACCTGAAAGTCTTCGGCTACATCAACATGTGCCGGCGGTTTTATGCCGACATGAAGTCGCGCGGCCGCGGCGTCATCATCAACGTGCTCGGCGTGGCCGGCGAGAAGATGGATCGCACCTACATCGCCGGCTCCACCGGCAATGCGGCGCTGATGGCGTTCACCAAGGCGCTTGGCGGCTCGGCTGGCGATGATAAGTTCCGCGTCGTGGGCATCAATCCGGGCGCGATCGCCACGGATCGCCTCGTCACCATCATGAAAGCCCGCGCCAAGGACCGTCTCGGCGACGAAAACAAATGGGAGGAACTGATGAAGCCGCTGCCGATGGGCCGCGCCGGCACGCCGGAGGAAATCGGCGTCATGGTCGCGTTCCTCGCATCGGATATTTCCGCCTACACCACCGGAACGATCATCACGATCGATGGCGGCGCCGCGAACCGCGGACCGATGTTCTGAATCGAACGTCAGGGCAGGCGACCGGACAATTACGCCGGGCTGGTATAGAAGACGGCCGGACCGATGCCGAGTGGAGTCGAATGCCATGCCCAGACCGTACCCCGCCCTCAACCGCCCACCGGCGCCACCCCCGCCATGGCGCAATGGTTCGCCGCCAAGGCAGAGCATCCCGACGCGCTGCTGTTCTTCCGCATGGGCGACTTCTACGAATTGTTCTTCTCCGACGCCGAGGCCGCCGCCGCCGCGCTCGACATCGTGCTGTCCCATCGCGGCGAGCACAACGGCGTCCCGATCCCGATGTGCGGCGTTCCGAAGCATGCCGCCGAAGCCTATCTCGCCCGCCTGATCCGCCGCGGCTACCGCGTCGCCGTCGCCGAACAGATGGAGGATCCGAAGACCCGCGCCTCCAGCAAGATCCCGATCCGGCGGGAGATCGTCCGCCTGATCACGCCCGGCACGCTCACCGAGGAAGCGCTGCTGGAAGCCGGCCAGCCCAATTTGCTGCTCGCGTTGGCGCGCGACCAGGACAGCGTCGTGGGTGCGGCCTGGCTCGACATCTCGACCGGCGTGTTCGAGACAGCCGCCCTCGCGCCCGCCGATCTGCCGGCGTTGCTCGGCCGCTTGGAACCGGCCGAAATCATCGCCCCCGAAACGTTGCCGCTTGGCGAGTGGGCTGCCCGCCGCGGCCCGGAAACCGTGCCCTCGCCGCCGCTGGTCGCCCGCCGCCGGTTGGCCGATCTGTTCCAGACCGCCAGCATCGATGCGTTCGGCGTGTTCAGCCGACGCCGAGGCGGTGGCGGCGATGCTCGCCGTCGATTACGTGCGTTCGACCCAGGCGGGCGCGTTGCCCAGATTGGCGCGGCCGGTGCCGATGGGCGACGCCGGCGTGATGGCGATGGATGCGGCGACCCGCGCGAGCCTGGAGATCCACCGGGCGCGCGATGGCGGCGTGCTGCACACGCTGCTGGCCGCGGTCAAACAGACCGTGACACCGGCGGGCGCCCGGCTTCTGGGACTGTGGCTGTCGGCACCGCTGACCGATCCGGCCGCCATCACGGCACGGCAGGACGCCTGGTCCTGGATGGTGGCGAACCCACAGGCGGCGATCCGCCTGCGCGCCGCGTTGCGCACCGCCCCCGATCTGGCTCGCGCGCTGGGCCGGCTCTCGCTGAACCGCGGGGGGCCGCGAGACCTCGCCGCCGTGAGGGACACGCTGGCGGCGGGACACGAAGCGGCGGTGGCCCTGGAAGGCCCACTGCCCGCAACCCTGGCGGCGGCGCACGCGATCCTGGCGCAAGCGTTGCCGCTCCAGGCGACATTGAGCGACGCGCTGACCGATCCGGCACCGTTACGGGTCGACGATGGCGGCACGATCCGGCCTGGTTACGATGCCGAACTGGATGCGCACCGCTCGTTGCGCGACGACAGCCGCCGGGTACTGGCGTCGATGCAGCTCGACTACGCGCAGAAATATGGTGTCGCGAGCCTGAAAATCCGCCACCATTCACAACTTGGTTACGTGATCGAAGCGCCCGCCGCCGCCGTGGAAGCGTTGCGCGCTTTCCCCGAACTGACCTTGCGCCAGGGCATGGCCAATGGCGCCCGCTTCACCGAGCCGGGATTGGCCGACCTCGACCGCCGCATCACCGAGGCCGCCGACCGGGCCGCCGCGCGCGAGAAGCTTGTCTTTGCTCACCTGACCGAAGCGACCCTGGCGCAGGCCGAAAGCCTTGCCGCGCGAGCCGAGGCGATTGCTCTGCTGGACGTCGCGCAATCGGCGGCCAACCTCGCCGCCGCCGGGACGTGGTGCCGGCCGGTGGTGACCGACGACGACGCGTTCCTGATCCGGGGCGGACGGCATCCGGTGGTCGAGAGTGCGCTCGCCGGTCAGGCGGCTTTCGTGCCCAACATGTGCGATCTCTCGCCCGAGCGCCGGGTTTTGTTGCTGACCGGCCCTAACATGGCGGGAAAGTCCACATTTCTGCGGCAGAACGCGCTGATGGCCGTGCTGGCGCAAGCGGGTCTGCCGGTGCCGGCCGAGGAAGCCCGCATCGGCATCGTCGATCGCCTGTTCAGCCGCGTCGGGGCGGCGGACGATCTGGCGCGCGGCCGGTCCACGTTCATGGTCGAAATGACCGAGACGGCGGCGATCCTGAACCAGGCTGGCCCCCGGTCTCTCGTCGTCGTCGATGAAATCGGCCGCGGCACCGCCACGACCGACGGCCTCGCCATCGCCTGGGCCGTTTTGGAAGCGCTTCATTCCAGTGTCCGGTGCCGTACCATTTTCGCCACACATTTCCACGAACTTGCTGAACTGGCGGAGCGGATGCCGCGAATCCGTCCGCATACGATGCGCGTGAAGGAGTGGAGAGGCAGCGTGGTGTTCTTGCATGAAGTGGCCGAGGGCGCGGCGGGACGATCCTGGGGGGTGCATGTCGCGGAGCTTGCCGGGGTGCCGAAATCCGTCGTGCGTCGCGCGGCGTCGCTGTTGAGCGCTCTGGAAAAGCAAAGCGGGCCATTGGCGGTCGGCGGCGTATTGGGGGCGCTGCCCTTGTTCGCTGCCGCGGCAAGCCCCAGATAACATCGGGGAAGAAGCGCCGCCGGACGATGAATTGCGTCGCGCGCTCGCCGAAATCGACCCGGACAGGTTGACACCGCGGGAAGCGTTGGATGCACTGTACCGGCTGAGAGCCCTCCTGCCTGCCCCCGCCGGAGACCAGGATTGATGGAATCTTATCGAAAACGAACCGGGTCATGCTGAACCCGGTGGCGATGCCCAAGGCGCCGGAAGCGGCGGCGGCGCAACTGTCGGACGCGTTGGCGGCCCTCGCCGCCGAGCAACTCGCCATCCCGCGCGAGCTCGCGATCGGGGCTTTCCGCCGGCATCTGGCGAGAATTCAGACCTATGTGCGGCAGGCCTTCGAGCAGGAGCAACTGACCGGGTTGCAGGCCGCCCGCCTGTTGGGCGCGCTGGTCGATGGCGTGGTCGGCGGCTTGTATGAGCACGTGATCAAAACCGCCGGTCTCACGGCACCGGAGCGATTGAGCGTGGCCGCGACCGGAGGCTACGGCCGCGGCGTGCTGGCGCCCTTCAGCGACATCGATTTGTTGTTCCTGACCGGCGACGATCCGGATCCGACGACGCTGCAGGCCGTCGAATACATGCTGTATTTCCTGTGGGATCTTGGGCTGAAGGTTGGTCACGCGACCCGGTCGATCGAGGATTGCCTGACCGAAGGCGCCAAAGATACGACGATCCGCACCGCGCTGTTGGACGCGCGCTACGTCACCGGCGACACCGCGCTGTTCGCCGATTTCCACCGCCGCTTCCGCGCGGCCTGCAAAGAAGCCGGTGTCGCGGAATACATCGCCGCGAAACAGGCCGAACGCGCGGTGCGCCACCGCCGTTACGGTGACAGTCCGTTCATGGTGGAACCGAACGTCAAGGAAGGCCGCGGCGGATTGCGCGACATCCAGACGTTGTACTGGATCGCTCGTTATGTTTTCGACACGACGACGATGGGCGAACTGGCCGACCTCGGGGGCATTCTGACCCAGCAGGAAGCGCGTCATGGCCGCCGTGCGTGGGAGTTTCTGTGGACCGTTCGGTTCCATCTGCACTACGTCGCCGGCCGCGCGGAAGAACGCCTGACATTCGACATGCAGCCGGTCGTTGGCGCGCGAATGGGTTACACGCGCCACGGCAAGCAGGATGGCGTGGAGCGATTCATGCGCCATTACTTCCTCAATGCCCGCGATATCGCCCGCCTGACGCGCATCCTGGAACCGGCGATTCTGCGCGCGGCGCTCGGCCCGCCGGCGATCGAGGCGGAAACGGATCAGGCCTTGCTCGATGCCGGCTTCGTGCTGGCGGAGGGTAAGCTGCTGCCGCTGACCGGCCGCGACTTCGATACCGATCCGATCCAGATGCTGCGCGTTCTGGTGGTTGCCCGGGATCGCGGTCTGGAACTGCATCCGCTGACCGTGCGCTCCTTCATTCAAAACGAGCGCCGCGCGGTGTCGTTGCGCGACAACAAGACCGCCGCCAGATTGTTCATGGATTTGCTGTGCGGCAAACCGCCCGAGAAACGACGTCCCGGCGATCGCCCAGGGGAACGTCCGCCAACGCATCATCCGGATGGCGCGAAATGGTTGACGATCCTTAATGAAACCGGATTTCTCGGCCGCTATCTGCCGGACTGGGGCCGCATCGTCGGCCAGATGCAATTCGACACCTATCATATTTTCACCGTCGATGAGCACACCATCGAGGCGGTGAAAATCCTCAACGCGATGGAACGTGGCGAGTTGATGCAGATCGCGCCGGTCGCGTCCGAGTTGGTCGAACAAATCGAGTCCCGCCGTGCCCTGTACATGGCGATGATCATGCACGACATCTGCAAGGGTCGCGGCGGCGATCATTCCGAACTCGGTGCCGAGCTCTCGCTGGAGATTTGTCCCGGTCTCGGCATGACGGCGGAGGAGACGGAGACGGTCTCCTGGCTGGTGCTGCATCATTTGCTGCTCAGCGCGACGGCGTTCAAACGCGATATCGACGATCCGAAGACCATTCTCGACCTCGCTGAGACCATCCAGTCGCCGGAACGCCTGCGGCTGCTGTTGATCCTGACCGTGGCCGACATGCGGGCGGTCTCGTCGAAAGTCTGGAACGGCTGGAAAGCCACGCTGCTGCGGGAGTTGTACGCGCGCGTCGCCGAGGTTCTGGCGGGCGGATTGTCCACGACGGAACGTGATGTTCGCGTGCAGCGAGCGAAACAGGCCGCCAGCGCTTTGCTTTCCGGCTGGTCCGAAAAGGACAAAGCCTGGTTCACCGAACTGGGCTACCCCGGCTACTGGCTGTCATTCGATCCCGATACGCACGCGCGTCATGCGGGATTGCTGCGCGACGCCGAGCATCGCAAGGCGCCGCTGACCGTGGACACGCAGCCGCTCCCGGCTCGCGCGGTCACGGAAGTCACGATTTACGCGGCGGACCATCCCGGACTCTTCAGCAAGATTTCGGGCGCTCTCGCGGTCGCGGGTGCGTCGATCGTCGATGCGCGCATTCACACGATGACGAACGGCATGGCGCTGGACACGTTCTGGATCCAGGACGCCGCGGGTGGCACGTTCGACCAACCGCATCGGCTGGCGAAACTCTCCGCGCTGATCGAGCAGGCGCTGTCCGGCCGGCTGCGTTTGACGCACGAAATCCGCAAGCTCTCGCGCGATACGTTTGGCCGCCGCATGCGGGCGATCCATGCGCCGCCGCGGGTCGTCGTGGATAACCACGCGTCGAACACGCACACGATTCTGGAGGTCAACGGGCGCGACCGGCCCGGATTGCTGCACGACGTCACCGCGGCGATCAGTGAGCAAGGACTGCAGATCGCGTCCGCTCATGTCACGACGTACGGCGTGCGCGCGGTCGACGTGTTTTACGTCAAGGACGTCTTCGGATTGAAAGTGGAGAACGACCGCAAGCTGGCCCTGCTGCGGGAGGGTTTGCTCAAAGCACTGGAGACGCCGGACGAGGTTCCGCCGACCGAAACGCAGGTCGCCGAGGTCGTGCCGCGCGCGAGACGACGACGGATCGCCGCGGCGTGAGTTTGTTCTGGCCAGGAGACAAGGCAGATGAATGTCGAGATCGAATACTGCGGCATGTGAGGCTATGAGCCACGCGCCCGTGCGGCGCGCGATCAGATCCTCAAGGCCGACGCGAGCGCCATCGTTACCTTGAAGAAAAGCGGCGGTGGCGTGTTTGAAATCACGGTCGATGGGCGATTGACGTATTCCAAGAAGGCCAGCGGAACGTTCCCCGACGAGCGTCAGGTGCTGGCGGCGATCCGGTAAACCGTCACGGCCGCGTCGTACCGCCTGATCCGCACTGTTCGGAGTTCGTCGCGGCCGGAACCCGGCCACGAGGAACTCCGTGCTGTCAGGCGAGAACCTTGCCGTCCTCCGGATCGATCTCGACCTCGATCTCAACCTCGACGTCGTCGTCAAGATCGTTGTCCTCATCGTCGGGGATATCGGCCTCTTCGACCTCCTCCACCGCCAGATCGTCAGCGGGCTCCAGCTTCTCGGCGGGGAGCGGTTGCGGGCGCCGGCTGAACGCGCCCCGGTCCGAGGCCGCGCGGATCGGCCGATACATCCGCGGCTTCGGTGGAGACTGCGTGGCGCCGCACCGGAAGCAGATCACCGGGCTCCTGTTCAGATCATAAAAGCGCTCGGCACAGGCCTCACAGGTGTACTTGGTGCCAAATTCCGGCTTGCTCATCAGAGGTTCCTAACTTGCCAGGCTATCAGCCGGCGCTCATCACGTGAAGTTTCTCACCGCAGGCACGCGCCAGGGCGTCGTTTCCGTTCGCCGTGCCGTCCAAAGTGGCCCAACCGGCCTTCATCACGATGTCATGGCGGGAATACGAAGATTGTTCCGTCCGTAACTTCGTAAGCATTGCCGCGTTCGGATCCGCCTCCGCCTTGGTGACGCAGAATGGCACCAGCGCGGTCACCACGGCGGTGCGCGCCGTTTGCTGGGCCAACTGTTCGGAGGTGGATGCGGTCGTCCAACCGAGACACGAAAAGCCAACGATCGTCGCGGCGATCGCGCCAGCCGCCGCGCCCCAGAGGCCGGGCTTCAACGCAGGTGGGAGTTTCATGGATTTTGCTTTTCGCTGTGAGGGGACGAATATCCGCCCATCGTCAGATCGTCTGTCCTTAAATGGGGACGCGCGATCGGAATTACATTAACAACGCAGAAATAAATCAGTCGTCACCCGGAACCATTTTCCTTCCGCGGTCGCGAAACCATTCGCGCAGCCCGGTGATTGTTGCGAATGCGTTCAATCCTCGGACTTCAGATCGCGCGCGACGTCCGGCTGTTGCATCAGTTGATTGATCTTCATCGCGTAATCCAGTGCGTGGTCCGGTTGAAATGACAACTCCGGCGTATACCGCAGCGGCAATGCATGCGCGACCTGACTGCGCAGCCACGGAGCCACGCGCTTCAACGATGGCAACAGCGCCTCGACGTCGGCGCGGCCAAGCCGCGAGATGAACGCCGTCGCGTGTTTGAGATCCGGACTGAGTCGCACTTCGCTGACGGTGATGTCGGCTTCGGCGAGCTCCGGATCGCGGAACTCGCGGCGCATGAAGATCCCCGCGAGCACGTGCCGGATTTCCTCAGCCACGCGCAACTGGCGCTGTGTCGGCGCCGCGGTGCGCGTGGGCTTCTTCGCGGCCGCGCCGTCCGTGTCACGCCGGGATTCGCCGCTCCGGGCTCCCTCGCGCTCAGACCCGTCACGTCCAGACCCGTCGCGTCCGGCCTTGTTCCGCCCGGACTCGCTCAGACGCGAGCCGGATGGCGCCTTGTTGCCCTTGGAACTCAACCCGGGACCATCTCCGTCTCAAAGCACTCGACCACGTCGCCTTCCTGCAGGTCGTGGAAGTTCGCGAACGACAGACCGCACTCGTAGCCGCGAGCGACCTCGCGCACATCGTCTTTGAAACGCTTGAGTTGCGACAGCTCGCCGCTGTGGATCACCACGTTGTCGCGCAACACCCGAACGCCCGCGCCGCGCTTCACCAGACCTTCGGTGATCATGCAGCCCGCGACTTTGCCCGTCTTGGTGATGTTGAACACCTGGCGAACCTCGGCATAGCCCAGGAACCGCTCGCGCGCCTTGGGGGCGACCTTGCCGCGGACGAGTTTCTCGACGTCGTCGGCCACTTCATAGATGATCGAGAAGTAGCGAATATCGACGCTGTCCCGCTGCGCCATTTCCCGCGCCTGCGACGTCGCGCGCACGTTGAACGCGATGATCACGGCGTTGGAAGCCTTCGCGAGTTGCACGTCGCTCTCGGTGATCTGACCGACGCCCGACAGCAGGACGCGGACTTTCACTTCCTCGTGCTCGAGTTTCATGACAGTGGCCTGGATCGCCTCGGCGCTGCCTTGCACGTCGGCCTTGATCAGGACCGCGACTTCCTTTTGCACGCCGGCCTGAATCCGCGCCAGCATCTGATCGAGCGTGCCGCGCGCGCCCGCCTGAATACCGGCCGTCTTCTCACGCTGACGGCGCTGACGGAACTCGGTGATTTCGCGCGCCCGGGCCTCATTGTCCACGACGACGAATGGCTCACCGGCGACCGGCGCCCCGCTCAGGCCGAGGATCTCGACCGGAGCCGACGGACCGGCATCGGCGATTTGCTTGCCCTTATCGTCGAGCATCGCCCGCACCCGGCCCCATTCGGCGCCGGCCACGACGATGTCGCCCTGATGCAGCGTGCCGCGCTGGACCAGGATCGTGCCGACCGGCCCGCGCCCGCGATCGAGCCGGCTTTCGATGACCGACCCCTCCGCCACGCGATTCGGATTGGCGCGCAGGTCGAGGATTTCAGCCTGTAGCAGAATTGCCTCTTCCAGCTTGTCGAGGCCCGTCTTCTTGAGCGCGGAAACCTCGACGTCCTGGGTTTCGCCGCCCATTTCCTCGACCACGATCTCGTGGCTGAGCAATTCCTGCCGCACCCGCGCCGGGATTGGCGTCCGGCTTGTCCATCTTGTTGATGGCGACGATGATCGGCGCATTGGCCGCCTTGGCATGGCGAATCGCCTCGATCGTCTGCGGCATCACGCCATCATCGGCCGCGACGACCAGAACAACGATGTCGGTGACCGAGGCACCGCGGGCGCGCATCGCGGTAAACGCCTCGTGACCGGGCGTATCGACGAACGTGATGCGCTCCCCGGAATTGAGCTGTACCTGATAGGCCCCGATATGCTGGGTGATGCCGCCGGCCTCGCCGCCCGCCACATCGGTGGCACGGAGAGCGTCCAGCAGGGAGGTCTTGCCGTGATCGACGTGGCCCATGATGGTCACCACCGGCGGCCGCACAAGCAGGTCTGTATCCGCGTCGGCATGACCCTCCAGGCCGATTTCGACGTCCGCCTCTGTCACCCGGCGGGCACGATGCCCGAACTCCTGCACCACGAGCTCGGCGGTATCGGCGTCCAGCGTCTGTGTGACGGTCGCCATCACGCCAAGTTTCATGAGCGCCTTGATCACGTCCGGCACGCGGGCCGCCATACGGTTGGCGAGTTCCTGCACCGAGATCTGTTCCGGCAGAATCACATCTCGCACGACACGCACCTGATCCGATCGTAGGCGTTCCAGGTCCGCCTGACGGCGTTCCCGCTCGCGTTGACGGCGCACCGAGGCGAGCGACCGGACGCGGTCGTCCTCCCCTTCGATGGCGGCCTGCACATCGATCCGTCCGGTTCGACGGCGGTCGTCGCCCTTCTTCGCGATGACCACGGCCGGCTTACGCGGCGGCACGCCAACGCCTGGCCGCCGCACCGGCCGTGCCTCATCATCCTCCTCCGACGGGCGCGCCCCACCTGGGCGCAACCGCAGAGTTTCCGACGCGGGCGTCGCCGCACCCGCCTGATCCGCGGGTGCCGTCCCCGGTGCTCCGGGCCGGCCAGCGGGCGCGCGCCCGGCGGGCTGCGGCTGCTGGACCTTGTCGCGCAGCAATTCCCGCGGCGGAGGCGGCGGGGCCGGGGCCGGCGCCGCCGTTCCATTGGCGGCGGCCTCGGCCGTGAGCCGGGCGTGTTCCGCGGCGGCCGCTGCCTGCTCGGCCTCGACCCGCGCATCCTCGGCGGCCTGCAGGCGCGCTTCGGCTTCCTCAGCCTGCCGCCGCACGGCTTCTTCCGCCTCTCGACGGGCGTCTTCCTCCGCCTTGCGCCGCGCTTCCTCGGCGGCGGACATGATGGAGATTTTTTCCTGCTCGCGGCGTTCGGCGTCGCGACGCGCGGAATCACGCTGTTGCTCGACCAGCGCGCGTTGCCGCGCCGCCAGCTCGGTCGCGGTCAGCGCCCGGCCGGCACCCGGCGCGGGCCGTGGCGCCGGAGCACCCCCGCGCGCGGTGATCGCGATATTGCCCGGTGTCGCGGAAGGGGCACCCGCGGCCTGAGCCGGGCTCGCCGGCGCGCCGGTACGCTTCTTGCGCACCTCGACCTGAACGACCTTCGACCGCCCATGGCTGAAGGTCTGCCGTACCGAGCCCGCATCGACCGTCCGTCCCAGTTCCAGCCTCGCCGCTGGCCTGAGGGAGAGACGCCCCTTGCTGCCGTCCTGTTCGTTGCCTTCGCTCATGCTCTACCCGTTGGTACCCGTCACATCGTTGATCGCGGCGGTTTCCCGCCCTGTCGAAAGTCCCGCCGTCCCCCGCGTGGAAGACGGCGTTCGGAGCCCGGCCAGCCGGCCTGCTTCCCTGGCGATGGAGCCAGCCAACCGGCCGGACGCCAACGCCACATGCACGACGGTCTCGTGTCCCATGACACGACCCAGTTCCGCCCCGGTCAGCGGGTCGAGAACCGGCACGTTATCCGGGACGGCGGACCGAAACCGTGCCCGCTCCGCCTCACTGCCGTCCGAGGCCTGCAGAACCAGCCCCACCGGATGGCTTCGCATCCAATCGCGCGCCTTCTCGAACCCCGCGATGGCCTGACCCGCGCGGCGGGCGAGACCAAGCAAATCGCCAATCCGCCGGATCAACGCCGTCTCCAGCACGTCAGGAAGATCGGGGGGCACCTGAACCGGACCACGCGCGGCGCGTGCGATGGCCCGGATCAGCTCCCGGCCTTTCGCGCCAGGTGACATGCCATTCCGGGGCATCCCATTCGGGCGCGTCCCATCGCCGCCTTCTATCACATCCCGAGACGCACTCAACCATATTCCCCGGCCAGGCAGCTTCCCCGCGAGATCCGGGACCAGCGAACGATCGGGACCAATGACAAATCGGAACATTTGCTCCTTCGGCAGCCGCTCCCGCGTGACCACGCAGCGGCGCATCGGGCCTGTTTCCGGCTCTTCGTCATCCGCGTCAACGATTGGCGCGTCAACGCCCGACACGTCTACGATCGCCGCGTCAACGATCGCCGCGTCAAAGCCCGACACGTCTACGATCGCCGCGTCAACGATCGCCGCGTCAACGATCGACACGTCAACGATCACCGAGTCAACGCCCGGCGAGTCCACCACTGTCGTATCGCCGCCTGGCGCGTCAACAATCGGCGTGCCAACGATGGTCGCGCTGGCGATCGTGCCGGCGGAAGCAGCCCCGGTATCAGTCGTGACCCGTCTCCTCGGCCGCGACAGGATCCGAGGGTTCGGCGTCGCCATCCGCCGAGCCCTCGGCGCCTGCCTCATCATCGAACCAATGCGCCCGCGCCTCCATGATCACCGCGTTCGCTGTTTCTTCGTCCATGGCGTCGGCGCCGATGATCTCGATCAGTTCATCGGAGGCGAGATCGGCCAGATCGTCGAGCGTTTTGACGCCCTTTTCGCCCAGGGCGACCAGCATGGCCGGGGTGAACGTCTCGAACGCGGCGACGTCGTCGGTAACGCCAAGCTCGATGCGCTTGTCGGTGAGCTCGGTATCGCGGCGGGTGAGGAAGGCCTCGGCGCGGCGGATCAGTTCCTCGGCGACACTGTCGTCAAAACCCTCGATCGCGGCGACTTCCTCGGGGGGTGTGAACGCCAGTTCCTCGACCGTGTTGAAGCCCTCGGTGACCAGCAGGCCGGCGATCACGTCATCGACATCGAGCGCCTCGACGAACAGGCCGGAGCGGCGGCGGAATTCTTCCTGACGGCGCTCGCTTTCCTCAGCCTCGGTCAGGATGTCGATATCCCACCGCGTCAACTGACTGGCGAGCCGCACGTTCTGGCCGCGGCGGCCAATCGCGAGGCTGAGTTGTTCGTCCGGCACCACGACCTCGACCCGACCGGCTTCCTCGTCGAGCACGACCTTGGTCACCTCGGCCGGGGCCAGCGCGTTGACCACGAAGGTCGCGGCCTGCGGGCTCCAGGGAATGATGTCGATCTTTTCGCCCTGCAGTTCCTGCACGACGGCCTGCACGCGGGAGCCGCGCATACCAACGCAGGCACCAACCGGATCGATCGAGCTGTCGCGGCTGATCACCGCCATTTTCGCCCGCGAGCCCGGATCGCGCGATACCGCCTTGATCTCGATGATGCCGTCGTAGATTTCCGGCACTTCCTGCGCGAACAGCTTGGCGAGGAACCCGGGATGCGTCCGGCTGAGGAAGATCTGCGGCCCACGTGGCTCTTCCCGCACGTCGTAGATGTAGGCGCGCACGCGGTCGCCGTTGCGGAAACTCTCGCGCGGGATCAGCTCGTCGCGGCGCAGCAGCGCTTCGGCCTTGCCGAGTTCGACCATCAGATTGCCGTACTCGGTGCGCTTGACGGTGCCGTTGATGATTTCGCCGACGCGATCCTTGAACTCCTCGGTACTGGCGCTTGCGCTCATATTCACGGACGCGCTGGACGATGACCTGCTTCGCGGTCTGCGCGGCGATGCGGCCGAAATCGATCGGCGGCAGCGGATCGACGACAAAATCCCCCACGGCCTTATCCGGAAACAGCTTCAGTCCGTCCTGGGCGGACATCTGGGTTTCCTCGTTCTCCACCGCATCGACGATTTCCGTCCAGCGGGAGAGCCGCACGTCGCCGGTCTTGCGGTCGATCGTGGCGCGGATGTCTTTCTCGTGGCCGTACCTTGGCGCGGCCGGCTTTCTGGATGGCCTGCTCCATCGCCTCGAGCACTTCCTCGCGGTCGATATTCTTCTCCCGCGCGACGGCGTCGGCGACCAGCAGCAGTTCGGGGCGAGCGATGGCGGTATCCATGATGGCCTCGTTTTACCTGGGTTTTCGTGACGAGTTTTTAGTTGGTGGTCGGCGTTGGAGCGGTAAAGGCGATCAGCGCGTCGGTCAGCACCAGTTTGGCGCGGCGGACATCACGCAGAGGCACCGCCGCCTCGGTGCCGTCGTCCAGCCGAAGTTTCCCGAATTTGTCATCGGCGCCAAGTACGATGCCGGAAAATCGCTTGCGGCCCTCGACGGGAAACATGGTCTCGACCCGCGCGAGATGCCCGGCGAAGCGATTCCAGTCCTTCGCCCGGGTCAACGGCCGGTCGATGCCGGCGGAACTGACCTCCAGGTTCCAGGCGCCCGGGATCGGGTCCTCCACGTCGAAAACGCTGCTCAGGTAGTGACTGATCTGCTCACAATCCTCGACCGAGATCAGGCTGCCGTCGGCGCGGTCGGCCATGACCTGCACGGTTGGGCGCTCACGGCCGAGCACGGCCACGCGGACGAGTTCGAAGCCCATGGTCTCCAACCTCGGCGCGACAATGGCGGTCAGTTTGGCCTCCAGGGTCAGCGGGGCGGGATCGTTCGGCGCGGTGTTGTCCAGATCATCCAAAACAAAAAAGGCGGCCGGTTAAGGCCACCCCCCGATAGTCAGCGGAGAATTTGGTGTGACGATTAAATAGCGAAACCGGGGAGGGATGACAAGGGGTGGACGAACCTGGGGTGGACGAACCTGGCTTTACGGCACCGCCCGTCCGGCCGACGGATCCGCCATGCCGCGCTTCGAGGTGGATATCCGCCCCCATGAGCGCATCCCTCGGACCGCCGACCGTGGACGAGTTTTCATCGTGGGAGCGTTCCCAGCCGGCGCGTTACGAATTCGACGGCTTCAGCCGGTCGCCAGGACCGGTGGCGGTCACGCCGCCGTCGCGAGCGCGGATGACCGCGAAGCCATCGGCTGGCTGTTCCGGAACACCGCCAACGAACCCAGCGCCGTCGCCACGCGATGCATCACGGAAGCCCAGTCGCCGGGCCTTGGTTGGCGGAAGATCGTCATGGACGGATACCATGGCGTATCGGTCCGGGTATGCAACCAGCGCCAGCAATTATCGTATCGGTCAAGCAAGAACACCGGTTTGCCCATCGCTCCCGCCAGGTGCGCGACCGACGTATCGACGCTGATCACCACATCCAGGTTGGCGATAACGGCGGCGGTATCGGCGAAATCGTGCACCGCCTCCATCGGATCGGTCAGCTCCATCCCAACCGGTGGATCCTGTCCCTGTGACGCGGATGTCCCGGCCTGGAGGCTCACGAAACGAACGTCGCGCACCATCGCCAGCGGCGCGAACGCGGCGAGGCCCGCGCTGCGGCGGCGATCGACCGAGGCGAACCCGTGCAGCCATGGCCGCGCATGGCCGGACCAGACAAGGCCCGCGCGCAGGCCGTCGCGCGGCAGGCGGGCAGCCCAGGCGGCGGCGAGCTCGGGATCGGCGGCAAGCCATGGGGTCCCGGGAACGTTGCGCGTCGTGGCGCCGAAGGCGCGCGGCAAACTGAGGAACGAGCTTTGCAGGTCGTGCGGCGGTAACGCGGCTTCACCGGCCTGGACCACGGTGATGCCCGGTATGCCGCGCAACAGGCGAACCAGCGGCGCGGGCACGGAAGCGATCACGCCGGCGCCCCGCTCAGCCAGCAACGGCAGATATCGGGCGAATTGCAGCGTGTCGCCAAATCCTTCCTCGTGCCAGACCAGGACGCGTTCGCCATCGAAGCGGGTCTCGGGCCCGATCTGCGGCAGTGGCGGGGCTTGTGAAATCGGGGCATGACCGGGCCGGTCGAAGCGCGCCTCGTAGTCTCGCCAACCGTCTTCCCACAGCCCGGCTTTCAACAGGGTGATGCAGCGGTTGACCTTGATCCGCGGATCGTTGCCGGAACAGGCCAGCGCGCGGTCATAGGCGGCGAGCGAATCGCCGAACCGGCCCTCGATTTTGAGCATCATGCCCAGATTGGACCATCCACCGGGGGACTCTGGATCCTGTCTGGCGGCGTTCTCGAAACTCCGCACCGCTTCTTTGAATTTGCCGGTCTCCGCCAGCGCCATGCCGCGCAGATTGCTGGTGGTGGCGGAATCGGACGCATCGCGCAGCACGACCAGGGCCGCGTTGGGATCGTTGTTCTCCAGCAGGTATCCCGCGAAGTCGTGCCGCAACCGTGCATCGGCCGAGGCCAGCCGCAGACACGCACGATATTGCCGCGTCACCAGTGTGCGCGGCACGCGCGGCTCCATCGTCGCGAAGTCGCGGCAGGGATCGGCGAAATCGGGCCGGGCTCGGCGCACCCGATTGAGAATGGGCGCCGCGCGGGAGGCCTCGCCGCTCGCCGCGATGGCGAGACCCAGAATGAGCATGCCTTCCACGTCGGTGGGATCGTCGGCGAGGAGGACCCGGCACTGCACCTCCGCCATGCGCCAGCTTCGCGCCTCCAAATGATCGATCGCCGCTTTCAGTTGCCGCGCCCGCAAGTTTGGCTTCCCGTCTTGACTGTCCATTTTGGCCTCCTGTCAGACAGACGTATTCTCGCAGGAAAGTGTTAATGAGCCGTTTACGCGCGGGGGCGGTTCACATACCCGTGCACGAATTATTCAGGAGTTCCGCGATGCCGACCCATCCCGCCGACGGCCCCATACTCGGGACGCTCTATGGCAGCGACGCGATGCGCGCGGTGTTCGACGAAAGCGCGTATTTTCAACGCATGCTGGATGTCGAAGCGGCGCTCGCCCATGTGCAGGCGCGGCTGGGGATCATTCCGGTGGCGGCGGCGGAGGCGATCGGCGCGGCGGCGGCGAAGGGCGATTTGCGCACCGAGGTACTGGCGGCGAGTGCCCGCAATGTCGGCTATCCGGTGGTGGGCCTGGTCGCCGAATTGTCTCGCGGCGCGGGCGAGGCGGGCGGCTGGACCCATTGGGGCGCGACCACGCAGGACATCATGGACACGGCGACGGTGCTGCAGATCCGGGAAGGTCTCGGGCTGATCGAGGCGGAGATGCGCGCCATCGTCCGCGCTCTGGCCGACCAGGCGCGGGTGCATCGCGGCACCGTAATGGCGGGCCGCACGCATCTGCAACAGGCCTTGCCGACCACCTTCGGTCTCAAATGCGCCACCTGGGCCTTACCATTCATTGGCCATCTTCAACGGTTGCCGGAACTGCGGCGCCGCGTGGAAATGGTCGAGTTCGGTGGCGCGGCCGGCACTCTGGCCTCGCTTGGCGAGCAGGGAATCGCGGTCATGGAGGGGCTGGCCGCTGAGTTGGGTCTGCACGCGCCGCTCGCGCCCTGGCACGTCTGCCGCGAGGGCCTGGCGGAAACGGTCGCGTTTCTGGGGCTCGTCTGCGGCGGTTTGGCCAAGCTCGCCACCGACATCATCCTGTTGGCGCAAACCGAGGTGGGCGAGGTCGCGGAACCCTATGTCGCCGGCCGCGGCGCGTCGTCCACGATGCCGCAGAAGCGCAATCCGATCGCGTCGGAATACATCCTGGCCGCCGCGCGCACGGTGCAGGGACTGGTGCCGGTGATGCTCGGCGCGATGGCGCAGGATCACGAGCGGGCGACCGGTCCGTGGCAAAGCGAGGCGTTGGTCATCCCGCAGGTCTTCGTGCTGACGCACGGCGCGTTGCGGCACGCGCGCGCGATCGCCGAGGGCATGGTCGTCGATATCGAACGCATGCGCCGCAATCTGGATCTGACGCATGGGCTGATCGTGGCGGAGGCCGTCATGATGGGCCTCGCGCCACATCTGGGCCGCGGTGAGGCGCACCATGTCGTCAAGCATGCATGCGATGTCGCACTGGCGGAACGGTTGTCGCTGACGGACGCTTTGGCGCGCGATGACGCGGTGTCGTCACGGCTCGACCGAGCGGCGATCGAGCGGATGACCGATCCGGCCTCGTATCTTGGCAGCGCCCATGCGTTCGTGGATCGCGTGGCGGCGGCGGCGGATCGGCTCGGATAATCGGCGCGACCCGGCGCCTGTCGGACTTGACCCGGGCATCAGCCAAGGCACTGTGTCCGCTGGATCGGGGGACATCCCCGGGAGGAAACGCTCATGCCAAAAACCCGAGGCACCGGCCTGCTCATGGCCTGGACCGATGTCGATCCGGCGCACGAAGACGAATTCAACCGATGGTACGACGAGGAGCACATCGGACGCTTGCTCGCTGTCCCGGGATTTCTCAGTGCCGGCCGGTATCGCGCGCTGCGCGGCGGGCCGAAATACCTCGCGATGTATGAACTGGAAGATCACAACGTGCTGCGCTCGGCGGCCTTTCTCGATACGGTGCGGTATCAACCTTCGGCGCGGCGGCTGGCGACCTCGCCCAGTACCGACGGGACGGAACTTCCTGCTCAACGGCTACCGGCAGATTTTCCCCGCGCGCACACATCCGGCGGACAACCCGACCGAGTTGCCGCGCTATTTGCAAATGGGCCGCATCGATATCATGGCCTCGATGGAGGAAGAGTTCAACGACTGGTACAACACCTGTTACATCCCCGGATTCCTGACCGTCCCTGGCGTGATCCGCGCGCGGCGCTTCACCGCGATCGAGGCGCGACCGAAATACCTGACCGTCTATGAATTCGAAAACCCAGGCGTTCCGGACTCGAAAGAATGGATGGCGGCGCGCGATTCCAATCCCTGGAGCCGCCGCGTGCGTGCCGGAATGCGGCTCGACGAAGGCTCGCCCGCCGTGTTCGAACGGATTTTCCCGCGCCTGTGACAAGGAGATCGTGATGACATCGGTGACTGGCACGTGGCGGCTGGTGCGCGCCCTCTCGCGAGACGGAAATGGCAACGAATTGCCCGTGCCATACGGCGGCTTTCCCACCGGACGCGTCGTGTTGGGCGCGGATGGCCGCATGATGGCGGTGACCTGCGATGGCCGCCGCGAAATCCCCGGCGGGGGAAAGCGTGAATACAGCAGTTACTGCGGCAACTACACGTTCGATGGGAAGCAGTTGATCACCCGCGTCGATGCCGCGTCCGATCCAGGCCGGCTCGGCTCCGATCAGGTGCGCGACGTGCGATTCGAGGGTGCGCTGATGGTCCTGCGTCCGCCGGCGCGCGCCTATGGCGGTGCGGTCGAGCAGCGCGAACTCTATTGGGAGAAGATCGCCGACGTTTGACACGACGCGTCGCAATGGACAGGGTCCGGCGCGAACGCGGAAGAGGGGTAGGTCCATGACACCGGCGAATTATCAGCCTGTTGACGTCCTGGTGATTGGCGCGGGCAACGCCGCCGCCAACGCGGCGCTGGCGGCGCACGAAGCCGGCTGCTCGGTCGCGATGCTGGAAACCGCCCCCGAGTTGGCGCGTGGCGGCAACTCCGCCTTTACCGGTGGCGCCTTCCGCTTCGTCTATCACGAGGTGAAGGATCTGCTGGCACTCGACCCCGCCATCGCCGAACTCGACCTGTCCACCATCGATTTCGGGACTTACACGCAAGAGCAATATTTCGACGACATGGGCCGCCTGACCGAGTATCGCTGCGACCCGGATCTGACCGAGGTGCTGATCGGCAACTCCTACGCTTCGGCCTTGTGGCTGAAGAAGCACGGCGTGAAATTCCAGCCCGCGCTGGGCCGGCAGGCCTTCAAGGTGGACGGCAAGTTCCGCTTCTGGGGCGGTCTGGCCTGCCACATCCACGGCGGTGGGCAACATCTGGTCGCGACCCTGCACGCGAAACTGGCGCAGGTCGGCATTCCGGTGTTGTACGACTCGACCGCCTGGCAATTCCTGCAGGGCGACGACCGGATCGAGGGCGTGCGGGTTCGCCACGGCGGCCGGATCCATGATCTTCGGGCGAAGGCGATCGTCATGGCCTGCGGCGGCTTCGAGTCGAACGCGGAAATGCGCGCCCGTTATATCGGACCCAACTGGGACCTCGCGAAAGTGCGCGGCACGCGGTACAATCAGGGCTACGGCCACCGCATGGCGATGGACATTGGCGCCGCGGTCGCCGGCCATTGGTCCGGCGCTCATGCGGTGCAATGGGATATGAACGCACCGCCGTTCGGTGACCTGTCGGTTGGCGACCAGTTCCAGAAGCACAACTATCCGTTCGGCGTGCTGGTCAACGCGCGCGGCGAACGGTTCCTCAACGAGGGCCGCGACTTCCACAGCTACACGTACGCCGCCTACGGCCATGAGGTGATGAAACAACCAGGCCTGTTCGCCTGGCAGATTTTCGATTCGAAGATCAATCATTTGCTGCGCAGCGAATACCGGATCCCGCGCATTACCAAGGAAACCGCCGACACGCTCGAGGAACTGGCGCCGAAACTGACCGGCGTGGACACCCAGGCGGTATTGGAAACGTTGCGCGCCTATAACGCCGCGCCGCGGCCGGATGTTAAGTTCGATCCCAACATCCACGACGGCCTCCGCACCATCGGCCTTCCCATCAACAAGACCAACTGGGCTCAGAAACTCGATACGCCGCCGTATCACGCCTATGGCGTAACCGCTGGCGTGACCTTCACCTTTGGCGGATTGAAGGTCGATACCAGCGCCCGTGTCGAGGACACCTCCGGCGCCGCGATCCCGGGCCTGTTCGCCGCGGGAGAGATCGTCGGCGGACTGTATTACCACAATTACGGCAGCGGTACCGGGCTGGTCGCGGGTGTGACTTTTGGTCGCATCGCCGGCGACGGCGCCGCGGACTTCGCCAAAAGAAACCAGTAGGAGAGTAGGCGTTGTTGACCTTGAAAGCACTCGCCGTCGCCGCGATGGCAACCATTCCGCCGGTCGGCGCCAGTTGGGCCGCGGCCTGTGACAACCCGCGACAGATGGACGGCTTCAAGACCTGCGCCAATGTCGAGGAGGCGGAGAAAGAGGGCGCCATGGTGCTCTACTCGCCGGACCCCGAATCCAACCAGAATGCGTTGTTGAATTCGTTCATGAAGGCCTTCCCGAAGATCAAGGCGACCTATCTGCGCCTGCAAACCGGAGCGCTGTACGCGAAGCTGATGGCGGAGCGTCAGGCGCACACGTATCAGGTGGACGTGCTGACTCTGACCGACATGACGTTCGTCCTCGACTTTCAGAAGCGCGGCGGCTGGATGCTGTACGAACTCGCCGGAACTCGCGGCGTACTCGCCCGCGCATAAGAGCAAGCCGGAAGGGTATTACATGTGGGGCGGCATCATCATTGCCGGCATCGCCTACAATCCCACGACCCTGAAGCCGGAAGACGCACCGAAAAGCTGGAAAGACCTGCTGAACCCGAAATGGAAGGACAGCATCAACGTCAAGGTCTCCAACTCGGGACTGCAGCACCAGGCGTGGCTGTCGATGAAGCAGATCTACGGTGACGACTATTGGAAGCAATTCGCCGCCTTGAACCCGCGTGCGTTCGATTCCTACGTGCAGCAATTCGATCGTACCGTCAGCGGTCAGGATCAGGTGATCTGCACCGCGCAATACTCCGGTTATTTGCAGTTCAAGGCCAAGGGCGCGCCGATCGCGTTCGTCAATCCTCCCGAGGGCGTGATCGCCGCGCCGACCGTCGTGGGCGCGGTCGATCAGGCGCCGCACGCGGAAGCCGCCAAACTGTTCATGGACTGGTACACCGGCGTTCCCGGTCAACAGGCCTACGTCGATGCCAGCGCGCTCTACTCGGCGCGAACGGACGTGAAAGCGCCGGCGGGCGGCGTGCCGATCACCGAGTTCAAGCAGCTCATTCCAGACGACTGGGACGCGTTCCTGAAAACTCACGCCGCGTTCGTGAAGGAGTGGAACAGCATGGTCGGCATGCGGTAACTCCGAACGGACCGGATCGAGGGAGGACGACCATGGCACGGAATGTTTCGTTGCTGCGCCGCAGCGCCCTGGTGGCCTCCGCCGCTTTGCTCGCCGCCCCCGCGACCGCCGCGGAGGTAGGGCCCGTTCGCGAATACCAGGCAATCAAAACCCGCGACGGCAAGTCCATTCATCTGACGATGTATCGGAAGCGCATCGGCGGCGGCCAACCGCCGGTTCTGTTCCTGGTGCACGGATCCTCGACCAGCGCGCTGTCCAGCTTCGATCTGCACGTTCCCGGCCCGGCAAATTACTCGTCAATGACGCATTTCGCGCAAAACGGCTTCGACGTCTGGACGATGGATCACGAAGGCTACGGCAAGTCGGACCGCACCGACGGCAATTCGGACATCGCCTCCGGGGTCGAGGATCTGAAGGCGGCGGTTGAGGTGGTGAAGCGGGAAACCGGCCAGTCGCGCTATCACTTTCTCGGCGAGTTGTCGGGTGCGTTACGTGCCGCCGTGTACGCGATGGCCGCGCCGGACCGTTGCGGACGGCTCGTGCTGGCGGCGCATACCTACACCGGCAAGGGCTCACCGACTCTGGCGAAACGCGCGGAAGGTCTCGAGTTTTTCAAGACCCACAATCGGCGGCCGCGGGACAAGGCGATGATCGAGAGCATTTTCACCCGCGATCGCCCAGGCACCACCGATCCGGCGGTGGCGGCGGCGCTGGTGAAGGCGGAGATGGTTTACGGGGACTCGGTGCCGACCGGCACGTATCTCGATATGACATCGAAACTTCCGGTGGTGGATCCGGCGCGGATCCTGTCGCCCGTGCTGGTCGCGCGGGGCGAGTATGACGGCATTGCCTCAATGGAGGATCTGCTCGACTTCTTCGCCAAATTGCCCAATGGCGACCGGCAGTTTTCAGAGATCGCGGGCGCCGCGCACGCTCTGACCACGTGCAAGGCTCGGTTCGCGTTCTGGTACGCCGCGGAGACGTTTCTCAAGATGCCGACCCTGCCTGCAGCCTGACGGTTTCACTGGTCTGGCGCGACGACCTGCATACCCTCACCAACGAGCAATGCGCTTTGGAAGGCGCCGGCATTGTGGAGCGCCAGCACCGTCGCGGCCCAAAGAATGAACACCGCGGCCGCGATCTGGAGCCGCCGGTTCCAGGCCGCCAGCCTGGCCGGCGCGGCCCTTGCCGACCGTGTGGATCTCGCGCTGGCTGCGATCCTTCGCATGATGACGGCCCCTTGCTGACGTGGCGCTACGCTTCACTTCAGGTGCGCTCATAGGGCTTTCTTCGGCGACCCGCTGTGAACCGGGTCACAGCCTGAGCGGGAACTTCAACCGGGCGGCAACCGTCCGCCGTCCTGAAGAAACCGTAGACCGGCACCGGTGGCTTGCACAACCAGCGTTTTGTCGGCGGCCCGGCGGCGCGTAACCAGGCCGCGATCGATCGCATCCTCCCATACCGTCAGTCGCGGGCAGGACGTGCGCCACGCGTCAATCACCTCATCATAAAGGCGCGGCTGCTTCGCCACGAAAAAGACGAGGTCCATCAGCAAAGCATCGGGGGTGCCCGACATCGCGGCACGTCCTCTCGACGTCGTGTTTTACTTGCCAGTGTTGCCCGCATCTTCGCTTTGTACGCATCCATCATCATGAAACCGGGATCGGCGCGGCAGTGATCCTCGGTCCAGCGCAGGATCTCGTCATCCGGCGCCGCGAGATCGAACGGCACGCCGTGCGGTTGCGGCACATGGAACGGCGTATCCAGGTAAGCCTCGACCGTGTTGCCTTCGGGGTCCTGGAAGTAGCACGACCACGCATTGCCGTGGCAGGTCACCCGCATACCGGTCGCGCCATTCTCCAGCGCGCGGTTGTGCACGTCGCGCAGTTGCGATAGCGAATCGACCATGAAGGAAATCTGGTTGATCGGATTGAAGCCCGACGGTTCGGGCCGGCCCGAGACCAGAACGAACTGATGATGGTTGTCCGGACTGCTGCTCATGAACGTCAGCTCGACCCCGCCGCGGCCCTGGCCCTTATCGGTGACCATCAGGCCGAGGACGGTGGTGTAGAATTTCTCCAGCAGCGGCTTGTCGTGCGCGTAGACGCCCACGTGAGCCAGCCTGGCGTGGATGCTTCCCATGACGATATCCTCCTGTTCCAGGCCTGCATTGAAGGGCGATGCCCCGGCGCGCGCAAGACCCTGGAGAAGGACCGGCCACAGCGTGACGAAGGACCGGCTAGCCGGTCAGGCGGCGCGCCATTTCAACCAGTCGCGCGGGATCGAACGGCTTGCGTACCACGGGTGCGCCGACGAATTTCGGAGGCAGGCTTTCCCGGTCGTTACCGGTGACGAAGGCGAACGGCACCCCGCGATCGCCGAGGACCGCGGCGACCGGCCCCACCGAGTGACCGTTGAGGTTGTTATCGAGCAAGGCCGCGTCCGGCCGTTGCCGGTCGATCAGGCCGATGGCCTCATCGACGCCGCCGGCCGGTCCCAATACCTGAAACCCGGCGTCCATCAGGATCGTCTGCATATCCAAAGACACCAGGAATTCATCTTCGACCACCAGGTACCAGTTTTCATGGGTTGGCGAACGCCAGATCGGGCGTTCCCTTTCGTAGCGGGACCCTGACCTTGCAGAGCAGCCCATTGGGATCGAAGCGCATGTCAGCCCAGCCACCGTCCGCGCGCAGGCTCTCCTCGATCAGCAGGGAGCCAAAACCACGCCGCGACGGAGGTGCCACGGGTGGACCATCCACCTCGCGCCAGGACAACAGGATAACGGGCGTCGGTTCAGCCTCACCGATGGCCCAGGCGAGGTTGACGCGGCCCTCAGGGACCGACAGGGCGCCGTATTTCCGAGCGTTGGTGCCTAACTCATGCAGGATCAGCGCGAGCCGCACGGCGGGCTGCGGCGCCAGCCACACCTCGGGGCCATCGCAGGTGTAACGTTCGCTGCTCGCGCCGCCGAGTTCCAGTTGATCGCGCACCAGGGAGGCCAGCGTCGCGCCGCGCCATGCGGTGGCGGTGAGGATGTTGTGCGCGGTCGAAAGCGCGCTGAGGCGTCCCGAGAAGCTTGGCCCGAACTCGTCCATGCTGCGAGCCCGCCGCAACGTCTGGCTGGCGATCGACTGTACCATGGCGAGGGTATTCTTGACCCGGTGATTGAGTTCCCCCAACAGCAGCTGCCGGGTTCTCTCCTCGGCTTTTCGTTCGGTGATGTCGTGCGCCACCGCCGCGTATCCCGTCAGCCGGCCGTCGCTGTCACGCAAAGGCGCGAGGCAGAAGATGACCTGCACGATCGAGCCGTCCTTGCGCCGTCGCGAGTCGTCGATCGTGATCGCGTGTCCCTTGGCGAGCACATCCGCGACCAGATCGGTCAATGGGCCGACCGCTTCATCCGGACACAGATCGAACTCCGAGCGGCCGATGATTTCGCTACCTTCATAGCCGTAAAGCCGGCGCGCACCGGAATTCCAGGTTTCGATCACCAGGTCCGGCGTCAGAGAGTAAACACCATCGATGGTCGCCTCGACGATCGCCTCATACCGGGCGCGCAGTTGTTGGCGCGTGAGGTCGGTGACCACCAGACAGGTGATCGCCATGCCTTCCTCATTCAACGGCGACGCCGAAACGATGACCGCCGCGGGCTGATTTCCTGGGCGCGTCAACGTCATCTCGCAACCGGAACGGCCCGCCGGATCGGTCAGGTAGTCGAGATCGCTTTGGCTCATGAGGTCGAGGATGGATGAACCCACGAGCCGCTCCGCCGGGATACCGGCGATGGAGGCGAATGCCTGATTGCAATACAGGATCGTGCCGCGCGCGGAAATCGTCAGCGCGCCTTCCCGCATTTGCTCGACCAGCATTCGATACGGCTCGGCGGCACTTTTAAGTGTGTAAACCCGCGGGCCGGCCTCGGTATCGACCAACACCGCATCGACCTCGCCGCCGTGCAGCGCTCTTAATGTTTCTTCGGCGTCGGCGAGCCGCGCGCGGGTTTCCAATAACTCCTGCTCAAGTTCGCTCATTGACATTTCTTAAGCCACCTTGATCGCCTCGCGTAATCGTGTACGGTCCGACATATCACCGATGAGGCGCCGGACAGGCCCAGGGGTGTGCCGGAGTAAAGTTGGAGCAGCGATAATCTGCGCGGTTCGGGCGCGGGTCGGAGCGCGATAAAGATCCACCACTTCCAGTTCGTAGTTGTCTTTGAGTTCCGACTCGCAAAATTCTGGTACATTGTCGACGGCACGCAACGATCGACGCGACGCGCCGGCGACGTAAAGCGTCATCGCGTAGCGCGGAATCGAATCTATCAAGCCTTTTCTCCACCTGAGGCGCTCCCACGCGGGCGGACATCCAGTCCAATAACAACGCGCTCCTCATTGGAAAGGTCCCCAATGATCTTCCGTATCGGCTCCGGCAGCCGGCGAACCAGCGTGGGCAGCGCGAGAATGTGGTGCTCGGCGGCCATCTGCGGCCGTTGCACCAGATCGACCACTTCAATGGAATAGCGTCCATCGAGGTGTTCTTTACAAATGCGCGTGAGATTGTTGATGGCTCTGATCGATTTGTCGGTCTGGCCAGCGACGTAGAGCCGGAGATCCCAGTGCTCGGGGTCTCCGGGAACCGGGCCGGGTTGTTGAGCTTCGTTCATTTGCCCCCTTTCTGATCATCGACCGTGACGCCAGTCGCGCCGATACCGAACTGATGCAGATTGGGCGAATGTGCCATGCCGCGTGACTTGACGACGTACAAAGAACGCTCCGGTCCGGCTTCCTTCCGCGCGTTCCTGAGCGTGATCCACGTATCCATCAGCGACGATATATTGAGTTCGGTCTGGTCCTCGTCGCCCTGGACGGTCAGATAAAGCGCGGTGGCGCCGGCGCATTTCAGGAAGTCGATCAGCCGCAATACCATGAGAATGGATTGTCCGCCGCTGCCGCTGGCCCGCAGCGCCGACAGCGGATCGACAACGACGACATCGGGACGCAACTCCCGCACCGTGTGCAGCATCCGCGCGAGATGCATTTCGAGCCCGAGCGAGGTCGGACGCACCGCCCTGATGAACAGCCGTCCGTCACCGGCGGCCGGGCCCAGGTCCACGCCGATCGTGCGCATATTGCGGATCAACTGCGCCTCGGATTCCTCGAATGCCAAATAGAGGCAACGTTCTCCCCGGCTCGCCGCCGACTGCGCGAAATGCGCCCCCATACTGGTCTTGCCGGTCCCTGGGCCGCCACTGACCATGATGCTCGAGCCTTTGTAGTAGCCTTTGCCCTCGAGCATCGCATCAAGTCCGGGAATGCCGGTCGAGATGCGTTCGTCCGAGACCGCGTGCGACAGCCCGAGCGAGGTGACCGGCGCCAGACTGAGGCCCGTTTGTTCGATCAGGAACGGGTATTCGTTGGTGCCGTGCGCGGAGCCGCGGTATTTGACGACCCGCAGGCGGCGGGTCGCCAACTCGTCCTGGATGCGTTGCTCAAGCAGAATGACGCAGTCCGAGACGTATTCCTCGACGCAATTGCGGGTCAGGCCGTCGCCAGCCTTTTCGGCGGTGATCACGGTCGTGAGATCGCGCGCTTTCAGCCATTTCAGCAAACGGCGGAGCTCGGCCCGCAAGATGGCCTGATTGGGAATACCCGCGAACAGCGTGTCGATGCTGTCGAGCACGACGCGCCGCGCCTTGACCTGGTCGATTGTGTGCGCGAGGCGAATGAACAATCCCTCGAGATCGTATTCCCCGGTCTCCTCGATCTCCTGGCGTTCGATGTGCAGATGATCGGTGGCCAACAAATTCCGCGCTCGAAGGTCGGCCAGATCGAAGCCAAGGGACTGGCAATTGACTTCTATTTCGTCGATCGGTTCGTCAAATGACAAAAGCACGCCGGCCTCGCCGTCCCGTAGCGCGCCGCGCGCCAGGAATGAGATCGCGAACAAGGTTTTGCCGGAGCCGGGACCGCCGCATACCAGGGTGGACCGCCCGCCAGGCAGTCCACCGCCGGTGATTTCATCGAGCCCATCAATCCCGCTGGATGCTTTATTGAGCTGTCGTTGCATCTTCCGCCTGATTGGTTTGACAGTGGACCCCCATCTCACGCGGGGGCGCCTGCCGGTGCCATTGGGCGCGGTCATAGGGCGACCTGGCTTGCGCGGTGGCAGCCGGAGCATGGACGATGGGCGTGTTCATCGGCGAGCTTTAACGCCGCGGCGACGCGTTGGTTCCGTCGCGGATACTGCCTTTCAGGCAGAACCGGCGGGCTTCAGGGTACCCAGCAGCCGGTCGAACTCCAGTTTGGCGATGCCGTAGCATTCACAGGACTGGCGTTCGAGACCAGCGCGATCGACGATCGTGACCACGCCTCTCTTGTAACGAATAAGCCCCGCCTTCTGCAATGCGCTCGCCGCGGCGGAGACGCCGCTTCGCTGCACGCCCAGCATCATCGCGAGAAATTCCTGGGTCAGCAGAAACTGATCGGCGTCCATTCGATCATGCGTCATCAACAACCAACGACAGCACCGCTGCCGCAGCGAGTGACACTGGTTGCATGCGGCGGACTGGGCGACCTGATTGAAGAACGCGTGCGCATAATGAAGCATGACCGCTCGCATCGAGGCACTTCGCGCCAACTCCTCCGCGAACAGCGCCGCGCTCATGCGCAGGCCAGACCCAGGGACCTGGACGTAGACGCTGGTAGGCGCCCGACGGTCCCCCAGGAGCAACGGCAGGCCCACGATGCCTTCGTTGCCGATCGTGCCGACCTCCACCGCGTCGCCGTTGGTCATCGTATTCACGAGAGAGCCAACCCCGGTCTCAATGAACCAGACGAAGTCGATGGGCATGCCAGCCTCGTAGAGCGACTTCCTGTATTCCAGGGGCACCTCGCGCAGGTGAGGAGCCAGACGCTCGTGGTCGGCGCCGCGCAGCAGACCCAGCAGGCGATTGCGGTGGGTATTCGACGTCCTGGACGTGACGTCTGCCATGATGCCTCCTTCGATCACGATCCGAGGGTTTCATGACCGCGGCGCGCCAGGTTGTGCCTTCCGGCGGAGTTTGTCGATGGCCGCACCGTCAGACAGCGTCGGAATGCATCGCCCGTGCGAGTTGATCGATCGCCTCGGCGAGCAGGCGCTCGATGCTGAGACGTTGCGGCTCGGCCAACGGACCGCTCAGGATGGCGCGATAGCGGGCGATGTTCATCCGGATAATTTCAGGTGACTTTTTCATGGCCAGTTCTCCCGTTCGGGATGAAGGCAGAGACGTTTGGAAAGGTCCGAGCGCGACGGAGGTCGCGATGGCCGGGCAGAGCACCGGCGAACCGGGTCGGGCCGCCATATGTGCGGATACCAACATAGTTGATCATCGTCAAACCGGGTGGTCGGCGGACCCGCTTCGGGTCACACCTGAACCGCGCCGCGATCGATCAGCACGCTCAGCCCCGTGACGACATTGCCCAGATTACGCAGGATCGCGACTGGACTGCCGCCACTTTGACCCAGCGGATTGTACAGCAGCACCGCGTCCGCGCCCTGGTCCACGACGCTGAGCATGGAAGCCAGGTTGGGCGCGGTATCCTGAAGCGTCGGCGCCGCGGTCGCGAGCAAAACGCGCAGATCCAATTGATCGCCGGCACTCAGATTGAACCCGTCGATGTCGTCCGTGCCGCCGGCGTGCAGCACCACGGAGTCGGCGGCGGCGCCAGGCATGAACTGAATTGTGTGATCACCCGTCCCCGGATCGATCGCGGCGTTCGACAATGAGACGGTGACTGGTGAGTTAATGCTCGCGGCGAGGGCGGTCGTGGCGGTCTTTATCGAACCCGCGATGTACGCTGACGTGGCGTTCATTCCCGCGGTCACCGATGCATCGTTCAGCGATGTCCCATCGACGCCGGTCAATACCTCCCGCGCGGCGGTGAAGAACGAGGCCGGCACCGGCGCGGTCACACCCAGTCCCGCCGCGCCTGTCCTGGTCGTGAAGTCGAGCGCGACCGAAACCTTGTTTTCTACCTCGATGGCGTCCGAACCCGTGGCCCCATTCGCGATCGCCAGAATGGCCGCGCCCAGTCCGACCGCGCCATTGGTTATTTGTCCGAGCCAGTACGTCGCGCCATTGGTATCGGCCGCGTGACCAAACAAGTTCTCATAGACGCTGCCGATGAACGCGCTCAGGCTCGCCTGAGCCGCCGGTGTTGACAGGTCGATGTCGGTACCGCCGAGAAACGGATAAAGCGCGATCGTTTCCGGCTGCGGCGTGAACGAGTTGGCGATGTTGGTCAACGCGGTCGCCGCGCTTTGTCCGGAGCTTTGCGCCTGTGTGTTCTGCCCGCTCCAGAAGCCAAAGCCAGCTTCGTCGGCGGCGCGATTGAAGTAGCCGATGTAAATCAGCTCGAGTTGTTGCGTAATGCTCAGATCGCTGATCAGACCAGGATTGATATTGACCTCGAGGCCCGCGAAGCTGGTCTGCACGCCGGCAAAGGACGCGGCGTTTCCGTTCGAGTCCCCGATAACCGCGCCGTTCGTGTTCAACGCGGTCACCGCCAGCGCTGTCGTGCTCTGATCAGCCCGCACCGCGTAATCGAACACCAGCGTCGCGCCGGTCGAGCGCGCGGCGTCGTATGTCGCGCTGCCGCCATCGTTCAACGAGAGCGCCGGCGTTCCACCGGTGACCGTGACCGCCTCGCTCATCGTGACCGTCAGCGTCACGACGGCGCCGGTCGTCTCAATGCCGGTGCCAGGCGAGGCGGTCACCGATATCAACGTGGGCGCCGCGCCGGCGGCGGTGGCCGGAGTAAATCCGAGCACGTCCATTTCGCGCAAATCCATCGCGCTCACGCCGCTCGCGACGCCCGCCACCGAGGTCGAGTCGAATGAATCGGCGGTCACGCTCGCCGCCCAATCGCCGGCGTCGCCACCATCGTTTGGGTTGTTGAACTGGCCAAGAAGATCGGTGCCATCGATCGAGAACGACCCGGCTCCGGGCGTGAGATCGCGGCCTCCCGGCGACGAATAGCGGAACAGATCCAGAGGCGTATAAACTCCGGGCCCATTCAACGTACCCGAGGCTCTCGGTCCGCCCCAACACCTCGGTGATCTCGTGCTCGACGACCCCGAATGCGTCGAAAGTGCCGCCCGCGGCCGCATTGGTCGTGGCGTATGTCATCGCGTCGGTGCTGCTGATACCGATCGCCCCCACAGGCGTCCCCACCCCTGGGCCCGCCGACAGACCGAGTGCTTCCGCTTCGGCATAGCTGAGATAGAAACTGCCACCGTTTGTTGGATCGCTCGCCGGGAGAGTGGCCGCCGCGGCGACCTCATCCGCCGTCGCGGTGCGCGCGAGAAGCGCGGAGCGGAGGGTCTGGTAGCCAACATCTGTCCCGGACGATTGGCTCGCGCCGAGGGACCCGACCGGCGATCCATCCACCTCGCCATAACCGACGTCGATGGTGACGGATATCGGCGTCGATATCTGGCTTTCCAGATAGGCAACGGCCGCCGCGACGGTTGTCTTGAAGCCACTGGGGGCGTTCGCGACGCTCGCGTCATAGACGATGTTGATGGTCAGTCCGGATTGGCCGTTGACCGCCAGACCAGCCGCCGCCGTTTGCGCGCCCCGCGGAGTGGCGGAATCCTCCGCGCCGTTCGCGCCGATCTCGGTCATCGCCGGCGCCGCCGTGTTTTCCCCGGATCGCACCGTGTCATCGAACACCAGGGCCGTTCGTCTGTCGCCGAGGTCGCATTGTTTTCCAAGTCATTCTTCAGTTGGAGAAATTGTGGACTGGTGCCCGATAGCCACCCGTGGCGATGCCGCCGGTGATTGATGCGCCATTATCCTCGCTCCTTCCTACCTGGATCGTTACCGAAAGGCGATTTGCGATCGGGCCATCCAGATGCCGCGCGGCGCACGCATCGCGACGCGCGGCACGCACATCGCGACGCGCGGCGCGCACATCGCGATTGGCATTGACATCGCCGCCATCGCCCCATACGTCGCCGCCCTTCCCATCCTGGACCCCGCCTCATGTCCCGCCGCAAACCCCGCGGCCGCCCGCTCGACGGCTGGCTGATCATCGACAAGCCACCCGGCATGACCAGCACGGACGTGGTCAACCGGGTGAAGCGAGCCTTCGACGCGCAGAAAGCCGGCCACGGCGGCACGCTCGACCCGCTCGCCACCGGGATCTTGCCGATCGCGTTCGGCGCGGCGACCAAGACGGTGCCGTACGTCATGGATGGCACCAAACTGTATCGTTTCACCCTCCGTTTCGGCGAGTCCCGTGATACCGACGACGCCGACGGCCAGGTCACCGCGACCACCGGCGTGCGCCCCTCGGACGAGCGCATCCAACAGGAACTGCCGGCATTCCGCGGCGCGATCATGCAGATCCCACCGATTTTCTCCGCCATCAAGGTGGCCGGGGAGCGGGCCTACGACATGGCACGCGAAGGCCGCGCCCCGGTGCTGGAGCCGCGACCCGCGCGCGTGGACCGGTTCGAACTGGTGGATCGTTCCGATCCGGACCGCGCGACGTTCGAGGTCGCCTCGGGCAAAGGGGTCTATATGCGCAGCCTTGCCCGGGACCTCGCCCAGGCGTGCGGGTCGTTGGGCTTCATTGAGACGCTGCGGCGGCTGCGGGTTGGCCCGTTCAACGAGGCGCAGGCGATTCCGCTGGACAAGGTTACCAATCCGGAGGATACGCTCCCGGCTTCCCCGGACCTCTTGCTTCCGGTCGCGACCGCGCTGGCCGACATCCCGGCGCTGGCCCTGACCGAATCGGAGGCCGCCGACCTGAAACACGGCCAGGCCATCAGCCTCGTCGCGTTGATGGGTCGGATTCCGCGTTCGGCCGATCCTGAAGGGGGTCTCGCCCGGGCGATGGCGGGGGACCGCGTGGTCGGGCTGTGCCGTCTGGAGGACGGGCTGCTGCGGCCAGAGCGGATTCTCTGACCTCTCACGACAGGAGTATCCCCGATGTCGATTACGGCCGAGCGCCGCACGGCGCTTATTGGCGAGTACAAGACTGGCACCGACGATACCGGCAGCCCCGAGGTTCAGGTCGCCATCCTGACCGAACGGATCAACAACCTGACCGAACATCTGAAGACCCACGCGAAGGATTTCCATTCGCGGCGTGGGCTGCTGATGATGGTTGGCCGCCGCCGCCGGTTGCTGGATTACGTCAAGCGGAAGAACCAGACCAGGTATGAGACGCTGATCGGTCGGCTCAGTCTGCGGCGGTAGAAATCCCGCGCCGGGTCGCATCCATTCGGCCTCTGCCGGACCCCGGCGTTGTCCTCGCCGCGGAGCGGCGACACGGCGGCGGTGCGTGATGGACCTGGAGTCAGAGTGGTCGCCGAGCCTGCGGACCAGTGTGTGCAATGCCGGAAAAACGACAGGGCGGCGCGATTTGAAGGTGGTTTTCGCCCGACTTTAAGATGACGAAACACCCGTTCATCCCATATAGGACGGGGTGACGACCCCGCGCACCATCCTGGCGCGCGGGTAACGCCGCGGACCGCGGCGGACCGACAGACCGCTGATCCGGCATGCTCCAGTGATGGCGCGGGAACCGCGACGGCGTTTCCGGTTACATGGCTTCGGCCGTGCCCCCCTGGTTCGACCAATGGGCGGTGCGGCCCACTCCCATGCGACCCGAGACGCCGCCTCCCAACCCAGATCGAAGGAGGCTGGCTCAACCGGCTTGCCGTCCGCCGATGCCGCGCATCCAAAGGACTGTGAATGTTCAACTATTTCCGCAAGGAACTCGACTGGGGCGGACGCAAGCTCGTTCTGGAAACGGGCAAGATAGCCCGCCAGGCCGATGGAGCCGTATTGGTCTCCTATGGCGAGACCATCGTGCTGTGCACCGCCGTTGGGGTAAAGTCCGCCAAACCGGGACAGGATTTTTTCCCGCTGACCGTGAACTACCAGGAGAAGGCCTTCGCCGCCGGCAAGATCCCCGGGGGCTTCTTCAAACGTGAGGGCCGGCCGAGCGAGGCCGAGGTGCTGAAAAGCCGCCTGATCGATCGCCCGATTCGTCCGCTGTTCCCCGAGGGTTTCCGCAACGAGGTCCAGATCGTCGCCACCGTGCTGTCGCACGACATGGAGAACGACCCCGATATCGTCGCGATGATCGGCTGCTCCGCCGCGCTGACCTTGTCCGGCATCCCGTTCTTCGGCCCGGTCGCGGCCGCGTCGGTCGGCTATCAGGACGGCCAGTACATCCTCAACCCCACGCTCAGCCAGGCGAAGACCAGCCAGTTGCAACTGGTGGTCGCCGGCACCGCCGAGGGCGTGCTGATGGTCGAGTCGGAAGCCCAGGAACTGCCGGAAGACGTCATGCTGGGCGCGGTGACGTTCGGTCACACCTCGTTCCAGGCGGTCATCAACGCCATCATCGAACTCGCCGAGCATGCCGCGAAAGAGCCTTGGGCGCTGCCGGAACCCTCAGCCGAGGCCGCCGCGCTGAAGACCCGCGTCGACGCGCTGGCGCGCAACGCGGTGAGCGATGCGTATAAGATCACCGACAAGGGTGCCCGCCACGACGCGGTCGATGCCGCCAAGGCTTCGGCCATGGACGCATTGAAGGCCGAGGGTCTGGACACCGAAAAAGCCAAAGCCGCCTTCAAGGACCTGGAAGCCGACGTGGTGCGCGGCGCCATCCTGGCAACCGGCCTGCGCATCGATGGCCGCGACACCAGGACGGTCCGGCCGATCATCGCGGAAGTTGGCATCCTGCCGCGCGCGCACGGGTCCTCGCTGTTCACCCGCGGTGAGACGCAGGCCCTCTGCGTCGCCACGCTCGGCACCGGCCAGGACGAGCAGATCGTCGATGCGCTGGAAGGCGAGTACCGCTCCAACTTCATGCTGCACTACAACTTCCCGCCCTACTCGGTCGGTGAAGCGGGCCGCATGGGATCGCCGGGACGCCGCGAAATCGGCCACGGCAAGCTGGCCTGGCGCGCAATTCACCCGATGCTGCCGGAGAAGGACAAGTTCCCCTACACGATGCGCATCGTGTCCGAGATCACCGAGTCGAACGGTTCGTCCTCGATGGCGACAGTGTGCGGCGGGTCGCTCGCGCTGATGGACGCCGGCGTGCCGCTGAAGCGGCCGGTGGCGGGTATCGCCATGGGCCTCATCAAAGAAGACCATGGTTTCGCCGTGCTCTCCGACATCCTGGGCGACGAGGATCACCTCGGCGACATGGACTTCAAGGTGGCGGGAACCGACACCGGCATCACCTCGCTGCAGATGGACATCAAGATCACGTCCATCACGCCGGAAATCATGCAGATCGCCCTGGCCCAGGCTCGGGACGGGCGCATGCACATCCTGGGCGAAATGGCGAAGGCGCTGACCGGCGCGCGGGGCGATGTCGCCGCGACCGCGCCGCGGATCAGCATTATCAACGTGCCGAAGGAAAAGATCCGCGACGTGATCGGCACCGGCGGCAAGGTGATCCGCGAGATCGTCGAGCAGACCAAGTGCAAGATCGACATCGACGACGATGGGACGATCAAAATCGCGGCTGTCGATCAGACGCAGGCTCAGGCGGCGATCGACTGGATCCGCGGCCTGACGCAGGAGCCGGAGATGGGCGTCATCTACTCCGGCAAGGTCGTGAAGACGGCGGATTTCGGTGCGTTCGTGAACTTCATGGGCTCGCGCGACGGGTTGGTGCACATCAGCGAACTGAAGCCGGAGCGGGTCGCCAAGACCACGGACGTGGTGAACGTCGGCGATCAGGTGAAGGTGAAGGTCATCGGCTTCGACGAGCGCGGCAAGATCAAGCTGTCGATGCGCGTGGTTGACCAGGCGACCGGCGCCGACATCACGGCGCAGGTGGGTGAGCGTCCGGCGCGTGGCGACCGGCCCGATCGGGGCGACCGCCCGGATCGGGGCGATCGGGGCGATCGTGGGGACCGCCCGCGCCGCGAGCGTCCGGCCTATCAGGAGGGTTCGGACCAACCGCCTCTGGGCGATTGAACTCACAACGTCGCTCCCGTCGGTTTCCGTGACTCCCACGGGAGCGCGATCACCCGCGAAGGGGGCGTTTTGAGCGCGGGATGAAGTGCGAAATCTGGCCGGCGTGGCGGACGTACCGCGGCGCTGGCCGGAGAACGACGCGGCGAAGATGCATGTCGCCAGATTGACATATTTTCATCTGGTGACGGACATCGTATCGATAGCGCCTTGTGCGACTGGTACCGGCGGCACCCGACTGAACCGGGCCTGATAAGGAATCACCGGGGTATGCAAGCGATCAATGCGATTCGGATGGGCGGGTTCGACGTCCTCCCCCTGGTGGAGGGGGGCAAGGGCGTCGCGGTCTCCAACGGCACCACCGCCGGCCACTGGGCTTTGGGCGGCGGCATCGGCACGATCAGCGCGGTCAACGCTGATAGTTATGACGAAGACGGCAAGCCGATCCCTCAGGTCTACCACGCCAGAACGCGGCGCGAGCGGCACGAGGAACTGATCGCCTACGCGGTCAAGGGCGCGCTGGCGCAGGCACGGCGGGCATTCGACATCACCGGGGGGAAGGGGCGTATCCACGCCAATATCCTGTGGGAGATGGGTGGCGCCGAGCGCGTCATCACCGAGGTGCTGGAGCAGGCCAAGGGCCTGATCAACGGCATCACCTGTGGCGCGGGGATGCCGTACCGGCTGTCCGACATCGCGGCCCGGTTCAACGTGCATTATTACCCGATCATCTCATCGGCGCGAGCGTTCAGCGCGCTGTGGAAACGGGCCTATCACAAGACCGCCTCGCTTCTGGGCGGCGTCGTGTACGAGGATCCGTGGCTCGCCGGCGGGCACAACGGCCTGTCCAACAGCGAAAATCCGCAGAAGCCCGAGGACCCGTATCCCCGCGTCGTCGCCTTGCGCAAGACGATGAACGAATTCGGTCTGGATGAAACCCCGATCATCATGGCCGGCGGCGTCTGGTGGTTGGAGGAATGGGCCCACTGGCTCGACAACAAGGAAATCGGACCGATCGCGTTTCAGTTCGGCACGCGCCCGCTGCTGACCAAGGAAAGTCCGATTCCGGAGCTTTGGAAGCAGAAACTGCTGACGCTGAATGAGGGCGATGTTTATCTGAATCGCTTTTCGCCGACCGGGTTTTACTCCAGCGCCGTGGACAACGCGTTCCTGCATGAGTTGAAGGGCCGCAGTGAGCGGCAGGTCGCTTACACCACCGAACCGGTGGGCGAGCACGTCGCCGAGTACGGCGTCGGACCGCGCAAGCGCATCGTGTACCTGACCCCGGCGGACCTGGACCATGTGCGTGGCTGGGAGGCCATGGGGTTCACCGAGGCGCTGCGGACACCAGACTCGACCCTGGTCTTCGTCACGCCGGAAAAGAGCCGGGAAATCCTGGCGGATCAGGCGGCGTGCATGGGTTGCCTCAGCACCTGCCGGTTCTCCAACTGGTCGCAGCAGGAGCCGGATTTCTCGACCAACAAACGGGCCGATCCGCGCAGCTTCTGCATCCAGAAGACGTTGCAGGACATCGCGCACGCGGGCGACAACGCGGCGGCGCTGGAGAACAACCTGATGTTCTCCGGGCACAATGCGTTTCGTTTCGCCAAGGATCCATTCTACTCCAATGGGTTCATCCCGACGGTGAAGCAACTGGTCGAGCGTATTCTGACCGGGCGATGAACCCCCGCGCCGCGGCGGGCGTCCCGGCCACGGGCGGTTGGCTGCGTCCGCAGGTCACGCGCGTCGATGCGTGGTAATATTGTCTGTGCGTGGGAACAGTCCTGGGCCGATGAAACTCCTGCTGATCAACCCGAACGTCACCGAGGCGATGACCGCTTCGATGGCGGCCGAGGCGCGCCGGTTTGCCTCACCTGGAACGGAGATCACGGCTGTCACCGCGGCGTTCGGCACGCAATACGTCGAGAACCGGGTCGAGGCGGCGATCGCCGGGCACGCGGTGCTCGACGCTCTCGCCACGCACATGATGGATCATGACGCCGCGATCGTGTCGGCCTTTGGCGATCCAGGACTGGCCGCCGCCCGCGAGTTCGCCGACATTCCCGTCCTCGGAATCGAAGAGTCGGCGCTGCTGACGGCGTGGACACTCGGCCGGCGCATCGCCATCGTTTGCCTGACGCCGCGCCTGGGCCGCTGGTATCAGGAGTGTGCCGAGGAACACGGGCTCGCCGGACGACTTGTCCGAGTGCGCCCGCTGGATGTGCCGATCCCCGACATCACCCAGGCCAAAGACCAGCTTCGCGCGCGGTTGCTGGAGGAATGCACCCGCGCGATCGAAGATGACGGCGCCGAGGTCATCATCTTCGGCGGCGGCCCGATCGCCGGCCTGGCGCGCGAAGCCGGGGCGGATATCCCGGTACCGACGCTGGACGGGGTGAGTTGCGCGGTTCGCCTCGCCGAGGCGGTGGTGGGCCTGCATCCTCGTCCGGCCACGAGGGGCAGTTTCGCGCGGCCTCGGCCGAAGCCAGCCCAGGGATTGAGTCCGGCGCTGATGCGGCGCATCGTGGAGTGATCTGGGCGCGAGGAGGCCAATGCACGACGGGCGCGATAGCGACGAGGCAGTCGATCTGACCCCGACCTCCTGGCTTAAATTCGGCCAGCGCAATATTTTGTATATCGGGTTCGTGGCATTGTTGCTTCCGCTCGGCATGGCGCTGGACGGACGGCGGCCGGCGGGAACGCAGAGCCTGGGCGGCCTGACCTTCGTTCTGACCTTGTGCGCGGCCGTCTCGGTGGCGTTTTTCGTGCTGAATGCCGGACTTGTGGTGGTTGACCTGGCGAAAGGCCGCCGCATCGTGAAAGCATTGATCGGATGCGCGCTGCCGTTGGTGTTTGGCATTGGCGCCGTGGTGGTGCGACGGTTGGTACTTTAGGAAAAGCCCAAATGCCGTCGTCATCGCGGCTGGCCGCGCGATGACGAGGGAGCGCGCCGTGCGTCTCAACGCAGCAACAATGCCACCGCGCTCGCCGCCGATATCGTCAACACCGCGATCCGCGCCCGCTGTCGATTGAGCATCCGGCCCAGAACCGGCCCGCACACGAAGCCGATCGCGACGCCGGGCAGCAAGGCGAACCCGAGTCCGAGTTGACTGATCCCAAACGCACCGATCGCGGCCAGCGCCGCGAGCGAAATGAAGCAGCCAACAGCGAAGAACGCACACAGCGTGGCGCGCAAACGCTCCGGCGGTTCATTCTGGAGGACGATTGCGATGGGTGGACCATGCACGCCGAACATCGTGCCGAGAATGCCGGACGCGGCGCCGCCGATCAGCAACGCCGGACCGCTGGCACGAACATGCAGGCCGAGCAAACTGAGCGCCACGATGCTCAGGATAAGCACCGCGAACACCTCGGCGAGGTTCACGCCAATCAACACGGCGAGCGCGAAAGCGCCGATCGCGCAACCAACGGCGAGACCCACGAACGCCAGACCAAGCAGCGAGCGATTGATCGCGGCGCGTTCCCGCCACACCACGGCGAGGGATAAGACCATTGTCGCGCAGAGCATCGGACCCGGCACCAAGGCGCGGTTGACCAGCAGCAGCAACGGCGCGGCGAGTAAAGCCATGCCCATTCCGGTGCCAGCCTGCAGCGCCGCGGCTGCCGCCACGATCGCGGTTATGATGACGTAAGGCAGGACCTGTTTCCTCTCCGATCCGAGGGACGGCAAATCGTAAGACGCGAGTCCGATCGACGGGGTCTGGGCAAATGCCCGCGGGCGCGCTCAGGCGAACTTGTACAGGCGCAGCGCGCCACGGCCGATTTTCTCACGCGTGACCGGGTCCGGGATGACCCGTTCAAAACTCTCGACCATTTGCCGGTAGGTCACCTTGGTCTCGTGTCCCACGAACGGCCAGTCGCTGGCGAACAACAAGCGGTCCGGTCCACCCTCGGCCAGCAAGCGGGCCGCCAACGCCGCGTGATCGCAACCGGCGGACCGGTACGGGGCGGAAATCTTCACCCAACCGCGCCCGGACCCGATGGCGCGGAGCGCGGCCTGAAATCCCGGCGAGTTCTCGCCCATGGACGCGACGGGATTGCCGTAGTGATCGATGACGATGTTGACCTCGGCGGCCAGCAGTTGCGCGGTCAACGCGGCGATCCGCTCGCCCTCGGCGTAAATATGCACATGCCAGTTCAAATCCGCGACACGCCGGAACAGCCGCTGATAGTCGGTCGAGCTCAGGTCCGGCATGCCCTTATAGTCGCGCAATGAAAACCGGATCCCGACGATCCCCGCGCCATCCATCGCCCGCAACTCGTGCGAACTGATCGCGGGATCGACGATCGCCGTGCCGCGCAGCCGCGGGTACCGGGCCAACGCCGCCAGCGTGTAATCGTTATACGGTCCCATGAAGCTCGCCGCCGCGTGAACGCCGAACAGCACGCCGTGCTCGTCGAGGGTCCGCGTGAATTCCTCCGGCGTGACGTCGCGGGAGGGTTTGTGCGTCGCGCCCTCGATCAGCGGGGTATTGCGCGGATAGATATGGGCGTGCGTATCGATCAGCGGCCCAAGGCCGCTTGCATGGAGATCGCTCATGCCGCCCAGCCTAGGCGGCGGCGGTGAGCTCCATCAAGTGGTTGGCTTCCTCGAATTTGCGGCGCGCTTCCACCTGGTCATAAGGCCGCATGCGCAGGGTTTCTTCCTCCCACTGCTCACGCTGCTGGGTGACGAAATCGCCGCCGTAGATGTGGATCGCACTGGTCAGCTTGCACAGCGGGTTGGTCACCGAGTGGATGATGTCCTTGCCCAGCGGACACACATCGCCCGGCATCAGCGCCGAGGCGCCGGCAGCCTCGAGCGGCCAGCGCGCATCGTCCGGCAGAGTACGCCAGAAGATGTTGTCCTCACGCCCGCCGTACATCCCGATGACCGCCCACATGTGATGGTTGTGGGGCATCGCCGTCATGTGCGGGCCCCACACGAGGTTGATGACCGTGAGCTCATCCGAGCGGTAGAGCAGCTCGATCCCGGCTTTTTTCGGCTCGCCCAGGGCGCGGACGACCTGACGCGGGTCGGAAACGGCCTCGGTCATCAGTTCGCGGATGGCTTTCTGCGCACCTGGCGCACCGATGGCGGTCTTGCAGTCAGCGATGAAGCAGTCGAGGTCGAACACGAATTGTCTCCCCGTTGGCATGCTGGAAGATGGAATTTATCCACACTTGCGCATTCACGCAAAATAAATCCGCCGGACTGAGGGCGAAATCCGCCAATGCCGTTAACCGAAAGCTAACCTTTCGGTGCCACCCTCCCCGCCAGCCAAAACAGCAGCAGCAGCGAAACAGGGGCGCCATCGGATGCCGGCGATCTCAACACGGACGGGCGAGCCATGAAGGCACTGCTCGACGGCCTCAAGGCCCTCGGCCCGGCCCGGCTTGCCGCGATGGGCGCGGTGGCGCTTGGATTGCTGGCGTTGCTGGCGGTCATGATCATGCGCGCCGGATCCGGCGACCAGATGGCCTTGCTGTATGGCGATCTCGATCCGCGGGACGCCAGTCAGATCATCGATAAGCTCAATCAGCGCCACGTGCCGTACCATCTCGGCGGTGGCGGGGGAGAGATCCTGATCCCCGCCGATCAGGTCCCGGAATCCAGAATGTTGCTGGCCAAGGATGGTCTGCCGTCCGGCGGTTCGATCGGGTACGAACTGTTCGACCGCGGCGATGGCTACCTGTTCTCGGCGTTTCAGCAGAAGATCAGCGAGACCCGGGCCATGGAGGGCGAACTCGCCCGCACCATCCTGGCCATCCATGGCATCCGCGCGGCACGGGTGCATTTGGTATTACCGCACCGCGAGCCATTCGCCCGCGACCAGCAGGAAGCGCAGGCCAGCGTCATGTTGACGATGGTGGGCGCGCAACGCCTGGATAAGGAAGGCGTGCAGGCCATTCTCAACCTGGTCGCCGCCGCGGTCCCGGGGTTGCGCATCAACAATATTGCTTTGGTCGATGCGCGCGGCGATCTGCTGGCCAGTGCCGGCCAGCCGGTGACCCAGCTCTCCGAGGCCGCGAGCGCCGATGGCATTCGCCGCGCCACGGAGATGCGGCTGTCCCGCGCCGTCGAGGACATGCTGGAAAAGACCCTTGGCCCAGGACGGGTCCGCGCGGAAGCGTCGGTGCGGATGAACTTCGACAAGGTCAACGAGACCAAGGAGCAGTTCGACCCCGACGGTCAGGTGCCACGCAGCACGCAGACGGTGAACTCGACCTCGAAGACAACCGAGGCGAACCAGGCCGTTACCGCGCAGAACAACCTGCCGAACGCGGACGCCGGCGCTCCAGGCAACGGCTCACAGGAAGGCCGTCAGGAGGAGACGACCAACTTCGAAATCGGCAAGACCGTCCGCACGCTGATCACCGAACAGCCGCGGATCGATCGCATCAGCCTGGCGGTCATGGTGGATGGAACGGTGCAGGCGGGTGCCGACGGGAAACCCGCGTGGCAGCCCCGATCGACTGAGGATCTGGCCCGCATCACCGCTTTGGTGAAATCGGCGATCGGCTTCGACGAGAAACGTGGCGATCAGGTCGATGTCGTCAGCATGCGCTTTGTCACGGACGATGCCGCGGTCCCGGATAACGGCGGCCTGCTCGGACTGCATCTGGAAAAGCCCGACTTCATGCACCTGGCGCAGACGGCGCTGTTCGGCGTGATTGGACTGCTGGCGTTGCTGCTGGTGCTGCGGCCGATGGTGGCGCGACTGACCGCGCTCGCCCCGGCCGGCGCCGCGCTGGCCGACGGCACCGGTGCGGCCGCGCTCACTCATGGCGGTCTGTATTCGGGGGTGATCCCACCCGTGTCAGCGCCGACGGGAATGGCGGCATTGACCGGACCCGGCCATCAGGGTGGCGCCATGACCGCGGCACAACTCGAGGATGAGGCGATGATCAGCCTCTCGCAGATCGAGGGTCAGATGCGTGCCTCTTCGTTACGTAAGCTCACTGACATTGTCGGCAAGCATCCCGATGAAACGTTGACCATCATGCGTGGCTGGATGGCGCAGGAAAATGGCTGAACTCGGCAAAATAGACGACTATCGCACGCTGCGCGGCGCGCAGAAGGCCGCGATCGTCATGCTCGCTCTGGGCGAGGAACAGTGCGGCCGCCTGTTCACCATGATGCACGAAGACGAAATCCGCGACATTTCCGCCGCGATGGCGCAACTCGGCGCGGTGCGGTCGGATATCGTTGAGCGGCTGTGCACGGATTTCGTCGAGAACCTGGGGTCGTCCGGCAGTCTGATCGGCAGTTATGAGAGCACCGAAACGCTGCTCATCAAGACCCTGCCGAGAGACCGCGTCTCCCAGATCATGGAGGAGATCCGCGGCCCGGCGGGCCGCACCATGTGGGACAAGCTGGGCAATGTGAATGAAGACGTCCTGGCGAACTATCTGAAGAACGAATACCCGCAGACCGTTGCCGTGGTGCTGTCGAAGATCCGCGCCGATCATGCCGCTCGCGTGCTGACGTTGTTGCCCGATCCATTCGCGATGGAAGTGGTCATGCGCATGCTGCGGATGGAAACCGTGCAGAAGGAAGTGCTCGATGGCGTCGAGCGCACGTTGCGCGCGGAATTCATGTCGAACCTGGCGCGCAGCGCGCGACGCGATTCGCACGAACTGATGGCGGAAATCTTCAACAATCTCGACCGCGCGGCGGAAACACGGTTCGTCAACGGCCTGGAAGAACGCAATCGGGAATCCGCCGAGAAGATCAAGTCGTTGATGTTCACCTTCGACGACCTGCAGCGTCTGGGTGGGCCAGCGGTGCAGACGTTGTTGCGCTCGGTCGAGAAGGACCGGTTGCCGATCGCGTTGAAGGGCGCCTCTGACAAGATCAAGGACCTGTTCCTCAGCAACATGTCCGAACGCGCGGCGAAAATGCTGCGCGAGGACATCGCCGCGCTTGGTCCGGTCAGGTTGCGCGACGTCGATGAAGCGCAAAGCGGGATCGTGGCGCTGGCGAAGGATCTGGCGGCGCAGGGGCAGCTCGAAATCGGCGGCAACAGTGACGACGAGGTGGTGTACTGATCATGGCTCAGGCGTTTTCCTCTTCCGGCGGTGCCGGTGTCCTGCTGTTCGACGAGGACTTCGATCTTCCGCCGCCATCGCCGGAGCCTGAAATCATCGAGCCGTTGTTTACCGCCGCCGAACTGATGGCGGCGCGGGATGAGGCGGCCCGCGACAGCCGGGACAGCGCCCTCGCGGAGGCCGAGGCGTCGATGCGCGCGGCGGCGGCGCGCGGGTTGACGGAAATCGCCACGCAACTCACCGCGGCACGAGAGGAGGCCGCGTCGATCGCGGAACAATCCGCCGAGGCGATCGCTCGCCTGCTGTTCGATTGTTTCGCGACCGCGTTTCCGGGGTTGAGCGCCCGTCATGGGGCCGGCGAACTCGCCGCGATGCTGCGGGAGCTTTTGCCCGCGTTACACCGCGAGCCGAAGATCACGGTCAGGGTCAACCCACACCTCATCTCCCCGATGACCGAGGAAATTCACGCGATGGACGCCGATCTGGCGGCCCGCCTGAAGCTGGTCCCGACCGATGCCGTGGCGGCCGGCGATGCGCGCGTTGCCTGGGACAACGGCACCGCCACGCGCGACGCGACGTCGTTGTGGAAACAAATCGAAGGCATCCTGGCACCCGCCGGTCTGCTGAACGCCAAGGCAACCGTGAAGGAACACGAACTTGTCGAATGACATGGAACTCGCGGAGCTGTCGGAGCCGGCCGAAAACGGCGGCGCGCGGTCGGCCAGAGAACTCGAGGCGGTCTACGACATCCCGGTCACCGTGAGCGCTGTTCTGGGCAAAACCACGATGCAGGTCAGTCAGTTGCTGAAGCTCGGCCGCGGCGCGGTGGTCGAACTGGATCGCAAACTTGGCGAGGCGATCGATATCTACGTCAACAATCGACTGGTCGCGCGCGGTGAGGTTGTGATGGTGGACGACACGCGTTTGGGCGTGACCATGACGGAAATCGTCAAAGGCGATCGAGCGCCATCGTGACGGCGAACGGCCCCTCGATTCAAAGGCGAACCGACGACGGCGTTGACCCTGGCGCGGCATCGTTCCGCGCGGCGCACGCCGCGTCAGCCCGTCGGGGCATGGCGGATGGTCCAACATCGCGTGCTCCGAACGTCGGGTCATGCGCCAGAAAGCGGCCCGCCGCGCCACCGGCGACCGTCCCATGAAAGTCCTCATCATCGGTTCGCTCGCCGGCGATCTGGGTCAGGCGGCCCGCATCGCCATCGGCCGCGGCGCGAAACTCGATCAGGCGGATGACGCGGACAGCGCGTTGGTCCGGCTGCGGTCCAACGCCCACATCGATCTGGTTCTGTGCGACGTCAGCCACGACGTCGGCGCCGTGGTCGCCGCGCTGGCGGCGGAGCGGATCGCCGTGCCGGTCGTCGCCTGCGGCACCGGCGACGATCCCGACGCCGCCGTTCGCGCCATTCAGGCCGGGGCGCGCGAATTCCTCCCGCTGCCTCCCGACCCGGATCTGATCGCCGCGATCCTGGAAGCGGCGTCCGGCGAGTCCCATGCGATGATCGTCCGCGATCCGGCGATGGCGGCCGCCGTCCACCGCGCCGAGCAGGTCGCCCGCGCCGATGCGTCAGTGCTGATCAGCGGCGAATCCGGCACCGGGAAGGAGGTACTGGCCCGCCACATCCATCGCAAATCGCGCCGTGCCGGCGGTCCGTTCATCGCCCTCAACTGCGCCGCCATTCCCGAAAATCTCCTGGAATTGGAACTGTTCGGTCACGAAAAGGGTGCCTTCTCCGGTGCTGTCGCCCGCCGGCTGGGCAAGTTCGAGGCGGCCCATCGCGGCACGCTGCTGCTGGACGAAATCTCCGAAATGGACATTCGCCTGCAGGCGAAATTGCTACGCGCCCTGCAGGAACGCGAGATAGACCGGATCGGAGGCTCCGCGCCGGTAAAGGTGGATGTCCGGATCCTGGCGACCACCAATCGTGACCTGACCGCCGAGGTACGGCGCGGAACGTTTCGGGAGGATCTTTACTTTCGCCTGAACGTGGTCAGCCTGCGAATTCCGGCGCTGCGCGAACGGACCGGCGACATTCCGGCTTTGGCAGAGCATTTCTGCCGCAAATACGCCGCCGTGAACGGACTGCCGTACCGGGCGCTGGCGCCGGCCGCCGTGACGCGACTGACCGCCCATCATTGGCGCGGCAACGTTCGGGAGATGGAGAACGTCATCCATCGCGCCGTCCTGCTGGCGACCGGACCGGACATCGCGGCAGCCGATATCGAACTCTCTCAACCCGACGGGACGCGACAATTATCCGAAACGCCGTCCGCCGGCGGTGTCGCCTCGCTGGTCGGTCGCCGCATGGAGGACGTTGAGCGCGACCTCATCATTCACACCCTGGGTCATACGCTGGGCAATCGCACGCACGCCGCGACGATCCTGGGAATTTCCATCCGCGCGCTGCGCAACAAATTGCGAGATTACACCGCGCGCGGTGTCGCCGTACCGCCGCCCGCCGCCAACGCGGCCTGATCCGGCATGGCCGCCGTCGCGGACGTGCCAACGGGAATGCTGGCCACCATCCGGCAATACGCGCCGGGCAGCGACATCGGTCTCGCGCTTGGGGTGGTGGCGTTGCTGTCCGTGCTGGTGCTGCCGCTGCCAACGTTCCTGCTGGACATCGGGTTGGCGCTGTCCCTCACCGCGTCGGTGCTGGTGCTGATGGTGGCGCTGTTCCTGAACCGGCCGCTCGACTTTTCCAGTTTCCCCACATTGCTGCTGCTGACGACACTGTTGCGGCTGTCCCTCAATGTCGCGACGACACGGCTGATCCTGTCGCACGGCAACGAAGGCATGCTTGCCGCGGGTCATGTCGTCGCCGCGTTCGGCGGCTTTCTGATGGGCGGCGACGTGGTGATCGGCCTGATCCTGTTCTCCATCCTGCTGGTGGTGAACTTCATGGTCATCACCAAAGGCTCCGGCCGCATCGCGGAGGTCGCGGCGCGGTTCAGCCTGGATTCGATGCCCGGCAAGCAAATGGCGATCGACGCCGACATGTCCGCCGGCCTGATCGACGAAAAAACCGCCCGCCGCCGCCGGCGCGATCTGGAGGAAGAGAGCAGCTTCTACGGCTCGATGGATGGCGCCGCGAAATTCGTCCGCGGCGATGCCATCGCGGGACTGATCATCACCGCGATCAACATCGTCGGCGGCCTCGCGATCGGACTGCTCCGGCATCACATGGCGTTCGCCGACGCCGCCGCGACCTTCACGACGTTGAGCGCGGGCGACGGCCTGGTGGCACAGATCCCGTCGCTGCTGGTTTCCACCGCCGCAGGCATCGTGGTGACCAAAGGTGGCATCGAGGGCACCGCGGACGTCGCGCTCGTCGCGCAACTGGGCCGCGGTCCGAAGCCGTTGGCGATGGCGGCGGGCGCGGCGACCGTGTTGGGGTTACTGCCCGGTCTGCCGATGCTGCCGTTTCTCGCCATCGCCGGACTGGCGGGGGGGGCCGCGTGGTTGCGCCATATACACCCACTCGGCGCGCGGGATGCCGAGCCCGTTGCCCCGGTCGCGACCGAGCCGCCAATCGGCGAGTCGTTGCGGATGGACATGATCCGGCTGGAACTCGGCTACGGCCTGTTGGCGCTCGCCGGCGGTGACGGTCCGCGGCTGACGGAACAGATCAAAACTCTGCGCCGCACCATCGCCTCCGACATGGGCTTCGTTCTGCCGCCGGTCCGGATCCAGGACAACATGCGGCTCGGTCCCACGGAGTACGTGATCAGCGTCAAGGAGATCGAGGCCGGGCGCGGCGAATTGCGTCCGCACATGCTGCTGATCATGGATCCCAAGGGCGGCACGCCGACGCTTGCCGGCGAGGCGGTGCGGGAGCCGTCGTTTGGACTGCCGGCGATGTGGATCGATCCGGCGCAAAAGGAAGAGGCGCTGTTCCGAGGGTGCACCGTTGTCGATGCGCCGACGGTTCTGTCCACCCACCTGACCGAAATCGTCCGGCAGAATGTCGCGGAACTGCTGTCTTACGCGGAGACGCGCAAGCTGCTGGACGAACTTCCCACCGAGCACCAGAAACTGGTCGCCGATATGATCCCCGCCACGATCTCCGTCGGCGCCGTGCAACGCGTGCTGCAGAGCCTGCTGGAGGAGCGCGTCTCGATCCGTGATTTGCCGACGATCCTCGAGGGGATCCAGGAGGCGTGCGGCTCGCCATCCCGCGCCATTCCGACGATCGTGTCGCATGTGCGCGCGCGCCTCGCCCGGCAAATCAGCGATCAACACACCGGAACCTCCGGTTATATTCCGTTGCTGACACTGTCCCCGGACTGGGAGGCGGCGTTCGCGGAATCGCTGGCGGGTCCACCGGAGGAACGCCAACTCGCGATGGCGCCCGGCAAATTGCAGGATTTCGTGCGCCGGTTGAACGAGGTTTACGAGAAGGCGTCCGCGAGCGGGGAGTTACCCGTCGTTCTCAGCAGCGGCGCGATCCGCACCCATGTTCGCGCCATTGTCGAACGCGTCAAACCCGGCACGGCGGTGCTGTCGCAACTGGAGATTTTCCCACGCGCGCGGATCAGGACGGTGGGCACGGTGTGACGGATCAGAACAGCGAATAACCGCCATCGATCACGAACGTATCGCCGGTGTGATAGCGTGACGCCGAACTCATGAGGTACACCGCGATCCCGCCGAAGTCGTCGCCCGTGCCCCAGCGGCGCATCGGTACCCGCGGAAACACCTTGTTCTGGAACCCGTCGCTGGCGAGCGTCTTCTCGGTCATGTTGGTATCGATCCAACCGGGCAGGATCGAATGCGCGCGGATCCCGTAGCGCGCCAGTTCCACCGCCAGCGATTTCATCATCGAAATCATGCCGCCTTTCGTCGCCGCGTAATGCTCGCTGCGCGGTGAGGCCTCGATCGCGGCCAGCGACGCGGTACCGGCCAGCACGCCCTCGATCTTGTTTCGCACCATGTGCTTCGACGCTGCCCGCAACGTGAAGAACGCGCCGTCGAGGTTGACCCGCATCACGCGGCGCCACTCATCCGCCGCCATTTCGAAGAACGGCTTGCCGCCGGAGCGGCCCGAGACGCCCGCGTTGGCGAAGCAGCCATCGACGCGGCCCAATGTTTCGACCGTGCGCGCGAAACAGGTCTCGACCGCGGCTTCATCGCCGACATCGCATTCCAGCGCGAGCACCCGATGGCCGGCCTTCGCGATTTGCTCCCGCGCGGCGGCGTTCTTGGCGGCATTGGTGCCCCAGATCGCGACATCGGCTCCGGCTGCCGCGAGGGCGTTGGCCATGCCCAGTCCGATGCCGGAATTGCCGCCGGTGATGAGGGCGACTTTGCCGGTCAGATCGAAGGGATTGCCAATGGGGTGCGGTGGCATGGGTTTCTCCATGGAAGAGCGTCACTGTGACGCATCAACACCTTGGTCGGGCGCGATGGCAAGGTGCCGGCGAACCGGCGTAAGCTGCGTTCGATGCCATGGGGGAACACATGACTGTCCTGCGACAGGTCGATCGGCTCGACATCCAGGTTCTCGTCGATAACGTCACGGACAGTTTGTCGTCCACGCCGTCGTTCGTGACCCGGGAATGGGCCGTTCTTGGTCGCCAGGGGGGCATGCGGATCATGGCGGGCGGCTCGTTGTGCTGCGCCAATCACGGGTTGGCGCTGGTGATCACCGCGCATGGACCCGCGGGTGCTCGCGCGATGCTGTTCGACGGCGGCCCGGTGGATTACGCGGTGGAGCGGAACGGTCTGCGCCTTGGCGTCGATTTTGGCGCGATTGGCGCGGCGATGCTGTCGCACGGCCACTGGGATCATGCCGGCGGCATTCCGCGCGCGCTCGGAATGATCGGTCAGGCCAACGGCGGGCGTGCCGTTCCGTTGTATCTGCACCCTGGCATGTTCCGGCCGCGCGGCTCGCGGCAACCGGATGGCGGCGTGCTGCCGATGGACCCGATCCCCTCGCCCGCCGAGTGGACCTTGCTCGGCGCGGAACCGGTCGTGACCGACGCGGCGCGCACCTGCCTGGACGACATGTTCTTCATCAGCGGCGAAATTCCCCGTGTCACCGGGTATGAGAAGGGCCTCGTGGGCCAGGTTTGCCGTCCCGCGGCGGACGCGCCATGGGAGCCCGACCCGCTGCTGATGGACGAGCGTTTCCTGGCGGTGCATGTGCGCGACAAGGGCCTGGTCGTGTTCAGCGCCTGCTCGCACGCCGGCATCGTCAACGTGATGCACCATGCGCGGGCGACATTTCCGGACGTGAAGCCGCACGCCGTGATGGGCGGCTTTCATCTCGCCGGACCGACCGAAGCCATCATTCCCGAAACGATACGAGACCTCGGCACATTCGGCCTTGACCTGATCATCCCGGCGCATTGCACCGGCTGGCGGGCACTCAATGCGCTGGAGCGGGCGTATGGCGAATCCGTGGTGCTGCCTTCCGCCGTGGGGAAGCGCTTTTCGCTCTGACGAACGTCCGAGGCCGCGTACCTCCCGGGCCGCACCCCCCAATCCCGCACCACCGGGCCGCGCGGCCGGCTCGCGCCACTGGCGGCAAAGCGGGGTTTCCGCTACTCTGCCGGGAACAATCGAACGTGAGGCAGTTCCATGATCGTGACAGCGGACAGCACCGTCGCACCTCAGGCCAACCGCCGGCGGACCGGCAATGGCTGGAACACGGCGTTTATCGGCAAGAACCGCAACACGCTGAAGGAAGGCGAGGCGCCGCCGGATGCCAATATCGTTTATCCGATGGCGTTCCTGGTCGAGAAGGATGCGGCCGCGATCGTGAAGCCGCACTTCCACTCCGCCGATCAGTATCAGGTCGATCGTGCAGGGCGGCGGCCGCCTCGGCATACATGACGTGGCGACCGTGGCGGTGCACTACACCGACTCCTATTCCGCGTATGGTCCGATCGTCGCCGCCGACGAAGGCATCTCCTGGTTCACGCTGCGCAACGGTTGGGATCCCGGCGCGCGGTATATGCCCGCGCATCGGCAACAACTGCGTGACGCGCGGGCGCGCTTTCAGCACCGGGAAGCGACCTGCGGTCCGCTCGCCCCGCTGACCGGGGCGGAGCTGGCGGCGCTGACGGATGTCGGCAGCAACGCGGTGATCGAGGAGACGAAGGACGGCCTCGGCACCTGGCGCTACACGGTCAAGCGCGAGGCGTCGCGAAAGGGCCCGACCCATCGACGGGCGGCGGGCAGTTCTGGCTGGTCAGCGCCGGGAGCGCACAGGTACCGGATAGCGCGCTGTTGCCGGTGAACTCTCTCGTCTTCGTGGGGCCGGATGACGCGGCGTTGGAGATGTTCGCCGGTCCGGCGGGCGCCGACCTGCTGTGCATGCAGTTCCCCAGGCGCGCGCGAGACTGAAGCGCCGGCGTGGACGGGGATCGTCTGGGATTGGAC
>CAVRDN010000022.1:0-8008 GCA_963719675.1 uncultured Alphaproteobacteria bacterium | reverse complement strand
GCTCGGCGACGAGATTAACCAGGTAGTCGCGGTCCGCGGCGGGAATGCCGCCATTGGCGAAGCCGCGCGCGAAGATGCGAACCGCCTCGGTGTGCACAGCGGTGGCGGAGGCCGCGGCGTCGGACTTTTCCCCGCGGAACAGGCTGTCCACTTCGTAAGCCTGCTGCTGCGCCATGGGTGCCACCGCCGAGCCGGCCCCTTGCGCCGCGCCCGATGCGACCGTCGCGGCGGCCTGTGTGCCGGTGCCGATGATCGATGCGCTCGCCGAGGCGAGGATCATCGCGCCAATCACGGACGCCAGGGCCCATGCCAGGAGGCCGTGCGCGGTATCGCGGAAGAAGACTTCGTGCGTGTGGGTGCGGACCCATTTCGTGCGCAGCCGGCCAGTGATGTAGCCGCCCAATCCGGACGACAGCCATTGCACGACGATCAGCCAGATGCCGGCGATGACGGTGAAGGTGGTTGCCGACGCGCCGGCGTTCGGCCAGGGCGAGACCAGCGAAAAGCCAAGTCCCGTGCCGACCAGTACCAGGATCAGCGATGTCGCGGCCGCTACGATGGCGCCGCCGAATATCGCGGGCCAGGAGATCGCGGACACCGGAAACTCGGTGGCCACGCCCGCGTCCAGCGGGTAGGTATCGGCTGGCATGGTCAGCGCCACAGCAGCGCGAGAAGAATGATGACCGGGATCGGTCCAGCCAACAGCCAAAGCAAAATTCCGCGTCCCATCCGAACCTCCCGCATTTGTTGGAACCACAGTCTGTAACGGTGCCGCCCTCCGGGGGTTCCCCGGGATTACCGCGCATTTCCAGGGACACAGTGGCTTTCGGGTGTGTTCTACCGTTTGGCCGGTGGAACGTTGCCGAAAGGGTATGGGAACCACTCGTCTCAGCGCCCGTTTTGCGCGATGCGGCCAAACAGGATGAGTGCGTAATGACTGACGATTCGGGTGATTGGGGCGAGCTCGCGCCACGGGACGGTGTCGGGGCAACGGGCGTGATGCATCTCGTGCGACCGCGTGACCCACGACCAGGGCGATCCCGCGAAATCACGGGCCGGATCATCGTCGCCGTTCCGATGAAGAATGAGGCCGCGTACACGGAAGCATGCCTCAAGGCGCTGGCCTCGCAAACCACCGTGCGGCCCGACGAAATCCTCGTGCTGGTCAACAATTCTTCCGACTGCTCCGCCGCCGTCGCCGCCCATGTCGCGGCGAACGCGCCGGTGCCGATCGTCGTCGACAGCGTCGTGCTGCCACCCGATCAGGCGCACGCGGGAGGCGCCCGGCGTTTCGCGATGCGATGGGCCGCCGGGCGCGCGGGAGACAACGGCATCCTGCTGACCACGGACGCCGATGGCGTCGTCGGTCCGACCTGGGTCGCGACCAATGTCGCGGCGATCGAAGGTGGCGCTGAAGCGGTCGCCGGCCGATCGCGCCTGGATCCGGTCGATGAGGCGAACCTCCCGCCATCGCTGATCGTCGCCGACGCGGTCGAATGCGAATATGCCGCGTTGCTTGATGAAATCGACGCGCATCTCGATCCGATCGCCTGGGATCCCTGGCCGCGGCATGATGAACATTCGGGCGCGAGCATCGCCGTGACGATGGCGGCGTACTCGCGCGCCGGTGGGATGCCGCGGGTCGAGAGCGGTGAGGATCGGGAATTCTTCAATGCGTTGCGCCGCGTGGATGCGCGGATCCGCCATGCCAATGACGCGGTTGTCACGGTGTCGGGACGAACTGAGGGCCGCGCGGCCGGGGGCATGGCCGAGACGATCCGCCGCCGTCTGGTTTGCGCGGACGCGTTTCTGGACAGCCGGCTGGAACCCGCGCGCGAAGCGATCGCGCGGAGCATCTTCCGTCGCAGACTGCGTGTTTTGTGGTCGCGCGCGACGAGCGCGCCAACGCCGGACAACACGCCGCGGGACATCAATCGCCTCGCCATCGCGCTTGACATCCCCATCGTCATGCTCCGGCGCTGGATTGCGTCGCGGTATTTTGGCGCGGCGTGGGCGCGGATCGAGGCCAGAAGCCCCAGACTGCGCCGTCGCCCGGTCCCGGTCACGGCGGTGCACGAACAAATCCGCGTGGCGCGGAGCTGTCTCGCCGCGTTGCGGGGAGACACCAGCAGCGTGGAACCGCCCCGTCCGGAAATCTATGAAGCCTGATCCGCGCCGCGGCGGTACACGTTCCAGCCGATAGTCCGGGCGGCGTTCCTGGCACACCGTCACGACACGCGACGCGACCGCCGCGGCGAATATCTCGGCGGCCGCGTCGCCGCTGAGCGCCTGCGCTGTATCACCGGTCCAGTTTACGAGAACGATCCGACCCCCGGGCGTGAGCGATCGCAACGTCCGGGCCGCTGTCACGCGGATGTCGGAGGCGGACAGGAAATACAATACCTCGGAGAATACGATCAGATCGAAACGCCCTCGCGGCCACTCTCGTGGCACGCCAAGGCGTTGGAACGTCACCTGGGGTAGATGGGCACATCGCCGCCGTGCCTGTTCCAGTGCGGCGGCCGCGAAATCCACCGCCAGCAGCGCCGCGCACCGCGGCGCCAACGCCGCGGTGAAGACCCCGATCGAGCAGCCGACCTCGCAGGCACGCGCGATGCGCTCCTCACCGATCGCCGCGAGGGTCGCGGCGTATTTGTCTCGCTCATACTCGCTGGACGCGAAGCGCCAGGGATCCGGATCTCGTTCGTATAATTCGTCGAAATAGCTCGCGGGCACCGACCGGTCAGGCAACGTCATTCTCCAGATACACCTCGAACGGTTCATCGAAAATCGACAGCAGGTCAGAGGGGATCTGAAACCCGCCAGGATCGTCGGTGATCAGACCACCGTGTTGCGACGCATGGGCGGCGATCGCGCGCCGCTTCGCCGGCAAGTACCGCCGGATATCCAGCCGCGCGCCGCGTATCGTCCCCGTCAGCCTGAGCGCCGGAGGCAACGTCCAGCCCCAAACCGGATAAGAAACGTGGCGCAGGCGCAGCGTCCGGGCCGCGGCCGCCGCCATCAGATGCGTGGCCAAATGATCGCTATGCGGATCGTTCCGCCAGGGCGCGAAAATGCTGCCGCATCGCCGGCGCCGGGCAATCGCCGCGATCGTTTCGACGGCGCGATCGAACCGGGCGCCGCGATGCGGGGCCGCGGTGTCGCGAAGCCGCAGGAACGTCACATGGTCCCGCGTCAGATTGAGCTCCCGCAGCGCCGCTCTGGCTTCCGCCTCTCGGGTGGCGCGCAATCGGCCGGGAGGAAATTGCCGCGACCGCGGGTGCGAGCCCGTGCCGTCGGTCACGAAAACCACCTCGGGCGGCCGCCCACGATCGCACGCCGCGGCGATCAGGCCGCCGCAGCCAAGGCTTTCGTCGTCGGGATGGGGCGCGAGGATCAGGGCGGCCGACCCGCCAATGATCGCCTTCAGATCGCGCGACGGCAGGGCGCGCATCCCGCGTAACGCTTCCGCCACCGTCATTCCGCGATCAATCGCGACAGGGACGAGGGATCGCTCATGAAATACGCCGCCGCCTCGTCGAGCGCCTCATCCATCGCCGGCTGCCGCAAATAGGTCGCCAGGTCGCGCATAAGGGGCTCAATCGGATTGCTGTCGATAAAAGCAGCCAGGCCGAGGCCGCGCTGCGCCAGCCGCAGTGCGTCGAGACATGCCGCTTCCACCGCGCGACGTGCGAAATTGACGAATTCCGCCAGGCCAGGGGCGGTGTAGTCGCTGCCGTCGGCGGCCCGGGCGCACTCGCGGACCCATAAATACGCGGTGTGCCGGGCTATCAGCGCCTCGGCCACGCGGGCACGTTGGTGTGGGTTGCCATCCCGGTGGCGGCGACGGAGCTGATCGCTGAACTGTTCGACCAGCGCTTCGAGGCCACCCAGTATCGCCGCCAGCGTGCGCCATGCGCCAGCCGAGAAGACCGGCTCGCGCAGATAGTCGCCGGGCTGTCCGATCCAGTCCTCCGGGTCGGGCGCATAGGCGTCGAAGTCTACCCAGCCTGATCGCGTCGCGCGCATGCCATGCAGCGTGCCGCGTAACGGTCCCGCGCGTTCTCCAGGGCGCAATCTGGTCAGCAGCAGTTGGCCGCCGCGCTCATGCTGATCCACGGTAATCAATCCCCGCGTCGCCACGCCGGCGGCGGAACAGTGGGACTTTCGCCCGGTCAACCGCGACGCGCCGTCGCGCCTGACACCAGGTGGCGCCTCGGTATTCCAGATCGCGAACAGGTGTCCGTCGAGAACGTCGCGCGCGGCGACAGCGGCCTGCCGGGCATCGCCAAGGCGCAACACCAACTGCACCGCGTTCACGTGACCCTCGAGAATACGGCCCAGTGACAGGTTGGCGTGCCCTACGAGGCGCAGCAGGGCGAACAAACCATCGGCGCCCTGAGGTTCCGTGCCGAGCCCGAGGCCACCGCGTTCGCGTGGCAGGACCGCGATCAGGGCGCCATGCCGGCGCAGGGCGTCCAATCCTTGGAGCGCGTCCGAAGGCTCGGCCGCGAGCAGATCCGCATCCTCGGCCAACGCGCGCAGCAATTGGCTTTGTCTCGATGACGCGACGATCGCGGGTTCAATGAGGTCCATGCTCATTTGGAACGGCGCTGCAAGGGATTGGTTGCGGCATCGGCCGGCGAGCGCCAGGATCGACGCACGGACGTTAACAAAAAGCCATGTTCTGGACTTGGTCGCGTAAGCCCGACCGCGGGAAATTCACCGCAACTCTGACGTCCTGGGAGATTTACGATGTCGCTGTCAGGTTTGCTTCGCGCGGCGTGGGTCGCGGTTCCCGCCGCGCTCGTTTGCGGTGGCGCGGTTGCTCAGCAGATCATCACCGTACCGTCGGGTGTCGTCGTGATCCTGACGCCCGGCGGGATGCCGGGGGGCGCGATTTCCGCTGCCGCCAGTCCGCCGGTCATGGTGGAAGCCCGCCGAGTGACGCCCGTCGCGGTTTCTCCGCTGGCTGCTCCCGACGGCGCGATCCAGGCCGCTTCGCTCGAGCGGATTTTCGCCGAGCAGCAGGCGATGATGGATCACATGATGGCCGACATGAACGCGATGTTCTCGCCGCGCGCCAATCCCATGGGGATGTTGCCGGCGATGGCCGGCGCGATGCCCGCGACCGCGGGGACATTCTGTGAGGAGAGCGTCTCGATCAACTACAATGGCCAGGGCAGCGCGCCTGTCGTGAAAGTGAGCCGGGCCGGTGGAGGCTGTGGACCCGCCGCCGGGATCGCGCCGGTCCCAGCGGACGCCACACCGCCGGTCGTGGCGCGTCCGAGCGGCGCGCATCGACCCGCCGTGATCCAGATCAACGGCCCGGCGCGCGTGAATCTGCCAGCGTCGCGTCAGCATCGCACCTGATCGGATTTTTTAATGACAAGGCGGGGTGTTCGCGCGCGGCTCACCCCGCCCCGCCCCGCCCCGACCCTGCCCGCGCGGCGTTAAACGAGGACGGGCCTTCCGGGCGGGCGACATCCTCTGAAACACGGTTCGGCGATGCATGGATCCACGACTACGCGAACCATCTTGCATGGCCGCGTACGGTGATGTACCGCTCGGACGTAACGCGGTTGCATCGGCGCAATGGCATGACGCCGATGCAACCGACGTAACCAAACCAGCTAATTCCAGGGAGAAAACATGTCCGAGTTCGCGAGTCCCTCTGGGACTCTCTCGGGCGCTGAGGCGCCGGCGGGTCGCTGGGCGCAGTTATGGCTCGGCGTCCTTTGCATGATGCTGATTGCCAATTTACAATATGCCTGGACATTGTTCGTTGGTCCCATCCGTGAGGCGCACGGCTGGAGTCTCGCCGACATTCAATGGGCATTCACGATTTTCATCGCGACCGAGACCTGGATCACGCCATTCGCGGGCTACGCGGTCGATCATATGAAGCCACGCCGGGGCCCCAAACTGATGATCCTGCTCGGTGGGATCGCGGTTGGAGTAGGCTGGGTGCTGAATGCCTACGCCGCCTCCCTCACACTCCTCTACCTCGGCGCCGCGATTTCCGGACTGGGCGCCGGAGGGATCTACGCGACCTGTGTCGGGAACGCCGTGAAATGGTTTCCGGACCGGCGCGGCCTGGCGGTTGGACTGACGGCGGCTGGTTTTGGCGCCGGCGCCGCGCTGACGGTCATTCCGATCCGGATGCTGATTGCCGCGCGAGGCTACGGCGAAGCGTTTCTGTGGTTCGGTCTCGGCCAGGGCATCATTCTGGTCATCGTCGCCGGCGTCCTGCGGGCGCCCGACCGGGCGCTGACGGCGTCGGCCGCGGTGATCCAGCGCCATAATCAAAGCCGGCGGAGTTTCACCAGCGGCGAGATGTTACGCTCGCCAATCTTTTGGCTGATGTACGCGATGTTCGTGCTGAACGCGGCCACCGGCCTGGTGGCGACAGCGCAACTCGCGCCGATCGCCAAGGATTTCGGTATCGCCAACAATCCGATCCTGTTCGGGGCGACAGTTCTCAGCGTGGCGCTCGTGGTGGACAACGTGCTGAACGGCCTGGCGCGTCCCTTTTTCGGCTGGGTTTCGGATCAGATCGGCCGTGAACTGACGATGGGAATCGCCTTCTTCCTCGGCGCATGCAGTTACGGATTGTTAACCGTGGCGGGACACGGCGGATGGACGTTCGTGGTCTGCGCGGGCCTGATCTTCTTCACCTGGGGTGAGATTTTCAGTTTGTTCCCATCGCTGTGCACCGACACGTTCGGACCGAAATACGCCGCCGCCAACGCCAGTTGCCTCTACACGGCGAAGGGTACCGCGGCGCTGCTGGTGCCGTTCGCCAACGTACTGCAGACGGCGACCGGCGGCTGGGGAACGGTATTCGTGGTGGCCGGCATCTCCAACGTCTTCGTGGCGCTGCTGGCGGTGGCGGTGCTGCGACCGATGCGCCGCCGTATCGTCGCCGGCGCCGAACCGCGCGTGTCCACCGCGATGACCTGATGCCGGCTTGCTTCCGCCCGGTTCCGGACAAGGTGTCGGGCAGCGGTCCGGACGGGGTGCGCGTGCTGATCCTCGTTCCCGAGGCGGGCCAGCCCACCGCCAATCTCCGGCGTGCGACCCACAACCAACCCTTGTCGCCGCGCGCCCCTGCCCCTAACTGAGCGGACATGAACACCGATCCACATTCCCCCGACACCGCCCGATCCGAGCAGTCGCCGGACGCGGCGAACGCCAACGCCTCGCTGACCCAGGACGAGTTGATGCGGGTTGCCACCGCTCGCATCGCCGAACTGGAAACCGAACTCGCGGAGATGAAGGACCGCTGGATGCGGGCGGAGGCCGAGACCTCCAACGTCCGCGCCCGCGGCCGCCGCGAGACCGATGACGCCCGCCAGTACGCGGTGCAGAAATTCGCCACCGACATCGTCGAAGCGGCCGAGAATTTGAAGCGAGGCATCGATGCCCTGCCGGCCGCCACCCCGGGGGAGCCGGAGATTTTGATCAAGGTGCGCGACGGCCTCGCCGGCATCGAGCGCAGTTTCATCGGTGTTCTGGAACGAAACGGCATCCGCAAGGACGACCCGGTCGGCCAGCCGTTCGATCCCAACATGCACCAGGCGATGGCCGAGCAGGACAGCGAGGTCCATGCGCCGGGTACCGTCATGCAGGCCTGGACCGCGTGCTGGACCTTGAACGGACGGTTACTGAAACCGGCGATGGTCGTGGTGGCGAAAGCGCCCACCGCCGAACTGCCGTCATCCGGCTTCAAATTGAACACGACAGCCTGAGAGGTCTGGCCTGAAACGTCAGAGCAGGAAGCCCGCGGGCATGAACGTTCTGTCACAAATTCCCACGATCCGCTCTTGCCTGAGGCGCTCTGGCCCCATACATCCTGGAACATATCACCCCATGGGGACGTCCGCGGTGCTTCGGGCCGCCGACAGTCCGCTGAACGGAGTTTTCGACAATGAGTAAAGTCATCGGTATCGACCTCGGCACGACCAACTCCTGCGTCGCCATTATGGAAGGCAAGGAAGTCAAGGTC
>CAVRDN010000021.1:0-13450 GCA_963719675.1 uncultured Alphaproteobacteria bacterium | reverse complement strand
CGGACTTTCCGTGCCTTAAGGCGTTGTGGGCTCTCGAACCCCTCTGGGTCGGGATTTTCGAGGGGGACGAGTCACTGGAACTCTGTATTCGGAAAGCACCCCAACCCGCATCCTCCCGCATCTCATACTGCCCAGAGCCGCTTAGAGCGGCCGGTCCTCTTTTTTAGGAGCAACCTCTCCCATGCATGACCTCATGATTGGTCTCGCTTACGTCGGCATCCTTTTTCTGCCGATAATCGTCGCAGCCAAAAGCACCCCGAAAATCGGAAAGGACAACCTCGAATCCGAACCCAAAACCCTCCACGAACCCAGAAATCTGCGCTGATGAGAGGGAGGCCACCGCAATACAGGAGCTTCAAAGGCAACATGTGTGACGTGGATCACCCGTTTGGCTGTTGACCCTCCCCGCCGCCGCTCCTATGCTTGAAGAAGATGAAGACTTCCTCAAGCAACCTGCGGATCGGCATTGCGGTGGCCATTATCCTGGGCACCATTGGCTGGCTGGCATACTCCGGCTACGGCTCAGCCAAAAGCTATTACGTCACCATCGCCGAGCTCGGCCACATGGGCAACAAGGCCTACACCAGCAACCTGCGCGTCGAAGGCTTCGTCCAGCCCGGCTCCATCCAGCAGGACGGCACCCATGTCGACTTTGTCATGAACGAGTTTGAAAGCCACTCGTCCAAGGCCGCGTCCGGCCACCTGCTCAAGGTGTCCTACAAGGGCTCCGAGCCGCCTCCGGACACCTTCAAGGACAATTCCCAGGCCCTGGCGGAAGGCACCTACGGCCGCGACGGCGTCTTCCACGCCAACGTGCTCCAGGCCAAGTGCGCCAGCAAGTACGCACCTGTCGTCCCCGGGGCCACTCCCGGATCTAGTCAGCCCGTCAGCACGCCTGCTACCGCCAATCCTCGCGCTGACGCCACCGCTCCCGCCGCCAGTTCACCGGCCCCCGCCGCCGGCACTTCGGGCGCTGCCAACTGAGCCCCAGATGAGCGGCCAGGCAAGCGCGGCCCTCTGCGCCCGAGTCGATAAGGTCTCGCGCCTCTTCGGCACCTTCGCCGCGCTGCGCCAGGTCTCCGCGGAGCTCGAAACCGGCAAGTGCTACGTCCTAATCGGCGAAAACGGCGCCGGCAAGTCCACCCTCCTGCGTATCCTCGCCGGACTCCTCCGTCCCAGCTTCGGCACCGTAAAACTCTTCGGAGATTCGGAGCCCCAGCAGGCCCGCGAGCGCATCGGCTACATGAGCCACGCCCCCATGCTTTACGACGAGCTCACGGGCGTGGAGAATCTGCGCTATTTCGGCAGCCTTTATCCCGGCCGCGCGTGTCTCGATCCCGCCGAAGTTCTGCGCCAGGTGGGCCTCGATCCCAGCCTCAACCGCCTGCTCGGCCAGTACTCCCAGGGTATGCGCCAGCGCACATCGCTCGCCCGCGTCCTGCTCCCCCAGCCTGAGCTGCTCCTGCTCGACGAGCCCTTCTCCAACATGGACGTCGAATCCGTTCGCCAGATGGTCGACCTGCTCTCCGGCTTCCGCCATCAGAACCGCACCATCGTCATCACCACTCACCAGCGAGATGCCGCCGCCCCCATCGCCGACTACGTGCTGGCGCTCAAAGCCGGCCGCGTAGCAAGTTTTGAGCCCGGGAGCCCAAGCCGATGAAGACCAACGGCGCGCGCTTCCTCGAAAGCCTCGGCATTCCCTTCGAGCTCCGCGAGTACGAGGTCGACCCTGAAGACCTCTCTGCAATTGCCGTCGCGAGAAAAGTTGGCATGCCTCCCGAGCAAGTCTTCAAGACCCTCATCACCACGGATGGCCATGGCAGCTATCTCTTCGCCATAATCCCCGGCGACGCCGAACTCGACTTCAAGAAACTCGCGAAGGCCTCAGGCATGCGCAAGGCCGAGATGGCTCCGCTAAAAGACGTCCAGCCCCTCACCGGCTATATCCGCGGCGGCGTCACCATCTTCGGCGCAAAAAAGCCGTACCCCGTCTTCGTCGATGAAACCGTCATCCTATTCGACAAGATCAGCGTCTCCGCCGGAACCCGCGGCGCCCAGCTCATCCTCTCCCCCGACGACTACCTCCGCGCCGCCCAGGCCCTGGGCCAGTCCGCAACCACTGCCGACCTCACCAAATCCGCAATCCGCGAGGTAGCGCCGGCCTCCCGGCCGGCTGTGGCGTGGGCGTCCTCGCCCACGCGTCCTCACCAACACGAAGAGGGCAAATCCTGATGCCCGCCCTCTGGACCCATCTAGTCAAGGACCTGCGCATTGAGTGGCGCTCCATGGACGCGCTCATCTCCATGCTCTTCTTTTCCGGCCTGGTCGTGGTCCTGTTCTCCATCGCCTTCGACCCCCGCGGCGCCTTCTCCCAGCAAATCGCCGGCGGCGTCCTCTGCGTCGCCACCATGTTCGCCTCCCTCAGCGCGCTCAACCAGGCCTGGGCCCGCGAAATCCGCCACAACGTCATGGACGCGCAGCGCATGGCGCCCTCGCCCGCCTCCGAGCTCTACCTCGCCAAGGTCATCGTCAACTTCCTCTTTGTCACCATCGTGCAGGCCGCGCTGGCCCCGTTCTTCTTCATCTTCTACAACCTCCACGTCGCCGGCCAGGGATGGCTGCTCCTCGCTGTGCTCCCTCGGGCACATGGGCGCTGGTCTCGAACGGCGTCTTTTTCGCTGCCCTCGCCATGACCAGCCGAAACCGCGAGCTGCTCCTTTCCATCATCCTTTTCCCCATCTTCATCCCCGCGCTGCTCGCCATGGTCGTCGCCTGCAAATCCATCTTCACCGGCGACAGCGACCCCGGCCTCTGGATCAAGCTCCTCATCGGCTACGACATCATCTTTACCACCACAAGCTGGCTCCTCTTCGACGTAGTCTTCCACGCCGAGTAACGGCAACCCGCCACGATCCCATGTGCTGAGCGTCACAACCTTCAGCACCACTCGTTTGAGATGCTGCGCAGTCAGGCAATCGGCGTCTGGAGGATATCTTCAGTGGGTACTGGACGTCGCCTGACACGCGGTCGCAGGGCCTAGTCAGCCCTGGAAGTTCAACTCTCCTGCCCTCCGCTGCCTGCGATCGGCCCAAATCGGAACCGAGCCCCTGTTGTAAGCCAGACTTTCGTTGACATGGGCTCCGGATCGCCGTACCCTTGAAATGTGTCAGGCGGCGTCAACTGACGACGCGAATCCTCATGAAGCGCCCCGGAGTGACTTCCCGGGGCGTTTCGCTTTGAACGGAGCGCCCCTCAGCGGAGTGAAGCATCCGCGGTTGCGTCTGCCTTTTGCCCGTGCCACCCAAATGAACGAATGCCCCCGTCCTTGCACAATTTCTGCGACAACCTGTCAAGCCCAACGGTCTGTGGAAAACCAATCCGGACCCCATTGAACATTGGGAAAAATAAAGTTGAGCGGAACAGCAGTATTAGAATTCAAATCTGCTAGACTAAAAACAGTAGCAGGAATAACGCCCGCGATTGGTCGCGGGCGTTTCCATTTGCAGCACAGAAAAGGAAAACCTCAATGTTCGCCCATCATCGCCGCCCAGTGAATCGTTCATCGCAGCCTTCTCGCGATGAGGGTGCGCCCCAGCTTCGCATCGCCGCGGCCCGAACCGTCAGCCCGGGTGCAAACCGATCCGGTCCCACCCGGAACACGGATGCAAATGTGTGCAGTTTTCGCTCGCATCCCCAACAATCCAATGGACATCGCCGTTTTATTTTTGCACGCGTTTCGCCCCCTTCGCGCTCACTTTTCCGCATCCGAACAAGGGCCGGGCGAGAACCAGTGCGCAAATCAGTGCAATTTCAGCCCTTAAGCTTCACACTCCACTCGACATCGCCGTTTTATTTCTTGCGCAACCCCAGGCCGATCATGACCAGTACAACTCCAATGGATCGACTACGTCTAAACAATGTCAGAATGGCATCCAGGATTACTATGCGGATTCAAATTGCCGGTTGTATCTGCGGAATCATGTTGGTGGCGAGCGCGCAAGCGCAGCAGCCGGTCATCGCGGCGGCCGGAACCTCTGCCGCCTCGACGGGCTCGGCGCAGCAGGTTGTGCTCCCTGTGACCGTGCGCAACAAAAAAGGCGACCTGGTCACCGATCTCGAAAAAACCGACCTGACCCTGACCCAGGATGGCCGGCCTCAGACCATCACCAGCCTCGCCCGGCAGAGCGATGAACCCTTCCGGATTGTCCACCCGCACGAGCGCCGCCGGCATCGGGGCGAGCGGGACACTGCCGTCCTCGTTCCTGCCCGCCGCGCGGAACGTGCTGAGCGGCGTGGATGGCGCGTCGCTGAACGACGCCTCGGTGACGGCGGGAATGAACGCGACCACGACATACATCGCCACCGCGGCGACGAGCCAGAGTTCAGACCTCGCCGCGAGCACCGTCGATCCGATCGTGGTCACAACGCCCAACCTGGTCATTGATCCCGGCGCGGGAAACCACACCATCCAGTTTCTGGGCGGTGCCAGCGGCGATACGTTGGTGCTGCATGCTGGCGGCGTGGATCAGGTATCCGGCTTCGACCCGGGCACCGATGTGCTGGACCTGCGGTCTCTGTTGGCCGAGGGCAACGTCGATCTACAGGGCAACATCGCGACGTTGGGTCATTACCTGACGGTCGTCGATCAGGGTGCCGACGCGCTGGTCCGCTTCGACCCGAGCGGGCAGGGCGGTGGTGCGACGGTCGCGGTGCTGGATGGCCTCGGGAACGCCGTGACCGGGTTGGAAACGTTGGTCGCTCAGGGCGCGGTGCGGATTGGATGAGGGGGAGATCTCACGAATGGCCCCTCAGCAGATCCTGTCGCAGAGCGGGTGAGGCCGGATGCGGCCCAAGGAACGTGGCCAGCATCGCATTGGCGAATTGCCGCCGGGAGATAACGCCAATCTGCCTGCCGTCGGCCGAGACGACGGCGCCATTCCGCGTAAACAACAAATAAAAGTACTCACCCGCTCGCATGGCGGGCACCTGAGCGAGGAATTTCTCCAGATCTCCCGGGTCAAGTTGGCACGGCGCGACGCAGTTGTTTGCAAGCGCCGTGCGCCAGGCGTCCCGCGACTGATCGGCGCTCACGGCACGCTCGAACCGGATGGTCAACAGCTTGGTCTCGGGCGAGTCGATGATACTGTTGGGATCGGTGCTCAGATGTTCCAGGTAAAGACCGGCCGTGTAGATGTGTATGCCAAGTATTGAATACGTGCGTACGCCGTAGCCGTTCAGATGCAGCGTCTTGCCGTCGACCTGGACGGTGTCGGGCATCAATACGCCATCGAGTTCGGCGGCGCGGACCGCGAGGCCGGTCGTTTCGATGGCGATGAACAGCATCAGCGCGCTCAGGCAAGCCCTGACAGGTTGAGAGGAAGACCGCCGCATTACTTCTCCTTCACGACCGCCTGTTGTCGCGCGGGCAAGGACAGGATCAGGCGTTCATTGACGTTACACAGTCCGCGCGAGCCCAGGAAGTCAGATCGCGACATGGCTGATCGCCGTTTGAAGCCTGTGCATGGCGTGGTCGTCCGGTTGATCCGCGCGGCTCCGCCCCAGATCCAGGATGGCCGCGACGGTCCCATCCGGCACGCTCGCGCGAAGCCCGGGACACGGCCGGCTGGAGCGACGATTGACGGTCCGGGTCAAAGCGCCGAATCCCGGCCGACGCGGCGCCCAACCGCCAGGGAACCTCCGCCATGCCGTGCGTCTCGATGCTGGCCCATTCGTCGCGGCTGCTTCGTTACCACCCTGGCGCACCCGCCGATCGCCCCGACCGATGGATCCGCATCCGGGGCGTGACGCGGGTGATGTTGGCCATGTCGCGGGTCGATCGCGCCAACGTCGCGTTGGCGTTGCCGGCGATGCGCGCCGAGCCTGGCCTCAGCGCCACCGCGATCGGCCTCGCCACCGGCGGGTTCTTCCGTGGATCCTGACGCCGCGGATCCCGATGGGCCGCCTCGCCTCCGCCGGCCGTGGGCAACCGCGATACATCCCTGGCCCGTCCCTGGCCGGTCTTGTCCCGGAGCTTCGGCCGGAGGACACTTTGCGTGCGCAAACGGGAGGGCATCATGGATCGCGCCATCATCGAGACGATCGCGGAGTTCCAGGACGAACTGACGGCGATCCGCCGCGACCTGCACGCCCACCCGGAAATCGGCATGGAGGAGTATCGCACCGCCGGCATTGTCGCGGACCGGCTGGGGGAATGGGGGATCGAAGTGCATCGCGGCGTCGGCAAGACCGGCGTCGTCGGCATCCTGCGCAACGGCGATGGCCCGTCGATCGGCCTGCGCGCCGACATGGACGCGTTGCCGATCGAGGAGCAGACCAATCTGCCCTATGCCAGCCGCAACCCCGGCTTCATGCATGCCTGCGGCGATGACGGCCACACCACGATGCTGCTCGCCGCCGCGCGATACCTCGCGCGGTCCCGGCGGTTCCGGGGCACGGTCACGTTCATTTTTCAACCGGGCGAGGAAGGCTGTGGCGGCGCCAGGGCGATGCTGGACGATGGGTTGTTCGAACGGTTTCCCTGCGACGCGGTGTTCGGCATGCACAACCTGCCCTGTTTGCCCGAGGGGACGTGCCGGGTGAGCCCAGGACCGGGGATGGCGGGCGGCGCGCGGTTCGACATCGTGGTGACCGGAAAAGGGGGCCACGGCGCGCTACCGGATCAGACGGTCGATCCGCTGATCGCCGGTTGCCATATCGCGACGGCGCTGCAGTCGATCATTTCGCGCAACATGCCGCCGCGGAGGTGGCGGTCGTAGATCGCCCGGTTTCACGCCGGCGACACGTACAACCTCATTCCCGGCACCGCGACGTTGGGTGGGACCGCGCGGGCGATGACGAAAGACGCGATGACCCTCATCGAAACTAGGATGCGCGCGTTGACGCGGTCGATCGCGGCGGGCTTCGGCGCGTCGGCGGAACTGGATTTCAACGTCGGCGTCAGTCCGCTGATCAACAATGCCGACAAGGCGCGCGCCATCGGCGATGCGGCCGCCGATCTGGTCGGCGAGGCCAAGGTCAATCGCAACGCGCAACCATTGAGCGCGTCGGACGATTTCGCGTTCATGATGGAACGCGTTCCCGGCGCGTATTTGTTTCTCGGAGCGGGTCAGGACCGGGCGGCCGTGCACAATCCCGGCTACGACTTCAACGACCGGCTGCTGCCATTGGGCGGCGCGCTGTTTTCTCATTTGGTGGAGCGGGAACTCGGCGCTCCCGCGGCGGCGTAACGGCCGGGAGGCCGTGCGGCGGACCGGACAGGATGTTCCCGGACAGGATGTTTCCTGGGCGGATGTTCATGGTCGGGATGGAATCGCCGTCCGGCTGCCATGCTGGGGCGCTGCCGCACAAACCGGGCTCCTTTCACGGGGCAGGTCGAAGCATCGCGCGTGGCGGACGGCAACCCGCGGTTGAGCGGGGCCGCCGGTTTGAAAGGGGCGTATCACAACCGGGATGACAGACCGGCGCGACCCGCAACGCGGCACACGATCCGCATGGTCGCACGACGGAGTGTCAAGGCGATCGAAGCCGCGAGCAAAATGAACCCCGACGAAGGCTCGTCCACCTGGGACGCGGACACCGAGACGGCCACCTGAGAATCGGGCTCGCTTCCGGAAACGCCCGGATCCAGGCCGGCCGGCAATTCGTTCAAGACCGGTGTCAAATCCCGCGCGACCTGTGCGCTCTGTAGGGCCAAGGGGCCACGCGATGCGAAGGGGTTCGACGAGGTGGGACTGTCGCCGGCCACGTACGGGGCCGGCGCGTCAGGCGCGATCTCCGGGAGCGTCCCCGCGCTTCCTGGGCCGACAACCCAGATCAGTGACGAAGCCTGTTCCAGCGCGCCGGAATTCTCGGAGGACGTTGTCGAAGACCGCGCGGCTCCGTCCACCAAGCTGCTCGCCCTGGCTGAACCGAGCGGTGTGTTTGCCGGCAGCGCGGTCATCAGGCCACCCGCGACGATCGCGGCGGATCCCATTTTACAGGCGAATCCGGCGGTGAGCCTGGGGCTGATCGCCGTTTTGAACACATGATGCACGGCCTTGCTCGTGCGCCCGACCACGTGATGGCCGGTATGGCGCAGCCTATGGGCGAGCCGGTGGATCCCGTGGACAGCGATAGGATGGGTCAGTGGTGAGCAAGAGATTATCATGGTTGTTTCGATTGACCGTAAAATTGTTCGAAAATTCAAATTCTTACGGCTATATACAACTTAAGGTAGAATGATGCAATCGGTCTTTTGTAGGGAATTATATTTTATTATGGACGGTGCCGTTTTGGCCCTCGCGATCGCTCGTCGCAACGGGCCTGTGCAACCGGCCGTCGCGCCTGGCGCCGAAAGGCGAGGTGCGGCAGGAGACCGATGCGCGGACCGGGCGCCGGATAACGTCCGCCCGCCAGGTCACCGGCCATTCGCTTCAATGCGCCAGAACGGACCCGAAGGATAATCCGAGAGAACATTCGGATCCCATGGCTGCCAGACCCGATCCACCGGATTCGCGACGATCCCTTTGACCACCCCATCCCTGGCCAACAACAAGCTGAGATCCGGATGGGTCCATCCCCAATCCATGCGCGCGAACCGGCGCCTGTCGTCGGCACTCAGACGTCCGACCACCGTCTCCCACGGAACCACCCCGCTTATCTCGGTCAGGACCATCCGGTAGCGCGCGACATAGGCCCTCCAGTCGGCGGTCGTGGCGCCCTGTACGCCGCACGTCGCCAGGGCCAGAATGAGGATCACCGCGTTCGCCGACCGCATCGGCACCGCTGACCATCGCGCAGGTCTCCGCCATAGCCACAGCGCGGCGGGCGCCAGCAGCAACGCGATGAAAGCGGGGTGATCGCGGGCGAAAAACTGCATGATCGGCGCCCGCGCCGCGCCGCTTACCAACGCGGCGCCGGAACCGGCGACAGCGGCGAGCAGAAACACGGCCACGCCAAAGTTCGCCAACCGCGGTGCGATCCAACCGATCGCGATGGCCCCGATCGCGAGCAGCCCCAGTAACGCGGGTACATTCACGCCGTAACCGGATGCGTACAACCATTTGAACGCCAGCATCTGGCTGATGAAGCCGTCGCGGTTGGCCGGATGTACCGGATGGATCACGTAATGAAATTCCACGCCGGCCACCAGGATGAACCACGCGCACACCGACCACATGAACCACCGGCCGGGGCCGTCGTCGTCGCGCGATCGCAACCATGCCGCGCAAGCCAGAACGGGCGCGAGGAAGATCATGACCTCATGGCTCATCATCGCCGGCAACGCGACGATCGCCAACGCGGCACGCCGCGCGGTGCCGGTCGAGCGGAACAGGATCAGGAACAGCAGCAGCCAGAACCAGGCCGACGCCGTCGGTGCCTCCAGCATCTGGTTCGAGGCGACGCTGGATGAACCAGCGAAATAATCCAGGATGGGAAACAGAATGAACGACCGGTAGTGCCGCCAGACCACCGCGACGGCGAGGCCCGTCACGATCAACGGCATCAGTTGCAGGGTCAGACTGAACATCCGTTCGATCACGTCGAGGTCGGTCAGGCCGAGACGCACGCCGAGCACCGCCGGCGTTTCCTGAAGCGTCTGGATTGCCCGGCGCGGGGCCTCGATGCAACTGAAACGACGGCCGGAGAGAAGCACCCGCAGGCAATAGGCGCCGTCGCCATACAGCGCGAGCAGGCCGAAGCCCGCGTAAAGCTGCGCGCCGGCCGCGGCGGCCAGCGCGATCAGCGGGGGCCAGTGCCGGATCGAAACGCCGCGCGCGCCGGTTGATGCCGGGGCGACACCGGCCTCAGCGACGGCCATGCATCAGCGGCGACAGGATGGCGTCGCACTGACGCTCCACGACCTCGCGAGAGAACCGCTCCCGCAGCACACGGTCCGCGTTTTCCGCCAGCCGAACGCCGAGCGCCGGGTCGTTCAGGACCGCGACGATGCCATCCGCGAAGTCCGCCGGCGTTTCGGCGGCGATGACGTCTCGTTCCGGCAGCAGACCAACTCCCTCCATCGCCACGGACGACGCGACCAGCGGCACGCGATGCGCGATCGCCTGCAGGATCTTGCCCTTCACTCCGGAACCGAACCGCAACGGGGCCGCGAAGACGCTCGCGGCGGCGAGGCGCGGGCGCAGATCGTCCTCCCATCCCGGCACGGCGATGTCGCTCGCGGCGAGTGCCAGCACGTCCGGTCCGGGATCGCTGCCGGCGAGTTGCAGCCGGACCGCCGGAACACGGGATCGGACCAGGGGCATGATATCGCGCGCGAGCACCATCGCCGCGTCGTGATTGGGCGCGGCCTGGTAATGACCCACGAACAGAACGATTGGCGGACCCGGCGTCCGCGGCAACGCCGCTTCGGGATTCGAGAACTGGCGGATCACTTCGACGCGCGCGCCGGGGACGAGCGCGATCAGCGTTTCGCGGTCCGTATCGGTGATCGCCAGCGTGACATCCGCCGCCGCGATCGCCGCGGCCTCGTTGGCGCGCAACTGTAACGCGGTCCGCAAACGGTTGGCGTTTCCGGTGACCCGCGCGTGGCGAAATTCCCGGACATGATTGACATCCACGGTGTCGAAGACCCGCCAGGCCCGCGGAGCCAGGCGTTTGACGTCGTCGATGAAGGCCGTCGCCGTGCGGCACCAGGCGAAGAACACGAGATCGTAGTCCGATCCGTGCGTCCTGGAGATGCGCGCGAATGGCATCGGGTCCCGCCGCGGCGACCAGTCTGGCGCCCAGGTCCTCGTGCGTTCCGATCCGCGTCGGCTCCGAAACCGAAATCGCTGATCGCGGCGAGATCCACATCGGCCCGCGCCGCGAACCATGCCAGGAACTGCGACGAGCGCACCGATGCCGAATCCCGGTCGGGTCTGGGCAACTTGATGTCGAGGTACAAGACCCTCGGTCGTCGCGGTGTCGCCATCGCCCTGGTCATCGCATGGACCGTCCATTGTTTCACACGGTGTCCAGGCACCGACGCCATGGTCACGTCCCGCCAACCCTCGCGCGACGGCGCATCCGTTGCAACGCCCCGCATGGGCAACCTTCATGGGAAACTTCCATGGGAACCCCGCATCGGAAACCTCCATGAGAACTCCGCATGGGCAACCTCCATGGGAACCCGCCATGGGAACTCCCGGGCGAACGCCGCATGCGCCTCTTGCGATCCGCGTCTCGGCGCGGGAGATTATGATTGCTGAACCGAATAATCCGAAAATCGGCCGGGTCGCGCCGAAGGAGTCGTATTTCATGGGGCAATCGCGTCACTACAGTATCGATCAACCATCGGTTGTCAGTGAAACGATCGATGGCGAGGCAGTGATCCTCGATTTGCGCTCCGGCGCGTATTACAGCACCCGCGGCACCGGCGCCGTGATCTGGACCTGGCTGGAAGAAGGCGCGTCGGTCGATGCCATCATCGCGCATCTCGTGGCGGCGTTTCCCGACGCGGCCGAGACCGCGCGGCTCTCGACCGAGGCGTTCGTCGCCGAACTGCTCGCGCAACGGCTGGTCGTCCCCGGTGAGGCGCCGCCGGCCGACGTGGCTCTCGCGGACGCGCCCGCGACCTTCGCCGCGCCGTCGCTGGAGCGGTATACCGACATGGACGACCTGCTGCTGCTGGATCCGATCCATGACGTCGACCTCGTCGGTTGGCCGGTGCCCAGGCCCGAGAGCGATGGCGACTGAGGCGGCGGCATGGGTGCCGCGTTGGGCTTGATCGCCTCACCGGGCATCGAGCGTCAGGCCTGGTCGCACCTCGCGCGGATCTATCGCCGCGACATGGGCTGGATGGCCGCCTATGCGATCGGCGCGGCGGCGCAGTCGGCGCTGGTGTTGCCGAACCTGCTGTTGTTGCGGCTCGCCTTCGATCGGGCGATCCCCGGACAGCACATCGACCTGCTGATCGAAATCGGTGTCGCGCTCGTGCTGACGCGGCTGGTCGGCAGCCTGCTCGCGCTGGTGTTACGCGCCAGAATCGTGCGGGTCATGCGCGGCGCGACACGGCGTCTTCGTCGCGAAATCCTGGACAGTCTCTACGCCCGCTCCCACACCGCGAGCGAACTGGCCGATAAGGCGCGGCTGCATTCGCAGATCGTGTTCGAGACGGAGCGCGTCGACAACATGGCCGACACGCTGCTGTCCGGCACGCTGCCCGCGGTGGTGACCACGACGATCCTGATCGCGACACTGCTTTACCTCAACGCCTGGCTGGTCGCGATTGGCGCGGTTTTCCTGCCGCTGGTCTGGTTCGCCGGCCGCGTCACCGGCAGCCGGATGCGCGCCGACGTCAGGCGGTTCCAGTCGGCGTTCGAAGATTTCGGCCACGGCATGCGCTTCGTCCTCGACCACCTGCCCCTGACACGCGCGCGCGCGGCGGAGGCCTGGGAAATCGCCCGCCAGGACGCGGTCATCGAACGGCTGCGCGACGCGGCGGTGCGCATGGCCGACGGCTCGGCGCGGCACTCCCACGCGCAGTCGAACCTCGTCGGCCTGCCGGGCGTCATGCTGCTGGTCTGCGGCGGCATCGCCGTCGCGCACGGCGTGATGACACTGGGTTCGTTCCTGGTCTTCTACGTCGCGGCCGGCCAGTTGAACGGTCAACTCGATCGTCTGAGCAACGCGATCCCGGCGTTCATCACCGGCAACGAGTCGTTGTCGGTCCTGTGGCGACTGCGCGAGCAGGGCCCACCCGAGCCCTATGCCGGCACACGGGGCCTCGACTGGCGCGGTGAGATCGCGCTGCGCGACGTGAGTTTCGGCTATACCGGCCGGCTGGTCCTGCGCGAGGTGTCACTGGTGCTGCGGCCGGGCGAGCGGATCGCGATCGTCGGCCCGAACGGCGCGGGAAAAACAACGCTCATCAATTTGATTCTTGGCTTCTACCGTCCGGTGTCGGGCCGCCTGGAAGCGGATGGCGTGCCGTATGACAGCCTCGACCTGCGCGCATTGCGGCGCGAGATCGGACTGGTGCCGCAGCATCCCGCCCTGTTCGACGGAACCGTGTTCGAAAACATCGCCTATGGCAGGCCGGAGGCGACCCGGGCCGACGCTCTGACCGCGATGCGCGCGGTCTCGGCCGACTCGCTGCTGGCGCGTTGGCCGGAGGGGCTCGATACGAGGATCGGTGAGGCCGCGGCGCTGCTGTCGGGCGGACAGCGGCAATTGCTGGCGTTGGCCCGGGCGCGACTTGGGCATCCGCGGTTGTTGATCCTGGATGAGCCGACCAACCATCTCGATCTGGATGCGATCGGGCGCCTGATGGCGGCGATGGAGGGCGATCCGGATCGCCCGGCCATTCTGCTGATCAGTCACGACCCCGCTGTCGTGGCGTATGCCGACAGTGTCTGGCGCATCGAGGACGGTGTTCTGCGCGCCGCCGCGCTGGCCGACGAACCGGTGGCGGGAGCATGATCGGCGGTGCTCCGCCCCATCCCGC
>CAVRDN010000020.1:0-25548 GCA_963719675.1 uncultured Alphaproteobacteria bacterium | reverse complement strand
GGCAGGGCGCGGGCGGAGGCGAACAGCCCGTTCGGCCGCAGCACCAGGATCAGCAGCAACAGCGCGAACGAGAACAGGTTGCGGTACGACGAGCCGAACAACGCGACGCCGTAGCTCTCGGTCAGGCCAAGCAGCAACGACCCCGCGATCGCGCCCGGCACGTTGCCCATGCCGCCGATCACCTGCGCGACGACGCCTTTCAGCGTGGCCTGGAAGCTCATCGAGGGGTCGATGTGGTTGAAGTACATGCCGACCAGCAGCCCGGACACGCCGCCCAGAGCCGAGGCGATGGCGAACACCGCGCGGTTCACCGCATCGGTGTCCACGCCCATCTGGCGGGCGGCGTCGCGGTCCTGCGCGGTGGCCCGCACAGCCCAGCCGAGTTTGGTGAAGCGGAGGAAGCCGAACAGCACGGCGGCGCTGCAAACGCCAATGGCGGCGATCAGCAGGTCGAGGGCGCCGATCGTCCCGCCGCCCACCTGGATCCGCCAGTCCGGCAGCGGCGAGGCGAGCGCGCGCGGGTCCGGCGTGAACACGATCTGCAACACCTGATCCAGCACCAGCGCGATGCCGATGGTGGCCAGCAGCGGCGCGATCCGCGCGGTACCGGCGAGCGGACGCAGGCCGATCCGCTCGATGGCGATGCCGAGGCCGGCGCACACCAGCACCACGATCAGCATGGTCACCACCAGCGGCGTGTGCAGCAGCGTGGCGCAGGTCCAGCCGACGTAGGCTCCGACCGCGTAGACCGAGCCGTGCGCGAAGTTGATCAGATGCGAGACGCCGAAGATCAGCGCGAGGCCGACCGCCACCAGCGCGTAGATGTTGCCGATGATCAGGCCGTTGACGGTGTAGTCGATGAAGGAATGCACTCAGGCGGGCCCGGCGATATGTTGCCGGCCCCACGTGAGCGTCACGCGAGCGGCGTGGGAAAATGACCGGAGCTTGCCGGCCGTCGTCACGACTGTCCCCGCGTCGTCATCACCGGGCCTCTCCCGCTGATCCGTGGAGGCGCGTACGACCAAAGATGTCGACGCAGGCGCGGCGAGAGATGCCCGGGTCGCGGCCCGGCCATGACGACGGCGGCGACCCGATGAACGACGGCCGGCCATCACGAAGGCGGCGGCGCGCATCAGGCGTGCGTGCCGTCCCACACGGTGAATTTCCCGTCCTTCACCACCAGCAGCCGATAGTTGGCGCCTTGCACGCGCCGCGTCTCCGGATTGAACGTGACCTTGCCGTAGACCACGCTGGGGACATCCTTGATCTCGGTCAGGCCGGTCTGCATCGCCTCGCGCGTCGTGCCGTATTGCTCGCACAACGCGGCGAACAGGTTCATCGTGTCGTAGGAGCCGGCGCAAAAACTGTCCGGCTCGGTATCGTATTTGGCGCGGAAAATCCTGACGAATTCCTGGACCTCGGGCCGCGGATCGCCCGGGAAAAAATTCGACATGATAAACACGCCCTCGACCCCCGCGCCGCCCAGTTCGATGAACTTGGGGGAGTAGTTGGAGGTGCCGGCGAGGATGGGATACGTCAGACCGGTATCGCGCGCCTGGCGGCAGATCAGCGCGCCGTCGGCATAATACGACAGCGATACGATCGAGTCCGGCTTGCTGTCGCGCACTCGCACCAGCGTGGGGCGGAAGTCCTGCTCGGCGGGGAGGTAGCCCTCGACGGCGGCCACCTCCATCCCCAGGCCCGGCGCGGCCTTGAGGAAGGCGTCCTTGGCGGTGCGGCCCCAATCGGTGTTGAGGTGCACCACGGCGGGCCGCTTGAACTTCAGTTTGGTGGCGGCGAATTCGGCGAGGCGCGGCTGTTCCTCGGCCTGGTTGGTGGAGTTCGACCACATGTGATCGCCGCCCTTGGTGAAGTCCGGGTGCGAGTTGGTGAAGCCGAATTGCACGAGTTTCGCGCGCTGATAGATCGGCGAGGCGGCCATCGAGGCGGGGGAGGAGAAATCACCCAACTCGATGATGATGCGCGGGTCGGCGACGAATTTCTGCGCCACGGCGACGGATTGCCGCGGGTCGGACTGGCTGTCCTCGAAGTCGTACGCGATCGGGCGGCCTTTGACGCCGCCGTTCTTGTTGATGCTGTCGAGCGCGAGATCGAAGCCGCGCTTCCACTGCGCGCCGTATTGCGCGTTCGGCCCGGTCAGGGGCCCGGAAACACCGGCGAGGATCGGATCGGCCGCGCGGGATGTGCCGCCCTTCAGCAACGCGGTGGCGGCGGCGGTGGTGAGCAGGGCGCGGCGAGCGAGTGGCATAGGGGCCTCCGTGGTGCCGGGGCGGGAGTGTTGCGGCGCAGCGAGGGTAGGATACGCGGGAAGCAGGGGGCAAGCGGGGAGGCGCGAGGCGGACGGCGCGCCCAACACCGGCCCGGCACGGTCCAAAAATCCCTGTTGACAGCGGCACGCGGCCTCGCGAGCCTGCGCCGAACCAGGCGGCCGAACCAAGGGGCCGAAACAAAGGGCCGAACCAGGCGGCCGAAACAAAGGGCCGAACCAGGCGGCCGAAACAAAGGGCCGAACCAGGCGGCCGAAACAAACGGCCGAAACAAGGGGCCGAAACAAGGGATGGCGTCACGGTGCCGATCCGCGCAAGCATAATGATGCTCATGATCGCGCTGTTTTGCCTCGCGGGCGGGACCCGCGCGCGGGCGGAACAGTGGACCGTGCCGGATGTCGACGCGCTGCCGATGGATGCGTTCGGCCGCACCGTGCGCCTCGGCCGCGACCTGATCGCCCACACCGCGGCCACGATCGGGCCGGACGCGCCGGATCCGGCGAAGCGCTACGCCGGCAACGGACTGGAATGCGAGAGCTGCCATCTCGACGCCGGAACCAAAAAGTTCGGTCTGCCGCTGGCCGGGATCTGGGGCGTGTTCCCGCTGTTCATCGGCCGCGAGAATGAGGTCCGGACCCTGGAGGAGCGGATCAACGGCTGCATGGAGCGCAGCATGAACGGCCGCGCGCTGCCGCCGGACAGTCCGGAAATGAAGGCGATGCTGACCTATATCCGCTTCATCAGCGCCGGCGCGCCAACCGGCCGCGGGATCGAGGGGCGCGGTGTGCCGCCTCTCCCTCTGCCCACCGGCGCGAGCGATCCGATCCACGGCGCGATTGTGTTCAAAAACGTCTGCGCGGTTTGTCATCAGCCCGACGGTCAGGGCCTGCGCTGGAGCGCGGCGGACGCCGGACAGCGCCATCGCTACCAGTTTCCGCCGTTGTGGGGACCCGACAGCTATAACGACGGCGCGGGCATGGCGCGGCCGATCACCACCGCGAGCTTCGTACACGCCAACATGCCGAAAGGCACCGAATACGATCATCCCGTGCTGAGCGCGCAGGATGCCTTCGACGTCGCGGTGTTCGTCGATGGCCAGAAGCGGCCGCATCGCGCGGGCACCGAGCGGGACTTTCCCGATCGTGTCCTCAAGCCGGCCGACGCGACATACCCGCCGTTCCTCGGACCCTTTCCGCCCGCGCAACATCTGACCGGGCCGTGGCAACCGATGCAGCAGTGGCAGAAGGACAACGCGGCGGTGTTGCGCGGCCAAAAGCCGGGTGGCTGAGCGACGGCCTCGGGCGCGACATACGGCGCTCGCATGGCGTGCGTCGCGAGCCGGCGCCGCCGCGCGGCGTTCCCCCCGCTCGCGCGCCGGCCCGCCGCCAACGTGTCTGGGCTGGGCTGATATCGTTGCGCGGGCCTCGCGATGAAACCGGCGAGGGTGCTATCGTTACCGACCGCCAACGGGGAACCGGCGTCCTCTGGGCGGCCGGCGGCGACCGCGAAGCTCGTTAAAACAGCAACCGAACGGCAACGCCTGAAGGAGGACCACATGAACGATCCCGGCGATAACGATCCCAATCGGCGCGATCCAGCCAGTCACGAGACCGCGCGGGACGACCTGGTTTCGCCTCCGCGGCGCGGGTTGTTCGGCCGTCTGGCGGGAGCGGCGGCGCTGGGCCTCTCTGGACTGGCCGCCACGTCTCCGGGTGCGCGCGCGACCCCCACGGCGGACAGCGCGGACTGGCCCGGGAAGCTGAAAGGCCGCCATCGCCAGTTGGTCGACGCGGTCGAAACCAACGGCGGGTTTCCGCTCGTGTTCGCCTTGACGTTCCTGATGCCAAACCCGCCGGGGTCGGCGACCGCGGTGATCGTGCTGCGCCACGCGGCGTTCCCGATGGCGCTGTCCCACGACATGTGGGCGAAATACAAGATCGGCGAGGCCCTGAAGATCGTCGATCCGGAGACCAAGGCGCCGGCGGTGAAAAATCCGTTCCTGCACGCGAAGCCGGGCGCTTTGCCGCATGACGATGCCTCGCTCGACAAACTGCTGGCGAAGGGCGTGGTGTTCGGCGCCTGCAATGTCGCGCTGACGGTGCTGAGCGGCAAACTGGCCGGCAACGCCGGGGTGACGCCGGCCGAGGCGGCAAAGGAATGGACCGCGAGCCTGGTGCCGGGAATCTCGCTCATTCCTTCGGGAACCTGGGGCGTCAATCGGGCGCAGGAAGCGGGATGCACGTACTGCGTGGGCGGTTGACGGGCGACGCACCGGGACGGAGGCGCGCCGGCCTCCGGTGAGTGACCAGCCGCGGGCTTCGCGGCCTGGCCGCGTCCCGGCGTCGCGCGGGGCTGGTCGCGGCCGGGCCGCGCGGGGCTTGTCACGGCCGGGCGTTTTCCCGGCGGCAAAATTCCGTTGACGCGGCGTTTGCGTTAGAAATACAAACATTTCCGACGCAACCCGGTCAAAGGGGCTTCCGATGGACATCCAGCCAACTCTCACGGTTCCCGATCTCGCCGCCAAGGTCATTGGCGACATGGCCCAGGTGGTGGGGGGCCGGTGGGGCGAGACGCCCGAGCAGGGAGCGGCACGCACTCTGGCGGCCGCCGAGACGATCGCGGCGTTCGATCCCCGCGGCGTGATCGAGACCATGCTCGCCGGCCATTGCGTCCTGTTCCACGAGTTGATCGTCGACAGTGTCCATCACGCGATGCGCGACGAGGAGGACGCGGCGTGGCGCGCCACCCGCGGCACCATCGTCGCCATGGACAAGGCGTTCGGCAACAACCTCGCGTCCTTGGAACGTCGCCAGGCCGGCCGGGCCGAGATCGTGCCGGGTACCGGGCCGACGGACGCCGTGGATGAGGCGGATATCGCCGACCGGGTGCGGCGGCACCGGTCGCGAGCGCCGGGGTATCAGCCGTTTTCCGAGCGCCGGCCGGCCACTTCGGTTCAGGCCGCGCCGAGCCCGACGCCGGTGTCCGCCGCGGCGTCCGCTTCGGACCAGACATGCGCGTCGGACCAGACATGCGCGTCGGACCAGACATGCGCGTCGGACCGGACATGCGCTTCGGACCCGACATGCGCGTCGGACCAGAGGTTGGTGCCGGCCGAGACCGCCGGCGTGGCGCGGATTGCCGTGCCGGACAACGCGCCGCGCGCGCACGATCGTCCGTTTCACGCGGTGCGAATATCAGGCGATACCGGAGACGCGGCAGCGGCGACCGCGCCGGAAGCGCCGCCCCCTTACACCGGCAATCGTCAGGCGAGGCGGTATGCCATGCGCCACGCCTCGCCAACCACGGCGGCCTCCATTGGCCACGCCTCCACTGGCCACGGGGCTATCGGCCACGTCTCCACTGGCCACGCCTCCATTGGCCACGCCTCCATTGGCCACGCCTCGACTGGCAAGGCGTCCGCCGGCGCCGCGAACTGAGCCGTCAGGACGCCTGGCGCTGGCGCGCGGCCGAGGTGCCCGCCGCCGCCATGGCCCTCCGGACCTTGTCGGGGCGGGTGAACGAGAGGTATTCGCGGGCGTATTCGGGCGGCAGGATCTCCACCATCGTTTCGTTCTCGACCCAGACCTCGATCACGTGGAACGGGCCGCGGTCGCAGTCGTAACATTGCCATCCCGCGCGCTCGGCGATCGCTTTGACGGCCTCGGCGTCGGTCGCCACGCTCAGCGCGAAGTGCGTCGAGCCGAAGCCGCGCGGGTCTTTGCGCACGAAGTTGCCGCCGACGGTCCCGCCGGGTCGCAATTCGGTGCCCGCCGGGTAAACCTCGACCCCCGACCCGTGATCGTCGAGTTGCAGAGCGAAGAAACTGCCGGGATTGGGCGGGAACGGCACCGCGGTACCGCCCATGAGTTCGGCCAGCACGCCGGCGGCCTGTTTCGGATCACGCGCGGCGATCGAGAGATGATGGATCATGGCTTCCTCACGCGGTTGATTGTGCGAAGCGTAGCATGACCACGGCAGCCGCACCAACGAGTTGCGGCATCCTGAGCCGGAGCATCCTGAGTCGGGGCGTCCTGATTCTGGGCGTCCTGATTCTGGGCGTCCTGAGTCTGGGCGCCCTGTCGCGGCGTCCGCCCACGCACCCGCGACAGGCCTGGAACCGATGTGGCGTGTCCGATCGATGTATCGCGGCAGTGGGTTCAGAGCGATCTCCGTCCCTCTGTTCCTCCCGTTCCTCCCAACTGAATGCTTGCTTCCGCTTCCCCGGAACCCGTCCCGCGGAAGGTGCCACGGTGGCATGGCCAACACCGACATCGTTGCTGCCGCCTCCGTGCAACCCAACCCGCGCAAGGTGCCGCGGTAGCATGGCCAAACCCCGCCACCGAAGCACGAAGAACCTTATTTGGAAGAAACAGGGGAACAGAGAACGGACCATCCGGACGCGGCCCGACCCATCGCCGGAGATCATTCCGATTACGCTACGACACGGTCGAAGACTACCCCGTCCACACCACGAATTTCCCGTCCTTGACCACCAGATCGACCGACGACGGCGCGCTCACCCGTCGCGTGACCGGATCGAACGTGACTGTTCCGAACAGCACGCTGGGCGCGTCCTTCACTTTGGCCAGACCGTCATGGATCGCCTGGCGCCCGGCGCCGAACTGGCGCATCACCGTCGCGGCCAGGATCATCGCGTCGTAGGCTCGCGCGTTGTAGCTGCCGGGGTCGGTGCCATACATCGCCCGATAGCCCGCGACGAACCGGCGCACCACCGGACGCGGGTCCTCGGGGAAGAAGTTGGCGTTGGTATAAACGCCCTCGACCGCGTCGCCGCCCAGTTCAAGAAACTTGGGAGAGTAGACCGAGCCGGTGGCGATCACCGGTTGCGTCAGTCCCAGCTCTCTCGCCTGTCGCACCACCTGCGCGCCGTCCGGGTAATACGCGATCAGGATCAGGGCGTCCGGACCCGAATCGCGCACCCGCACCAGTGTCGAACGGAAGTCCTGCTCGGCGGGGAGATAGCCCTCCGACGTGACCACCGCGGCGCCGCGATCCGTCGCCGCCTTGAGGAAGATGTCCTTGCTGGTGCGGCCCCAGTCGCCGTTGATGAACACCACCGCCAGCTTGCGAAAGCCGAGCTTTTTGATCGCGTAATCGGCCAGGATCGGCATGTCGTCGGCCTGGTTGGGCGCGTTGGACCACATGTAGTCGCCGCCCTTGGTGAAGTCCGGATGCGAGTTGGTGAAGCCGAACTGCACCAGCCCGCCACGCTGATAGATCGGCGAGGCCGCCATCGACGCGGCGGAGGAGAAATCCCCAAGCTCCATCACCACCCGCGGATCGCTCACGAAACGCTGCGCCACGGCGACCGATTGCCGAGGATCCGACTGGGTGTCCTGGAAATCGGTCGCCAGCGGACGTCCACCGATACCCCCGGATCCGGCGTTGACCTCGGCCAGCGCGAGGTCGAAGCCGCGTTTCCAGTCGGCGCCGTACTGCGCGTATTGCCCGGTGAGCGGCCCGCTGACCCCGACCACGATGGGCTCTCCCGCCGGAGGCGCGGCCACCGCGCGCGCGAGGGACGGCATTCCGGCCGACAAGGCCAACAAAAGGCGGCGCGTGATCATGGTACGGCTCCATCGGGTGCGATCCAACGCGGCGTTGGACGATTATCGGGCGGACATCGATGCCACGCCGGCGGCGCGATCAGTTTGGGATCGGAACGACCGATCCGCGCCTGGGAGCCGCCAGGCCGATCGAGCAGGTTTGTCATGCCGCGCAGTCACAGCCTGCCACGCGCGGACTGGCAAGCGACCCCAGGCGCGAACGTGCGTCCGCTGCCCCCAAACGCAAACATGTATTAACACTGTTCGGATAAACCCTTCACCTCACGCGGGGAAAAGCATGGACCGGTTGCGGATCACCGGCGGCAAGCGGCTCGAGGGCGCGGTCACCATCGCCGGCGCGAAGAACGCCGCGCGTGTCGCGGCCGGGCGGCCTGTCCGGCGCGATCGAGCCGTGGCTCGCCCCGGATGTCCGCCGGCGTCTGAAGCCGGCCGATGGCGACGCCGTCTCCGGCGCGATCACCCCCTTCCGAGGGATCGTGAGTTGACCTGGGCGGGCCATGATGATTTCCCGAAAGCATCGACATGATGATGTTGTCCCGTCATGGCCACTGAGGACGTCGATCCCCGCTTCTCCGACCTCGACGCCTGGCCCTTCGCCAGCGCGATGGAGGCGATGTGGGACGGCCAAATGTCCGCCGTCGCCGCCGTGCGCGCCGCGTTGCCCGCGCTGACCGGCGCCGCGTCCGCCGCCGCCGGCGCGCTCGGGGAAACCGGGCGGCTGATCTATGTCGGAGCCGGCACGTCGGGGCGGGTCGCCGTGCAGGACGGCGCCGAACTGCCGCCAACCTTCGACTGGCCGCCCGAGCGCATCGTCTTCGCCCTGGCCGGCGGCGAGAGCGCGCTGATCGCCAGCGTCGAGGGCGCCGAGGACGACGCGCCCGACGGTGCCGGCCGCATGGACGAGGCGAAAGTCGGCACATCCGATGTGGTCATCGGCGTCGCCGCCAGCGGCACGACGCCGTTCACCGTCGCCGCCGTCGCGCGCGCCACCGCTCTGGGCGCGGTGACGATCGGCATCGCCAACAACGCCGGCACGCCGCTGCTGGAGGCCGCGCGGTTTCCGGTGCTGGTCGAAACCGGCAGCGAACTGATCGCCGGCTCGACGCGGATGAAGGCGGGCACGGCGCAGAAGGTCGTGCTCAACCTGATCTCCACCGGGATCATGATCCGCCTCGGCCGGGTCTACCGCGGCATGATGGTCAACATGCACACGGCCAACGCCAAGTTGCGCGTCCGTGCCGAACAGATGGTCGCGCATATCGCCGGTTGCGACGGCGCGGCGGCGGCGGAAGCGCTGCGGGCGGCGGGCGGCGACATCAAAAGCGCGACCTTGATGGTCCTGGGCGCGACGCCGGATCGCGCGGCGGCATTGCTCGCGCGCTCCGGCGGCAATCTGCGGCTGGCTCTGGCGGCGCTGGGCCGGGGTCGCTGAGGCCGTCCCGCCTCGTTACGGCGCCGACGCGGACAATCCCCGGAACCGACCGGCCACGCCGGGGTCCGCCATTGTCCGAACCACCGTCGCCCGCTCGATCCGGCGCAACGCCAGCAGCAGAATCGCGAAACTGATCACGGGCCCCAGCGGTACATGCAGCGCCGAGCCGATCGCGTATTCCGCGATCGACCCCAGCCACGCCGCGAGCAGCACCGTCTTCTCCCACGGCAGGAAGCCGTCGCGCCGGCAGTCGCGCACCAGCCAGCCGATCGCCACCAGCAGCAGCAGCTTGTCGTACAGCAGCGCCAACGGCACCGCGAGCAGCGTGGCCGACAGCAGTGTCGCGGCGCGTAGCCCCTGGTTCGGCCGCAGCCGCCAGACCAGCGCCACCAGCAGCGCCATCGACCCGGTGATGAACGCCTGCACCAGGTACGACGCCGAGGGATTGAACCCCAGCAGCCGCGCCGCGCCGAACGGCGTCACGATCCCGGCGTAGTCGATGCGGCCGGTCGCATAGACGGCATCCGATCCGGCGAACGCGGTCAGATACGCCTGCCAGGTGCCGGTTCCGAACAATGCCACCGACAGCAGGACGAGGCCGGCGACGGTCGCTCCGGCGGCGAGGAAGGTCCGCCAATGCCCGCCGCACGCCAGGCCCGCCGGGGCCAGCAACCCGAAATGCGGCTTGTAGCACAGCAAGCCCAGCAGCACGCCCGCCAGCACCGGACGCCGATCGATCAGCAGCGTGAAACCACCGAGCAGCGACGCGGTCAGAAACGCGTTCTGGCCGAGCCCGATGGTCCAGAAGATGGCGGGGAAGGCCAGTACTGGACCGATCCACAGCCAGCCCGGCTCGCGGATGATATGCCGCATGACGACCAGAAACGCCGTCAGCGTCGCGATCTGGAACACATAGAACGCCACGTAGTACGGCAGCAGCGCCAGCGGCGCGAACAGCAGCAGGAACACCGGCGGATAGAAGAAATACTGATACGGCGCGCCCTCGACGGTGAACTGCTGCTCCGCCAGGAAGTGCGCGGCCTGGTCGTAGGCGAGCGCGGGTGTGCCGGCCAATGCCAGCTTTCCGGCGGCGTAGAAGCTCACGAAATCGCTGGAGGTGCGGGAGGCGTGGTCGGTGATGATGCCGTGCTGCCACAGCGCGAGCAGGACAAGGATCGTCAGTTCGATCAGCAGCAGCATTTGTCCGCCGGCGATGATCCGTTCACGGGTCAACCATTTCGCGTGACGCGCTCCATCGATCAGGCGTTTAAGGGTCATGCGTCGATCCGCGAAGGTTTGCCGGCCGCACACTACGCCGGCGGAGGTTCGCGAATGGTTTCACCCCGGACAGCCGGGGCGCCCGGCCCGGCATCCGGCGAGCGGCCTTGTCAGGGCGAGCCGGCGTGTGTTTGCTGTCGTTTCATCCCACGGACGGAGTCGTGACCTGGCCTATGCTCTGCAGCAACTGATCAACGGGGTCACGCTTGGCATGATCTACGGGTTGATCGCCGTCGGCTACACGATGGTCTACGGTATCATTGGCATGATCAACTTCGCCCATGGCGACATCTTCATGATCGGCGCCTTCCTGTCATTGATCGCGCTGCTCGGCCTCGCCTCGCTGGGCGTTACCGCCGTCCCGATCGCGCTCGCGCTGACGTTGATCTTCGCCGCCGCCCTCGCCGCGCTGTACGGCTGGACGGTGGAGCGGGTCGCCTACCGGCCGTTGCGCGGCTCCTTCCGCCTCGCTCCGCTGATCAGCGCCATCGGCATGTCCATCACGCTGCAGAACTTCGTCCAGGTCAGCCAGGGCGCGCGCGTGAAACCGATGGAGGCGCTGATCCCCGGCGGCTTCCAGATCATGCGAGCCGAGGGCTTCACCGTGTTGCTCTCCAAAATGCAGATCATGATCGTGATCACGACATTGGTCGTGCTGGCGATCTTCACCTGGCTGGTGACGAAGACCCCGCTCGGCCGCCGCATGCGCGCCTGTGAGCAGGACCTGCGCATGGCGAGCCTGCTGGGCATCGACACCGACCTGACGATCAGCGTGACGTTCGTCATCGGCGCCGCGCTGGCCGCCGTCGCCGGGCTGCTGTTCCTGCTTTATTACGGCGCCATCGACTTCTTCATCGGCTTCATCGCCGGGGTGAAAGCCTTCACCGCCGCCGTGCTGGGCGGCATCGGCAGCCTGCCCGGCGCGGTGCTCGGCGGATTGCTGATCGGCCTGATCGAGGTGTTCTGGTCGGCCTATTTCAGCGTCGAATACAAGGACGTCGCCGCCTTCTCCATCCTGATCGTCGCCCTGATCTTCCTCCCCACCGGCATTCTGGGCCGCGCCGAGGTGGAGAAAGTATGAGCGCTCCGCGACGGCGGGATCGCGAGGCGGCCGCGCGATGAAGAGTGCCGTTCGGGATGCCGGTCTCTCCGCTCTCGTGGCGCTTGGCCTGTTCGCGCCTCTGATCGGCCTCGTAACGGAAAACGGCGACCATGGGCTCGATACTCCGCGCCCGGCCGATCGCGGTGGTCGTCGTTGTCGGCCTGGTGTTCCTCGGCCGGCTGTTGATGCTGTCTCGCGCCACGCCCATCGCGTTGCCGAAGGTGGCGGCCACGAGTCCGGCGATGGGACGCGCGGGAAGGGCGGTCGCGCCGGCGCTGCTGATCTTCGCGCTGCTGCTGCCGTTCGGCGGATCTCGTTACTACGTCGATCTGGCCACGCTCGTGCTCACCTATATCATGCTGGGCTGGGGACTGAACGTGGTGGTCGGGCTCGCCGGCCTGCTGGATCTCGGCTATGTCGCGTTCTACGCGGTCGGTGCCTATTCCTACGCGTTGCTGGCGGTGAATTTCGGCCTCGGCTTCTGGACCTGCCTGCCGCTGGCCGGCATCCTCGCGGCGTTCTGGGGCGTCCTGCTCGGCTTCCCGGTGCTGCGGCTGCGCGGCGACTATCTCGCCATCGTGACATTGGCGTTCGGCGAGATCATCCGCATCGTGCTGAACAACTGGGTCTCGCTGACCAACGGGCCGAACGGCATCACCGGCATCCCGCGGCCGACGCTGTTCGGGCTGACATTCAGCATGGACGGCGGCGACGGCACCTTCGCCGGCTTCTTCAACCTCGAGCCGGAAACGATCCAGCGGGTGATCTTTCTGTATTACGTGATCCTCGGCCTCGCGCTGCTGACCAACTGGTTTACCCTGCGCCTCCGCCGCACCCCGCTCGGCCGCGCGTGGGAGGCTCTGCGAGAAGACGAAACCGCCTGCCGCTCGCTCGGCATCAACGTCACGAACACGAAACTGACCGCGTTCGCCATCGGCGCCATGTTCGGCGGCTTCGCCGGCGCGTTCTTCGCCACCCGGCAGGCGTTCATCTCGCCGGAGAGTTTCACCTTCATCGAAAGCGCCACCGTTCTCGCCATCGTCGTACTGGGCGGCCTGGGCTCGCAACTCGGCGTCGCGCTGGCGGCGATCGTGATGGTGGGCGGACTGGAACTGCTGCGTTCGTTCCTGAGCTTTTTGGCCGACCAGATGGGCAGCCCGATGTTCGCCGGCATCGCCAACGAATTGCCGCTGTATCGCATGCTGGTGTTCGGCCTGGCGCTGGTCGTGGTGATGGTGCTGCGGCCGCGCGGCATGGTTTCGACGCGCACGCCGACCGTGCTGCTGACGCCGTGGGCCGGCCTGATGCTGTCGGTCACCGGTCTGACCATGCGGTTCGGCGGATTGAAGGCGGTCGACGATTTGTCGTTCGAGGCCGCGCGCCGGTGACATCACCGCCGTGATCGGCCCCAACGGCGCAGGCAAAACCACGGTGTTCAATTGCATCACCGGCTTTTATCGGCCGACCGAGGGCAGCATCGCGCTGACCCACGGCCAGGGCGCGGCGTTTGCGCTGGACCGGATGCCGGGCCATCGCATCGCGGCCCGCGCCAAGGTCGCGCGGACCTTCCAGAACGTCCGTTTGTTCGCCGGCATGACCGTGCTGGAGAATTTGCTGGTCGCGCAACATAATGTGCTGATGCCGCGCCAGCGGATTCACGCTGCTGGCGGTACTTGGGCTCAGCCGGCTCTCGCGCCGCGGAACGGCGCGGACTGGAAAAGGCGCGGCGCTGGCTGGACCGCATCGGATTGCTCGATCGCGCCGACGATCTGGCCGGCGCATTGCCCTATGGCGCGCAGCGGCGGCTGGAGATCGCGCGCGCCATGTGTATCGATCCGGTGCTGTTATGTCTGGACGAACCCGCCGCCGGCCTCAATCCGCGCGAGACCGACGCGTTGAACGACCTGCTGCATGGCGATCCGCGACGACGGCTGCTCCTTGTTGCTGATCGAGCACGACATGGGCGTGGTGATGCGGATCTCCGATCACATCGTCGTGCTGGACCACGGCAAGAAGATCGCCGACGGCACGCCCGCCGAGGTGCGCGCCGACCCGGCCGTGATCGCCGCCTATCTCGGCGAGGGCGACGAGGACGAGGAGGCGGCATGACGGCGACGCTGTCCCTGACTGGCGTTTCGTCGTTCTACGGCGCGGTGCAGGCGTTGCGCGAGGTCGATCTGGAGGTCAATCCGGGAGAGATCGTGACCTTGATCGGTGCCAACGGCGCCGGCAAATCCACGCTGATGATGACGGTCTGCGGCAACCCGCGGGCGCGCACGGGCACCATCCTGCACGAAGGTCATGACATCACGCATTTGCCGACTCACCTGATCATGCGGCGCGGCATCGCGCAATCGCCGGAAGGGCGGCGGATCTTCGGCCGCATGACGGTGCACGAAAATCTGCTGATGGGCGCTGAAGCCGCCCGGCCGCACCGATACGCCGGCGCTGCTCGAGGAGATGTTCGCGCTGTTCCCTCGGTTGCGGGAGCGGATCGGCCAACGCGGCGGCACGCTGTCGGGTGGGGAGCAGCAGATGCTGGCGATCGCGCGCGCGCTGATGTCGCGACCGACATTGCTGCTGTTGGACGAGCCGTCGCTGGGGTTGGCGCCATTGGTCTCGCGCCAGATCTTCGGTGCGATCCGGGAACTCAATCAGCGGACTGGTCTGACCGTGCTGCTGGTGGAACAAAATGCCTATCAGGCGTTGCGGCTGGCGCATCGCGGCTACGTGCTGGTCAACGGCTCGATCACCATGGCCGGCACCGGCGCGGAGCTGCTGGCGCGGCCGGAAGTGCGCGCCGCGTATCTGGAAGGCGCGCATACGTAACGCGACCGATCTGAAATCGCGCGTCAGGCCGTGGCGGGGACGAATACCCAGTTCGCATGCGTGGCGCTGGCGTACAGCGTGCGGCTCTCGAGACTGTCGGAGAAGCTGACGGCCACGTTCGCCTCGCTCGCGCCCTGCTGCATGGCGTTGGTCCAGGTACTGCAGGCCGGCGGCATCCGGCGCGCGGTGCAAGGCGTTCGCATACATGGTGGTGACGAAGTCGTTGATGCTCAGCGTCCCGTATTTCTGGATGAATTCCGCGGAATTGATCAGATCCTGCGCGACCTGCGTGGGGCTCGCGCCATTGTCCAGAGCCCCGGCCCAGTTGGCGAGGCCGCCGGGGTCAGGCGCGCGCGCGAGGGTTGTCTCGTAGAGGCGATATACCTCCGCGTTGGTCGTATCGCCGGCGGTCGTCAGAGAGTTGGTGTCGCTTTCCTGACTTTCCGCGACGCCGGCCAGTACCGCGCCGCGGCTGGTACCGGAGGCCAGTACGCCATCCCAGTAGCTCAGTCCGGCGGCATCGGGCTGCCGCCCCAGGCTGTTTTGATAAAGTTGGGTAACGAAAGCGTCGTTCGAGGGCGAGCCATAATCCTTGATGAACTCGGGCGATGCGACGAAGTCGTTCGCCACGGTGGAGAGCGAGACGTGCGAGTCATCGACCTCGGCGGCCCAGGTCCTCCAGCCCCGCCACATCGGGCGCCCGATCGAACGCCGCCTGATAGAGACGCGCGACATCCTCCGCCGCGCCGCTGGGATCGAAAACGCCGGTCCCATCGGTGAACACCAACGTGGAGATGCCGGGGAGCGTTTGCGTCCCGTCCCGTCCGGCCACGGTGTCCTGAAGATAAAGCGCACCCTGGTCGTCGGCGATCACGTATTGCGCCGAGGATCCTCGCAGGTCCTTCACGTCGGACAAATCGGCGGCGGCGGCGGTGGCGAGCGCCTGGTGACCGGTCTCGGTCGGGTGCAGGCTGTCGAAGAACAGATATTGGTCCTGCGCGGTAAGGCCGGTGGCCGCGAGGGTGCCGCTGCTGGCGCTGGTGAAATTGCCGCTCCACACGGGAGAGGTGACGTTGGTCAGCCCGTACGTCGATGGACTGGCGATCGCATTGTCCAGCAGCCCGTAGGCGTCCAGAACTCGCACACTGACCGTGTCGGCGGTCGCGATGCTGGCAAGCTGGCTGGTGAGCGACGTATCATAGGAACTGGCAAGCTGCGAGGCCTCGGCATCGAGCGTCGCCGAGGGCGTGTCGCTGCCGTTGACCAGACCCTCGGTGACATCCGGCGTGGTGCCAAGATCGGGCACATCCATGACCAACAGGTTCTTCGCGCCATCGCCGATGAGGTTGCGAATGAAACCAATTTCGTTGGCGACCGAATCGGCGATGTCGGTGGCCTGCTGCTGCACGGTCAGGCTGGCGTTGGCGAGGATGTCCAACACGTCGTTCGCGCCGATCGACAGCGTATAGAGCGCGTTGGGCGAGGGATCGGGGACCAGCGTCTGGAACTGCGTCAGTTGCGACGGCAGCGAGAGCAACTGGGTCGTGGTATCGCCCGCGTTTTGCGGGGTCGATCCCGTCTCCGCGCCGCCATACGCGAAATCCGTACCGCCGGCCAGGCTGGGCGCCAGCGTGCCGAGGCCGAGGGCGGTGGAAAGGTCCTGCACCCAGACCGGCCCGTTGCTGAACAGGTGGCCGGCGAACGCGCCGTACTGTTCCTTGTAGTAGGGTGGCGAGACAGGTTCGCCGCCATTCGCCACCGCGGTGACGATCGAGACGTTGCCCGCGTCGGACAGGCTGTCGCCGAACGCGTAGAGGGCACTGTAGGTGGGAAGGCCCAGGGTCTGCGACATCAACGGATCCTTTTTCGACGTTTCGACCGCCGGTCGCGCGAACGGGTTCGCGCCGGCCGATTGCACCGCGGGCGCCACATCAACGGTCGCGCGCCCGCATCGGTTCCCATGCGAACGTGATGGCGGGACCTTTCGCGGGCTATTTCATGGCCTTTCCTGGGCGCGGCGGGATACGCCGGTGGGCCGCCGCTTCAGGCTTCCCGCAGCGCGCCCTCCGCGCCACGCCGGCGATTGACGAGGCCGAGCCCGACCACCGCCATTGTCGCGATCGCGGCCGTTACGCAGGCGACCAGAAAGATCTCGCGCGGCGGCAGGCCGAGCGCCAGCAACCGGCCGCCGAGCCACGGCCCGAAGATCGCCCCCAGGCGGCCGATGCCCAGAGCCCAGGCCATGCCGGTGTTGCGCACGCGGGCGGGATACAGCGCGCCGGTCATGCCGTTGAGGCCGGTCTGGCTGCCGACCGTGCAGCATCCGACGAGAAAGATCACCGCCAGCAACATGAGGTACGGCATCGCGGCCAGCCCGACCAGCGCGATGAAAACGATACCCAGGAACAACGAAACCCGCACGACGGCGGGCGCGCCGAACTTCGTCGACAATGGCGCGATGGCGAACACGCTCAACAGCGGCCCGGCGTCGCGCAACGCCGAGGCGAACACCGCGTCGGCCGGTGTCAGACCCGACAGCGACAGCACCGTCGGCATCCAGTAGCCAATCAGGTACATGCTCAGCAGATTGCAGAAAAACATAATCCAGATCAGGATCGTTGTCGCCGCCAGCCCATCGCGGAACAACCCCGCCACCGGGTTGCTTCGCGCGACATCGACCTCATGACGCCGCGTGTCCGGGCTGATGCCAAGCTGGCGCATCAACCGCGCGCCGCTCTCATTCAGGCGGCCTTTGGCCAACAGGAAGCGCGGCGATTCCGGCAGCCAGAGCAGGCAGGCCGGGAGCAGGACCAGGGGCAGGACGCCGCCGATCCAAAAAATCGCGGTCCAGCCATAAATCGGCAGCAAATGCGACACCAGCATGCCGCCCGCGAAGCCGCCCAGAGGCGCGCCGGTGAAGACGATCATCACGCCGCCGGCGCGCAAACGCTCCGGCAGATAGTCCGACGACAGCGCGACCGTGGCGGGCAGCAGCATGCCGATGCCGATCCCGGTGATCAGCCGCAGCATCGCCAGATCCGCCACCGCCGTGACTTGCGTGCAGGCGAGCGAGGATACAGCCAGCACCACGAGGCTCGCGATCAGCACGGGCTTGCGGCCGATCCGGTCGCCCATCGGTCCCGACGCCAGCGCGCCCGCCATGATCCCGACGCTGGACATCACGAAGGTGTTGGCGAAGGCCGGACCCGGAATGCCCCAGGCGCGGATCAGCGCCGGCACCGCCATGCCGATGGAACTGATGTCGTAACCGTCGAAAATCTGCGCCAGCATGCAGAGGACAATGACACGGACCTGCAACGGCCCGAGTTTTTGCGTCTCGAGCCGGGCTTCGGCGTCGGACCGGTTTCGCGACATGGACGAGGGCTCCCGTATTGTTCCCGCGTTGTCTTCAGGCGGCGTGTTCGGCCGCCGCCGGCACGTGGGTTATTTGATGCGCCTGCAAAATGGGTAGTACGTCGCGGGCGAAGCGCCTGATCTGTTCGACGAACATCTCCTGCGGCATGGCACCGCGATTGAAGTTGACCTGCACCGTTCCCGCACCGGTATGATCGGCCAACCGAATGAGTTTGTCGGCGACCTCCTGAGGTGTGCCCCATGGCAGGCGCTCAGCCATCTTCTCCATGTCGGCCATGGTCATGTTCCGGAAGTCGCCGCGGTTGAACTCGGCGGCGCGCAGGTTCTCCGGCCGGACATAGTCGGTGGAGCTGGCGGAGCTGTAGCCGGTCTCCCGCTGTTTCGCGGTCTCGGTGAAGTTGCCATGGCTGAACAGGGTGCGATTGAAGTAGAGCACGTACGGTCCGACCTCGCGGACGGCTTCTTCCTTGCTGCCGGCGACATAGGCGGTGACGCCGACCGAGAGATGGTCGGGCGTGATGCGGCGGCCGTTGGCGGCGAGGCATTTCGCGTAATACGCGATGATGTCGTCCTGCAATCCGCCCGGTGCCAGGCCCGGCGTGATGCGGATATCGTTACGGGCGGCGAACTCGATCGACTCCTTGCTGCTGACCACGGGCGTCCAGATTTCCGGGCGAGGCTGTTGCACCGGGCGCGGCCAGAGCGCCACGTCCTTGTACGACCAGAATTTGCCCTGGTAGGAGAACACCTCCTCGGTCCAGGCGCGGGTGACGATTTCGAACGCTTCCTCGAACCGGGCGCGCGATTCCGCCAGCGCAACGTTGTGCACCTGATACTCGCGCGGGATGCCGCGGGCGAAGCCGGAAATCAGCCGTCCGTTGGACAGGCAATCGAGCATCGCCAGCTCCTCGGCGAGGCGCAGCGGCTCGTGCAGCGGCAGCAGATTGCCGTAGATCAGCAGCTTGACCCGCTTGGTCCGTTGCGCGGCCGAGGCGGCCATCAGGTTGGGCGAATTCATCAGGCCGTAGGGCGAACAATGGTGCTCGTTGAAGCCCAGCCCGTCGTAGCCGAGCCGTCGATCTCCTCCCAGGCATCGAGATGCTCGGCATAGGTGCGCACCGCGACCTCGGGCCTGAAATGGCGACGGCAGCGGATACGGCAGCTCGGTGCCGGTCTTCAGGTGGTCGAGCTGTTCGCCATATGCCAGCAGATCGAAGACGAAGACTTTCATGGAGGCGCCCCGCGATTTGCCCGCAGTGTGCGGGGCGGCACGGCCGCGGTCAATCCGGAGCGAAAACCTCGTCAACGCGCCACGATCGCCGCGGCGGAGCGCAGGGCCGCGAACTCAAGTTACAGTGCATAGACAGCTCAACCGATGGTTGATTCGATGCGGTATGTTTGGATTCGGAGCCACATGCCATGTCCCCCGTCGTCGCCGCACAGTCCGGAAGGTCACGTCTCTCGGTACTTCTGGAACATCTTTCCGCAATCGACGATCCCCGCGACGTCCGCCGCATTCTGCATCCATTGCGTGAGGTTCTGTTGCTGGTGGTCTGCGGCACGATCGCCGATTGCGACGACTATGACGCCATCGCCGAGTGGGGCGAGGCACATGTGGATTTCTTGCGCCAACATCTGCCCTACACAAACGGCGTCCCGGGTGGGCGCTGGCTGACCATTCTGATGAACCGAATCAATCCAGCCCTGTTCTCCGCCGCCTTTACCGCCTGGGTGCGCGAGACCTGGCCCGACCGGCCAGAGTTCGTCGCCATCGACGGCAAGACCTCGCGCCGCAGCCACGACCGGGCCGCCGGAGAAGCCCCCCTTCACTTGGTCTCCGCCTTCGCCACCACCAGCCGTCTGGTGCTCGGTCAGGAGGCGGTGCCCGACAAGGCCAACGAGTTGACCGCCATCCCTGTCTTGCTGGCACGGTTGGGCGAGCAGACGGCTTGCGCGGCGCGCTGGTCTCGATCGACGCTATCGCCACCAATGCCACGATCGCAACTGCCATCACCACGGCCGGCGCTGACTACCTGCTGGCGGTGAAGGCCAATCAGCCAACCCTGCGCGCCGAGATCGAGGCATGCTTCAAGGGCGCCCCGCCACAGACCATCGCCCGCCACGTCGAGCACGACAAAGGCCATGGTCGTATCGAGCGGCGCGAGGTCAGCGTCATCCGCGAGGTCGACTGGCTGTCGGGCGATCGTCGCTTCCCTGGCGAACTCCGCCTGCCCAGCGTAGCCTGCCTGATCAAGGTCCAGGCCGAGGTCGAACGAGCCGGCCAGGCGCATAGCGAAACGCGCTATTATATCTCCTCCGCCGCGCTTGATGCGGCGCGGGCTGCCCAGGCTGTGCGCGGCCACTGGGGCATCGAGAACCGCCTGCATTGGGTCCTCGACGTTACGTTCAATGAGGACCAGTCCCGGTTACGCAAGGGCTTTGGTGCCCGCAACATGGCGGTCGTGCGGCATTTCGCATTGAACCTCGTGCGCGCCGCAGCCGACGGAAAATCCCTCAAGCTGCGCCGCAAGCCGGCCGCCTGGACCACCGATTACCTCGGGCGCTTGCTTACGGGTCAAAACCTATGAACTTGGATTTCGTGGCCCTGGGCGGAGGACCCTGACGGTTGTCCTTCGCCGGGGTCGGTGCTTAAGCTGTCCCCGAGGGCTGTCCCCGGGGGCTGTCCGATCGCATGCTCGCGCGACAACCCACCAGGACCAGGGAAGAACGTAGCCCCAGGGAAGAACGTAGCCCATGAAAATCATCAGAGTGTCTGCCATTCCGATGTCCGCACCCGTTCCGGCGGAGAAGCGCCATCGCACCGACCTCGGAACCAAGGTCAAGAGTGACGCGACACTCATTCGCGTCGAGACCGACAACGGGCTGACCGGCATCGGCGCGGCGCTCGGAACGCCGCCGATCGTCGCGGCCATCGTCGAGCACGAACTCGCGCCGGAATGCGTCGGCGAGGACCCGATGTTCTCCGAGCGCATCTACGAGAAAATGTATAACGGCTCGCGCGCGAAGCCGGCGCTCGAACGGGGCGTGACGCAGGCCGATGAAAGCCGGCGCCGCGGCGTCATCATGGAAGCGATCGCCGGCGTCGACATCGCGGTGTGGGACGTGAAGGCGCAGGCGCTCGGCATTCCGCTGTACCAGGCGCTCGGCGCGGTGCGCAGTTCGGTGCGCGGCTATGCCAGCGGCGGCTGGGCGCCGGGCGACGAGGCGGAGGCGGAACTCGCGGGCTACGCGGCCAAGGGCTTCACCGCCGCCAAGATGCGCGTGGTCGGCCGCGACGGGTTCTCGATCGCCAACTGCGTGCGCCGGGTGAAGGCGGCGCGCCGCGGGCTCGGCCCCAATGTCGAACTGATGATCGACGCGCATGGCTCGCTGGAGGTCGCGACCGCGATCAAGCTGGCGCAGGGAGCTGGAACAATACGATATCGCCTGGTTCGAGGAGCCGGTATCGCCGGACGATCACGCCGGTCAGGCGGAGGTGCGCCGTTCGACGATCATCCCCATCGCCTCGGGCGAGCGCGAGTTCACGCGGTTCGACTTCCAGGACCTGCTGGAGCGGCGTGCGCTGGATATCGCGCAGCCGGACGTCGCCCGCGCCGGCGGCATGACGGAGATCAGGCGCATCGCGGCGCTGACCTCGGCGCACGGTGTGCGTCTCGCGCCGCACGCCTGGGGCAGCGGGGTGCTGTTCGCGGCGAGCATTCACGTCGCGATGGCCGCCGCCAACTGCCACATCCTCGAGGTCACGCAAGGCTACATGCCGATGATGTGGGACCTGTTCAACGAACCGTTCGACATCCGCCCCGACGGCACGGTGCATGCGCCTGATCGGCCCGGCCTCGGCTTCACATTGCGCGCGGACGCGCTGGAGCGCTTCCGCTATGTCGATGGGCCCGAATTCGAGTTTTAGGTCCGGCCACGCGTCATGGACCCGGGTCCTGGACCCGCCTCAGGTTGGAGCACCGACGGTGCCGCGGCGGGTCGCGGCGCTCATGTGCCGGAGCAACTGCGCGCGGGACACCGGCTTCAACAAATAGCTGCTGATGCCAAGCTCGCTGAAGCGCCGCACGACGCCGATGTCCGCGCTCGCGGTCAGAACGATCACCGGCGTCGCGGCCAACGCGGGGTCCGCGTCGCGCCGCACGGTCTTCAGGAACGTCAGTCCATCCATCGGTGCCATCCGGACGTCGCAGAAGATGAGATCGGCTTCGAAACCATGTCGCAGAACCTCCAATGCCTCGGTGCCGTCCTTCGCTTCACGGACGTCCGGCGCGCCGATCGTGCGCAGCAACCGGCGGATCGTGTCGCGGATAAAGGGCTCGTCCTCGACCAGCAGAACGCGAAGCGCGGGCGCGTCGAACGGTGTCATGCGGTCAACTCCGATTGGATATGGGCGAGAAAGCGCGCCATCGCGATTTGCGCCGCGGCGAGTTCGGCGGCGGCGATGCCATGCAACGTCCGCAGCGTGGCGACGTCTTCGGTGACCGCGGCCTGTTCCAGCGCGCGCGCCGCCTCGCCGGTCGCGATCGCTCCCACCGAGAGCGAGGACCCGGCGAAACGATGCGCCAGGTCAACAATCGCGTCGCGCTGAGCGGGTTCGCGGCACCCGTCGGCGAGCAGCCCGCACAGCGCGTCATCGAGCTTTTCCGCGGTGTCCAGATAGTCCAGGAGCCACGCCTCGCCCCCGGGATCGCCGGTGGTGAAAAGCGCGCGCCAGGTTTCGTCGTCGAACTGTGCCGGCCCATGCGGTACGCCCGTCGCGCCTGGCCCATGCGACGCGACCGTCGCGCCCGGCTCCCCGTGCGCGCCCGTCCCGTCTTCCGGTCCCGTCGCCGGGTTACCGGCCGGTCCGCGCAGATGTCGCGACAACAGACGGGACATGCCGTCGATGGTGAGCGGTTTGATCACGACCGCGGTCATCCCCGCGGCATCGCAACGGTCGCGCTGCTCGCCCGTGACATCGGCGGTCAGACCGATGATGGGCAAGGCGCGCAGCACCGGATCCGGCGAACGCCGCACCGCTTCGGTCAACGCCACGCCGTCCATCCGCGGCATGTGGCAATCGGTGATCAGCAGCGCGTGCTCGCACGACCGCAACGCACGCAGCGCCATCTCGCCATCCTCCACGACGTCGGCCTGGAAACCGAGCAGCTCGACCATGCGTTTGGCGACCCACCGATTGGCCGGATCGTCATCGGCGATCAGCACGCGCGCGCCCCCGCCGATGCGATCCAGTCCGGCGTCGTCCGGGAGTAGCCGGGGTGCATCGTCCGGCGCGGCGGAGGCGATCAGCGGCACCAGCAACGTGAACGCGCTTCCCGTGTCGCCCGCCGCCGCGGATCCGGCGAGGCCGCCGTCGGCCGCGCGGCCGGCCACGCCGAGGTCGCCGCCCAGCAGCCGGGCCAGCCGGCGGGAAATGCTGAGGCCGAGGCCGGTGCCGCCATAAATCCGGGTTGTTCGAGCCATCCGCCTGGGTGAACGGCTCGAACAGGCGGGCGGCCACTTCGGGCGGAATGCCGATGCCGCTGTCACGTACGACCAGCCGCAACGTCGGGCCGGCGGTCACGTCCGCGATAACTTCGATGGTCCCGGCGGCGGTGAACTTCACCGCGTTCGACAGCAGGTTGTTGATGATCTGGCGCAGCCGTAACGGATCGATCTCGATATGGTCCGGCACCTCCGGGCTGATCCACCGGGTCAGCGTCACGCCTTTTTGCGCGGCCTCGATCTCGCGCGGCCGCAGCACGTCGTCCACGAGGTCGCGGAAATTGACCGCCCCCGGAACGATCGACAACGCGTCCGCCTCGATCTTCGAGAAGTCCAGGATATCGTTCAGCACCGCCAGCAGACCGGACGCCGAGGTCCGCACCATCCCGGTCATGCGCGCCTGATCCTCGTCCAGCGCGGTCCGGCTGAGGATTTCCAGAACGCCGAGCATGCCGCTCATCGGCGAGCGGATCTCGTGACTCATGGTGGCGAGGAAGCGGGATTTCGCGCTGGCGGCGCGATCGGCCTCCTCCCGCGCGGCTTTCAGTCCGGCCTCGTAGCGCTTGCGCGGCGTGATGTCGGTGTAGGTAATGACGACGCCACCGCCCGGCGCGGGCGTGCCGCGGATCTCCAGGTACGGTGCCGTTCGGGCGCGTTTGCTCGCAACTGCGCGGCTTGCCGGACCCGACGTCGGCCAGTTCGAGCTGGCGCGACCAGGCGTCGATGTCGCCCTCGAAAGCGCCGTGGCGCCATTGCCACATCAGAATGTCGTTGTACAGCGGCTGGCTCGCCATCAGCGTATCGGGCAACCCCAGTTGGTCGATCAGCCATTGGTTGCAGACCAGCATGCGAAACTCGGGATCCAACATCAGGATGCCCTGAACTCGATGTATTCCAGCGTGGTGCGCAAAATCTCCGACTTTTGCGCGTAGGCGGCCTCGCTCTCGCGCAGTTGCTCCCGCGCGCGCAGCAGGCGGCGCTGCCGCAGCGAGGTCACCACCGCGACCGCGAGCGCCAGAACGGTCAGCAAGACCGCCAGGATCACATAGACGACCCGATTGGCCCGGAAACCGCGCAGCACTTCGTCGTCCGCCACACCGACGATGACGATCAGCGGATAGCCGCGCACCACGCGCCAGGAGAAGATCCGGCGCACCCCGTCGCTCTGGCTGGCGGCGCGCAACGTGCCCGTGGGCGCGGTCGCGGCGGCCCGGATGACGGCGGCGCCGGCCATCGAGCGCCCGATCATGCTTTCACCGCGTCCCGCGTCCCGTCCCGTGGCCAGGATGGTGCCGTCGAGGCTGGCGATCGTGACGACCCCCCGCTTGCCGAGGTCCACCGTGCCGTAGAAGCGCGACAGATCGTCGGGGTCGAGCGACAGCACCGCGACCCCGTCGAACGACCCGTCGCGCGCGAGCAACCGGCGCGACATCTGGATGGTCCGCTTGTGCGACACGCGGCCCATCAGCGGCTTGCTGATGAACAGCTCGTCGCGGGGATTGTCGCGCGGCACCCGAAAATGCGCGCGATCGCTCAGATCGACCGGCGCTTTGGTCGTCCCGTAATTCGAGTTGGCCAGAAAGCCGCGGCGATCGATCATCCCAACCTGCGAGTTGAGACCGGTCAGCGCGCTGGCGTCCCGCGCCCAATCGGCGATGTCGAACGACCCGGGATTGCTGAGGTGGGCGGCGCGGATCAGCAGCAGCGTCTGATCGACCGATCGCAGGGTCCGCACGATGTTTTCCTCGAACGCGCGCGCCAGGTTGGAGGTGTTCTGCGTGGCGTCGCGCAGCACCTGCTCGCGCTCCGTCGACAGGACATGGAACATGCTGGCCCAGAGCAACACGATGCCGCAGAGGCCCAACAGCGCGCCGCCGCGCGGGTTCACGGCCCGCGACACACGCGGCACGATCGACGGCGACAAGCGCCAATGCCTGGCCGGCGGATTGGTAATGGGCGGCTTCCCGATCAGGTTCTCGCCGCGACAGTGGGCCGTTCCGATTAACAAACGCTGAACCCCGGTAGCCGCGGGCGCGTTCCGGCCGCCGAAGCCGCCGCCCGATCCGGCGGCGGCTGTCATCGAACTGTCATAAAACTGCAATAGTCCTGTCGCGAGCCGGTCCTACATGACGGCCGATTGAACAGGGGGAC
>CAVRDN010000019.1:0-42490 GCA_963719675.1 uncultured Alphaproteobacteria bacterium | reverse complement strand
CCTGTTTCTGTCGCGCCTTTCATTAGTACGTATTGCTCGTAGTTCGGCGGCGAGCATCAGCAGCCACGCCCAACCGTACCCCAGGCCACTGGGACCGGGAAAGAGCTGAACCGACGCGCGAGATAGGCGACTTCCGTTGCGACCTTGTCCGGCGTGAATGACGCCGTGAAATGATCGCGGATGCGATCCGAAGCTTGCCAGGTCGGGAAACCGGCGCAGGATCCGCGCGAGCAGCCAATGCGCGTGCACGCAGGAATGCCAGTCGAAACTGCCGAAGAAAATTGGATGCAGCGTGTGCGGCTCGGCCAGATCTTCCGGTCCGAGGAGCACATGATCCAGCTTACCGGGGTATTCCAGGGTGACGTGACCCAGAGCGACCGCCACGAATTGATCGGCCAGATCGCGCGTCAGCATCCGTCGGTCCTGGAGCGGGTCGGCTGGCCAAAGGTTGCCATCAGCACTGCATCAGTTCGATGCTCACGCCGTCCGGCGCAGCGACATAGCCCCCCACCCAGGCGACCACGCCGTGCTTCAACGCGACCGGAAAGGTCACGCCTTTGGCGCGCAGCGTGTCGCACAGCGCGGCGAGGTCGCCCTTGTACCAGGAGACCGAAATGATCGGTTCCCCAGGCGTTATGACTGGAGAAATCCGCATAGGGCCGGATTGGCCTGGCGGCGGCCGGTTCCTCACCCGACCGGCGGCCGCGAATGAGGATGGTCGTCCCGCCGAGTTCGACAAAGATCTGCGGCGCCCCGCGCGCGACCGTGCCGGCGGCGATCGTCGCACCGAACATTTCCACATACCAGGCGGCCGAGGCGTGCGGGTTCTCGCTGATGATGTGGACGTGATCGAATTGAAACGCGGGATTGCTCATCGTTGTCTCCTGCGTCACGGGAACGATCGCCGCGCGATGCGGCGGCGGCTTCGCGGGCCGCAGCCTACCGGTGACCGGGAGCGCGTGAAGCCGGGGCCGTATGCGATTGCGGCACCGCGCCATATCCCGCATTTTGAGCGCATGACAGATCGACTTTGCATCATGAGACGTGTCAGTGCGCGCGTGCCGCCGCCATGACCGGCTTAGACCCGCCTCCGCCGGTTGGACGCCGATGGCGGACAACAGGATGCCCGCCGATATCGGCATGCCCTGGCGCAAACGCCATGGAGACACCTGGCTGTTCGGCCTGATGACCCGGACGGATCACAACAATGGAGCCGGGGCCGTGCACGGCGGTGTCCTGATGCTGTTCGCCGATCACACGCTGGGTTGCTATGTCGAGGCCGCCGCCGATGGCGCGCCCAACGTCACGATCCAGTTGAACACCCATTTCCTGGCCGCGGTCGAGCCCGGATCGTTCGTGGAATTGCGCGGCGAGGTAACTCGCGTGACCGGTTCGATGGTGTTCGTGCGCGGCATCATCGCGGTGGGCGGTCAGGACGCGGTCGCGGTCAATGGCATCTGGCGGGTGTTTCGGCCGCGCTGAGGACGCCGCCCGCGACGGCATCCTCCGGTCAATCCCCCAACAGGATCGGCAACGCCTGACGATACGCGACTTCCGCACGCTCCTTGAGTTCCGGCAGTGTGCAACTGCCGATCGGATGCTGGACCTTCAGGAACGGATACGTGGGCAGGCCCATGATCCGGGCGATGTTCTTCGCCGTCCCTCGAACGGTTCGGTGCAGAGCACCACCGCGCGTTTACCAAGCTGTTCGAAGCTGATGCCGTCATGCAAACTGCACGTCGAACATGAGCCTCAATCGCCAAGGCCGGTAATCAGGAAATCCACTTCGCCCACCGCCCGCGCCAGCACCCCAGCCAGTGCGGGGGCCGACGCATTGGACTTGGAGTAAACCGGGCGGACGATGCAGCCGTGGCGCGCCTCGAACAGAGCGGCGACCTCACGCAGCATTTCCACGGCGTTCAACTTGCCGTTTTCCAGAATGCCAATGGTCTTGCCCTGGAGCGAGGCGAGCGGCGGCGCGCGGGAAAGGTTTCTCTCCGGCCCGGACGAGGTCGGGTCGTATAATCGCATTTCGTTCCTCCTATGCGCAGTCGATGCAAACGCCGATCGGTTTGTGCTGCATGATCGAGCCGCGGCCGCGGCTCCATGACGGGATGAAGCAGGAGTGGCCGCCGGCATCGCCACCCCCCATGGTGATCAGGATATCGTCGGGCGTCAGGCCTCGATGGACATAACCGGCCTCGACCAGCGCATGAGCTTCGTCGCCGTGCTGCTTGTTATACTCGCTGTCGCGGTATTTGCCGACCGACTTCATTCCGTCCACCGACCGTTTCGCCTGCGTGAACAGGAACGATTGCGCGTCCTTCCGGCTCCACCCGGCACCAGCGACGATGCGCATGTGCTCTGGCGAGAGGACCACGACGCTCTGGCCCAACGTGATGCAGCCGTAATTGGCCATGGCATCGGCGACACTGGAAAGAATGTGTTCCGGGGTGTTGCCGCCATGGTTCTCCACGTTGCAAAAACCGCCGCCCGCGAACACGGTGACGCTGGACACGCCGGGCGGATAGTCCTGTGTTTCGCACAGCAGCGGCCACGGATTGCCGCGCGCGCGCTCGGCGATGCAGAAGCTGTATTTGCCGGGATTGCCCTGCGTCGATTTGTCTGAAATGCCCGGTATCATCTGGAACACGTTGCGCAGAATCAGCCGCACCGCGCGCCCAATGGTCGCGTTCGCCCGATTTCCTGGGCCGAACAGATTGACGTCCGCGTTCATGCCGATGTCGTCGACGACCGGGCCGCTGACGATCAGCAGCGGTGCCGAACCGCCGGTGCTGGCGGTCGAGCCGTGGAAATTGAAGTCCGGCTTGTCCATGGCCTCGAACGCGGCGACCAGGACGGGGAAGTAGTCCGGCAGGCAACCGGCCATGACCGCGTTGACTGCGGCGGCGTGCACGGTGAGTTGCAGGCCGGTGGCGGGATGGGTGGCGATGACCGCCTCGGGCGGCCGTCCCTCGAACGCGAGCGTGGCGTCCACGCGTTCGACGACGGGCGGGATGACGGGAAGGCCGTCGGTCCAGCCTTGCTCGTAGCAGTAGTCGATGGCGGCGAGCAGATCGTCCGGGATGTCGTGGATCCGTTGGGAGTCGAGGGGCATGGAGGGATTCCGGGGGTGTGCTTAACGGCGAAGGATGATTGGCAGTCTGCGATAATTCCATGCGGTCGGCAAACTGGCGCCGGTGCCGTCCTCTCATGCCGCCGACCCAACGCGGCTCTGTTTTGTTGGCACGCCGACGTTCCGCGACCTGGGCGGCCGTCTACTGGCTGGCCGATCGAGAAGACGGAATCAGTGGAATGAAGACGGGTGCGTCAGGTATGCCTTGCCCCTCTACCACCGATAAACCTTCTCCAGTGTCCCGCCCATCAACTTCGCCTTATCGCTCTCCGACAGCCGCGTCGTGTTCCGGAACGGCGCGACGCCCTGCTCATAGGTCAGCATCCCGCTTGTCCGCGTCCAATCCGTTCCCCACATGCAACGGTCCAACCCGAACGCGTCGATGATCCGCAGCACCGGATCCCAGATGTCGTTGTACGGGAACGGCTCGCGCGACAGCGTGCAGGCGCCGCTGATCTTCACGCGGACGTTCGGGTACGCCGCGAGCGCCAGCAGCTTCGGCAGATCAGCCCAGGGCTCGGCCAGCGCCGGCGGCTCGTTCGGCTGCAACAGGCCGAGATGATCGATCACGATCACCGTGTCCGGATTGCGCCGCACCAGTTCCGTCCCATGCTCCAGCCGTCCCCAGCAGAGGAAATTCACCGGCAACCCCTGCTTCCCCGCTGCGGCGAACGCCCTGTTCACCCGCGGGTCCGCCGGATCGCTCGGCAGTTCGTCGCGCAGCATGATGCGGACGCCCACCGCTCCCTTGGTCCTGGCCCAATCGGCCACCACGTCGTCGATCGCCGGATCGGTGACATCGATCGGCTTCACCACCCGGAACCGGTCCGGCCACTTCGCGTAAACCTCCAGCGCATAGCTCGGGTCGTAGCGGTAGAGATTGAACGTGGACACGATGATCGCGCCATCCACGCCGACCGCGTCCATCGCGGCCGTCATCTCCTCGCCATTGGCGGATTGCGGACCGTGCAGTTGGCCAACCCAGGGGCGACCGGGATGATTGCGTTCATACGCATGGACCTGGACGTCGATCGTTCGCATGGGTTTCCTCCTGCCTCGCGGATGATTTTTATCGCGGCGGCCCAGGATCGGATAGTCCGCGACCCGCTCCGTCGGGGTCATGGCTTGCGCGATCGGGGCGGGATGGTCAGGGTGCGCGCCAAACCTCTGGAGGTTCCAACATGAGCACCACGACCGAATACACGCCCCCCAAAGTCTGGGTGAACAAGCCCACTGGAAGGCCGGTTCGCCAACATCAACCGGCCGATCGCCGGGCCCACGCACGAGAAGGAGCTCCCGGTCGGCCGTCATCCGATGCAGCTCTACTCGTTGGGTACGCCGAACGGTCAGAAAGTCACGGTGATGCTGGAGGAGTTGCTGGCGCTCGGCCACAGCGGCGCCGAGTACGACGCCTGGCTGATCCGGATCGGTGAGGGCGACCAGTTCGGCAGCGGCTTCGTCGCGATCAACCCGAACTCCAAGATCCCCGCGTTGCTGGATCGCAGCGGCCCCAAACCGATCCGTGTCTTCGAGTCCGGCGCGATCCTGGTCCACCTCGCGGAGAAGTTCGGCGCGTTTCTGCCGACCGAGACCGCGGCCCGCGCCGAATGTCTGTCGTGGCTGTTCTGGCAGATGGGCAGCGCGCCGTACCTCGGCGGCGGGTTCGGTCACTTCTACGCCTATGCGTCGACCAAGATCGAATACGCCATCGACCGGTTCGCCATGGAAACGAAGCGGCAGCTCGACGTACTCGACCGCCGCCTCGCCGAGAGCGAGTTTTTGGGCGGTCCCGATTACACCATCGCCGATATCGCGGTGTGGCCGTGGTACGGCGGGCTGGCGAAAGGCCTGCTTTATGGCGCGGGCGAATTCCTGTCGGTGCAGGACTACAAGAACGTGCAACGCTGGACCGATGCGATCGCTCAACGACCGGCGGTGAAGCGCGGGCGCATCGTCAACCGGTTGCAGGGCGACCCGGCGAACCAGTTGCATGAGCGGCACGATGCCAGCGATTTCGAAACGAAAACGCAGGATAAGGTGGCGGCGAAGACCTGAGCGAACGTCTCGCACCAGCCTCGCGGTTCAGCGTCGATCATGCCGGAACGTTGAATTCGCGGGGCCGGTGCGGGCCGGGCGCCATGTGCGTCCGCCAGCGGGCTCACCCCATCGGGATCACCAATGCCGCGGCGCGCGCGCGGATCGCCTCCGGCCACCGCGCCGGGCGGCGCGCGTCGAGATCCAGGTTCACGCCAAATTGACCAGCCCGCGCGATCTCGGCGCCGGTCCGCGCATCCGTCATACGATGGATCATCCGCAGCGACGAATTGCCCAGATGCCCAACACCGGTCTCGATCAGGTACGGCGCGTCAACCGGCAAAGCGCCGGACACACGGACGGTCAACTCAAACGTGGAAAAGCCGCGGCGATTTTCTTGCATGAACGCGGTGTCCATGCCGACCGCCGCCCCCGCCTGACCGGAGGCGTTGGAAAACCGCAGCACCATCGCGGAGAGCGCGAAATGCCCGGCGGTGTCGAGGTCTGAAGGCTTCACCCGCCCCCGCGCGGTCGGGATGAAACCGGCGGTCGCGGTCGGTTCCGGCCGGCGCTCCGTCGCCGGTCCGTTCCACGTCGCCAGCCGCCCCGCGATCACCCCCCGCTGCTCCGGCGACAGCGCCGCCGCCGCCGGCTCCCAGGTCTCATCGATCCAGGTCACAACCTCGCCGTTCACCGAATCGACGAACCGATGCCCGATGCGCAACCCGTCATCCAGACTGAGCGGTGCGCTCTCGACATGAAAGGCGGCGCCGGCGCGGAGCTCCCGCGCGAACCGGCCATCGATCCGCCGGATCAGGTCGTCGCGGCGCGACAGATCGCCGATGCCAAGGGCGTCGCCGAGATTGGCTTCCGCCTCCTCCAAACGGTCGAAGTAATATCCGATGGTGAAATGCTCGGTCACGTCGCTGCGGATGATCCATCGTCTGACGGATGCGCGGACCGGCGCCGAGATCGCGCGGGCTGGTCAATTTGGCGTGAACCTGGATCTCGACGCGCGCCGCCCGGCGCGGTGGCCGGAGGCGATCCGCGCGCGCGCCGCGGCATTGGTGATCCCGATGGGGTGAGCCCGCTGGCGGACGCACATGGCGCCCGGCCCGCACCGGCCCCGCGAATTCAACGTTCCGGCATGATCGACGCTGAACCGCGAGGCTGATGCGAGCCGTTCGCTCAGGTCTTCGCCGCCACCTTGTCCTGCGTCTTCGTTTCGAAATCACTGGCGTCGTGCCGCTCATGCAACTGGTTGGCGGGGTCGCCTTGCAACCGGTTGACCATGCGCCCGCGCTTCACCGCCGGCCGAGGAGCGATCTGATCGGTCCAGCGCTGCACGTTCTTGTAGTCCTGCACCGACAGGAATTCGCCGGCGCCGTAAAGCAAGCCTTTCGCCAGTTGGCCGTACCACGGCCAGATCGCCATGTCGGCAATGGTGTAATCGGCACCGGCGAAATACTCGCTCTCGGCGAGGCGGCGATCGAGCACGTCGAGCTGCCGCTTCATTTCCATCGCGAAGCGGTCGATGGCATATTCGATCTTGGTCGGCGCATAGGCGTAGAAGTGGCCGAAGCCGCCGCCCAGATACGGCGCGCTGCCCATCTGCCAGAACAGCCACGACATGCACTCGGCGCGCTCCGCGGTCTCGGTCGGCAGAAACGCGCCGAACTTCTCGGCGAGGTAGACCAGGATCGCGCCGGTTTCGAACACCCGGATCGGCGTGGGGCCGCTGCGGTCCAGCAACGCCGGGATCTTGGAGTTCGGGTTCACCGCGACGAAGCCGCTGCCGAACTGCTCGCCCTCGCCGATCCGGATCAGCCAGGCGTCGTATTCGGCGCCGCTGTGGCCGAGGGCCAGCAGCTCCTCCAGCATCACGGTGACTTTGATGCCGTTCGGCGTGCCCAGAGAGTAGAGCTGCAGCGGGTGGCGGCCGATGGGAGTTCTTTCTCGTGCGTGGGCCCGGCGGTCGGGCGGTTGATGTTGGCGAACCGGCCGAGCTCGGGCTTGTTCACCCAGACTTTGGGGGGCGTGTATTCGGTTGTGCTGCTCATGTTGGGGCCTCCCGTGGTTTGCGGCGCAACCTGGCCGGCCCGCCCGGATCGCGCAAGCCATGTCCCCGGCTGAGCGGGGCGCGGCTTCCGTCCGGGCCGTCGCGATAGAATTCTCCGGAGGCAGGAGGCAACCATGCGAGTGATCGACGTCCAGGTCCATGCCTATGAACACAATCATCCCGCCCGTCCCTGGGCTGGCGTATTGCACGGCCCGCAATCCGCCAATGGCGAGGAGATGACGGCGGCGATGGACGCGGTCGGCGTCGATGCGGCGATCATCGTGTCGACGTTCAATCTGTATCGCTACGACCCGAGCTACGCTCTGGACGTTTACGCGAAGTGGCCGGACCGGTTCCGCGTGGTGAAGCCGATCGATGTCACCGATCCGGCGATCGATGAGGTGGTGGCCGATTGGGCCAGGACCAAGGGCGCGGTGGGCGTCCGCATCATGCTGCGCGACGAACTGCCGAGCGATCCGGCGGATCCTCGGGTGAACCGGGCGTTCGCCGCGGCGGGGAAGCAGGGGTTGCCGGTGAATTTCCTCTGCTGGGGACGGCTGGAGCATGGGACGGAACTGGTGCGGCGCAATCCGGACACGGTGATCGTGATCGACCACCTCGGCCTGTTGCAGCCGAACGAGCCGCCGCCCCTGGCCGAGCCCTGGGCTGATCTGCCGAAGCTGCTGGCGCTGGCGGCGTACCCGAACGTCCGCGTGAAGATCAGCGGGGCCTGCACGCTGTCGCGCGAGCCGTTCCCGTACAACGATATCTGGGAGCCGGTGCTGCGGATCATCGACGCGTTCGGGCTGGATCGTTGCATGTGGGGAACGGATTGGACGCGGACAAGCGGGATGCTGACCTATGAGCAGGGCGTGCGCCGTTCCGGAAACGACGCGGCTGTCGGAGAGGGATAAGGCAAAGTTGATGGGCGGGACACTGGAGAAGGTTTATCGGTGGTAGAGGGGCCAGGCATACCTGACGCACCCGTCTTCATTCCACTGATTCCGTCTTCTCGATCGGCCAGCCAGTAGACGGCCGCCCAGGTCGCGGAACGTCGGCGTGCCAACAAAACAGAGCCGCGTTGGGTCGGCGGCATGAGAGGACGGCACCGGCGCCAGTTTGCCGACCGCATGGGATCATCGCAGACTGCCAATCATCCTTCGCCGTTAAGCACACCCCCGGAATCCCTCCATGCCCCTCGACTCCCACCGTATCCACGATATCCCGGACGATCTGCTCGCCGCCATCGACTACTGCTACGAGCAAGGCTGGACCGACGGCCTTCCCGTCATCCCGCCCGTGGTCGAACGCGTCGACGCCACGCTCGCTTTCGAGGGCCGGCCGCCCGAGGCGGTGATCGCCACCCATCCCGCCACCGGCCTGCAACTCACCGTGCACGCCGCCGCGGTCAACGCGGTCATGGCCGGCTGCCTGCCGGACTATTTCCCCGTCCTGGTCGCCGCGTTCGAGGCCATGGACAAGCCGGACTTCAATTTCCACGGCTCGACCGCCAGCACCGGCGGTTCGGCACCGCTGCTGATCGTCAGCGGCCCGGTCGCCGACGACATCGGCATGAACGCGGACGTCAACCTGTTCGGCCCAGGAAATCGGGCGAACGCGACCATTGGGCGCGCGGTGCGGCTGATTCTGCGCAACGTGTTCCAGATGATCCCGGGCATTTCAGACAAATCGACGCAGGGCAATCCCGGCAAATACAGCTTCTGCATCGCCGAGCGCGCGCGCGGCAATCCGTGGCCGCTGCTGTGCGAAACGCAGGATTATCCGCCCGGCGTGTCCAGCGTCACCGTGTTCGCCGGCGGCGGTTTTTGCAACGTGGAGAACCATGGCGGCAACACCCCGGAACACATTCTTGCCAGTGTCGCCGACGCCATGGCCAATTACGGCTGCATCACGTTGGGCCAGAGCGTCGTGGTCCTCTCGCCAGAGCACATGCGCATCGTCGCTGGTGCCGGGTGGAGCCGGAAGGATGCGCAATCGCTTCCTGTTCACGCAGGCGAAACGGTCGGTGGAGGGAATGCAAGTCGGTCGGCAAATACCGCGACAGCGAATATGACAAGCAGCACGGCGACGAAGCTCATGCGCTGGTCGAGGCCGGTTATGTCCATCGAGGCCTGACGCCCGACGATATCCTGATCACCATGGGGGGCGGCGATGCCGGCGGCCACTCCTGCTTCATCCCGTCATGGAGCCGCGGCCGCGGCTCGATCATGCAGCACAAACCGATCGGCGTTTGCATCGACTGCGCATAGGAGGAACGAAATGCGATTATACGACCCGACCTCGTCCGGGCCGGAGAGGAACCTTTCCCGCGCGGCGGCGCTCGCCTCGCTCCAGGGCAAGACCATTGGCATTCTGGAAAACGGCAAGTTGAACGCCGTGGAAATGCTGCGTGAGGTCGCCGCTCTGTTCGAGGCGCGCCACGGCTGCATCGTCCGCCCTGTTTACTCCAAGTCCAATGCGTCGGCCCCCGCACCGGCCGGGGTGCTGGCGCGGGCGGTGGGCGAAGTGGATTTCCTGATTACCGGCCTTGGCGATTGAGGCTCATGTTCGACGTGCAGTTTGCATGACGGCATCAGCTTCGAACAGCTTGGTAAACGCGCGGTGGTGCTCTGCACCGAACCGTTCGAGGTGACGGCGAAGAACATCGCCCGGATCATGGGCCTGCCCACGTATCCGTTCCTGAAGGTCCAGCATCCGATCGGCAGTTGCACACTGCCGGAACTCAAGGAGCGTGCGGAAGTCGCGTATCGTCAGGCGTTGCCGATCCTGTTGGAGGATTGACCCGGGAGGACGCCGTCGCGGGCGGCGTCCTCAGCGCGGCCGAAACACCCGCCAGATGCCATTGACCGCGACCGCGTCCTGACCGCCCACCGCGATGATGCCGCGCACGAACACCATCGAACCGGTCACGCGAGTCACCTCGCCGCGCAATTCCACGAACGATCCGGGCTCGACCGCGGCCAGGAAATGGGTGTTCAACTGGATCGTGACGTTGGGCACGCCATCGGCGGCGGCCTCGACATAGCAACCCAGCGTGTGATCGGCGAACAGCATCAGGACACCGCCGTGCACGGCCCCGGCTCCATTGTTGTGATCCGTCCGGGTCATCAGGCCGTACAGCCAGGTGTCTCCATGGCGTTTGCGCCAGGGCATGCCGATATCGGCGGGCATCCTGTTGTCCGCCATCGGCGTCCAACCGGCGGAGGCGGGGTCGAAGCCGGTCATGGCGGCGGCACGCGCGCACTGACACGTCTCATGATGCAAAGTCGATCTGTCATGCGCTCAAAATGCGGGATATGGCGCGGTGCCGCAATCGCATACGGCCCCGGCTTCACGCGCTCCCGGTCACCTGGTAGGCTGCGGCCCGCGAAGCCGCCGCCGCATCGCGCGGCGATCGTTCCCGTGACGCAGGAGACAACGATGAGCAATCCCGCGTTTCAATTCGATCACGTCCACATCATCAGCGAGAACCCGCACGCCTCGGCCGCCTGGTATGTGGAAATGTTCGGTGCGACGATCGCCGCCGACACGGTCGCGCGCGGGGCGCCGCAGATCTTTGTCGAACTCGGCGGGACGACCATCCTCATTCGCGGCCGCCGGTCGGGTGAGGAACCGGCCGCCGCCAGGCCAATCCGGCCCTATGCGGATTTCTCCAGTCATAACGCCTGGGGAACCGATCATTTCGGCTTCCTGTACAAGGGCGACCTCGCCGCGCTGTGCGACACGCTGCGCGCCAAAGGCGTGACCTTTCCGGTCGCGTTGAAGCACGGCGTGGGCGGCAGTTTGCTCTGCTATGTCGCGGCGCCGGATGGTGTGAGCATCGAACTGATGCAGTGCTGATGGCAACCTTTGGCCAGCCGACCCGCTCCAGGACCGACGGATGCTGACGCGCGATCTGGCCGATCAATTCGTGGCGGTCGCTCTGGGTCACGTCACCCTGGAATACCCCGGTAAGCTGGATCATGTGCTCCTCGGACCGGAAGATCTGGCCGAGCCGCACACGCTGCATCCAATTTTCTTCGGCAGTTTCGACTGGCATTCCTGCGTGCACGCGCATTGGCTGCTCGCGCGGATCCTGCGCCGGTTTCCCGACCTGGCGGCTTCGGATCGCATCCGCGATCATTTCACGGCGTCATTCACGCCGGACAAGGTCGCAACGGAAGTCGCCTATCTCGCGCGTCGGTTCAGCGGCCCGTTCGAGCGGCCGTACGGTTGGGCGTGGCTGCTGATGCTCGCCGCCGAACTACGACACCACCCCCATTGGACGGCCGCGCTGAAGCCGCTGGCGGAGGCATTCGCGCGACGCTTCCTCGAGTTCCTGCCGAGGGCGACGTATCCAATCCGCGCCGGCGTGCATTCCAACACGGCCTTCGCGCTCGCGCTGGCCATGGAGTATGCGCGGGGCGGTCACGATGACGAACTGGCCCTCGCGGTGCGCCAGGCCGCGCGGTCCTGGTATTGGGACGACGCGGACTGTCAGGCCTGGGAGCCCGGTGGCGATGAATTCCTGTCGCCGGCTCTGATCGAAGCCGAATGCATGCGCCGCGTGCTGCCGGCCGAGGAATTTTCCCCATGGTTCGCGCGCTTTTTGCCGCGCCTCGCGGAGCGTCGGCCGCGCACGTTGTTCGAGCCGGTCAGCGTCAGCGATCGAAGCGACGGCAAAATCGCGCATCTGGACGGCCTGAATCTCAGCCGCGCCTGGTGCTGGAGCAATCTCGCGGGGACGACCCGCGCGGACGATCCGCGGCACGGGGTGATGCGCGACGTCGCGGCGCGGCATCGCGAAGCCGGCCTGCCGCACATCGCCGGGGACTACATGGGCGCCCATTGGCTGGCGACCTTCGCGCTTCTGGCGCTGGAGGCAGCCTGATCCCGAGCCATCATCCGGAGGAGCATCGCCATGGAACAGTCCAACCTGACCGCCCGCCAGCTTTATCGAGGCGCTGAAATCCGGACCGGCCCGCAAGCGTTCGGTTTCGGCAGGCGAGCCGGCGCTGGTGAACGTGGACGTGCAGCACGCCTATACGCGGCCGGACGAGTTTCCCACCGCCTACGAAGCCGATCCGCGGCAGATCGAATATATCGATCGGCTGGCGAAACTGATGCGGGAGCGCGACCTGCCGGTGGTGTGGACCTACGTCGCGTATTCCGACTCGGGCGACGATTGCGGCGTCTGGGGCACGCGCTCGGACGGAGCCGACGCGCTGCAGAACATCAAGATGGGTTCACGCCGTTCGCAACTCGATGACCGTCTGACCATGGACCCGAAGCGCGACACCATCATCAACAAACGCATGGCCTCGGCGTTCCACGAAACCCATCTGCCGTCGCTGCTGAATTTCCATCGGATCGACACCGTGATCGTCACCGGCGGCTCGACGTCCGGATGCGTGCGTGCCACGGCGGTGGACAGTCTGCTCGCACGGCTTCCGCACTATCGTGCCGGAGGAAACCACCGCCGACCGGCACGAAAGCCCGCATTTCGCCAACCTCTACGATCTCAAAATGAAGTACGCGGACGTGGTGCCGGTGAATACTGTGTTCGCCTAGTTGCAGGCATGGCAACCGTGATTCGGCCCCCGTCCCGCCGCCAACGCGCCGCCAGAGCGATGTTGACAGCCAGCCCGGCCGTTCCCACGCTGGCGTATCCGACGATGGGATCACCATTCGTCCCGCAGGGAGGTCCACCATGACGTTATCCATCCGTCCAATCGATCCGGTTTCTCGCCCGTTCTTCGGCGGTGTCGCGTCCGGCATCGACATCACGAAACCGCTGACCAAGGAACAGGCGGCTGAAATCGAGAAGGGCATGGACGAATTCGGCGTCATGGTCTTCCACGATCAGCGCCTCACCGATGAGACGCAGATGGCGTTCTCGCGCAACTTCGGGGAACTTGAACTCGCCACCAACAACCTGCGCGATTCCAAGGAGCAGCGGCTGGGCGCGCACATCGCCGACATCTCCAACCTCGACGCCAACAACAACGTTCTCGCCCGCGAGAACCGCCGCCGCCTGTTCAGCCTGGGCACACGCCTCTGGCACTCCGACAGCTCCTTCAAAGTCGTGCCGGCGAAGTATTCCCTGCTGTCCGCGCGCATCATTCCCGACAAGGGCGGCAACACGGAATTCGCCGACATGCGCGCGGCGTATGACACGCTGGATGAGGACACGCGAGCCGAGTGCGAAGGCCTCGTGTGCGAGCACAGCCAGTTATATTCCCGCGCGCAGATCGGCTTCGGCGACTTCACCGACGAGGAACGCCGCGCCTTCGCGCCGGTGCAACAACGCCTGATCCGGACGCATCCGTCGATCGGCGCGGAAGTCGCTGTATCTCGCGTCGCACGCCGGAACCATCGTCGGGTGGCCGGTCCCGGAGGCGCGCGCCTTCCTGCGCGACCTGATCGAGCACGCGACGCAACGGAAATTCGTCTATTCGCACCAGTGGAAGCAATTCGATCTGGTGGTCTGGGACAATCGGGCGACCATGCACCGGTCACGGCCGTTCGACGCGACTCAGGTGCGGGACATGCACCGCACCACCGTGGCGGGCACGCGCTCCACCATGGCGGAAGCGGCGTAGCGTCCGGTCGCGGGCATCCTTCCTCCGGAGCGGTGCCTGCGATCCATTGAGTGTCTCACGCGGCATCAGGCAAAGCACGCCGAACGCGCGGCGAGCGCTTGACGATGCGCGTGCCCCGGGTCAGGATTTCTTCCCCATTACGACTGCGAAGACGCACATCATTGCGGGTTGATGATGAGGTGTCCGGCATGCCGCGGATGCTTGTTGTCGAAACCTTGGGGGCAAACCATCGTGCGACGTTCCAAACTGGCACTCGTGATCTGTGCCGTGCTGTTCGCGGGCCACGCGCACGCGCAAACGTCCGTGCTGGACAAGGTGAAGCAGGACCGTGTCCTCAAGGTCTGTTACGGCGCGAACCCACCGGATAGTTTCAAGGACCCGAAGACCGGCGAATGGACCGGTCCGATGGTGGACATCGTCAATGAGATGGCCAAATGGATCAAGGTCAGGGTTGAGCCGGTCGAGGTCGGTTGGGACGTCGCGGTTCTGTCGCTCCAGCAAGGCACCTGCGATCTGTTTGGCACCGGCCTGATTTATAACGCACCGCGCGCGCTGGAAGTCAGCTTCATCAAACCGTTCCTCTCCAAGGGCATCAACACGATCGTCGCGAAGTCCAATACCAAAACCATCACGAAACCCTCCGACCTCAACAACGAGAACATCACGATCGCCGTGGTACTGGGCGCGCGCGAGCACGAGACCGTGCAGCGCCTGTTCCCAAAAGCGAAGATCCTGGCGATCAAGGCGCAAACCCCGATCCAGGTGATCGATCTGGTGAAGCGCGGCGACGCGGACGTGGCCGCTCTACCGGCGCTGATGGTGCATTACTGGCTGGCGATACCGGAAAACGCCGCGTGGGGCCGCGAAGGATTTCCCGGTCAGGACTTCGGACCCGCCACGCTCGCCTGGGCCATCCGCTACGGGGATCCAAACTGGCAGAGTTTCCTCAATGCCTACGTGGACTGGGTCGAGGCGACCAAACTGTCCACGACACTGTGACAACTCATACATGGCGCGCACCAACCCGTTCACGCCGGCGCGGTAATCGGCGGCCTGGTGGTGACGGCGACAGGTCAAATCACCCGCCGGGCATGAACCCGAAATACCGGCGTTTCGCGGTCATCTGATTTTCATAAATGCTGCCTTGCCGCGGCGAAGGCGGCAGCGGCATCCGCAGCGGCACATCGGCGAGCCGCGGCGTGATGTTCGGCTCGCCACACAGCAGCATCGCGTTGAAGGTCGGCAAATCCCCCACGCCCAGCAACGGCCACGCGTCCGCCGCCTGCACCTCATACAGCAACAGCCGTCGTGGCTTGTTGGAGGTGTTCTGCGCCGACCCATGCACCAGCCTGATGTGATGGAAACTCATCGCGCCCGCCGGACCCAGCAACGGCACCGCCCGGGCAAAATCGATATCGGCGCCAGGGTCGATCGCGCCGCAGAAATAACCGTCCGCATGGTGATCGTACACCGGGCCTCTATGGGTGCCGGGCACGACCATCAACGGTCCGTTCTCCAGCGCGCAATCGTCGAACATGATGCCGACCGCGAGTGAGTTGTCGTTGGTCAGGGGACTGAAAGCCCAGTCCTGATGCCATTCCACGGGCGAACCGTATTCGGGGTCCTTGAGGTTGATCTTCGAACCGCGCAAGCGAACGTCCGCGCAGCCGAGCAGTTGCCGCAACGCGCTGGTCAGTTTCGGCAGACGGCACATGCCTGAGAACAGGCGATGGTTGACGTGCGGATCCTTGATCCGCCGCACCCGCGGACGATCCGGACGATGTCCCGGCTCGAGGTCGTAAACATCCGTGTGACCGGCGACCTTGGCGGCATTGGCAACGAATTCGTCGATGACGCGGCGCGCTTCGGTCAGCAGAGGGGGATCGAGCATGTTCTCCACCACGAGCCAACCGGTTTCACGATAGTGATCGACCTGGTGTTGCGACAACATTGGTCCTCTCCCATCGGTATTCACCTGCGCTTCGGCCGGAGGCTCCCGTTCATCGCGCGGTCAGGTAATCCAACGCGGTCAGCGTATGCACCGCGCACACGGTCCACAGATCCTCGATTTCGACGTATTCATCCGGCGCGGCGCCGTTATGCGCCGTCACGCCGTAGCCGATGCTGGCAATGCCACGCTCGCGATAGAACCGGGCATCGGAAAACCCGGCGCGGATCGTCGCCACCGGCGCGTGCCCGAGGATTTCAGTGGCGTTCTTCCGGACCAGCCGGGCCAGTTCGTGATCAGGATCGGTCCAGGTCGGATCGGCGTGATCGCGCAATTCGCAGGTCACGTGAGGATGGCTCTCGAGCGCTTCGGTCACCAGGCGATGGACTTCGCGCACCGTCATGCCCGGCGGAAACCGGATGTCCACCAAAGCCCGCGCCTCGGCCGGAACCGCGTTCGGCCGGTTGCCGCCGCTGATGCGCCCGACATTCACCGTCATACCGCGCAACGCGGTCGTCTCGCCGGCGCCGGCGATCGCCTCGGACCGTTCCGCCGCGGCCAGGATCGCCCGCGTGACGTCCTCTGGAACCGTTCCCGCGTGACCGTTCAGCGCGACCACGCCAGGCAGCGCCGCGATCAGCAGATAGATCGCGTTGACCCCGAGATAAGTGTGCGCGCCACCCGCCGCCTTGCCGCGCGCGATGATCTCGATCCAGGCGAAGCCCTTCTCGCCAAAACGCATGACTTCCGGGGATCCGACGTCGCCGCTCAGCATCGCGTCGCCGCTGGCGTGAGGCACCGTGCGCAACAGGTACCGCGTGCCGTCCTCGGCGCCGGTGCCCTCATCGGCGGCGAGTGTCAGGACCAGTTCGCCGCGCAACGCATCCGCGAACCGGCCCAGAATGCGGGCCGCCATGATCTCGGCGGCGAGGCCCGCCTTCATGTCGGTGATGCCGCGGCCGTAGACCCGGCCCTCCGTCGCGACACCGCCGAACGGCGGATAGGTCCACGTTTCGGCCGCCACCAGTTGCGCGGTGTCGAGATGCCCGTTCAGCACGAGGCGACGCCCAGGGGAGGCGCCGGTGACACGGGCGACGACGTTGGTTTTGGGGGGATGCCGCGTGACGGTCTCGGCGCTGATGCCCGGCCCGCCGTTCAGCGCCTCCAGGCAGACGGCGGCGATCGCCGAGGTGTCGCCTGGCGGGTTCTGACTGTCCTGGCGGCCCAATGCCTGGCAAAGCTCGACCAGCGCGCCGCGCTGGTCATGCAACATCGCCAATACCCGTGCGCGGAGTTCCTGTGTCGCCATCGTTTCCTCCCGATCTTCCGGCCGTTCGTCTGGCCATTCCCTTGGCCGTTCCCCTGGGTCATGTTCGATGCAGCCGGCCGAGAAACGTCCGGGCCCGTTCTGTCGCCGGATTGTCGAGCACCGCGCCCGGTGGCCCCTCCTCGATCACTCGTCCGGCGTCCATGATCACCACCCAGTCCGCCACCTCGCGCGCGAACCCGATCTCATGCGTGACGATCACCGACGTGCGGCCGCGGATCGCCAGGCCGCCGATGACCTTCAGCACCTCGCCGGTCAGTTCGGGATCGAGCGCGGAGGTTGGTTCGTCGAACAGCATGAATGGCGGGTCCATCATCAACGCCCGTACGATGGCAACGCGCTGCTGCTGGCCGCCGGACAGGCGCGCCGGATACGCGCTCGCTTTTTCCGCCAGGTTGACCCGCTCCAGCAGGTCCATCGCCTTGGCCACCGCGTCGGCGCGCCGCCAGCCGAGCACGCCGACCGGCGCCTCGATCAAATTGCCGAGCACGGTCAGATGCGGAAACAAATTGAACGACTGAAACACCAGACCGATCCGGGTGCGGAACCGGGCGACCTCGCGCGCGCGCATCGGGCGATCGCCGGACAGTGGACCGCGCGGCGTGATGACGGTCCCGCCAACCGTGATGCGGCCGTCCTGAATGCGCTCCAGCCAGTTGATGCAACGCACCAGCGTGCTTTTGCCGGAACCGCTTGGGCCGAGCACGGCGGTCGCGAGGCCGGGGCGGATCGAGAGCGTAATGCCGTTCAACACCGTCAGCGCGCCGTAACTTTTGGTCACGGCGTCGATGGCGATCCCGGCGTCGCGCGTCACATCGCACCGAAACTGCCGAACCGCGGCAATCGTTTGCTCGCCTGCCGCACCGCGAACGCGATAAGCAGCACCAGCAGAAAATAGATCACCGCGATCATCGTATAAACCTGCATCGGCTGAAATGTGGCGGTGGCGATCATGCCGGCCTGATACATCAGATCCGGCACCGCGATGACCGAAACGATGCTGGTCGATTTCAGGCAGGTGACGAACTGGTTCAAAATTCCGGGCATCATCCGGATCACCGCCTGCGGCACGATGATGCGCCGCATCAATCGCAGATACGTCATCCCGAGCGATTGCGACGCCTCGACCTGGCCTTTGTCGATCGATTCGATCCCGGCACGGAATTCCTCCGCGAGATAGCCGCTCGATTGCAGCGCGAGCGCGACGATCGCGCTGTCCCACGCGGTGAATTTCACGCCAAACAACCCGGGCCACGCGAAGTGCACCCAGATCAGTTGCACCAGGATCGGCGTATCGCGGCAAAACTCGACATAAAGCGTCGCCGGATAGCGCATCGCCCGGAAACGCGACAGGCAGCCCAGACACGCCACCATGCCGACCACCAACGCCACCGCCATGGAAATAATGCTGAGCTCGATGGTCACCGCCAGGCCGCGCAGCAGGACGTCGCTGTAATCGAGCAGAATTCGCCATGTCGCGAGCAGGGACGGCGGCATCAGAGGCGCGTCATCCGGTCGCTCGTCGCGCTGAACGCCGATTGCTCGGTTCGACGTAGCCCGGATCAGGACCGGACTGAGTCTGCGTGGCGACGTCGGCGGCTCGCATGGGACCTCCTCGATGGGAATCGATCCGCATTGTCAGCGTTGCCGTAAAGTACGGCTATTGGCAAATTCCAATTTTCTGGCCAGTTTGATAAGATTCGAAGATGAAACCCGGCGCTCTTAACCTTCGTCAATTGGATACCTTTCTGGCCGTCGCACGCACGGGCAGCTTTCATGCCGCCGCGCGCCAGTTGAACAGCACGCAACCGGCCATCTCCACCCGCATAGCCCAGCTTGAACAAACATTGGGCGTTCGGTTGTTCGAGCGCACCACGCGGTCGTGCAAATTGACCCCGCGTGGGCATAGCCTGGTCAATCACGCCATTCGCCTGTTCGCGGCGGCCAGCGATCTGGAGCTTGGCGTCGGCAATCACGACGTCATCGCCGGCGTGGTGCGAATCGGCGTGGTGGACACGATCGCCATGACGTGGTTGGCGGAGATCGTCACGCGGGTGCAAGCTCAGCTCCCGCAGGTCGATTTGCAGATCGACGTGGCGCTGAGCACGGTGCTGATGCGGGCGCTGTCGGCGGATACGCTGGATCTCGGCTGTCTGGTCGCGCAGACGGTGCCGCACGAGTACCTGTCGGAACGGCTGTGCGAGCCGCAATTCGCCTGGTATGCCAGTCCGGCGTTGCCCATCCCCGGCGATCGTCTGACCGCCGCGATCCTCGCCGAAACGCCGTTGCTGCTTCATTCGGGTAGCCAGCAGGCGAGCTATCTCGCACCCTGGCTGCGCCGTATCGCCGCCCATCCGAAACGCGTGCAAAGCTGCAACAGCCTGCCGACCATTATCCGCCTGACCGAGGCGGGCATCGGCCTCGGCGTGCTGCCGGTCCAGGCGGTCGCGGACCGTGTGCGCAGCGGCATGCTGGTGCCGGTGCCGTCGGATTTGCCGCCATTCGATAATCCGCTCGTGCTGGTCCGTCATCATGCGACCGTCGATCCGGCGATCGCGGCGGTGGCGGATATCGTCCGCGCCGTTTGCGGGCCCGACAGCGCGAACCGGGATGGTCCAGGCGACAACGACCCGGAGGCATCGACCGAGGCGCCGCCACCTGACGCCGCCATGATCGACGCCGGGCAGCGGAGCGAGTCATGAGCGGATACGGGACCGTTGCGATCAGCGGCGGCCGCGCGGTGTTGGCCTCCGGCACCGCCCTGGCGACCGAGGCGGCGCGGAATGTCCTGCTCAGCGGTGGCAATGTCGTGGACGCGGCAATCGCGGCCTCCGCGGTGTCGTGCGTCGTGCTGCCGCACGCCGTCGCGCTCGGAGGCGACCTGTTCGCCTTGATCCGCTCCGGACGCGACGGCGCGGTGACGGCGGTCAATGCCACCGGTTGCGTGCCGGAAGCCGCGGAGATCGCGCGCTTCCGGGCGCTCGGGCATCGCCATGTCCCGCTGACCGGCCCGCTGTCCATCCAGCCGCCGGGCCTCGTCGCCGGGTGGCAAACATTGCGCGACACCTGGGGGAGCCAGAGCTTCGCGCGCCTGCTGGCGCCGGCGATCGAACTGGCGGCGCACGGATTTCCGGCGGGCGACCGGCTGGCCGGGTTTTGCGCCGAGCTGGAAGCCGGATTGCGGCCGGTCGCCGGGTGGGCGGACTGTTTCGCGCCCGGTGGGGCGCTCCTGACCGCCGGCGCGATGTTCCGCCAGGAACGCCTCGCGGTCACGCTGCGCCGGATCGCCACCGATGGCGCCGCCGGCTTCTACACCGGCCCGGTCGCCGAGGATCTCGCGCGCACCGTCCAGGACGCCGGAGGCTTGCTGTCCACCGGCGACCTGGAGCGCGTGGCGGTGGAAGTCGCGCGACCGCTGAGCAGCCGGTTCCAGGGTCTTCTGGTACACACCCAGCCGCCCATCTCCCAGGGCGTCGTGCTGTTGCGAGCGCTTGGACTGGCGGAGCGCCTGGCCAGCCCGCGCGGTGAGGGAATGTGGCCGGACGCCGCGCACGCGCTGCGGCAGGCGTTCGCGGAACGGCTGGCGCTTCTGGGCGACGGCGGCGACCGCCGGCAGCGGGCCGAGGCGATGCTGGACGGTCGCCTCCCCGCCGGACCGGACATCGCGGCACAGGCGCATGAAGGGCGCGAGACGACGACACTGGTGGTGAGCGACCGCGACGGCAATACCGCCGCGCTGATCCAGAGCGTGTTCGCCGATTTTGGCTCGGGCGTGGTCGGGCGCGACAGCGGTGTGCTGCTGAACAACCGGCTGAGCGCGTTCTTTCTCGACAAGGTGCACCCAAACGGGCTGCTGCCGGGCCGGCGCACGATGCACACGCTGCACAACTTCATCGCGGTCGACGCGGACGGGTTGGTGCGCTTCGCCGGCGGCTCCCCGGGGGGCGACAACCAACCGCAGGTGAACGCGCAGTTCCTGCTGCGGGTCGCTCTGCTGAACGAGACGCCGGCCGAGGCCGTCGCGGCGCCGCGCTTCGCCGTGTGGCCCGGAACGGCGCCGACCGACGCGGCGCATGGCATCGGCACCGTGGTGAAATGCGAGGCGGCGCTGCCGGAGCCCACGCGCGCCGCGTTTGCCGAGGCGGGTTTCGCGGTGATGGAGGACCCCTCGATCGGCAGCCTCAAACTGATCGGCGCATCGGCCACCGATCTGACCGCCTGGGCCGACACCCGCCGCGAGGGCGCTGTCGCCGCGATTTGAGGCACGCCAGCGGGTCGATCGATCACGCGTTGACCAGCACCCCCGCCTCGCGCAATCGCCGGCCGATCACGGCGGCATGTTCGGATGCCAGCGCGACGGGCGAAAACAGCAGGCTCCCTTCGGCGATCGGACCGGTCTGACAATGGATCGCCGGCGTTCCCGCCAGCAGCGCCGCGGCGAGCTTCATCGCCGCTGGTTCGCCGCCGCGTGCCGAAACACGCAGCATCGGCACGGGATGGGCGGCCGGATCGTCCAGTAGCGTCAACGTCAGCCCCTCCGCCGCACCGCACGCAACCATGATCGCCCGCAGCAGAGCGATCCAGCCGCCGCGGCGAATTTCGGGATCCTCGGCCGCGAAGCGCTCCAGCGCGGTCATCAGGCCAACGATCTCCTCCTTGCCGACTTTGCAGGACCGGCCGATCCCGTGATGCGGCAAGCCACGCAATCGCGCGAGCGGCCCGAATTCGGGCGGCGGGTCCCAGGCCTCCGGGCGCACGTCCAGATCGAGCATTTGCAGCAGTGCCGAGCCCACCAGATCGGCCCGCCCGCACAGAATGCCAGACGCCTGCGGACCGCCGATCGCCTTGCCGCCGCTGAACGCCACCAGGTCGGCGCCGGCCTCGAGGAAAGCGCGCAGATTGCCGGCGGGCGGCAGTTGCGCCGCGGCATCCACCAGCACGGGAACGCCGTGCCGATGCGCCGCCTCGGTCACCTCGGACAGCGGCGGCAACGACTGCGCCTGCGCGAGATAATAGATGCCGGCGGTGTTGGGCCCGATGGCATCCTCGATCTCCCAGCCATCGGCATCGCGCACGCCTGGGCCGCTGAACCGGTCGGGAATGCCGACCTCGACCAGGCGGCCTCCGGCGACGACCAGAGCGCGATCGTACATGTTGCGCTGACTGCGCACGACGATGAACTCACGCCGCCCGTCCGGCACTTCCGGAAGCCGGTTCATGCGACCGGGGTCGAGACCGGCCAGGCAGGCGGCGGCGCCCAGCAGAAGCGCTGCCGAGGCGCCCGTCGTGACGATCCCGGCCGGCGCGCCGGTCACCCGCGCGATCACCCGGCACGCCGCGGCCTGCAACGTCGCCATGTCAACGCAAACGCGCGAGGCCTCACGCATCGCCTCCGCCACGTCCGGATGCATCAGGCCGCCACCCAGCCGCGTGACCGGGCCGCACGCGTTGATCACGGTCGGGACCCCAAGCCGTTCCAGTGCGCTGCTCATTCGCTCCGCTTCTCCGATGTCACGCCGCGGTCCGCCATATGTCGGCGCCGGACGGATCGTGTCGAGATCGCGGGTTTACCTTTCGGCGGTGTCGCGCGAACGCGGCGATTGAGGCAAACTGACCACGCACCCGCTGGAGTCGGTTCCGGGCTGGCGGCTGAACGCCCCGTCAGCCAAGGCCGGCGACATTCCGCGGCGACACAGGAAGGAAACGAACCATGCGATCGCTGACTCGACGCGCCACCCTGGCGGCCGCCATGGCGGCGGCGGCTTTGCCGGCCCAGGCGGACGTCTCGCACGTGCGGATCTCGCACGGTTACAGCATCGGCTATCTGCCGCTGATGATCATGCGCGAACAGAAACTGCTCGAGAAGCACGCCGCCAACTCCGGGCTGGGCGCGGTGACAATCGAGTGGTCGGTCGTCGATGGCGGCAACAACATCAACGATGCCATGTTGGCGCGGGCGTTGGACATCGCCGGCATCGGCATCCCCGGCTATCTGGTATTGCGCGACCGGACGCTCGGCAAGCCGCAGGAGATGATCGGGATCAGCGCGCTCAACTCCGGATCGCTGTGGCTGAACACGATCGACCCGCGGATCCGGACGCTCGCGGATTACACGCCAAACGATCGTATCGCGCTGCCGGGGATCAAGACCTCGTACGCCGCCGTGGTCCTGCAGATGTGCGCCGCCAAACAGTTCGGCGTTGAGAACTACGCCAAACTGGATCCGCTGACGGTGAGCATGCCGCATCCGGAAGCCTACGCGGCGATGATGTCGGGCAAGACCGAGATCACGTCGCATCTGGCCTCGGCTCCGTTCTCCTATCAGGAGGCGCGCAATCCGAAGGTGCATCGCGTCTTGAGCACCGCCGCGGAACTCGGGCCGATGAGCATCCTGCTCACCATGACGCAACGCCAGTTCGCCGACGCCAATCCTGGGCTGATCCGCGCATTCCTGGCGGCGCACGAGGAAGCCAATGGGGTCATGGCCCATGACCACGACGCCGCGGTCACGGCTTACGCGGCGGCCACGCAGTTAAAGGTGCCGCGCGACGAAATGCTGGAGATGCTGGCGGACCCGGAGAATCAGTACAGCACGACCCCACATGGCAGCCTGACCTACGCCTCGTTCCTGGCGAAAACGGGTATCCTCAAAGCGAAACCGGCGGCCTGGACCGATTTGTTTCTGCCGGCGCTGCACGATCGCAAAGGCAGTTGATGGCGAGCGGATCGGCGCATCGTGGACCGACGGCCGTCGCCGCGCTGTCAGGCCACGGAGCTCGATCCGTGATGGGGCGTTCGCCGCGCCGCGCGGGGCCAGGCCGCGAGGTTGCCGTGACCGGCCTCCGGCATGATCTCACGGACCGCGATCACTTCGCGAAGCCGGGCAATTTGTTTCTGGTCGACAACTATACTGGCCGACGGCAGCCGACAAATCGTCGTGACCACGGCACCGGACGCCGCATACTCCGCCGCGCGTTCAAGCGCGCGCCTGAAGCTTGCCGCGAGGCACAGCACCTGACCGAGCGTTCCGTTGACGGCCCAGTCGCCCGTCTCCGACAGGATCGCCTCGAGTTGTTCATCGGTCCGGTGGTTTGACGACTGATAAGCGCCCATCTCCCTTTTCCTGGAAAAGGTGAATGGATTTCACCCTGCGCGCGCGTCCGGCCGGCGTCCGTCCGATAGCCGGCATTCAGATCACGGCGTACGCACCGGACGCATGTCGGTGGAGTGAGACCGCGCCACGGCCGGATTGTCGCACTGGCGCGGGCCGTGCGATCGGGGCGTTATTCCCGCCCGTCAAAATCGGCCCGCGAGACCGACACCCATGCCGACAATCCCCACCAAAGCGCTCACCAGGAGGCCGTATTCCAGCGCGGTCCAGGAATGGCGCTCACTTTTCGGGCGTGCGCCGATCAATCGGTAGATAAGCATCGGTGATCCATCTCCTTTCGGAGACGCCTTAATTCAAATTACCTTTCAGCAATCTGACAGGTCGCGGATTCGACAGGACTCGCCGTCTTGCCGGACAGAACAGCACTTCATCGTCGCGATCCTACCGGAAACGAGATAAACCATGGCGTGCGGGTGCCGCGCATGCGTGGAACCGTCCTTCGCCGAGGCTCGTTCGGCGGACACATGAACAGATTACAAAGCGGGCACGCGAGCGGATAACAAATGGAGGAAACGCAGGTGGCGATAGCAGCCTCGCAACAAGCGGCCATGGACGGCGCGGTCCGGCACCTCGTGGCCAAGTACAATCCCAAGGGCAACCGGGTTGGCTGGTTGATGATGTCGGCGATCCTGGTGGAGGCGTGGGACCTCTATTCGATCGCCTTCGTGCTGATCTTCATTCGTAACCAGTTCCATCCTGACCCCTTGTTGCTCGGCCTGGCGGCGGCGGGCACGCAGGGCGGCGCGTTGATTGGCGCGCTTCTTGGCGGCTGGCTGTCCGACAAGATCGGCCGCCGCGTGATGTTCCTGTCAACGATGATCATGTTCATCGTGTTCGCGCTGGCGCAGGCGTTCGTCCCGAATGTCGTCTGGCTGGTGGTGGTGCGCTTCATTCTGGGCGTGCCGCTCGGCAGCGATATCTCCAACGGCTACACCTATATCATGGAGTCGATGCCGAAGGGCGAGCGGGAGGTCATGGGCAACCGCTGGCAGTTCATGTTCGCGATCGGCGAGGTGATGACGCTGGCGGTGATCGCCGTCTTCCTCATCTCTCATCTTGACCCCGAACTGATCTGGCGGGTGACGCTCGGTCTGGGCGCGGTGCCGGCGTTCGTGATCCTGGTGATGCGTCACGATCTCCCGGAGACGGCGGTATGGCTGGTACGCCGCGGCCGCTTCCGCGAGGCGAAACGCGTCTCGACGCAGATGTTCGACGATCCGCTGGAGATGTTGCCGGATCAGGACGTCGCGGTGCCGCACCCGGCCGCGACCGCGTTTCTGGCCGATATCCGCAAGGACCCGATCCGGTGGCGCGCCACGCTTTATGGCTGGATCGCGTGTTTCGCCCAATCGAGCGAGTTCTCGACGTTCGGGTTTTATTTGCCGGTGCTGTTCGTGATGGTCGGCGTGTCGTCCATATTGGGCACCAATCTCGTGACGATGGCGTTGTATGTAATCGCGGCGATCTCTGGTTGGGTTGGCCCGCTGATCACCCCAAAGATCGGCCAGCGCGGCATTGGCATCGCCGGCTTCGCGATCGTTCTGATTTCGTTACTGGTCGCGGCGTGGGCGTTGTATTCCGGCACCACCGCGGTGCTTCCGTTCGCGGCGGCGGCGATGCTGTGGGGGCATTATTGGGACGCATCGAACTGCATGACGATCCCGACGATGGTCGCCAAACCGGAATACCGCGGCACCGCGAGCGGCTTCGCCTACATGTTCGTCAAGTTGCCGTCGTTCCTGGCGATCTTTCTGTTCCCGTCGCTGTTCGCCGCGATCGGCCAGGCCAACGCGACGTTGTTCGTCGCGATCTTTCCGCTGATCGGATTGCTCGCCGCGCTGTTCATTCTTCCCGAGGTGTACGGTTTCGAGCAGGACTGACATCGGCTGCCGGTGGCCGGGAGCGGGGTTTTCTGGCTTCTTCAATACAGGGATGGATTAGCGAATGGCGGCGATTATCGAAACCACATGCGGCAAGGTCCGCGGCGTCACGGTCGGACCGGTCGAGGCGTTCCGCGGCATTCCCTACGCGATGCCGCCGATCCCGCCGCACCGGTTCAAGGCGCCTCGTCCGATGACGCCTTGGACCGGTGTGCGTGAGGCGGAACGGTTCGCGGCCCAGGCGCCGCAGTTGCTGTTCCCGTTTGTCGATCCGGCACTGGCGGATGATCCCGCGTATGACGCCACGCGGGACTTTCATCGCGGCGTGCGGGATACGCCGATCCCTTATGGCGAGGATTGTCTGGCGCTGAATGTCTGGACGCCGTCGCCCGCGGGGAAGCGGCCCGTGATGGTGTGGCTGCATGGCGGTGGCTTCGCGTCCGGGGCCGGCAGTTGGGGATGGTGGACCGGAGAGGACCTCGCGGCGAACCAGGATGTCGTGGTCGTCACGCTCAATCACCGGCTGAATATTTTCGGCTTTCTGTGTCTCGCGGACCGTGGTGGTCCCGCGCATGGGATCGCGACCAACGTGGGCATGCGCGATATCGTGATGGCGCTTGAGTGGGTGCGCGACAACATCGCCGCGTTTGGGGGCGATCCGGGGAATGTCACCATTTTCGGTCAGTCCGGTGGCGGAATGAAGGTGTCGACGCTGATGGCGATGCCGGCAGCGCAGGGCCTGTTCCACAAGGCGATCGCGCAGAGCGGACCGTTCCCCCGCGCGGTGCCGCTGGCGCGCGCGAGCGAGGTTGCGGGGCGGATGCTGGACCACCTCGGCATCGGCGCGGGGCGGCTCGACGCGTTACAGACCGTGACCGTGGAGGCGCTGCTCGATGCCTTCGCCAGCGCGCGGGAGGGCGCGCCCGGCGTGCTTCGGCAATTCGCCCCGGTGGTGGATGGCGACAGTCTGCCGCGCGATCCATTCGAGCCCGCGGCGCCCGCCACGGCCGCCGGAGTGCCGCTGCTGATTGGCGCCACCGGCGAGGAAATCACCAGTTTGCAGGGCTTCGCCGACCCGTCGATCTTCGATTTGACGGAGGCCGAGCTTCCCGCCCGTGTCGCCGCGGCGTGCGATTGCGATACGACCGCGGCGCGGGCATTGATCGGCACCTATCGCGCCGGGCGGCCGACGGCCACGCCGGCCCGGTTGTACGCGGCCATCGCCTCCGACCGGCGGTTCGGCTTTGGCAGCATCCTGCAGGCGGAACGGCAGGCGGAGCAGGCGCCGGTATTCGCCTATCGCCTGCTGTGGCAGAGCCCGGTGCGCGGTGGCCGGATGGGTGCGCCACATAATCTCGATCTGCCGCTGGTGTTTGGCCGGGATCGCGCGCCGGGTGTCACCGGGGACGGAACCGCGCATCACGCGCTGGCGGACGCCATGCAAACGGCATGGGCCAGGTTCGCTCGGACGGGCGATCCGAACCACGGCGGGCTGCCTGATTGGCCGAGATACGAGGCCGGGGCGCGGCGGACGATGATCTTCGATACGGTGTGTCAGGTGGCGAGCGACCCGGCCGCGGAGGAACGGCGGGCGCAGGCGGGATTGCCGCCCCGGCTGTAGGGCAGCGGTTTTGTTGCGGATTCGATATCGGATGCCGCTTTGAATCACCGCGGCGTCCGCGGTATGGTCGTAAGCGCAATACCGGCGAACCTGACGTTTGAGATACGGTCCCTTCATCGCCGGGCACCGACCCGGCCACCTTCGCCGCGCGTGCCTTTTGAGATGGAAGGCCGGTCGCGCGGCCATGACGTGTGTAGACCAACGGCAACCGATGGGACCTCAATTCCGTTGGTCGTGCGTGCCTGACGGCTGCTCCACATCAAAGCTGGGTCGATACGGACATGGCTCCTCAACCCACTGAGCGCTACGGCATTTTGCGAATTCCGGCCCCCGCAGCCGCCGGCGTGACGATGCGTCACGCTCCGCTCAATCAGCGCGACGACTTCGACCCGGCTACGTGGCCGACCCAGGCATTGGCGAAAAGCGCCGCGTATCCGGGCTGGTGGGAGGTCGACGTCGACGCCATGGCGCTCGCCGACGGTGACCACGAATATGAGTTCGTCGTAGACGGAGCCATTGTCGCCGATCCGTACGCCGATCGGATCACGCGGTTCGGCGGCTATCGCGGCGTGTTCCGGATCAGCTTGGGCCAGCGGATCCAGAACGCGTTCGACTGGACGGATGAGTTCGATCCGGCTCATCCGCTTCCGCAAAACAACCAGATCGTCATCTACGAGATGCCGGTAAAGTGGATGTCCGGCGATCCGCTGGAAAATTCGTTGGTGGAGCTTGGCACGTTCGAGAAGATCGTGTTCGAGCATCTGGATTATCTGACCGGCCTCGGCATCAATTGCATCGAACTGCTACCGATCGAGGATTTGTCGCAGACGTTGAACTGGGGCTATGGCACGCGGTTTTATTTCGCTCCCGATTACGACATCGGCTCGACCGTCGATGCGAAGTTCTTCATCAAAGCCTGCCACAAACGCGGCATCCGGGTCATCCTCGATGTCGTGATGAACTTCTTCGATCAGACCTGTCCGCTGAGCACGCTGGCGCCAGGTTGGTTCTCGGTCCCTGACAACACCGACGGGCGCCAGTCATGGGGCCATAATCTGTTTCGCTTCAACACGCCGTCCTACGGCGATTACTTCGCCGGCCGCGAGTTCCTGTATCAGATGGCGGAGTTCTGGGTCAGCGAATATCATATCGACGGCTATCGGATCGACGACTTCGCCGACATCCAGAGCTGGGACTTCGGCCAGCAATTCCGCATCCGCGCCACCGCGGCCAGCACGGCGGTTTTCGCGACGAAGCCATTCATCGTCATCGCCGAGGACTCCGGCCGCGACTTCGCCAGCACCGCGAACAACGCTTATCTTGGCGCCAAGGTTGTCGATGCGATCTGGAACTTCGGCTACCGGGACGAAATCCGCCGGTTCGCGCTCAACCAGATAACGACGAACTTTGGCCAGCCTCCGCGTACCATGCGGGTGCAGCACCTGTTGTCGCAACAGGGCGTGTGGAACGCGTTCGGCAACGGCGGTTTCGATGGCGGCTTCGCGGATATGGCCTGTTCGGTGTGCTACGTCACGTCGCACGACGTCGCGGACGCGCCGCGTCTGATGAACGTTGTTCTGGGCTCCATCATCCAGGAACAGAACCTCGGCCCGAGCGACGTCGCGACGATCCGGTCGATCATCGACGGCGCGCCGGCGGACCCGCGGATCCTGGGTGCGGTCAGCTTCGCGCTATATCGCGTGCTGGGTGTTTTCGCTGTCCTGCTGACGTCGGTTGGCATGCCCATGTTCCTCGCCGGAGAGGAATTCGCGGACGTGCATGATCTGGACTTCCTCGACGTGAACACCAAACAACAAGACCCGGTCCAATGGGCGCGTATGTCGTATCCCGGCCAGGCGCGCATCCTGACGCGGCTGACGGCGCTGATCGGTCTCCGCACCGGCCACGCGGCTCTGCAGCGGGACGAGATCGAGTGCTTCTATTTCCATCCGGCGTTCGACACCGATGACGGAGCGCGTGTATTTGGTTACGCGCGGACCGGCGGCACGCAGACCGGAAGCGCCGCGCAGGTGATCGTGCTGGCGAACATGGGTCCCGAAAAGTATTTGGCTTATGGCGTGCCGGGCTGGCCATGGGGATCGATCGCGCTTACGGAGATCGGCGGCTCCGGCGCGCCGTCGCCGACGTACGACGCGGGACAGCACACCCTCACCCTGTCGCTGGACGCGTTCGAAGTACGGGTGTTCACAAGTTGAATTCCGTCAGGACTTAACTACGCCCTCCAGCGTGATCTCGCGGCCCAGAGCGTCCTGCATGGCGCGGCGCACGGCCTCCGGCTGGCCAAACTGGAACACATAGCTGCGCGGCGTGACCACGCTCGCGCGCGCCGGATTGGCGGCGATCTGTTCCAAAGTCAGTCCGTCGTGGAGAAGCTCGCGTCCGACCACGGGCAATTTCACGTTCCGGTTGCGTTCGGGATCGCGGAACACGGCCTTTGGATCATTGCCATCACGCATCGCTTCTATATCGTCGAGGAATCGTTTACGCATCATGACGATGCCGCGGTCGCTGCGTCCGAGATGCTCCTTGGTGCGGTCCGCGATGGCGCCCTGACCAGCCCAGGCGATGAAATCCTGATTCATAACGTGAGAGTTGATCCAGTTGCCGTCGGCATCTTTCACCGGCCCGTACCACGAAGGGATCGATGCCTGGACATAGGGCTCACGGTCTTTCGGCACGCGCGCGTACATCCAGGTGACGCTCAAGGTCGTTTCGTCATCGATCGGCACGCGCCATTCGAAGTGGGAGCCGGTGAACAGCGCGTTCGGCCACAAGCAGACGCGGCCGACGGTCCAAAGATCGTTGGCTTCATCGGTGTCTTCACGAACACGGCGGTAGATCATTCCGTGCTCGAATTCGTCAAAGCCCAGTTGGGTGTGCTTTGGCACGTAGGGTCCGGTTTTTCCGGCGAGCCGAAGGCTCCAGTTGGAATGCTGCCATTCGAAATGCACCGGGTCGATCGAGTTCTCCTGGCATTGGAACCAGTTGCAGGGCAATTCGGCGAACACAATCTGGACGAAGCCGTTCTTCCAGCCGAATGGTTCCCAGTCTGGCACCAACGGCGCGGGATCGGGGCCAAGATACGCCCACAGCAGTCCACCATGGGCCTGGACCCGGTAGGCCTTGACCGAGATCCGCTCACGGAACTTCGCCTCCGGCGCGGCGACATCCTCGAACGGTTGCTCGACGCAGGCGCCATCCGGGGCGAACAGCCAACCGTGGTAGCTGCAGCGTATACCGCATTCCTCGACGAAGCCGTTGACGAGGCTGGCGCGACGGTGTGGGCAGTGCCGATCCACCAGCCCATAGTGACCGGAGAGATCCTTGAACAACGTCAGGTCCTCGCCCATCAACCGTACCGGCTTGATCGGCTTTTCGTCGAGTTCGCTGACCGCGGCGACCGGTTGCCAGTAGCGCCGCATCAACTCGCCCATCGGCGTGCCGGCTCCGGTCTGGGTCAGGATCCGATTGCGTTCCTCGCTCAACATGTCGGCCAGTCCTTTGTTATAAAATCAGACCAGGCTCGGCCACCGCTGGTTTGCCGGGCACGGCGCGCAAAGCCTGCGTGCTGGTGCGATCGTAGATCGCCTCACCTTGCGCGTTGGTCATCAATTCCGTCATCGCGCGGTCCCGCGGATTGCCGACGAACGGGATGCCACAGAACATCGTGACACAATGCAAGCCACCTTCCTCGTTGCGGCCGAAATACAGACTGGCGCCGCGGTGCGGGCAGGACTCCTCCAGCGCGCCCATGCGGCCGAGCAAATCACGGAACATGGGCAGGCGCAGCCGTTTGGGCAAACAGTCGGGGCCCGGAAATTGGTCCCACGCGGCAGATCAGTTCGTTGTTGTCGTGCGACAGCATCTGGTTCTCTCCTCCCGGCCAACCCGGCGCCGATTATATAACAAGTCTCACCGGACCGGAAAAATACCAGGACAGGCGGTTGCGGCGCCATGCGTCCGATGCGACTGTTTCCGCCAACAACAACGGAGGGAACCGGGGATGCGGTTTCTGTCATCGGTCGCGACGATCATCGGCCTCATCGGATGGGCCGGCCTCGCCGTCGCGCAACCCGTCACCGTGCGGATGTGGATGCACGAGCACCCGCCGCGAGTCCCGATCGACAAAACCATCATCGCCGAGTTCGAGAAAGCCAATCCGGACATCAAGGTGCAGTACCGATGTCATCTCGGCCCCGGAATACTCCACCAAGCTGCTGACCGCGTTCGCCGCCGGATCCGGACCCGACCTGTTCAACAACACCTCAACGCTGGTCACGCAGTATTACGCCGCGCGCATCCTGGCGCCGATCGACTACGCCGCCACGGGCTATGGCGACGAAGCCTCCTTGCTGGCGAAGTTCCAGGGCGGCTTCGACGGCATCCGCTTCCAGGGCAAGCTCTACGGCATTCCCACCGAGGTCTCCAACTGGGCTTGTTTCGCTAACAATACAATTTGGAAAGAGGCAGGGCTCGACCCGGCGAAGGACTGGCCGAAGACGTGGGAAGCCCTCCCCGCCGTCGCTGAGAAACTCACCAAACGCGATCAGAACGCCGTGCCGATCCGCCGCGGGTTCGATTTCGCCTGGACCATCCCGGGAACGTTCTGGTTCACGCCCAACACCATGATCCACCAACTCGGCGCCAACATGGTGGACGAGGATACTTATAAAGCCGCCCTCGACACGCCGCCGTCCCGCCGCGCCTTTCAATATCTTCAGGACTGGGCCAACAAGTACCGCCTCGGAGGACCGCAATACACCGCCAGCCGGACCGACTTCCTCGCCGGCAAACTCGCCGCGGAGTGCAGCTTCGGTATCTGGGGCATCCCGCAAATGCAGGATGCGAAGATCGATTGGAGCGTGATGCCGGCACCACGTTGGGCGGACGCGGTCTCCGACAACGGACTCGACATCTATGCCTATTACATGATGGTCAACGCCCGCTCGTCGCCCGCGGTGCAAAAGGCCGCGTGGAAACTCGCGCGCTTCTACACCGATCATGCCGCCGAATTGTTCGCCGGCGCCGGGCTGTTCGTGCCGCGCACCGAGGTCACCGAGAGCGCCGCCTATAAGGCCAATCCCGCCGCGCCGTTCTTCCTCGCGGAGTTGAAGAAAGCGAAGTTCTCGCCCCGCGTGGTCGGCTATACGCAGGTACTCGACACGATTCTACGCGGGCGGGACAGGCTGATTTAGGGCGAGAAGATCGATGACGTGCTGCCGGCCATGAACGAGGAGGTCAACGCGGTGATGAGCCGCGAACGCGCGCGTGCCGCCACGCTTGTGAAGTAATGGTGCATTCCGTGCGGCGCCGCGGCTTGCACCACAAATGGTGGGGGCTGGTTTTCGTCTTCCCGGTCGTCGGCTTCTTCGCCGTGTTCAATCTGTTCCCGACGCTATTCGGCCTGTGGTTGAGCTTTACCGACTACGACCTGCTGAGCCCGCCGGTGTGGGTCGGCCTGGATAACTTCGCGAACCTGTTCGGCGACCGCATGTTCCGCCACGCCTTCGCCAACACGCTGGTCTTCGTCGCTGGCGCGACCGTGCCGGTCTGGGTATTATCGCTGTTGGCGGCTCAGGTCTTCGATCGGGCGTTCCGCGGGCGGGACATTTTGAAAGCCGCGTTCTTCCTGCCGGTTCTGCCGCCGATCGTGGTCATCGCCGTGGTCTGGCGCTTGTTGCTACATCCGAACGGCGTGATGACCTCGCTCACCGGCGGCTGGTGGGGCATCACGGAGATCCGCTGGCTGGCCGACGCGACGCTGGCGCCATTCTCGATGATCGCGGTGCATGATTGGACGAGTATTCCGTTCTTCATGATGATCTGGCTCGCTGGCCTGTCCGCCATTCCACCCGAGTTCCGTGAGGCCGCCGCGATCGATGGCGCCGGGCCCGTGCGCATCTTCTGGCACATCGACCTGCCGCAATTGCGCTCCACCGCGGTGCTGGTGGCGGCGCTGTCCTCGATCAACGCGTTCCAGACCTTCGCGCTGCAATACGTGTTGCCGACCGACCCGGGAGGGCCGGCAAATTCCACGCTGGTGCTGGGCTTGCTGGTACTGAAGTATGGCTTCCAATATTTTCGCATGGGCGACGCGGCGGCGGTGTCGGTGGTGATGTTCGCGCTGATCATGGCGGTCACGACGGTCCAGCTTTGGTTCAACCGCCGTGCGTAAGCATCCGATACGAACTCTCATCGCGCTGGTCATGGCGGTGCTGTTCGCGTTCCCGATCTGGTTCATGGTGACGTCAGCCTTCAAGGCGGAGACCGAGGTCGAGGCCATTCCGATGCATCTCCTCCCCTGGCACTTTCAGGGACTCGCGCAATTCCGGATCGCGGCGGACATCGCGCCGATGTGGACGCTATTTCATGAACTCTGGATCTACGTCGCTGACCGCATGTCGCGGTCACCGTGTTCTTCGGCGCGCTCGCGGGATTTGGCTTCGCCAAATACCGGTTTCCCGGACGGGGACTGCTGTTCTTCTCGCGGTGCTCTCCACCATCATGGTGCCGTTCCAGGTGCTGGTCGTGCCGCTGTTCATCGAGGTGAAGGCGTTCGGCTGGGAGAACTCTTATGCAGGCCTGGTGATCCCCGGAATGATGAACGCGTTCGGCGTGTTCATGATGCGGCAATATGCCTCCGACCTCCCGGATGAGTTGCTGGAAGCGGCGCGCGTGGATGGCGCCGGCGAGTTCCGCATTTTTCTGCGGATCGCCTTGCCGCTGTTGCTGCCGGCGCTGGCGAGCCTCGCCATCATCGTCTTCATCTGGTCGTGGGGCGCGTTCCTGTGGCCTTTGGTGATCGTGCAGGACAAAGCGCTCACCGTGCTGTCGGTGGGCCTGACCTCCTACACGCAGCCCTATAACGGACAGCCGATGTGGGGTGCCGCGATGGCGGCCTCGACAGTCGCGACCATTCCGATCGCGGCGCTGTTCATCTTCTTCCAGCGCTATTTCGTCCGAGGCCTGACCGCCGGCGCGGTGAAGGGTTGAAGCGAGCCTTGATTCATCTCCACGTGAGGATTAATCTCATCCCGAGATGAACCGAAGGCCCCGTTGGCCGGATCCGCTACCCGTCCTGAACGTTCCGGTGACGGAAAGGCAATCCGGCGGCGCGGCAGAGGCTCAATAAAAATCTGATCTAAAAGGGGGAACGCATGCGCTCAAAGCGTAGATGGCTGGCCGGTCTGTTGCTCGCGATGCTCCTTGTCATGGGCGTCGCTCCGATCGCATCGGCCCAGGACGATGAGGCACTTGCTTACTACAAGCAGGCCAAGATCGATTGGCGGCAGGCGGCTGGGCAGAAGCTCACCATCGGATTGAACAAGCACCCGTTCACCGAATTGTTGCTGCCGCTGATTCCCGAGTTCAGGAAACTGACGGGCATCGACGTGGACTACCTGATCCTGCCCGAGGCGGAGTATTTCACGAAGCTGACCGCCGATCTGTCGCAGCAGCGCGGCGAATTCTCGGTCATCATGACCGGGCCGATGCGGAACTGGCAATTCGTGCCGCCGGACTGGATCGTTCCGCTGGACGACTTCCTCAACAATCCGAAGCTGACCGATCTGAGCTGGTATAAACTGCAGGACTTCTATCCGGCGCTGATCGCCGCCAACCGCTACAACGGCAAGATCGGCGGCGGCGTCGGCGAGGGCCCGCTGTATTCCATTCCGGTGCTCGAGGAGAGTTATATCGTCGCGTACCGCAAGGACATCTTCGACCAATATCATATCAAAGTCCCAACGACCATCGAGGAGATGGCCGAGGCCGCGCGGGAGGTAAAGCAGAAGGCCGGCATTCCCGGCATCGTGGCGCGCGGCACGCCGAGCGTGGCGACCATGGGCACCGGCTTTATCAGCGGTCTCAAGTCGTACTCCGACGGACAATGGAGCGAGCTTGACACGAACCTGAAAGGCAACCTGCATGATCCGCGCTCGGTGAAATTCACCGAGACCTGGATCGACATGGTTCGCGAAAGCGGCCCACCCAACTGGGCCAATATGCAATGGTACGACGCGATGGAGGCGTTCACCGCGGGCCAGGCGGGCATGATCGTCGATGCGGACTTCTTCGCCGCCGGCTACGAAGATCCCAGCAAGTCGAAGGTCGCCGGCAAGGTCGGCTACGCGCTGATCCCGGCCGGCCCAGGGGGGAAGGCGTATTCGGGGCTGTGGACATGGGCGTTGGGGATCAACAAGGCGACCAAAAATAAGGAAGCGGCCTGGCTGTTCGTGGAGTGGGCGACCTCGCAACGCACGCTGCTCAATGCCACCGTCGGTTATCGCAACTACGATCCGTCCCGCATGTCGATCATGGCCGACCCACGCGTTAAAGAAACCATGGGCGCGTGGGGTGGCGGCAGCTATGTCACCACGGTCGCGAAGAACCTTGAGACCGCTCGTGTGGCCTGGATCCCGCAACCCGAGCGTACGCGCCTCGGCGACATCTGGGCGCGTGCCTTGCAGGAGATCTACTTCAAACGCCTGTCCGCGGCCGACGCGCTGAAAAAGGCGGACGACGAGATCGACAAAGTATTAAAGGAAGCCGACATCAAGCCATAACGGAGATGCGCGTAACCACCACCCGAAGGCGCTGGCGGCAAGAGGCGGCATTGCCATACTTGTTGCTGGCGCCGGCGTTGGTCCTGCTGGTCGGGATGGTGTACCCGTTTGGCCTCGGGCTGTCCTACAGCTTCACCTACTACTGGTTGCAGTACCCCAGGCGGTTCCACTTCATTTGGTTCGACAATTATATCAACCTTTTAAGCGAGCCGCTGTTCACGCGCGCACTGGAGTTCACACTCGGGTTCACTCTGGTCGCGGTCGTGGTTCAGGTCGGCCTCGGCCTCGCCGTCGCCCTGTTCCTGCACGCCCGCATTCCTGGGCGGAAAATCATGCGCGCCTTGCTGCTGCTGCCCTTGATGATGCCGCCGGTGATTACCGCGCTGATGTGGAAGATCATGATGGCATCGACGAATGCGGGCATCCTGAACCACATGCTGGCGTTTGTTGGCGTCGATCCGGTCAACTGGTTCGGCTCCACCCGCGGGGCGATCGTTTCGATCCTGATCATCGATACCTGGGGCAATTTGCCGTTCGTGTCGCTTATCCTGCTCGGCGCGTTGCAGGCGCTGCCCACCGAACCGTACGAGGCCGCCCGCGTGGACGGCGCCAGTCCCGTCGCCATGCTGCGCTACATCACGTTGCCGCTGCTGGCCCCGTTCCTCGTGCTCGCCATCACGTTCCGCACGATGGATTCGTTGCGGATCTTCGACGTGATCTACGCGACCACGATGGGCGGGCCGGACGACGCGACCACCAACCTGCTGATCATGGCCTATCAATACGCGTTCCAGTGGTACCAGATGGGCAAAGGCATGGCACAGGCCATCGTGCTGCTGTTGCTGGTGGTGCTGGCGAGCGCGGTGCTGCTGCGCCTGTGGAACCGCACGGCGGAGAGTATCGCGCAATGACGCCACGGGCCGCGTCTCGGCAGCGATACGTGGCCAATGTGGCGCTCGCGATCGGCGCCGTCATCCTGCTGTTCTGGACCGTGTTTCCGTTTGTCTGGATTTTCCTGACGTCGCTGAAAAGTCCGGGAGACATTCTGGCGGTTCCGCCGAAGTTCGTGTTCACCCCGACGTTCAATAATTACATGGCGTTGGTCATGGGCGAGCAACACGGCGAGTACGCTTCCACGCGGCCGGATTTTCCATTGTTCTTTTTGAACAGCATGATCATCTCCTTCGGCGCGGTGGCGCTGTCGGTCGCCGCCGGCATTCCCGCCGCCTATGCGCTGGCGCGCTTCGATTTCCCGATGAAAAACGCGCTCGCGTTCGTGTTCATGAGCTTCCGCTTCGTGCCGTTCATCGCGTTCGTCATTCCGCTGTATTTGCTGTATCAGAAGGTTGGCCTGTACAACACACATCTTGGGCTGATCCTGGCATATCAACTCATCACTTTGCCGTTTACCATCTGGATGTTGCGCAGCTTCTTTCAGGACATTCCGCTGGAAATTCAGGAGGCGGCGAAGATCGACGGATGCTCCTGGTTTGGCGTGCTCAGCCGGGTGATTCTGCCGCTGAGCATGCCTGGCATCGCGGTCACCGTCATTCTTGGGTTCATGTTCAGTTGGAACGCGTTCAATTACCCGCTGATGCTGGCGGGCCGGCAGACATTCCCGGTGACGGTGGGCGCGATCCAGTTTATTTCGTATGAACAGGTACTGTGGGGACAGATGGCGGCCGCGACGATCGTCGCGGCATTGCCGCAACTCGTGCTGAGCCTGATGGTGCAGAAATACATCGTGCGCGGCCTGACAATGGGCGCGGTGAAGTAACGCCGGCCGCGGACGGGTGGAGGACTGCCTGGCCCTCCACCCTGCTCGTTACGGACTACTCAGCAGCGAGATTTGGCGTGAACTCGAGCGGCAGTCCCTTGTGGCCCGTCAATCTTTCACCTTCCTCGTACATCTCGAAGGCGCGCTTCTTCAACGCCGGCAGCACCGACGCGATTTTGTCCAGATCCAGATCGGCCGCGATCCCCGGGTATCCGGCGCGCTCGATCATCGGGCCGAGCTTGCGATTCTCGATCTGCTCGAAGGTCCAGTCCAACGGATCGTCGATGATCGTCATGTCCCAGTTGGTCCGATGGTTCTTGTTGCGCGGACCGTAATGGTAATGCGCGCCTTTCCAGAAGCAATCGAACGCCAGCACTTCCGTTTCTTCAACGTAGGCTTTGCCTTTCGATCCGCCCACGTCGGCGAGGACATGCAGCGCGAGACCGCCGTCGCCGTTCCGCTGCCGCCGCATCTCCAGGCCGAAACGAATGTTGCCGGCTTCGAAGATGTCGGTGCCGCGGTTGTGTTTCACCGTGTTCCGCTTCGCGATGAACGTTTCTCTGGCGCAGGCCTCGACCTCGGGCAGAATGCGCTGTACCGCGGCGACGTTGGTTGCCTCGGCGACTGACTTATAGCCGGCGCGGTCAAGCATTTTCGGAAGTTTCGAACTCAGGATCTTGATCGTCCAGCCGATCGGATTGCCGTCGGTGATCGGATCCATCCGGCAGTGCACGCCCATGCCGCCGCCGACACGGCCATCGGTCGACAGGTTGGGATTTTCCGGGCCGTAGACGTAGCTTCTTTCCAGGTCGAAGCAGTTGAAGCGCAAAAGCGAGGTTTCCCGGCCGTCAACGTCGGCCGCCACGTCGATCGATACGCCCTGATCCGAGTGATCCTCGACGTTGGCATCCCACAGTTGGTGCCGGACGACGAAGGTGAGAGGGTCGGCGGTAAACCTGATTCCCTGCGATTGTGGCATCTTGGGTGGCTCCTTATTGAGGGATTGGCGCGATCCTAGGCAGGAGCCGCGACCCTCGCAAGGGCCTGCCCGCCAAAGCCCGCCCTCCGAATGCCGCCGTTCGCGCTCATCTATTTCACCGTATGCACGAGGGCGGCGACGGTCGCGTCCTGCGGGAAACCGCCATAAGTGAGGCCTTTCCGCATGCCCCAGGCGGTGATCTGGAACAGCATCGGAATCGCCGCGACGTCATGGCCCAACGCCAGATCGTATGCCTGAGCGATCAGCGCGGCACGCTTCCCGTCGTCCAGCGTGACGCCGGCCGTGGCCAGCAATTTGTCGAATGCCGGATTGGAATAACGGCCGTAGTTGCCGGCGCCGATCCCCTTGCTCGCATCGAACGTGCCCAAAACATAGTTCAGTTGCGACAGCGGCTCACTGGTGTCGGTGGAATTGCCGCTGAGCAGAACACTGAACTCCAGCTTGACGGCGCGCGGGAAATACACCGCCTTCGGCAACGTGCTGACCGTGATCTTCAATCCCAGCCGGGTCCACATCTGCGCCACCGCCTGGGTCATCGCTGCGTCGTTGATGTAGCGATCGTTGGTGGACGCGACCGTCAGGCCGAAGCCGTGTGGATAGCCGGCCTCGGTCAGCAACTTCTTCGCGCCGGGGAGGTCGAACGCCTCGGGCTTCAGTTTCGGATCGGTACCGGGAACGCCGTCAGGCATGAACTGTGACGCAGCCACGCCCTGCCCCTGCATCACCCGCGACACCAGCGCATTGCGATCCAACGCTTTCGACATCGCGCGCCGCACCCGCACATCCTTCAGCGGATTTTTCGTCATCGGCTTGCCGTCGTCATCGGTCACCAGAGGCGAATTGTCGCGATCGACATCGACGCTCCAGAAAAAGCAGCGATTGCTCTGCATGGTCGTCACCGTCAGTGCCTTATTGGCACGGACAGTCGGCAGGTCGTTGCCGGGCACCGAGGCGATCAGATCGACGTCGCCACTCAACAACGCGGCGGTGCGCGCGGCGTCATTGGTGATCGCCCGATAGGTGACCTTGTCCCACTCCGGCTTTGGACCATAATAATTGTCAAATCGTGCCAACGTGATGTGGTCGCCAGGCACCCATTCGATCAGCCGATACGGTCCCGTGCCGATCGCCGCCTTGCCGGAGTTGTAGTCGGCGGTCGTCGCATTCTCGCCATTCTTGCGCGAAACGATCCAGACGTTCTGCAACTCGTTCAGCAGGATTGGATCGATGCCGTCCGTCTCCACCTCGACCGTCAGAGGATCGACCGCCACCGTCTTCGTCACATGCTTCAAGTACTGCAAAAAGCTTCCTGGGCTGTTCGGCACGCTCCGCGCGCGCTGGTAGGTGAACACCACATCGTCCGCGGTCAGCGGCGTGCCGTCCTGGAACGTCACGCCGGGCCGCAATTTAAATTCCCAGTGCGTGTCGTCGATCGTGCGCCAACTGACGGCGAGGTCCGGAACGACCTTCATGTTGGCGTCCTGCGTGACCAGGCCGCTGTAAATCGCCTTATGAATTTCGGTGTTGGAGGTGAGGTGGAAAAAATGCGGATCGAGCGTCGTGACTTCCGAGGCGACACCAATGCGCAGATCCGCCGCCGAAGCCCCGGCTCCCGCGAAGCCCATGCAGACAACCAAAGCCACCCAACCGAGAATGCGCATCGTCCTCGTCCCCTGATTTTTGTGCAGTGCACATAATCACACCGCGGGGAGACGAGGCAACCAGCCTACGGCTTGCCGCCGTCCTGTTGCTGGCGCTGAATATCCTTCAGCGCGCGGCGTTCCTTGGCGGAGGGCTGGCGATGTTCGTCGCCCTGACGGTCGAGAAACGGCCCGCGCAGCGTGCCAGGCGGCAGCGCGGCGTGGGAGTCGACCCCGGTGTTGGTCGTCGGCGTCTTCGTGCTCAGCCCGATCGACCCGGATCCGCGCCCGGGTTTCAACTGTTCGCGATGTGGCATGGCGGGTGTCCCATGTGGTACATTGAACCAATCCACGGGGGAGCGCGTGGTTCCGTGCTTACGCCCCGGCGAGCAGCCGCACGGTGGCAGGGTCTCGCTCCCCCGCGCACCAGCGTTCGAGCGCCTCCGCGAACCGCGAGTTGGACGTGGCCGCCTCGAACAATGTCATCGATGACCGGAATTTCAGATCGTCCGGCGAGCCGAAGATGGCGTGCAGCGAGGCGGCGTCACAGGCGATCACCGCCTCGGTACAGCGCGCCAATCGAGGTCCCAGAACCGGATGCGCGTGATACGCGCGCGCCTCCTCCAACGAGTCGATGCCGAAGAACCGCGCCGTCGAGGACTGTCCGAGCCCGCGCAATTGCGGAAACACGAACCACATCCAATGGGTTCGCTTGCGGCCGGCCTTGAGTTCCGCCAGCGCGGTGTCGAACACCGATGCCTGCGCGGTGACGAAACGCTCCAGATCGAAACGATCGCTCAGATCACCCCCTCCTCCGCCAGTTTCTCGACGTCGGACGGCGTCATGCCGAGCATCGAGGTCAACAGCCACTCGTTGTCCTCGCCATAACCCGGCGCGCCGCGATTGGTCGGGCCGCCGATATAGGCCGGCGTGCGGGAGAACTTCATCGGCAGCTCATAGATCGGCCAGGTGCCGATTTTGGTGCCGGTCACCTCGGTCAGCCACTTCAGATGCCGCAACTGCGGATCGTTATCGCATCGATCCTCCGAGTTCTGACACACGCCCGCCGGAACGCCGGCGCTTTGCAAGGTCGCCATCACATCCTCGGCGGACTTTGTCGCGGTCCAGGCACCGACCGCCGCGTCGAGCGCGTCCTGATGCTGCAACCGATCGGCGAGCGTGGCGAACCGCGTTTCCGTGATACCCGCGAGTTTGGCGACGACCTGCCACTGCGCCTCGGTAAAGCAGGCGATCGCCACCCACCGATCCCTACCGAGGCACTGATACGCGCCGTGCGGGGCAGCCGGCTTGGTACGGCGACCGATTGCCGTAACGCCGCCACTCGCGATCGTTCGCCGACCAGTCGAGCACCGTCGCGCCAGTGAGAAAAAGCCCTGATTCGCACTGCGAGGCATCGATCCACTGACCCTCGCCGGTTTTCTCGCGATGATAGATCGCGCCCAGCAGCGCCAGCGCGTAGCCGTACGCACCCATCCAGTCGAGGTAGGAATAGCCCCAGCCGACCGGCATCGCCGGCTCGGGCAGGCCCGACATGTCGCACTGCCCGCCAAACGCCGCCGCGACCGGACCGACCGTGCGCATCCGACCATAGGTTCCGTGCGCGCCCATGCCCGATTGCTGGATATAGATGATGTCGGGACGGATGCTCTTCATCACGTCATAGCCAAGGCCCAACCGTTGCAGCACGCC
>CAVRDN010000018.1:0-52908 GCA_963719675.1 uncultured Alphaproteobacteria bacterium | reverse complement strand
TTCGAGAAAAAATAAATAAATAATCCATAAATCGTTGAATATGAATTGTTATATCAACCTCCAAGAGCTACACTGATAAAAAGTTCTTTCTGAAAATCGCCCATGTTGCAATCAATCTTTCGAGCAATAGAATTGCTCCTGAGACAACCCCTGTATCATATCCTGATGAAAAAAAAAATTTGGTTATAAAATTTAATTGTAACATTCGAGATTTACCAGAAAGAAAACCTCCAACAGCAGCAAAGAAAGTGATTATGTAAACGAAATTGCTTTTTGAATTTCCAGTTGAATGGTGGTGTTTCAACGTCTCCAACGCCATTGATGGAAGAAGATGATTCACGGAGCAAAGCAGATTGCTCTGAATTCTCTAAGATGAAAGAGATTAGACCATTTTGAAACAAATCATGCTTGGAATGAAATGATGTTTATGTAAAGAGAGGAAAATCTCACGAACTCTGATTACTCATCAATCACTTCCTTTGGAGAAAGTCACTTTCCCAATATTTGATCGAGATAATATTTTCCAAAGATCGAGCTTGAAATGAAAGAAGTAATCAACTAGTTAGGTGAGTATCAAGCTATTCCATGTGACCTTCTTGGAGTGATAGATGTAATAAACTGTGTCTAGAGGGTGGGGTGGAGGGGTGAATATCGGGTATTGTGATCGTTTCTTTATTTTTTTGAGGAAGAGCAAAGAACGAATTCTCAAAGATCCCTTGTTCTATCGAGAAAAAAACTATTATCGAACCCAAATCCAATCGATATTTTCTTTATTTTCAATTCTTTCATCGAAACAAACATCAATTCTGGTGGATCCGTGAAAAAGGTTCCTGCAAGATGCTTTATATTTCGATGTTGTCACATTTCTCCAAACACGAATTGCTCTTTATATTGATAGATACTAATATCATATTTTTGCTTTCCTAGGGATGTGATGGATCTTGGCCTGCATCCTTTGACCTTGTGATCCACTTTTGAAATTTCCTTTTCTCCATCTGCCATGGCGTCTCCGGAAAAAAAGCAAGGTTATTTGCACGTAAAAATTGGTGATTCAAGTTGGCAAAAATTTTGGTGTGAACTTAATGGAAAACAATTGAGCTACTTCAAAGACACAAAAAAGGTTTGCAATATTTTATTCTACATTTTATTCGATATTATGTTCTTCCACGTTGTATTGTTACTCTTCTCGGACTCATTCTTTTCGTTTATCTTATTTCATTTATTTATTTGCAAGATTCAAACTATATTCTCGGGAAACCTCTCCAAAGCAACTATTGTTGAAAATCCTGAAATTCAATCATACAGACAGAACTGTTTCCAATTTACCATCCAAGGACTCGAAGAGGATGCAACTCATCTATGTAGTGCTGTCAGGTAATCCTAAAGAAGCGTTATATTCATGAACAATAAACAAAAATGCATTATTCAGCCCACTTTTCAAAGAACAATGGATACATGCCATAACCTTTGCATCGAGAGCAAATTCGTTTGATGAAGAAAAAATCTCAACTGTCAAAAATCCAGAACCACCTCAGTTACCCACTTGCTTCTCCCATACAAAGAAAGGAAGGAAAAAAAGAAAAAAGAAAAAGAAAAAGAAAAAGTAAAGGAGATAGAAAAAAAATATAAAATTAGAAAAAGATGCCACCTCAAGTCGTGGCAAAACAATAATCTCAAGATGGTAAGCAATGTTCAACCGAATTAGCTCAAAAACTTTCTTGTTATAAGCTCGTTCATCTCTACAAAAGAGCAAATCAGAAAATATTAATAGGTAGACTCATGTTCTGGTCGTTTCATGAATTCACTGTTTTCCAAAAATTCCTGAAAACCAACTAAAGAGGAAATTACAAGACAAAACCTATGATTTCAGCGCTAGATTTTCACTGGAGAGAAGGAGATATCAAGTGGAAGTTAGGAATCTCTCGAACAATCTTGTTGTGCAGACGTATTAAAATCTATTTCAATCAAATTTCCAAAAAAAGATTGTACATTGGGTTTGTGGGACTACGATCTTGTCTCCAGAAAAGGTTAAATTTTCAAATATCGTTTTTATAATGAACAAACTTGTTTGCTAGAATCAAAAGTTGAAACTGGAGAGTTGATCTTACAAGGTAACCTTTTGCTTGTTCTCTTTTCTTTTTTTTTTTTTTTTTTAGACAAAGAAGTGGTATCTGCTACTATTGTATTTGTAATTCAGGAGAAGCCTGAGCTCCCATCTAAAGCACTGCCTCAATCAAAGAGCAACCCAGCACTTAAGCCTATTATTGGAGGAAATAGATAATCGAAGGACAGACGCAATCGAAGTAAGAGTCTTTTCTCGAGTATTTTCGTAACGTTTTTTTTCTTCTGCACCAGTTGCTTCTGTTGCTTTTGGAAAAAGCTCCTTCTATTGGATTCTGACTCTGGTGACAAAATAACCAAAGAGAAACGAGATCTTTCCTATTTGACCATGAAGAGGAAGAGTGTTCAACTCAGGTGATTTCCCTATTATTTGTGAGTGCGCTTAATTCTTCCAAGACTTCGATCAAATTCGACAGTTGACTCGTCCAAAGATATTGATGAGATGGATGATTCGGGTAATTTTTCTGTGAAGAGTAGAGTTGTACTCACCAATAATAGGAGAAGAGGAAGAAGAAGAAGAAGACTTAATGGAAGAAACCTTGGAGTGGGTTAGTTTTGTAATGAATTGTGTTAGTCTGAATATTTATCAGAAAGAAGAGCAACTTCTTGGAGGAGAAAAGATTGTATTGAAGAAGAAAGCTCTGTTTTGTATGTTAAAGAATAAGTGGGAACAAACAGGAAACCCAGGAACACTATTTGTGACTACATTTCAGCTTTTCTTTGTCGAGGAAAAAGCTCCTAATGTACGAAAATAATATTATCATTATAGTTCTAATACTAATTGATTCTTTGTTACCTATGCCGTCAAAACAGACCACTCGAATTTCAATTCCTTTGGGGACTATTTCTTCTCTCAAGAAATCAAAAAGGAGTCAGGTTTATTAAATTTTGCAAGTGGCTTTTTTATCAACCCCTTTGACACAAATTAGCTCCAGTGACCTCCCTTCTGCAAATATCTTGGAAATCCATTGTAAAGACTTGAGAACACTTGTGTTGGGCCTACCAAAAAGAAAACATTCAAGGGAACGATTCTTGGAAAAATTCAATAAAAATTTGCACAGGTTAGTGAACTAAATAAATTCATTTGGTGGCACTGAAGTTTTCAAAAAAAAAAAAAAAAAAAGGGACCAGAGCATTTTTTTGCCTTTTCCTTCAAACCCAAATTTGCTACTAAAGAAGATGGGTGGAGAGTTTACAATTTGATAGATGATTTCAAGCACATGGGTTTGCCTGACACAAATGGCGGCTGACAGAGGCTAACTCAAAATACCAAATATGTAGCACATATCCAAAACAGGTTTTTCCATTTCTCTTTTTCTCTCTTTTTTTTGTTTTTTTGACCCGAGGTTTTTATAGTTGATAGTTCCTTCAACAATTTCTGATGAGGAACTTCAAGAAGTTTCTGTTTTCGAAGCAAAGGTCGAATTCCAGTTTGCGTGTGGAAACACAATAATGGATCACGCTCGTCAAGGTCCAGTCAACCTTTAGTTGGAGTAAGAGAGCTCGCTCTTCTGATGATCAACGTTTGTTAAGCGAAACTCTTGCCCACTAATCCAAATAATCTTAAAACCTTATATATTATTGATGCCAGACCAAAATTAATGCCTGAAGCAAATATTCTCAAGGGAATGGGTTATGAATTAACCTCCTCAGGTGAAGTACATTTTTGGTAAACCAAATTTAATCTTTTCATCAGTGTATTCCAATTGCATTATTGAATTCTCCAACATTGCCAACGTTCATTCAATGTGGTACAGCTTTAAAGAAATTAACGACTAACTAATGTGTTTTCTACTTTTTCCTGATGATCCCAGTTCCATTTCTGGATTAAAAATACAGATTGGTTGGATCACATTCGAAAGGTAAAAATCTTGTTGCTGAAGCTAGATCCTAACTCGTGCAAGTTAATGTTATGCAGTGTTCGAATTGTAGAACTATTAAAGACAATAAGATGGCCTCAGTACTCTTGCGCATTTGTAAAGAATTAAATTTTCTATTTCTTTTTTTTTTTAATTTTTCTTAGGCAGTGATGGATGGGACAGAACAAGTCAAGTCGTGGGCATTGCTGGTCAGTAGTTTCTTTAACTACTTTGAAATAGTTTTATTCTCCAGAAATTCTGCTTGATCCAAGCTACAGGACACTGAAAGGATTCATCACCGTCATTGAAAAAGAATTTCTTAGTTTTGGACACAAAGTAGCACAGAGATCTGGGCATGAACCTGCCTAATGGATTATGTGGAGAAGACAAAGAAAAAGCTCCCATTTTTTTGCAGTTTGTTGATTGTGTATGGCAATTACTTCAACAATTTCCCACTGCATTTGAGTTCAATTCTAAATTGCTAGTGACCATAATGGATCACTTGCATTCTTGTCTATTTGGTAAGAGTTACTCGTTCCAAACCATTCTGGAATTTACTTTTTCTAGGAACCTTTTTATTCGTATTGTCCAAAGGAGAGAGAGGAAGCCAATGTGTACAACAAAACTACTTCTATTTGGACTTTTGTTCAAGAACACGCTCCACTCTTCACAAATCCAAGGTATGAACTGAATAAAAATGTTCTGTGGCCTAGTACAGACCGAAGAGCATCACTTTGTGGATCGATATATGCTAGGTGGCACCGAGCCAATTACTGCGAAACGATTCTCTGGTGGATACTTTTTTTTTCTCAGCATATTCAAACAGAGGCAATTGAAATCAGCAGATTGACGAACAACAGAAGAAACCAAGACAAATATTTCAAATTGAATAACTGTTTCAACTGAAAGAAGAGTCACTGAAACCCAACTCGAATGGAAAGAAACACAAGTGACAACCTCAAAAAAAAAAAAAAAAAAAGAACCTAAACTCTCAACTTTGTATGTACATAAAGTTCAAAACTTCCATGATATTCCGTGTCTTCTTCTGAAATAGTTGGTTTCTTTAATGTTGGGTGATGATAGGCTTCAATAACAGTTTGGTGTTGAGTTGCACCACGACCCAAAGCCCGGTCGGCGCTGGATCGATTTACCGCGGCCGGATATCGAACGCTGGCGGTGGCCGTGGGGACCCCGAACGACATGGCGGTGATCGGCCTGATCGCCCTGAGCGATCCGCCGCGCCACGACTCCGCGGCATTGCTGGCCGAGTTGCGGTCGCTCGGCGTGCGCACCGTGATGGTCACCGGCGATGCGCCCGCCACCGCGGCGACGGTCGCGCGGGCAATCGGACTGGAGGGCGCGGTCTGCCCGCCCGGGCGCATCCCCGAGACCGCCGGACCGGACGACTTCGCTGTTTACGCCGGCGTCTTTCCGGAGGACAAGTTCCGCCTGGTCAAGGCGTTTCAACGCGGCGACCATATCGTCGGCATGTGCGGCGACGGCGCCAACGACGCACCGGCGCTCCGCCAGGCGCAAATGGGAATCGCCGTATCCACCGCGACCGATGTCGCGAAGTCGGCGGCGGGCATCGTGCTGACCGATCCGGGCCTGGAAGGGATCGTCAGCTGCATCAAGGAAGGACGTTCGTCGTTCCAGCGGGTGCTGACCTACACGCTGAGCATTCTCGTCAACAAATGCGTGACGTTGGTGGTGATGGGAGCCGGGCTGGTCATAACCGGTCATGCTGTCCTGACGCCGCTGCTCCAGGCGCTGTCGATGCTCGCCGGCGACCTCGTGACGATGTCGCGGGCGGCGGACCATGCACGGCCGTCGCCCTACCCCAACCATTGGCGGGTCCGGCACCTGACGCTCGCGGCGGTCCCATTGGGCATCTTCAAGCTGGCGTATTGCCTGAGCATTCTCGCGGCCGGCTGGTTCGTGGTGGGACTGGATCCCGACCGGATGCGGACGTTGACGTTCCTGATGCTGATTCTGGCGGGCCAGGCGAACACCTACATATTGCGCGAGCGCGGCCACTTCTGGCACTCGCATCCCGCCAGGGTCATGGTTCTGGCGTCGATCACCGACCTCACGATCGTCACCAGTCTCGCGGCTTTGGGTCTGTTGATGACGGCCCTGCCGTTGGCCATTGTCGGAGGCCTGTTCGTGACCACGGTTGCTTTCGCGTTTGCCTTGGACACAGTCAAGGTCGGCGTTTTACATCGGCTGCGGATTGATTGACCACGGCCGGATCGCGCGCGAAGCCGGCCCTCGCGATCCGCCGCGCCGCGCTTCTCTGATGGTCTGTCTCGCCGCCGGAACGTTGATGGGCCTGACGGGATGCCGGCCCGCACCCTCAGCGGCGGAGCCGGAATTGCCGCGCCGCGACGTCGCCGTTTACCTGATCGGCGAAGGCTGGCACACGGAAATCGCGCTGCCGGCCAACGCCGTGACAGATCCTTGGTGGAGGCTGACACGGGACTTTCCAAACGCTCGGTTTCTTCGGTTCGGCTGGGGCGACCGACGCTATTTCATGGCGCCACGACCCACCGCGGGCGATGCGTTGCGTGCTCTGTTCCCTGGCTCGGCGGTGCTTCTGGTGACGCCATTGGATCAGCCGCCGTCGGCTTCGCCAGGCGGCCCGGCGGTCTTCGCGATTGGACTGTCGGCAACGGGGATCAAACGGCTGACGGACCATGTTTGGGCGGCGTTCGCGCGGTCGGCGGATGACATGCCACGTCGCCTCGGGGCCGGTCCCGAACCAGGCAGCGAATTTTACGCCGCCAACGGAACCTATAGCGCTGCCTACACCTGCAATACCTGGACCGCGGAAGCTTTGCACGCCGGCGGCGTCCCGGTGCGAACGGCGGGCGTCGTGTTCGCCGACCAAATAACCGGTCAGGTCGTCGGCCTGTCCCGGTAACCCGGATTCGCGATGCTCCATGCCTGTCCTGATCGGTTGCCTGACGCGCTGTCGCGGCAACGCCGGCGCGACCTCTTCAACACCAATTCGCGTGCCACTCAGCGATCTGATCAGCACTGACTTCGCGGCCACGGGCATCGCTCCGGTCATCCGCGCGATCATCGGCCGGACCGCGCACCGGGACGGGCGCGCTGATCATGCCGCCGGATCGCACGAACGGCGGGTGCGAGCGACGGTCCTGATCTCGATCAATGTGGACCGGCGTTGGCGGTCCTAATGTTTTGACAACGTGGTCATCAACGGCGGCGTAGGAGGAACGATCGTGCCCGAGCAAGTGGCTGGTAGCGCCGTCACGGCGCAACTCTACGCTCCGATCGCCAAACCGCGCGACAGCGCGGGCCGGCACGCCAATCTGTCCGACTATCAGTCCACCCGCGACACGTTCTCCTGGGCCGCGGCACGCGCGTTGTTGAACGGCCTGCCGGACGGGCGAGGATTGAACATCGCACACGAAGCCGTCGATCGCCACGCGACCGGCGGGCACGCGGACCGCGATGCGCTACGCTGGATCGGACGGGACGGTACTCGGCGGACCTTCACCTATCGCCAATTACGCGCGGCGACCAACCGGTTCGCCAACGCACTGCGAAGTCTCGGCGCGCGCGACGGTGATGTCATGTTCGTGATGGCCGGCCGGATCCCCGAGCTTTACATCGCGGTATTGGGCGCCCTGAAGGCGAAATGCGTCGCATCGCCACTGTTTTCGGCGTTCGGACCAGAGCCGATCGCGACCAGGCTGTCGATCGGCGAAGGCCGATTTCTCGTAACCACGGAATCGTTGTATCGCCGTAAGGTCGCCCAATTGCGCGACCGGCTGCCGATGCTCGAGCACGTGATACTGGTCCCCGAGGCCGGTGGAAATGGCATCGGCCTGCCCGGCACGCTCGACTGGCATCCTCTGGTTGACAGCCAAAGCCCGGACTTCGTCATTCCGCCGACCGCACCCGAAGATCGCGCGTTACTTCATTTCACCAGCGGCACGACAGGCCGGCCCAAGGGTGCGATCCATGTGCATGCCGCGGTCGTTACGCATCACGTCACCGGTCTTTACGCGCTCGATCTGCATGATGACGACATCTTCTGGTGCACCGCCGATCCCGGCTGGGTCACCGGCACCAGTTACGGCATCATCGCGCCGCTGACCAATGGCGTGACCAGTGTCGTCGCCGAGGCGGAATTCGACGCCGCGACGTGGTATGGCATCCTCCAGCGCGAGCGTGTCACGGTCTGGTACACCGCGCCGACCGCGATCCGCATGATGATGCGACTTGGCGCGGATGCGGTGCGCGGCTTCGATCTTTCCGCGCTGCGGTTTCTGGCGAGCGTCGGTGAGCCACTCAACCCGGAGGCGGTGGTCTGGGGCCAGCAGGCGTTCGGCCAGCCCTTCCACGACAACTGGTGGCAGACCGAGACGGGCGGGATCATGATCGCCAACTTCGCGTCGATGGACGTGAAGCCGGGCTCGATGGGCAGGCCGCTTCCCGGCATCGACGCCGGCATCGCGCGACGTGCCGACGATGGCACGTTGACCCTGATCGATGGTCCGATGGTGGAAGGCGAACTGGTGCTGAAAGCCGGTTGGCCGTCGATGATGCGCGGCTACCTGCATGAGGACGAACGCTACCGGAAATGTTTCGTCGGCGACTGGTACCTCACCGGCGACCTGGCGACGCGGGATGCGGACGGGTATTACTGGTTCGTCGGGCGCGCCGACGACGTGATCAAATCCTCCGGCCACCTGATCGGACCGTTCGAGGTCGAAAGCGCGCTGATGGAGCATCCCGCCGTCGCCGAGGCGGGCGTGATTGGCAAGCCCGACCCCACGGCGGGGGAAATCGTCAAGGCATTCGTCGCGTTGAATCCGGGCTTCTCGCCGTCCGAGGCCTTGCGTCGCGAATTGCTTGGTCACGCCCGCACGCGTCTGGGCGCGGTGGTGGCGCCAAAGGAAATCGACTTCGCGACGGTCCTGCCGCGCACGCGGAGCGGCAAGATCATGCGCCGCCTGCTGAAAGCGCGTGAGCTTGGCCTGCCGGAAGGCGATCTTTCCACACTTGAAAGCGATGCGACATGAACGACAAGGTGCATCTCGACCATGCGCACGCGCGTCACTTGTTGAACGCCATGCTGCGCATTCGCCGGTTCGAGGAAAAATGCTTCGAACTCTATCAGAGTGAGAAAATTCGCGGATTCATGCATCTCTACGATGGCGAGGAAGCGGTTTCCGTCGGTGTGATCGAGGCATTGCGGCCGCGCGATGCCATTGTCGCCACGTATCGCGAGCACGGCCAGGCACTCGCGCGTGGGATCGGCATGGACGTGCTGATGGCGGAACTTTACGGCAAGCGGGAAGGCTGCTGCTTAGGCCGGGGCGGATCCATGCACATCTTCGATCGCGCGACCCGGTTTTATGGCGGCAACGCGATCGTCGGAGGCGGCCTTCCCCTCGCCGTCGGCACCGCGCTCGGCGACAAAATGCTCCGGCGCGACGCCGTCACCGCCTGCTTCTTCGGCGATGGCGCGGTCGATGAGGGCGCCTTTCACGAAAGTATGAATTTGGCCGCGATGTGGCGGTTGCCGGTTTTGTTTGTCTGCGAGAACAATCTTTATGCCATGGGCATGGCGCTGAATCGTGCCGAGGCGGAGACGCATATCGCGGCCAAGGCCGCCGGCTACCACGTCGCCAGCGAGACGGTGGACGGCATGGATGTTGTCGCGGTCGAAGTGGCGGCCAGACGCGCGGTCGAAGCAATTCGCCAAAGCAGCGCCCCGTTCCTGCTGGAGTGCCAAACCTACCGCTTCCGTGCGCACTCCATGTTCGATGCTCAGTTGTATCGTCCGAAGCAGGAAATCGAGGCCTGGAGACAAAAGGATCCGATCCCGCGTCTGCGGTCGTGGCTGGAACAGACCGGCATGCTGCGCCAGGCGGACCTCGAGCAAATCGAGGCCGACATCGCCGCCGAAGTCGACAAAGCCGTCGCCTTCGCCGAGGCGGGCACCTGGGAGCCGGTCGAGGAACTGGAACGCTTCACCATCATGGATCGGGTGCCGGAATGAACGACGTCAGCACCGCGCGACAACGCATGACTTACCGAGACGCCTGCAAGGAAGCGATCCGCACCGCGATCCTGGCGGATCCGCGCGTCTTCCTGATGGGTGAGGATGTCGCTCGATACGGCGGCTGTTACGCCGTCACCAAGGGCCTCGCCGATGAGCTGGGTGAGGACCGCATACGCGACACGCCGCTGTCAGAGGGCGGCTATGTCGGCGCCGGGATTGGCGCCGCGATCGCCGGCATGCGTCCGATCGTCGAGATCATGACAGTCAATTTCAGCCTCCTCGCACTGGATCAGATCGTCAACAGCGCGGCCAGTATCCCGCATATGTCGGGCGGCCAGTTCGCGGTGCCGCTGGTGATCCGGCTGGCGACCGGTGCGGGACGGCAACTCGCGGCACAGCATTCGCACAGTTTCGAAGGGTGGTACGCGCATATTCCAGGCCTCAAAGTCCTGGCGCCCGCGACGATCGAAGATGCGCGTCATATGCTTCGTCCCGCGCTGGACGATCCCAACCCGGTACTGATCTTCGAGCATATCATGTTGTACAATCGCGAGGATGACCTCGATCCGGCGATCACCGCGGTGGATATTGTTTCGGCCAAAATCAGACGGCCGGGCCGCGACGTCACGCTGATCACCTACGGCGGCACGCTGTTCAAGACTCTCGAAGCGGCGGAATTGCTGCACCGGGAGGGGATCGAGGCGGAGGTGATCGATCTTCGCGTGTTGCGTCCGCTCGACATGCCAACCGTGCTGGAGTCGGTCGTGCGCACCCACCGGGTGGTAATCGTCGATGAAGGTTGGAAATCGGGTTCGCTCTCGGGCGAGATCGCCGCGCGGATCGTCGAAGGGGCATTTTACGACCTCGACGCCCCGATCCGCCGGGTCTGTTCGCGTGAGGTGCCGATCCCTTATGCCGCGCACCTCGAGGCGGCCGCGGTACCGCAGGCGCCGGCGATCGTCGCGGCGGCGCGCGCCTTGGTGAAGGGCGAATGATCGACTTTCGCATGCCGTCGCTTGGCGCCGACATGGACGCGGGCACGCTCGTCGAATGGCTGGTGAAGCCAGGCGACCCGGTAAAGCGCGGCGACGTCGTGGCGGTGGTGGAAACTCAAAAGGGCGCGATCGAAATCGAGATCTTCAATAACGGTGTGGTGTCGGAACTGGTCGTGCCGGTCGGGGAACGCGTTCCGGTCGGAACTCTTCTCGCGCGGATCGACGGCGTGGCGCCCGCGGCGCCTGGGACTTCGCCCGCGGCGCGCGCGGCTTCACGTCCCTCCGTCGCCCCGGCGCCTCGGGTCGAGGCGCCGCCGGCGATCCCGCCAACCGCTGCCGCCGCGCCGCCCGCCCCCGCCGCGCCGCCCACGGCCGTCATGCCTGTCCGCCAGCTTGTGTCGCCGGCGGCGCGGCGACGCGCGGCCGACCAAGGTGTCGATCTCCGGCAGCTCAAGGGAACCGGTCCCGGTGGCGCGATCACGCTGGTGGATGTCGACGCCGCCAAACCCACGCCACCGCCAGCGGACGCGACGCGACGCCGGACCGGCTTCGATCCCACCGCGATGCGACAGGCCATTGGCGCCGCGATGAGCCGGTCGAAACGCGAAATTCCACATTATTACGTTACCCAAACGGTGGAAGTCACCGCCGCGCTGCGGTGGCTCGAACAGATGAACGGCGAGCGCCCGCCGCCACGGCGCGTGCTTCCTGCGGCGCTGTTTCTGCGCGCGATCGCGTTGGCGATGGCGAAGACGCCGGAGTTGAACGGATTCTGGGAGGACGGACGGTTCCGCCCGGCGGACGGTCTTCATGTCGGTTGGGCGATCGCGCTCCGTGGCGGGGGTCTCGTGGCGCCCGCGATCCGCGACGCGGGTCAGCGCTCCCTCGATGACCTGATGGCCGCGATGCGCGACCTCGTGCAGCGCGCGCGCGCATCGGGCCTGCGTGGCTCCGAGTTGAGCGATCCCACGGTCACGGTCACGAACCTCGGCGATCGCGGAGCGGAGAGCGTCTTGCCGATCATCTATCCACCGCAGGTGGCGATGCTCGGGATTGGCCGCATCGTGACACGGCCCTGGGTTGTCGATGGCGCCATTGGGCCCCGCCCGATCGTCACGATGACCCTGGCCGGCGATCACCGCGCGAGCGACGGCCACCGCGGCGGCCTTCTGCTCGCCGAAATCGATCATTTGTTGCAGGAGCCGGAAGCGCTATGAATGCGACCGAAGCGAAACGTCTGATATTCGACGTGCTGTCCGGCATCGCGCCGGAAGCCGACCTCGATGCTCTGCCGGGAAAGGCGCAAATGCGCGACGAACTCGATCTCAATTCGATGGACTTTCTCAATTTCATCGCCGGGTTGCATGAGCGGGCCGGGATCGACATTCCCGAAGCCGAATATCCGAAGTTGTTCACATTGGATGGCGCGGTCAGCTGGCTCAGCCGATAAGCCAGCTGTTGACCGGCGACGTCCATGCCACGTTCGTTGATGATTTTCCGTCTCCGGCGGGCGAACCGCCGTACGATCTGACGGCGGAACGACCGACGCGAGGCGACACATCGACCTTCACGGCTTCAGGCGATAGCCCGTGCGGAAGATCCACCACAGCAACGCCATGCACAGCAGCATGAAAGCCACGACGAACGCGAGGCTCGTTTCGACCGCGATATCGCCCACGCCGTAAAAGCTCCAGCGAAACCCGCTGACGAGATAGACCACCGGATTGAACAAACTCACCGTCCGCCACGGCCGCGGCAACATGTCGATCGAGTAGAATGCTCCACCGAGAAAGGTGAGCGGTGTGACCACGAGGGACGGAATGATCGCGAGCTGCTCGAACGTTTCAGCCCAGATGCCGATGAGGAAGCCGAACAGGCCGAAGCTGATCGCGGTCAGCAGGAGAAAGGCGATCATCCAACCCGGATGCATGATCCGCACCGGCACGAACAGCGTGGCCGTGGCGAGAATGATCAGGCCAATGAATACCGACTTCGTGGCGGCGGCGCCGATATAGGCGAAGACCGCCTCGGTGCTCGAAATCGGGGCGGATAACAGCTCATACAACGTGCGGGTGAATTTCGGGAAGTAAATCGCCACCGACGCATTGGAAATGCCTTGTGTCAGCAACGTCAGCATGATCAGACCGGGCACGATGAACGCGCCGTAGTCGACGCCGCCCACCTGCCGCATGCGCGAGCCGATGGCGCCGCCGAACACGATGAAATAGAGCACCGTGGTGATCACCGGCGTCGCCACGCTCTGCCAGAACGTCCGCCGTGTGCGCGCCATCTCGGTGCGGTAAATGGCCCAGATACCCAGTACGTTGATGCCGCTCACGCCCGCCCCTCCACGAGATCCACGAAGATATCCTCGAGCGAACTTCGACTGGTCTCGAGATCCCTGTAGTCGATCCCGGCGGCCCCGAGATCCCGAAGCAGGCGGGGGATGGCGGCGTCCGGCGCGTCGGCGTCGAAATCGTAGACGAGACGCTCGCCGTCCGCTTCCAGCCGCAACGGCCAACCGGCGAGCGCGGGCGGGATCGCCGCGATGCGCTGCCGCATTATGATGCTCAGCCGCCGCTTGCCGAACTTATGCATCAGCGTGGCGGTTTCCTCGACCAGCACGAGCCGGCCGCGATCGATTACGCCGACGCGGTCCGCCATCTCCTCGGCCTCCTCGATGTAATGCGTGGTGAGGATGATCGTGACGCCGCGGTCCCGCATGCGACGCACGAGATCCCACATGTCGCGACGCAGGCTGACATCGACGCCGGCGGTTGGCTCGTCGAGGAAGAGGATGTCGGGCTCATGGCTCAGCGCCTTGGCGATCATCACGCGGCGCTTCATGCCGCCCGACAGCTCGATGACACGCGTGCTCCGCTTGTCCCACAGCGAGAGGTCGCGAAGCAGTTGTTCGATGTGCCCAGGATTGGCGCGCTTGTTGAACAGGCCGCGGCTGTAGCGCACCGTGTCCTCCACCGTCGCGAAGATATCGAGCGCGATCTCCTGCGGCACGAGTCCGATCGACCCGCGCGCGGCGCGATAGTCCGTTATGATGTCGTGACCATCAACGAGAACTCGCCCCGAGCTCATCGAGACGAGGCCGCAGATGATGCTGATCAGCGTTGTCTTGCCCGCTCCATTGGGGCCCAGCAGCGCGAAAATTTCGCCCTTCGCGACCGCGAGATCGATCTTATGCAGTGCGACCTGACCCGATTTGTACGTCTTCGTCACGGCGGAAACGGATAGGATATGCGACATGGATCCTCCTGTTCGGGCACCCGGCATCATGCGCGCGGCGGGGATCGCGCGAAACACGCCCGCCGTCTTCGGGTTCCGTCGCGTGGGCAGCACGATCGTGACGCGCCCGGCCGGCGACCGGTCGCCAGCGGGCCAATAAAATCCGCGGTCAAATATGGAGTGGATGCCCCAACGCCTTGAAGGCGGCTTCGGCGATACTTTCACTCTGCGTGGGATGGGCATGGATCGTCCCGGCGATATCCTCCAGCCGCGCGCCCATCTCGATCGCCAGACTGAACGCGGCCGACAATTCCGCGATCCCGGCGCCCACCCCCTGCAAGCCGAGCACCAGGTGATTGTCGGATCTGGCGACGATGCGGATGAAGCCGGCTTCCTGCTCCAGTGTCATGGCGCGGCCGTTGGCCTGAAATGGAAACTGGCCCGTTATGAACGCGATCCCGGCCGCCTCGGCGGCCTCGGGCGACATTCCGGCGGTGACGATTTCGGGGTCGGTGAAGCAGACGGCCGGAATGCAACGCTTATCCCAGGAGCGTTTCGCGCCGGCGACCAGTTCAGCGACCATCTCTCCCTGTGCCATGGCCCGGTGCGCCAGCATCGGTTCTCCCGTCACGTCGCCGATCGCGTAGATCCCTCGCATCGACGTGCGGCACTGGTCATCGATGCGAAGAAAATCGCCGTCCCTGTCGAGGTCGATCGCCTCCAGGCCCCACCCTTCGGTGGCCGGCTCGCGGCCCACCGTGACGAGAATTTTATCCGCCGCGAGCGCCACCGCTTCCCCGTCCGCCAACTCGACGGACAGCGCATCGCCATTCGACACGAGCCCTTTCGCTTTCGCGCCCGTCATCACGTCGATGTTGAGTTCGCGCAGGCGCCTGGCGATCGGACGTGTCAGATCCTGATCGTATAGCGGCAGCACGCGCGGCCGGGCTTCCACGATGGTGACCGCCGCGCCCAGTTTGGCGAAAGCGGTACCCAGCTCCAGACCGATGTAGCCGGCGCCGACAATGACGAGCCTGCCTGGCACGTCCGTCAATGCCAATGCCTCCGTCGAGGAAATGACTTTGCCTCCGAAACGAAGAGACGGCAATTCCATCGCATTGGAACCGGTGGCGATCACCACCTGTTCGGCTCGGACGATCTGCGTGCCGATTTCCGTTTCCACCTCGACCGTCTTGCCATCGCGAAACCGCGCCCAGCCCTCGACAACCTTCACCTCCGCTCGTTTCAGCAGTCCCGAAACGCCATTGGTCAGCCGGCCAACGATGCCGTCCTTCCAGCGCATCGTTTTCGCCAGATCGAGGTCCGGGCGGCCGACAGCGATGCCGAGCGAACTCGCGCCGGAGCCGATCCGCGCGATCCTGCCGAACTGTTCCGCCGCGTGGATCAGCGCCTTGGACGGGATGCAACCGATATTGAGGCAGGTTCCGCCAACCTTGTTCGCCTCGACCAGCACCGTATCGACACCGAGCTGACCCGCCCTGATCGCGCAGACATACCCCCCTGGGCCCGCGCCGATCACCAACAGCTTGCACGATATGTCTTTCATGGCCTCAGCCTTCCACGAAGATCAGCGCCGGCATCTCAAGCAGGGTCTTAAGTCGTTGCACGAAGCGCGCCGCGTCGAAGCCATCGATCACGCGATGATCGAAGCTCGATGACAGGTTCATCATCTTGCGCGGCATGAAGGCCGACCCGTTCCAGACGGGACGCATCATGATCTTGTTGACGCCGATGATCGCGACCTCGGGATGATTGATGATGGGTGTGCTCATCACGCCGCCCATCGCGCCCAGCGAGGTGATCGTGATCGTGGACCCGGTCAGTTCGTCGCGGCTCGCGGTACCGTTCCGCGCTGCTTCCGCGAGCCGGCCGACCTCCGCGGCGCACCCCCGGAGATCGAGCGCCTCCACATGCCGGACCACCGGCACCATCAGGCCGGCCGAAGTCTGCACCGCGATTCCGATATGAACGCCGGCATGCTGGTGCACGATGCCGTTTTCGTCGTCGAACACCGCATTGAAGTTGGGTTGCCCGGCGACGGCGCGCACCGTCGCGAGCATCAGAAACGGCAACAGCGTCAGCTTCACCTGGTCGCGCCGTTGTGTCTTGTTGAGCGACTCCCGAAGCGCCTCGAGCGCGGTGACATCGACTTCCTCGACATAGGTGATGTGCGGAATTCGGTTCGCAATCGTCATTTTCTCGGCGATCCGGCGACGCAGGCCGGCCACCTTGATGTCTTCCACACCGGTCCGAGGGGGTTGCCCGGCCGCCTTCGCCATTTCCGGTCCCCGCGCGAGGTACGCCGCCAGATCCTCATGCGTGATGCGCCCGGCCGGGCCGCTCCCCGTGATCTGGCGCAGGTCCAACCCGGCCTCGCGCGCCCGCAGCCGAACGGCCGGCGAGGCCAGCGGCTTTTCGCCTTCGGCGCGAGGCACCGCACGGGCGGGACGAACGACCGGTTCCGTCGGCGTCGGCTGCTTCGCGGTCGCGACCGGCGTCTCCCGGACCGGCTCCGCCGGCGGTTCCGGCACCGGCTCCGCCGGCGGTTCCGGCCGGGCCGGTCTCGGCGTCGGATCGGCCGACGCGACGTTGGTTCCGTCGCTCACCTTCAGGCGCGCAAGCGCGGAACCGACCGGAACAAGATCGCCGATCTCGGCGCCAAGCCAAACGATCTCTCCATCGACCGGCGAAGGGATTTCCACCGTCGCCTTGTCGGTCATGACCGCCGCGAGCACCGCATCCTCACCAATCAGGTCGCCGACTTTGACGTGCCACTCAACGAGTTCCGCTTCGGCGACACCTTCGCCGACATCGGGCAGCCGGATCACATGCTCGGCCATCTCATGGCTCCATCGCTTCGAGCAGCGCTCGGCCGACGCGGGCCGGCCCCGGGAAATAGTCCCATTCCTGCGCATGCGGGTATGGCGTATCCCAGCCGGTGACGCGGACGATCGGCGTTTCCAGATGGTAGAAGCAGGTTTCCTGAACCAGCGCCGAAAGCTCCGCGCCGAACCCGGATGTTCGCGTTGCCTCGTGAACGATCACGCATCGGCCGGTCTTGCGCACCGAGGCCTCGATCGTTTCGAGATCGAGCGGCAACAGCGTACGAAGGTCGATGACCTCGGCATCGACCGCTGTCTCGGCGGCGGCGGCCAGGGCGACATAGACCATGGTCCCGTACGCCAGCACGGTCACCGCGGTGCCGGGGCGTCGGACGACCGCCTTGCCCAGAGGCACGACGTAGTGCCCATCGGCGACTTCGCCAAGCTCGTGTTTCGACCACGGTGTGATCGGCCGGTCATGATGACCGTCGAACGGACCGTTGTAGAGACGTTTCGGCTCCAGGAAGATCACCGGATCGGGATCCTCGATCGCCGCGATCAACAATCCTTTGGCGTCGCCCGGCGTGGACGGCACCACCGTCTTGAGGCCCGCCACATGGGTGAACAGAGCCTCCGGGCTTTGGCTGTGCGTTTGGCCGCCGGAAATTCCACCGCCGGTCGGCATCCGCACCACGATCGGGCAGGTGAACTGACCGTTGGAGCGATAGCGCAGTCGCGCTGCCTCCGAAACGATCTGATCGTACGCCGGGTACATGTAATCGGCGAACTGAATTTCGACGCACGGGCGAAGCCCATACGCCGCCATGCCGACCGCCGCGCCGACGATCCCCGATTCGTTGATCGGCGCGTCGAAACAGCGCGACCTGCCGTATTTCGCCTGCAGCCCCTGCGTGCAGCGAAACACGCCGCCGAAGAAGCCCACGTCCTCGCCGAACACGACGACGTTATCGTCGCGTCCCATCATGACGTCCATGGCGTCGCGGATGGCCTCGATCATGGTTTTGCGGGACATGGCTCACACTCCCGCCTGCTGGCGCTGCCGGCGCAAATGCGGCGGCATGCGCGCGTAGACGTCCTCGAACATGTCGCGCACCGATGGCTGGCCCCCGGCGTGCAGGGTGCCGTGCCGCTCGGCTTCCTTCTGCGCGCCGATCACGGTATCGAGAACTTCGGCCTCGGCCTGCTTGTGGCGGTCGTCCGACCAGACGCCCCGCGCGATCAGGTGGTTCTTGAGCCGGATGACCGGATCGCCGAGCGGCCAGGCGTCGGATTCGGCTTTCGGTCGATACGCCGCCGGATCATCGGACGTGGAATGCGCGCCGACCCGATACGTCACGTATTCGATGAGCGTCGGGCCGAGATTGCGGCGCGCCCGCTCGGCGGCCCATTTCGCCACCGCGTGAACGGCGAGGTAGTCGTTGCCGTCGACCCTCAGCGCGGGAATGCCGAACCCGAGACCACGCGCCGCGAACGTGCCGGAGCCGCCGCGGGCGATCCCCTGGAACGTCGAAATCGCCCACTGGTTGTTGACGATGTTGAGTACCGACCGGCGCCTTGTAGGTCGAAGCGAACACCAGGGCTGCATGAAAATCCGACTCCGCCGTCGCGCCGTCGCCGATCCACCCCGCCGCGATCTTCGTATCGTTTTTGATCGCGGACGCCATGGCCCAGCCGACCGCCTGAATATACTGGGTGGCCAGATTGCCCGACAGCGAGAAGAACCCATCCTGTTTCGACGAGTAGAGCACCGGCATCTGGCGCCCCTTCAGCGGATCAAGCTCGTTGGAATAGATCTGCGACATCATATCGACAAGAGAATGACCTCCGGCGATCAGCAATCCCGCCTGACGATAGGTCGGGAAATTCATGTCGCCCGGCAGCAGCGCTTTGCGAAACGCGCAACTGACCGCCTCTTCGCCCATGTGCTGCATGTAGAACGACGTCTTGCCCTGCCGCTGCGCCGTGACCATCCGGGCGTCGAAAGCGCGCAAGGTCATCATGTCGCGCAGCCCCTCGAGCAATTCGTCGTTGTTCAGAAGACCGGCCCAGGGGCCGACGGCATGACCGTCGCGATTGAGAACGCGAATGATCGAATACGCGAGGTCGCGGATGGCCTCCGGTTCCGCGTCCACCTCCGGCCGCGCCACCGATCCCGCGCGGGGAACCTGGACGCTCGAGAAATCGGGCGTGCCGCCGGGCCGAACCGCGGGCTCCGGCACGTGGAGGGTCAGCGGGGCATAATCGGCCATGGCAACACGTCTCCCATTTCTTGTGTCCCGCCTGGCTGATCACTGGCGCGTATCGTCGCGGCCACACGGTCACGGAGAACGGCACTCATACTCCGAACGTCGCCTTCACGCGCCTGGTGGACATCGGTTGAACGCGCAAGGCGCACCGGCGGCATCGCGCGCGGTTTCGGCGCCGGCGGCCGGCCGGCGAACCGTCCCGATCAGATGATCAGCCTCGTGCGTCCGAGCAGATAGCCAACCGCCACCGCGATCATAACGGCCCCGATCGGGTTCTCTTCGATGGAGGCCTTTACCCGCGCGACGATATCCGTGGCGGTCTCGTCGATGACCCGGCCATCGCTGTCTATGAGGCCCGCGGTGTCCCGCGCTTCGTTGGTGTCGCTCATCGATGTGTCCCCTGCGGCAATGTGTCCTTTGGCGCGGATGGGTCCCCAGGCGCGTATGTGTCCCTTGGCGCGGATGTATGCTTTGGCGCGGATGGGTCCCCTGGCGCGGCTCGCATATAACCATCGGCCGCGCCCGAGGTTCCGGGCCGCGACAGGGCGGCGGCCAACTCCGACACGCGCGCACGCATTTTTCACGATGCATTGGCGTTCCCGCCTCTGGAGATGCAATTCTCCGTGCACGATATGGATCCCCCGCGGGTGATCGGCCGGGAACCTCGACGGGGAACCTCGACGGGGAACCTCGACGGGGAACCTCGACCGGCGGCGGAACACGGGACATCGATTCCGCGACGATCGCGAGCAAAGGGCGATGATGCGATGGACGACCGGTCGGCATTACGCGCACTGCATCGAGCCCCCGAGGCGTACGTCCTCGCGCCGCTGCTGGAGGCCGCCACTCTGCCGCCGCCGCTGGCCGCGCGGGTCACGGAGCGAGCGCGCGCTTTCGTTCGCGCCACGCGCGCGGCGCATACCCCCGGCTCCGACATCACGGAGTTTCTGAAGGAGTATGGGCTGGGCACACCGGAAGGCGTGGCGCTGCTGTGCCTCGCGGAGGCGCTGCTGCGTATCCCGGACTCGGCGACGGCGGATGCACTGATCGACGACCGCATCTCGGGCGCGGACTGGCAGGCCCATCTCGGCAACGCGGACAGCCTCACGGTGAACGCCTCATCCTGGGCCTTCATGTTGACGGGGCGCGTGCTCAGCCTCGACGAGCGCGGCGACGGCGGGATCTCCGGCGCGGTGCGGCGGATGGCGCGCCGGATTGGCGAGCCGCTGATCCTGTCGGCGCTGCGGCAGGGCATGCGGCTGCTGGCCCGGCAGTTCGTGATGGGACGCACGATCGAGGAAGCGCTGGACCGCGCCGCGCCCCAGGCGGCGCGGCGGTGGCGGTACAGCTTCGACATGCTCGGTGAGGCCGCGCGCACGCCAGACGATGCCGCGCGATACATGCGGTCCTATCAGCATGCGATCGGCGCGGTCGGCCGCGTCGGCGGCGGGCCGCTCGCGGGACCCGGAATTTCGGTGAAGCTGTCGGCGCTGCATCCCCGCTACGAACCATTGCAGGCGGTGCGGTGCGTGCCGGGGCTGATCGCCGCCCTCACGGCACTGGCCCGGTTGGCGAAGGCCGCCGACATCGGACTGACCGTGGACGCGGAGGAGTCGGAGCGGCTGGAGATCAGCCTCGATATCTTCGCCGCCGTGCTCGCCGACCCGGAATTGCGCGGCTGGGACGGGCTGGGGCTCGCGGTGCAGGCGTATCAGAAGCGCGCGCTGCCGCTCGTGGACTGGGTTGCGAACCTCGCCCGCGAGACAGCGCACCGCGTGCCGCTGCGTCTGGTGAAAGGCGCCTATTGGGACACCGAGATCAAGGTCGCGCAGCAGCAGGGTTACGAGGACTACCCGGTATTCACCCGCAAACCGGCCACCGATGTGTCGTGGATCGCCTGCGCGTCGCGAATGCTGGCGCTGCGCGACGTGTTGTATCCCGCGTTCGCCACGCACAACGCCCACAGCCTCGCGGTGGTCCTGGAGACCGCCGGCGACGCGGATTTCGAGATGCAGCGGCTGCACGGCATGGGGGAAGCGCTGTACCGGAGGGGTCGTCGGCGCAGCCTGTCCGGTGCGGGTCTACGCGCCGGTGGGATCGCATGAGGACCTGCTGGCGTACCTGGTGCGGCGGCTTCTGGAAAACGGCGCCAACACCAGTTTCGTGCACCGGCTTGTCGATCCCGCCGTACCCGAGGATGCGATTGTCGCCGATCCGGTGGCGCGCGTGCGGGAGCTGGGGTCCGCGCCCTCGCCGCGCATTCCCCTCCCAGGGGCGCTGTATCCGGACCGGGCGAACTCCGCCGGCCTCGATCTGGCGGATCGCGCGACCGCCCCGGACGTGCTGGCCGCCATTGGCATGACGCCCATTCCGCGCCGGCTTCTCGGGGCCGGCCCGGAGCGGCGGATCCGCGATCCGGCGGATCACCGCCGGCTGACCGGCCTTGTCCCGGACGCGACCCCGGTGGAAATCGACGAGGCGCTGACCCGACTGACGCGCGGCTGGCTGCCGTGGGATGACGCGGGCGGTCAGGCGCGGGCCGCGATACTCGACCGCGCCGCCGACCTGATCGACGCAGCCCGTCCGGAACTGCTGTTCCTGTTGGCCCGCGAGGCGGGGCGCACGCTGGTCGATGGGATCGCCGAAGTGCGCGAGGCGGCCGACTTCTGCCGTTGGTACGCCGCCGGCGCGCGCCAGCATTTCACCATGCCACGCGTGTTGCCTGGGCCGACCGGCGAACGCGACACGTGGTCTCTCGGCGGCCGCGGCGTGTTCGCGTGCATCTCGCCGTGGAATTTCCCGCTATCGATTTTTGTCGGGCAAATCACCGCCGCGCTGGCCGCGGGCAACGCCGTGGCGGCGAAGCCAGCCGAGCAAACCCCGCTCATCGCGGCGCGGGCGGTCGATCTGCTGTATCAGGCCGGCGTGCCGCGGGATGCGCTGGCGCTGCTGCCCGGCGACGGCGGTGTGGGGGCCGCCCTGGTCCACGATCCGCGGATCGCCGGGGTCGCGTTCACGGGCGGCACCGGAACGGCCCGCGGCATTGCCGGCGATCTGGCGGCCCGCCCCGGCCCGATCCTCCCGCTGATCGCCGAAACCGGCGGGATCAACGCCATGATCGTGGACAGTTCCGCGCTCGCGGAGCAGGTCGTCGCCGACGCGCTGACCTCGGCGTTCGGTTCGGCCGGACAACGATGTTCGTCGCTGCGATTGTTATGCCTGCAGGAGGAGATCGCCGATCGTGTCATCACCATGCTGCGGGGCGCGGCGGAGACCCTGACCATCGGCGATCCGCTCGATCCCGGAACGGATATCGGGCCGGTCATCGATCGGGAAGCGGTGGCGGCGCTGGAGGACTACGCCTGCGCCATGGGACCGGGTCTGTTCGAACTCGCGCTGCCGGCCGGGACCGAGCATGGTAGTTTCTTCGCGCCGCGCGCGTTCATGCTTCCCGACGCGCGGGCTTTGCGGCGGGAAATCTTCGGACCGATCCTGCATATCGTGCGTTACAAGGCCGCGCGTCTGGATGCGCTGCTCGAGGAGATCGCGGGCTCGGGGTTCGCCCTGACGCTGGGCGTTCATTCGCGCATCGAGACGACCCAGCGATACATCGTGAAGCGTTCGCGTGTCGGCAACGCCTATGTCAACCGCAATCAGATCGGCGCGGTCGTCGGGGTGCAGCCCTTTGGCGGGCGTGGACTGTCGGGTACTGGGCCCAAAGCCGGCGGTCCGATCACCTTGTTCCGCTTCGCCGAGGAACGCGCCGTCTCGATCAACACGACCGCGGCCGGAGGCAACGCGGCGCTGCTGGGGGAAGATCAGACGTAACCGTACTCCGCGCCGGTTAAGCCGGGGGCTGAAACATTGCCTCGTTGCCGGAACGGTCATGATCCGCCTGAGCCGGCCATCTGTCGCCGCGCGTGCCCGTCAGGATGGCGGCTCGGGGCGACCGGCGTACGCCCGGCAGCGCGGTTCTATCGCCTTGCCGCCGTGCTCAGGATCTCGATCAGGTCCTTCAGCTTCATGCCTACCCGGGCTCCCCGTAAGGCAGCCGGGCGGTTGACGTGGGACAGGATGCCGTCGTGGTAGAGTGCGCGAGAATCGCCGATCGGCGCGCTGTCCGCGGCGACGGCGCCCGCGACGATGCCCTTCCGGTCGAGATCGTCGAGCCGCGCGATCCCGGCCTCGTCCATCCCGACACCGCCATCGCTGAAGAACACCGCGTGGATGTCAGGCGGGACGATGTTGTCCGGACGGCCTCCAGACAACGCGCCGTGCGATGCGGTCACGACGATCCGTCCGGAATCGTCAGGCCGCAGCATGCCAATCGAATCGGCGCAGATCAGCACTGGCTCGCCGGGAACCTCGCGCATGACGAAGCGGGCGCCCTCGGTGATGGGCGGCGGCGCGATCGCCGGCACGGCTGCCGCGCGCATGCGCTCGGCGCAGTCCCGGACGCTTTGCCCAGCCGCGCAGCCGAGCGCGGCGGCGCGGCGATTGACATGGCTGATGATGCCGTGCGCGAGCATGTGGTCGCCGTCGCCGATGTGGCAGGTCCGCGCATCCGCGGTCGCCGCGGCCATGTCGATCCGGTCGAGGAAATCCAGACCGACGATCCCGGCATTATCGCGGCCGACGCCGGCATCGTTCATGATCACGGCGCGCACCGGCCACTTCGCCGCGTTGAACGCGTTGTAGCGGCCGCCGTACGACCCGGAGACGACGACATGCGACCGGTGCTCGGCGCGGATGTTCGAGCAACTGGCGACGGTCAGGATCTTTACCTCATCGTGCGCGGCGCTCATCGGCGTGTCCTTTCATGCGGCCTGCTGACGCGCTCGGGCCGGGACCGAGCGGATCGGCCGTACCTGGCGATGATCAACGTGAGCACGGCCGGAGGTCGCGCGCCAGAGTGGCGGCGGGCCGGTTTGGCCACCCGTTCCCGCCTGATACGCCCTGGGCCGTGCGACGGCGGATATCCATTCCGCTCCGGCATCATCGGCCGTCCCGCCGGATACGAACGATCTGTTTCAACCTCGGTAGCGCAGCGCGTTGACCAGCAGCGCGAACGCCGGTGTCGGTTGGCGCCGGCTCGGGTAATACAGGTGATACCCCGGGTAGGGCGGACACCAGTCCTCGAGCACCCGGATGAGCCGTCCCTCCGCGAGATGCCGCCGCACGCTGTCCTCCGGCAGATACGCCAACCCGAACCCCGCCAGCGCGGCATCGAGCATGGGCGCGGTTCCGTTGAACACGACCTGGCCCTCGACCCGCACCCTCAGTTCGTGGCCGCCGTTCGCGAACTCCCACGCGTAGAGCCCGCCATGCGTCGGCAGGCGCAGGTTGACGCAGGCGTGGGCGGTGAGGTCTCGCGGGGTCTCCGGTTTTGGCCGGTTGGCGAAGTAGGACGGCGCGCCGACGACCGCCGAGCGCATATCCGGACCGATGCGCACCGCGACCATATCCTTCGCCACCATCTCCCCGGTGCGCACGCCGGCATCGTAGCGCTCGGCCACGATGTCCGTCAGGCTGTAGTCGATGACGAGCTCCACCTTGATGTCCGGATAGTCCGGCAGCAGCCGCGCCAGCGCGGGCCACAGCACCGACTGGATGGCGTGGTCGTGCGCGGTGATGCGGATGGTCCCGGCGGGCCGGTCACGCAGTTCGCTGAGCGCGGCCAGCTCCGCGTCGACCTCATCCAGCCGCGGCCCGCAGACCTGGAGCAAACGCTCCCCCGCCTCGGTCGGCGCGACGCTGCGCGTGGTGCGGGTCAGCAGCCGGAGGCCAAGCCGTTCCTCGAGCCCGCGCACGGTGTGGCTCAGGGCGGACTGCGAAACGCCCAGCCGCGCCGCGGCTTTGGTGAAGCTGCGCTCCTTGGCGACGGCGATGAAGGCGAGAAGGTCGTTCAGGTTTTCGCGCGGCATTCATGAGCCCGTTTCATGAGCGTATACGAATTATACCATCTAATCGGATGACGCCCGAGGGCTAAATAGTCGTCCCGCACCGCCACTTCCGGCCGGCCCGCGGCACCCGCGGCGGCCGACGCCTCGGGGAGATCAGGTCCATGACAAAATCCGGCTCCATGACGAAATTCGACGCGACCACGCTTCAGGCTTTGCGTGACGTTCAGGAACCGTTGATCCGCACCGCCGCGCGCCCCAGACGTCCGGTCGTGATCTGGGTCGTGGTCGAGGGCGAGGACGTGTTCGTGCGTTCCTGGATGGGCGCCAAAGGGCGCTGGTATCAGGACCTCGCGGCCGGCGGAGCGGCCACGCTGGAGTTCGCCGGCCGTCAGGTGCCGGTGCGGGCGATCCCCGCAGGCGACGATGCCTCGATCGATCGGGCGAGCCGTGAAATCCTCCGAAAATATCGCCACAGCAGCCACGCGCGGGAGATGGTGCGGGCCGCGATCCTGCCGACCACGTTGCGGCTTGAGCCAGGTTGAGCCGGCGGGACACGATTCCGACACACCAGTAATCCGACACACCAGTAATCCGACACACCAGTAATCCGACACACCAGTAATACGGAGACCGTAACAATGGAAATCAGGCGAAATGGTTCACAGCCGTCGGGCAAGGGACCGGCGGATTATTTCACCGGCACCGTCCGTGTCGATCCCTTGTTCCAGGCGCCCGACCCGGCGCGGGTGCGCGGCGCCAGCGTCACGTTCGAGCCCGGCGCCCGCACCGCCTGGCACACGCATCCGCTGGGTCAGACCCTGATCGTCACGGCCGGCTTTGGCCGGGTGCAACGGGACGGCGGTCCGGTGGAGGAAATCCGGCCGGGCGACGTGGTCTGGTTCGCACCCGGCGAGAAGCACTGGCACGGCGCGTCTCCCACGACGGCGATGACCCATATCGCCCTGCAGGAAGCGCTGGACGGCAAGGTCGTCGACTGGATGGAAAAGGTCACCGACGCGCAATACGGCGCGTAACGGAGTGAGGATCATGCGAAAACGCGAACTTGGCAGGAGCGGTCTGGAGGTTTCGGCCATCGGGCTCGGCTGCATGGGCCTGAGCGCCGGTTATGGCCCCGCCGCCGACACCCGCGATGCGATCGCCCTCATCCGGGCGGCGGTCGAGCGCGGCGTCACCTTCTTCGACACCGCCGAGGCATACGGCCCGTACAAGAACGAGGAGATCGTGGGCGAAGCGCTGGCGCCGTACCGCGACCAGGTCGTGATCGCGACCAAGTTCGGCCACGCGTTCGGCAAGGCGTTCGGAGAGCTCGGCCTGAACAGCCGGCCGGAGCACATCCGGGAGGTCGCCGACGCGTCGCTGCGACGGCTGCGGACCGACCGCATCGACCTGTTCTACCAGCACCGTGTCGATCCGGCCGTGCCGATCGAAGACGTGGCCGGGGCCGTCAAGGACCTGATCCGCGAGGGCAAGGTCGGGCACTTCGGCCTGTCCGAAGCCGGCGTGCGAACCATCCGCCGGGCGCACGCGATCCAGCCGATCACCGCGCTGCAGAGCGAGTATTCGCTGTGGTGGCGGGAGCCGGAACAGGAGATCCTGCCGGTTCTCGAAGAACTCGGCATCGGCTTCGTGCCGTTCGCGCCGCTGGGAAAGGGTTTTCTCACCGGCGCCATCAGCGCCGACACGAAATTCGCCGGCAACGACATGCGCAACATCGTGCCCCGCTTCGCGGCGGAGGCGCGGACGGCGAACCTGGCGGTGGTGGAGCTGGTCGGCCGGATCGCGACACGGAAGCGGGCAACCCAGGCGCGGATCGCGCTGGCGTGGCTGCTGGCCCGGAAACCGTGGATCGTACCGATCCCCGGTACCACGAAGCTGCACCGCCTGGAGGAGAACCTCGGCGCGGCGGACGTCGAACTGACCGCGGACGATTTGCGGGAAATCGATGACGCGCTGGCCGGCATCGCCGTGCGCGGGGAGCGTTATCCGCCGTTCCTGCAGGCGATGGTCGATCGCTGAACCACCGGTCCTTGTTCATATATCACGCGTTTCCGAAAGGGGTCCGCATGACTCAAGGTATCGAGAACAAGGTCGTCGTCATCACCGGCGCCGGCAGCGGCCTCGGCGAGGCGACGGCCCAGGAATACTGAACGAGCGGGAATACCGAGCGAAAGGACGCGAGATGCCGCACGTGATCGTGAAGCTCAACACCGGGCGGTCCGAGCAACAGAAAGCCCGGATCGCCGAAGCCGTGACACGCGCGATCATGGCCACCGCCAACACGACGGAGGACGCCGTATCGGTCGCCATCGAGGATGTCGAGCCGGACGACTGGGTCGAGGCGGTCTACAAGCCGGACATCGTGGGCAATGCTGGCCGGCTCTACAAGAAACCCGGCTATGATCCGCTCTGACGAAGGCTGAACGGCCCGGGTCGCGCGGACCCGGGCCGCGGGCGAACGATGGTTTGGGCGGACCATTCCTGGGCCAGGAGCGGGGCATGGGCTCGGCCCCTCGCCCGCCGCCTGACCGTGTGGCAAGACCGGCGGCGTTACGGCGCTGACGTGGAACGATGGGGGACGAAGCGACATGGACGGCATTGTGTTCGACAATTCCACGCAAGCGGCGGCCGAGAGCTGGCTCGGCGAATTCGGCGCGGCCGTGGCCTCGGGGGAACCCGTGCGGATCGCCGCCCTGTTCGCCGGCGAATGCCATTGGCGCGACATCCTCGCCTTCACATGGGACCTGCGCACCACCTCCGGCGCCGGTGCCATCGCCGGCCTTCTGGCGCCCGCGTTGACGCGGATGGCGCCGCGCGGGTTCGCGCTGGCCGGCGGACGCACGCCGCCGCGGCGCGTCGTCCGCGCCGGCGTGGACGCGATCGAGGCGATCTTCGGCTTCGAGACCGCGGTCGGACCTTGCACCGGTGTCGTGCGCCTCGTCTCCGAAGCCGGCGCGCCGCGGGCCTGGACGCTGATGACCGCGCTGGACGAGATCCGCGGCCACGAGGACCCGGCCAACGGCAGGCGTTGGCGCGACGTGGACTGGAAGCGCAACTTCGGCGGCGAGAACTGGCTCGACCGGCGCGAGAAAGCGCGCGCCTACGCCAATCGCGATCCGGCCGTGCTGGTCGTCGGCGCGGCGCAGGCCGGTCTGTCCATCGCGGCGCGGTTGACGCAACTCGGCGTGGACACCCTCGTCGTGGATCGCGAGGCGCGGATCGGCGACAGTTGGCGCCGCCGCTACCACGCGCTGACCCTGCACAACGAAACGCGCGTCAACCATTTGCCCTACATGCCGTTCCCGCGCTCCTGGCCGGTGTTCATCCCGAAGGACATGCTGGCCAATTGGTTCGAGATCTACGCCGAGGCGATGGAACTCAACGTCTGGACCGGAACCGAACTGACCGGCGGCGCCTGGGACGAAGCCGCCGGGTGCTGGGATGTCCGGCTCCGCCGCGCGGACGGGAGCGAACGGCGCATGCGCCCGCGCCACATCGTCTTCGCCAACGGCGTCAGCACCACGCCGGTCACGCCGGACCTGCCCGGTCTCGACGAGTTCCGCGGCGCGGTGCGGCATTCCGGCGGCTACGGCAGCGGTCTGGACTGGCGGGGCAAGCGCGCGCTGGTACTGGGCACCGGCACCTCGGGCCACGACGTGGCGCAGGACCTGTGCGTGTCCGGCGCGGCCGAGGTGACGTTGATCCAGCGCAGTCCGACGCTCGTCGTCAGCCTCAAGGAGGCGCAGGCGCCCTACGCGCTGTACGATGAGGACATCCCGTTCGAGGATCTCGACCTGTTGGCCACGTCGTTTCCGTTTCCGGTCTATCGGCGCTCTCACCAGCGCATCACCGCGATGAACCGGGAGGCGGACCGGACGCTGCTGGATGGGCTGGAGCGGCGCGGCTTCCGGCTGACCTTCGGACCTGACGACACCGGCTGGCAGATCATGTACGGCAGCCGCGGCGGCGGCTATTATTTCGATGCCGGCTGCTCCCAGATGATCGTCGACGGGCGCGTGGGACTGCTCCAATTCGACACCATCGAGCGCTTCGGACCGGAAGGCGCCGTGCTGACGGACGGCACCGTGAAGCCGGCCGATCTGATCGTGCTGGCGACCGGCTACGAAGGTCAGGCGGCGGCGGCGCGACGGCTGCTCGGCGACGCGGTGGCCGATCGCATGGGTCCGGTCTGGGGCTTCGACGCGGAAGGCGAACTGAACGGCATGTGGCGGCCGACCGGACAGCCGGGCCTGTGGTTCCTCGCCGGCGGCCTGGCGCAATGCCGCATCTTCTCCAAGGTGCTGGCGTTACAGATCAAGGCGCGCGAACTGGGCGTCACCGGCTGAACGAACCACGGGCAGCCCGGCGGCATTCATTCCGGCATGGTCGCGGTGGGCGCGTGACCCGGCCGCCCGAGACGGACCGATCGCACGCCGCGCCGCCAACCGCCGCCGCGCCGCGGTCAGCACGGGACCACCTACCACGATCGGCGCGCAACCCGACGCCTCCCACATCAGCACGGCGGATGCGGGGTGGCTCGGGCGCACGCCGCCGCCGTTCGTGAAGGCCGCGCGATCGCCGGTGTCGAGATAGGATTCCGCCGCCAGACCCTCGGCCAGCAGCACATCGTGCCGCGCCAGTTCAATATGGTGGTAGCTCACCTCGTCCACCGGCACCCGCGCGACGGAAGTGCCGTCGATCAGGTATTTGACCGGGATCAGCACGCCATCGATGAACACCGCGTGATCGGGCGACAGCCAAAGATCCCGATGCGGCATGCCCTTACCAAACGCATGGGCGCGCACCCGCACCGGCCAGACCAGGCATGGATCGGGATGCCGCGTGCAATCGATCCGGCGATAGCCAACCCACCGGATCGGCGCCGGTCCGGAGAAATGCGTGCACACCACATCGCCGGGCGCGAGCGTCTCGATCGGAACCTCGCCCGATGGCGTGGCGATCCGCGTGCCCCGCGCGTAGCACGTCACCGTAAAGGCGATCTGTCCCGTTCGCGTATCGTTGTACTGGTCGGCGACGGTGTAGTTGACCGTGTCGCTCCCGCTCGCCGGGGCGACATAGGTCACGTCGCCGCCATTGCCGAGAGTCGCGCTGCCGACGCTGGCGGTGACGCCGGTGATCGTTTCGGTATCTCCGGGCAGGCCGGGAAGCACGAGCCCGTTGATCAAGCTCGTCAGATCCAGGGTTTGTCCGGCGCTCACCGTGTCCGACGTGCTGCCCGCCGTCGGACCGGGATCGACCGTCACCGCGATCTGACCGCTGGCGATCTGGCCGAACTGGTCGATCACGCTGTAGCTCAGCGTATCGTTAACATTCGTTTCATATGAAACCGTATCGCCGCCGCCCAGTGTCGCCTGGCCGCCGAATTGGGGAGTGGTGACGGCGAAGATCGTGTCGGTCTCGCCGGATTGGCCCGGCGACACCAGGCTGTCGATCAGCGATGTGAGGTCGGTGGCGCGGCCATGACCGACCGTGACCGAGCCATCGCTCGCCATCGGTCCCGGATCGGTCGTCGCCACCGCGAAGCTGACATCGAAGCCACGATTGCCGTCCGGCGTGACCGTGAACGTATCGCTCGCGTAATTCCCCGCGAGGTTCACCGTGCCGTCCATCGCGTCGCCGACATCGTAAAGACTGAGCACGCCGTTCGACCATTGCGCCGATGTCAGATCGAACACCGCGAAGTTGCCGTTGCGCAGATCGAGCACGTCGCCGGCCGCGAAACCCTCGACGGTGCCGGTGAAATTCACCTGATCGTTCAGCACCAGCCGCGCCGTGTTGATGGAGGCGAACGTCACGTCGCCCGTGAGGTTCAACGCCTCAGCGGCATTGAATGTGCCCGATGCCGCGCTCAGCAGGATCGGGTTGTCGAGCGTCAATGCCGGTGTCGATCCGACATCGGACTGATAGGTCAGCGCGCCGCCGGTGAACGTGATGGCGCCGCCGAGCGAGGCGCTTTGATCCACCATCATCGTGGCGCCGGCGCCAAGGCCGATCCCGCCGGAAATGGCGCCACCTTGCACGCTCACCCGATCGCTGACGCCGTTGCCGACGTCGAAGCCGCTACCGGTGCCGATGCTGCCGTAGACCTCGATCGTCGTATTGGGCGACGCGCCGTCCGCCAGCGTGCCGAGGACATTCAGCGCGCTGCCCGGGTCGATCTCGATGAACGTGTTCGTCGCGTCGCTGTTCGCCGCGATGACGCCGCTGCCGAAAGTGGCGCTGGCGTCGTTGGTGATCAGCAGGCTCGCCGTGCCATCGAGGCCGACGTAGAGCGCGGCGTTCGGCGCGTCGATCGCGCTGCCGGGATCGCTGAGCTCGACCGAACCCGTGCTGCCAGTGTTGCGTCCGATGCGGAAATACGGGCCATCGACCTCGACCGCGCCGCCGTTGGTGATGCTCAGATCACCGGTGCCGCCATAGCCGACGCCGAGCGACTGGGTGACATCCCACAACGAGCCGGTGCCGCTGACCGATGCCTCGCCGCTGCCCGTCGCATCGAACCCCAGGGCGCCGCTCGCGGTGCCTACCGGGCCGGCACTGGTGACATGGCCGCCGTTGGTGATGGTCAGCGCGCCCTCGCCTCCGAGGCCGACATACAGGAAGCCCGCGGTGGTCAGCGTGGACCCCGCGCCATCGACGGAAATGGCACCCGCGGCGGTCGTGTCGTACCCCGCGGAGACGCCGGCATAGCCGTCGGAGGTGTTCGGATCCGTCGTCGTGACGGTGCCTCCGTCCTCGATCGACAGCGCGCCGGTGCCGTCGTAGCCGACTGAGAAACCCTCCGCGCTGGACAGCGTCGAATCCGAAACGCTCACTCCGCCCTCGCTGTCCTGGGCGCGGCCGAGATAGAACCCCAGCGCCTGGCCGTTGGGTCCCATCCCGCTCAGCGTGGCGACGGCGCCGTTCACCAGCGACAGGCCGCCGCCTGAGTTGAACGCCGGTCCAATGACGATCGTCGGGGTTACCAGCGTGCCGCCGTCGAAGGTCGCGCCGCCGTTGTCGATCATCGTGGTGCGATAATCGCCCGGCGTGCCGGCGGCGTTGACCATTCCGGTGAACGTCGCGCCGCCCTGGATCAGCAGTTGCGCCGCGCTGATGGTTCCGGTGACGGTGTAATCGCCCTGCGTGATCACGGTATTGAGCGCTGCTGTCGGCACCCCGCCGGTCCAGTTCGCCGCGTCGCCGGCATCGCCGTCCACGCCGGAAGCCCAGTCGGTTTCCGTTGGCACGGTTGGTTGGGCGATCGAGACCGCGATGGTCTGGGTCGTGCTAAATCCGAATTGATCCGCCGCCGTGACGCTCACCACATCGGAACCCGGCGCCGCGCCGGTATAGCTCAGCGTGGCGAGCGACCGGTCCACTGACAGCAGGTCGCCGGATACGGTCAGCGTCGTGGAGCCAGCGCCGCTGACGGTCGCGGCGCCTTCCTCCCGCGCGTCCAATGTGCCGGAGGTGTCGCTGATCGTGACCGTGTAGCTCAACGATGGATCGGTCAGGACATCGGCGATCGACACGCCGGGCAGCGCCGCCGCGGTGCCGGCGGTCACGCTCCGCGCTCCAGGAACCGTTTCCGCCACGCCCGGATCGGCGACCGTAACGGCACTGGACCGCGCGTCGAACGAGCCTTGATCGTCACTCACGCTCAACGACACGGTGTCAGCGCCGGGCGTCATCCCGGTATAGGTCAGGCTCGCCAATGTCGCGTTGACGTCGCTGACCGAGCCGGTGATCGAGAGCGTAGACCCACTGCTCGTCACGGTCGCGCCGCCCGCCGCGCTGGCGCCGAGCACGCCGTTGTTGTCGCTGACGTCGGCGGTGACGGACAACGCGTTGGGATCAGAGATCGCCGCAACGGTCAGGCCAAGCGGATTGCCGATGGTCGGTATGCCCGGGGAAGTCACCGGACCGGTCGAGAGGCCCGCCGATGATCCGGTCACGCTCCCATTATAGGTAATGGTGGTGCCGTTGCCGGACGCCGAGAATTTGAAGTCGTTCTGGTTGTACAGAGCGGCGTTCGCCAACTCGAACACGAGCACCAGATTGTTACTGTCGTACAACTTCAGGTCGACGCCCTGGATTACCGCCTCATTCACCGCGGCACCGACGTAGATCTTATCTCCCGTGCCGATACCGACCAGCGTGGTGAGTTGATCGATCAGATTGGTCGGCTGATCGATGTCGAGCGTGTCGCCACCGGTCTTGCCGCCATGCGCGAACGTCACGTCGGTCATCGTGCCCGCGGCGCCCGCCGCTCCGGTGATCTCCAGGACCGCGTTCGGATTGATCACGATCTCGCCGCCGGATACCGAACCGGTGATCGTGAGGTTCCCGCCACCGGACGCCGTGCCCGCGCTGAGCGTTCCGCCGTTCAGATTGACCGTCGCGGATGAGCCGCCCGGCCCGGTGATCGCTCCAACCCCCGCGATCCACCCACCTGCCGCGGCCGAGACGGTGCCGGTTTGAAGCGTGCCGCCCGCCAGTGCCAGAGTGCTGCCGTATTCGATCGTCGCGCCCGCGGCGCCGGTCAGCGACAACGTGGCCCCGGACTCGACCGTCACGATGTTCGTCATGGGACCGGACGGATCCTCGACCAGCGCGCTCGCGACCGCCGTCGTGCCGGAAAGATCGACGTTGCCCGAATTCAGCGTGATGGTGCCCTGATTGTCGGTCAGCGTGCCGGTCGTGGAAACCTTCAGACTGGCGCTGCCGCCGCCATTGCCGAGGGTCAGGTTCTTGCCCACCGACAAGGTGCCAGACACCAGCAGCGAACTCGACGCGTTCGTCGGGGCAGTCACGGAGAGCGCGCCGCTGACCGTCAACTTGCCGCTGATCGAGACCGCGCCTGTTCCCAGACCGCCGACCGCCATGTCGGTGCCGACATTCCAGGTCGCCCCGGCATCGACGCTCGCGGTGCTGGCGGCCTGGCCCGCCGTGCCAGGCGCCGACGTGCCAACCGCGACGCCCTGATCGGTCAGGGTCGCGTTGCCGGACACGGTCAGATGGCCCACGCCGCCGGCGCCGATCACCATGGAGGTGCCCGCGCCGCTGTCGGTCCATGTGCCGCCCATGATGGCGAGCCCGCCGCTCACCTGCGCGCCGCCGGACCCGCTGGCGAGGGTCGTGGAATTGGTCGCCACCGTCGCGCCCTTGGCAGTTACGGTACCGGCATACGGCGACGGCGACGTCGTATCGACATAGCCGATGACGATCGCCGCGTTCGCCGCCGTTTCGGTGACCTTCGACGAGTTGAGATCGATCTGTCCGTCCAGCATCAGGCCGGCGCCCGCGGCCGGTGTGCCCATGCCGGTGTTGTTGACCGTCGCGCCGTTGAACGTCGCCGAACCGCCGTTTGCTATCTGTAACAAAGGCGCCGTGATCGACCCGCCTCCGGAAACCGCGAGCGTGCCGCTCTGCCCAACGCCAAGTACGCCGGTAGGCGTGCCCCCATTGGGAGCCGTCAGGGTGATCGTGCCCGCGTCCACCGTCGCGCTGCCGCCGATCGTCAGCGCTCCGGTTTTCAGCACGCCCTGATCCGACAGCGTTCCGCCCTGCGAGACGGTGTTTACACCGCCCGTCTGGGTGGCCATACCCGACGCGACGGTGAACGTTCCGCTGTTGGCCCAGGTCCCGGAGGCCGTGATGGTCGCGACGCCGGTTCCGTTGCCGCCCGCGCCACCGATCGTCACGGTACCGCTGTTGATCTGGCCGCTGTCCGTGATCGTCCCGGTCGCGCCGATCCCGACTCCCACCATGATGCCCGCGCCTGGCGCCGCGTCCGTCAGCGTGCCCCCGGCGACGATGGTGAACGCCCCCGTCCCGGCGCCGAATCCAAATCCCGGACCCGCGCCGATCACCAGCCCTGTCGTATTGAGTGATCCTCCCTGTCCTACATTTCCGGTCGCGGTTCCTTTGTTCGAGTCCGTGATGAACAGGCCGATGGTGCCCGCCTGCGCGAAACTCGCGCCGTTGAACGTCGCCTGGCCCAGCACCGTGAGGCCAGCCGCGGTGACGCCGGAAGCCGGAGCAGCACTGGCGAAGCCGACCACGCCGTAGCCATTCACCGTCAAGCGCCCACCGGGGGAAATCAGTGCCTTGCCTTGCGAGACCGAGAAAGTGCCCTGGCTGCTCCCCTCGACCCCCGCCGCGATAAATGTGCCGGCGAGTGTCACCTGCGCGCTGTTATCGACCGTGGTACTGCCGTCGGGGTTGGTCTGACCGCCGGAAGCCACCGAGATAGCGCCGAATTGCATGCTGCCGGTGACGGTATAACTGGCGGGATGAAAAACCGCTCCCGTCACGGATTGTTGCGATGCCGCGGCCACCGCGTTCAGGGTCTTCGCGACCGGAACGCCCGCATCAATGACGGCGCCCGGCGCCTCGGTATTGCCGCCCCGAGAATAGGAGATCCCAAACGGCGGCAGAGGCCCAAACTGAATGCTGTCACCGGTGGTCGGACTCGGACCGAAGAACCCGATCAGGCTGGTCAGATCCCACCATGGCGGGCGCTGATACCCGTACGCGGGTTCCAGGCTGAGATAGGCGTTTTTATCGTTGACGCTGCCGTTGCCGGTTCCCGATTTATTGCCAACCCAGATCCCGGTGGTCATGGCGTTCTCCTTCGGTCGCGCCAACGGAACGCGCCGATGGCCTTGGCGCTGACAAAGGCGTGCCAGCAAATAGATGGAGGCAATCTACAATCGATCGATCGGTGGTCAACGCGTCGAACGTGCCGCGATCGAGATTTAATAATCGGTCGCGGACCATTCGGCCCGATGTTCATTTTAGTGCCTTATCGGAATGAGATAATCGCGTCCGGCGCGAGATGAATTTCGTTCCTCGCGGGCCGCGGCGAGAGCGCGACAGGGGGGCAACCGACGCGCGACCAGACCGTCGCCTTGGACGATGGCATGATGCCGCGTGGCACCCGCGAACGCACGCGAGCGGAGCGAGGACGGCTGGGAGAATGACCGGAGTTGATGAGGACGGCCCACCAGGCTACCAACGTAGCCCCTCAATTGTTTCAGCGGCAGGATACCAATGGAATCCGGCAAGATCGTCACGCTGGCCGCCCTCATTCTGCTGCCCTTCGCGGCGGCGGCGGCGGAACCGCAACCGGACCCGGACGCGATCATTACTTTGCAAGGCGAGAACGCCTCGATTTCGGCCTCGAATTGGCTGACCGACCGATTCTATACCAACGGTCTGCATCTCGGCTGGACATCGCCCACCGGCCAGGTGCCTGACTTCCTGGCCACGCTCGGTCACACGCTGTGGGGCGACGGGCAGCAACGCATCGGGATCGATCTGTCGCAACAGATCTACACGCCGGCCAATACCGCCGCGAACCCGGCGGATCCGCACGACCGCCCGTACGCCGGGTATCTCTCGGCGAATCTCTCGCTGCTCAGCGACACCGACACCACCCGCTCCGTGCTCATGCTCAGCCTGGGCGTCATCGGTCCGGCTTCCGGTGGCGAGGCGATCCAGAACGGCTTCCACGATCTGATCGGCCAAGGTCACGACCAGGGCTGGGGCTCGCAGATCAAGAATGTCCCGGCGATCGAACTGTTGCATGAGCGCACCTGGCGGCTACCTCTGGGTTCCCTGGCGACGCTCGAGACCGATGCGCTGCCGGCCCTGACCGTTGGCGTGGGCGACGTCCGGGATTACGTGCAGGTCGGCGGGACGCTGCGGATCGGCCAGGGGCTGGACTTCGGATTTCGGCGTGCCGCGGATACGCCCAGGCCTGAGCGGCGGGGATGCGTATATGCCGACGCGGCCGCTGGCGTGGTATGTGTTCGCCGGCGTGGACGGCCAGGCGGTGGCGTATGACCTGCTGCTGCAATCGTCCCCGTTCCGCTCCGGGCCGCACGTCAACGCGGTGTGGGACGTGGCGGAGTTCCAGGCCGGCGCGGCGATCATGGCGTACGGCGTGCGGTTCACCGTGGCCTACGTCGTGCAGACGCAGGAATTTCAGGGTCAGCAAGGCGGCTTGCATCAGTTCGGCTCCGCGTCGCTGTCGTTGCGATTTTGATCGCTTTCATCCGGGCGTCAGGTCAGGATCGGGCCTGATCCGTCATGACCGTCTCGACCGGCGATCCGCCGCGGCAATGCCAGGCGGGATGGCGCGGCCGGCTTCATTCCACCTTCACAAGTTTTTGCAGCACGGCGCGCGGTTGCGCCGGTGTCACGCCGGGGAACAGATTGCCCCAGCCGGTTTTCGCGACCTCGCCCACGTAAATATCGCCGCGCGAGTCCGCCGCGATTCCGTGCGGTGAGGTGAACGGCCCAGGAAAGTTGGCCGGTGTCCGATCGCCGAGGCGCGCGAGAATCTTGCCGTCCCGCTTGCTGACAACGGAGACCCGCGGACCGAGATTCGAGGCGTTGCGACTGAACCCGTACGTCGGTCCGCACTCCCCCACATAACAGTACGGGCAACGGCCTGGCGGAATGAACAGCCCGCTCGGACGATGCAGATCGTGCCACATCGTTTCGAATTTGCCTTTGCCGTCGAAGATCTGCACGCGATGGTTTTCGCGGTCGGCGACATAGACCCAGCCGTCCTCGTCGCAGCAGATGTTGTGCGGCAGGTTGAACTCGCCCTGACCCACGCCGGATTTACCCCATGACATGATCAGGCGACCATCCGCGATATACTTGTGCACGCGCGCGTTGCCGTACCCGTCGGAGACATAGATGTCGCCCTCGGGCGAGAGCGCGGTGTGCGTGCACTGACAAAACGGCTCACCGCCCATGTAGGGCTTCGGCGTGCCCGGCGTGCCGAGGGTCAGCAGGACTTTGCCCTCCGGCGTGCAGCGGCGCACCGCAATGGTCGCCGTCATCGGTGCAGAAAATCGTGTCGTCGGGCGCGATGCTCAGCCCATGCGCGCGTTTGAACACATCCTCGCCCCAGGAGCGCAGAAAGCTTCCCTCGCGATCGAACACCGTGACCGGATGGGCGCTCCGGCTGAACACATAGACCTGATCGCGGCTGTCAACGGCGACCGCGGCGACCTCGTGGAAATCCCAGCCATCCGGCAACCGCGCCCAATCGGGTATCAGACGATATCTGAAGTCGCCATTGCCCAGGATCGATTGAGAGTCCATGATCTGGTCCTTTGTCGTCGTGGCCGCTTCACGCCGATGCACCGGCCCGACAGACCTACCGCACCGCGCCGATTTCGTCCATTCGCGGGCATCATGCCGAGATCGAAACGGTTGCTCTTCGGCCGCGGTGCGCGGAGGATACGTTCGGGCATTCACCGGGAGGGAAGCGAACCATGGAAGCATCGGGAAAGATCGCGGTCATCACCGGTGCCGGCAGCGGCATCGGGCGGGCCACCGCGCTGGCGCTGTACGCGGACGGATTTTCGGTGGTGCTCGCCGGGCGCCGCCGCGCCATGCTGGAGGAGACCGCCGCGCTCGCCAAAGCAACGCCGCCGCGGATGCTGGTGGTGCCGACCGATGTCGCCGACCCGGCATCGATCGCGGCGTTGTTCGACACGGTCAAGGCGACCTACGGCAGGATCGATCTGCTGTTCAACAACGCCGGCATCAGCACGCGCAACATCCCGATCGAGGATCTGACCTTCGAACAATGGTCGAACGTCGTCGCGGTCAATCTGACCGGCTCGTTCCTCTGCGCGCAACACGCGTTTCGCATGATGAAGAGCCAGCCGCCGCGCGGCGGCCGCATCATCAACAACGGCTCGGTCTCGGCGCATGTGCCGCGGCGGAATTCGACGCCCTATGCCGCGACCAAACACGCGCTGACCGGCCTGACGCGTTCGTTGTCGCTGGATGGACGCGAATACGACATCGCGTGCGGCCAGATCGACATCGGCAACGCTGCGACCACGCGTAACGAAGACACCGCGCGAGGCCGGCTGCAGGCCAGCGGCAAGGTCGAGGCGGAGGCGCGCATCGACGTTAACGATGTGGCGCGCGGCGTGGCTTATATGGCGAGCCTGTCGCTCGACGCGAATGTCCAGTTCATGACCGTGATGGCAACGAAGATGCCGTATATCGGCCGCGGCTGACGCGCATGAGTCCAGTGCATCCGCCATTTGCCGCCGCTGCCAGGCGGGCGGGCCGAGCAGCTCGTACATCGTCCGGGACATCCGGGTGTAGAGCGTGAGACCGTAACGCGGGTCGCTGCCGATCGCGGCGTGCACTTCGTGCGCCGCGTTGGCCGCCTCGATGTAGCTGTCGCTGGCGGTCGATGCGGCCAGGTAGCTGCGCGCGACGCCGTTGCGGCCGGCCTCGATGGCCCAGGCGGCTTCATAGGTCGCCCATTTGGCGGCGTCCATGGCGTTGAGCAGGCGGATGATGTGATCCTGCACGCGCTGGAACCGGCCGATCGGTGTGCCGAATTGCATCCGCGTGTTGCTGTGGTTCACCGACATGTCGAGCATTTCGAGCATGCCGCCCACCTGATACGCTGCCACCGCCACGCGGGCGACGGCCAGCGCATCGTCGAACGATTCGTCCCCGGCATGAACGATGGCTCGGACGCGACATTGTCGAAAGACGATCTCAAATTCGCCTGCAGGAATCCCGGCATCAACCGCATCGTGATCCCCGCGGCGTCGGCCGGAACGATCGCCAGCGCTGGCGCCGTATCGCCCGGTGCGATCACACTCACCAGAAAATGCGTCGCCGCGTCCGCGAACGGCACGAATACTTTCGCACCCGTTAAGACGCCGCGATCGGTCAGCTTCGTGGCGGTCGCCGCGACTCCCTTCCAGGATGTGTCGGGTTGCCGCAACGCCGGGACCAGGATCATGCCGCCATCCGCGATCGCGGTCAGCGCCGCGTCGCGCGCTTCGGATTGGCGGCAGCCGCGCAGCAGGCCAACGGCGATCGCGCTCGATGCCAGCAGAGGAGAAGGCACCGCGCCGCGCCCCAGTTCCTCGAAGATCAACGCGGCGCTGAGCGGGTCCAGGTCCAGACCGCCGTATTCGGCTGGCACCAGCGCACCGGTCCAACCGGCCTCGCGAAATTGCGCGAACCAGGCGGGATCCCAGGTCTCGCCCTGCTTCGCCTGACGCACCAGTTCGGCGCGAGGAACGTGCCGCCGGACAAACGCGCGCGCACTGTCGCGGATCAAAATCTGCGATGGCGTCAGTGAGAGATCCAAGTCTCAGGCCTCCACCGGTTGCGCGGGCTTGCGTGCCATGCCTTCCTCGCCGAGCCGTCCCGCCTGTTGCGGCTCGCGGGCTCCGACCCCAAGCCGGCGCGCGATGACGACCCGCTGGATGTCGGTCGTGCCACCCGGATGCTGCTCGACGATGCCGCGCCGCTGCTGTGCCTCGGCGATGCCGCCAACCGCGCCGAGCACCGGATCGCTGGTCAAAGCGTCCGGCCCGAGCAGATCGAGCATCGCCTTGGTCAACCACAAATTCGTGGTCTTCCGCAGGTAGGACACCTGCGACCCTTCGTAGGAGCGCTTCTCGCCGGCGTAGACCATCCAGAAATTACGTGTCGACAACAAACGCACGGCTTCCAACCGGCTGTAGATCTCGGCCAGTTTCGCGCGTGCGTCGGGGTCCTCGATCAGCGGCCGTCCGTCGCGTTGTTGCGTCCGGCAGTGCGCCAGCAGCGCGATCCACACCGGATTGGTGCGAATGTTGCCCTGCCCGCTGTGCTCGACCTCCAGATGGGTCGAGGCGACTTTCCAGCCGTTGTTCTCGCCGCCGACCAGGCAATCGGCGGGCACCCGCACGTTGTCGAAGAAGATGATGTTCTTGTGGCCATGCTCGTCGGTTTCGCCCTCGCTCTGGGCGCTGAGCATGTACAGCGGCTGCGTGGTGATGCCCGGCAGCGCGGCGTCGATCATGAACCAGGACACGTTCTGGTGCCGCTTGCCCTTGGGATCGGTGACCGCGATGGTCCAGTAACGATCGGCGCCATGGTGGGAGCCGATGTAAATCTTCTGTCCGTTCACCACGTAAACATCGCCATCGCGAATCGCCGTGGTTTTAACGCCGGCCAGATCCGACCCGGCGGAGGGTTCCGTCAGCAACTGCCAACTGCGCACCTCGCCGCGATAGATTGGCGGCAGAAAACGTCGCTTCTGTTCGTCGGTACCCCAGACGCGGATGCTGGCACTGCCCATCTTGCCGCCGCTGTCGTAGTACGGCGGCAGACCAAGGCCGAGCCGCGCGGTCTCCTCCTCCAGCACGATGATCTGGTCGAGCCCCAGGCCACCGCCGCCATATTGCTTTTCGCCAGACGGGTACAACCAACCTTGGGCACCCAACCGGCGACCGAGCTCGCGGCGCATCAGATAAATCGCGCGCGATTCCTCGAAGCTGCGCGGGCGCGCGGTAATCCCGTCGGGCACGTTCGCGGCAAGCCATACGCGGACCTCGGCACGGAATTCCTCTTGCGCCCTGGTATATTTGAGTTCGAATTCCACGGCTTCCACCCTCCTGGCGCAGCGATCGTTCAGCCTCCCCGCCGCCGTGTCAACTTCGCCGCGTCACTCCGCCGGCCAAAGGATGCCGCCCGGCATTGGCGCCGGCACGCCGGTCGTTGTCGGCAGGCTCAACGGCAAACCCAAAGTCGAACGCACCGCGAGGTAGCCGAAACACTGCGCCTCGAGCAGATCGCCGTCCCAGCCTTCCGCCTCCACCGGGTCGACCGGCACGCCGAGGCGGTGTGCGAGGCCCGCCATGAACGTCCGATTGTGCCGGCCACCGCCGGTCACCAGCCAACGTGTCGGCGGGGTTGGCACATGGCGCAGCGCCGCGGCGGTCGCCTCGATCGTGAACGCCGCGAGCGTCGCGACGGCATCGAGATCCGGCAAGCTCCGGACGATTTCGGCGCGCGCGTGGAAGTCCTGCCGGTCGAGCGACTTCGGCGGTTTCCCGGCGAAATACGGATGCGTCATCAACGCCGCCAGCACCGCCTGGTCCACCGTGCCGGCACGCGCGAGTTCGCCGCCCTCATCGAACGGTTTGCCGAATCGCCGCGATACCAGATCGTCGATCAGCGCCGAAGCCGGACCGGTATCGAACGCGATGATCTCGCGCTCCCCGATGGTACGTGACGTTGCCGACGCCGCCGAGATTGAGCACCATCAGCGGCTTCGGCAGCGACGCCGCCAGCGCGGCATGATACAGCGGGGCGAACGGCGCGCCCTGCCCGCCGCTTTGAACATCCGCGTGACGAAACGAATTCACCACCGGAATGCCAAGCGCTTTCGCGATCGTTCCGCCAAGGCCAAGCTGGCGGGTAAACCTTCGCTCCGGCCGATGCCAGACCGTCTGCCCGTGCAAGCCGATCAGGTCCACCGTTTCGGCGCCGATCTTCGCCTGCCGCATAAAATCCGCGATCGCCGCGGTGAACGCGCCGGTGACCTGTTGGTCGAGTTCGTCGAGCGGATCACGCTCCGCGATCGCCGGATCGGCGAGCAACGCCAACAGCCTCTCCCGCACCGGCTCCGGCCACCGCATCGTCCGGCCTGGGCCTGGCCGCACGATGTCGCGCCCATCGGTCTCGATCAGCGCGACATCGATGCCGTCCATCGAGGTGCCGCTGATCACGCCGATCGCTGTCGTCAGACGTTGACTTATGCGGCGCGTCACCTTGCAATTGCTAACCGGGAAGCGTACCGTACGGTGAAACCATTAAAGGTGCAACCGGCGAAAAACCGGATGCGACGTATCACGAGGGAGACTTCGCTTGTTCCGCTTTTTGGCCGTCACGGCGCTGACACTCGCGCTCGCGCCTGGCGCGATGCCGCCGTTTTCATCCGCCGCGCGCGCGCAGGTGCTTCCGGTCGCGGTCGAAGCATCTCCCGCCGGTCTCGATCCGCACATCATCACCGCGTTCGCGTCGTTCCAGATCGTCAGCGGAACGATCTACGAGGGGCTGACCACGATCGACAAGGATTTGCGTGTCGCGCCGCTGCTGGCGCGGTCATGGACGATCTCGCCCGACGGCGAAACGTACGACTTTCATTTGGTGACCGGCGCGACGTTCCATGACGGCCAGCCGATGGAAGCGGCCGACGTCGTCGCCAGCCTGCGCCGCGTGGTTTCGAAGGACATCGCCTCACCTCTCGCGAGCCGCCTCGACGCGATGGACAAGGCAACCGCCCTCGACGCGTCCACGGTCGAGGTGACGTTGAAGGAACCGTCGGCGGCGTTCCTCCCCGCGCTGGCATCGATCGCGATCGTGCCGCGGCGTTTCGAAACCTCCAAGGACGGACTGCAACGTGTTCCGGTCGGCACCGGTCCGTTTAAATTCAAGGAATGGCAGCCCAACGGCTTTATCGAGCTGGAAAAGCACACCGGTTACTGGAACAAAGCGCAACCGAAGCTCGACGGCGTGAAGTTCTCCATCGTCCCTGAATTGGCGACGCGTCAGGTCGGCCTCAACAGCGGCCAGTATGCCATGCTGCCGAACATCGACGCCGCGACCGCGCTGCAGGTGCTTGGCCGCCCGAACATCAAAGTCGATGAGACGCTGGAGCTGGCTTACACTTTGATCGGCATGAACACCACGAAGCCGCCGTTCGATAACCCCAAAGTGCGCGAGGCGTTGAATTACGCGTTGGACCGCGGCGAAATCGTCAAGGCCGCGCTGTTCGGCGCCGGTGTCCCCGGTGGTCCCCTCTCACCCGCCCTCAAAGACTGGGCTCTCGACACCAAAACATTCCCCTGCTTCACGCATTCGGCGGAGCACGCGCGCGACCTGTTGAAGCAGGCCGGTGTCACCATGCCGATCGCTCTGACACTGTTGGTGCTGCCGCGTCCGGATACGCGCGATATCGCCCAGGTGGCGCAGGCGCAATTGGAGGAAGCGGGTTTTAAGGTGGAGTTGAAGATTCCCGAACTGGGTCACTTCGTGCAGGACTGGCGCAATTCGAACTTCGAGGCGTTCGTTTCGATCAACGCGGGCTCGGTCGATCCGGATGATTACTTCTATCGCACGTTCCGGACCGGCGGATCGACCAACGTGTTCAAATATTCCAACCCGGAGGTCGATAAGCTGCTCGACAGCGCGCGCGCCAGCACCGATGACAGCGCGCGACGGACCGCCTACAATCAGGTGCAATCGTTGCTCGCCTGCGACGGACCGGCGGCGTTCCTGACATATGGGCAGTTGTTCACCGCGATGCGGACGAACGTCAACGGCTTCGATATCATCGCGAATCGTTCGCTGGCCTCGCTCGCGAACACGACGCTGACGCATTGATCCCACGGCGCGACGCGCCCAGCCCGGCATGCGGTTCCTGTTCGCGAGACTGATCGACCTTCTTGTCATCATGTTCGGCGTGTCGGTGCTGACGTTCCTGATGATCCGGCTGATCCCGGGCGACGCGGTGGCGATCATGCTCGGCGCGAACACCGAGGTAACGCCGGAGCGAGTGGCCGCGTTGCGCGCGCGGATCGGGCTCGATCAACCGATCGTGACGCAATATCTCGACTGGGTCGGCGGTGTGCTGCGCGGCGATCTCGGCGTGTCCCTCTGGACCCGCCGGCCGGTGACCGAGGAGATCGCCGGTCACGCGGGACCCACGCTCGAACTCACCATGCTGGCGCTGGTTTTCGGTGCCGGGCTCGCGGTGCCGCTCGGCGTGTGCATGGCGAAGCTGCGCGGTAAGGCCTGGGGCGTCGCACTGCAGATCGGCTCCGTCGCCGGGCTGACGATCCCCTCGTTCTGGCTTGGCATCATGATCATTCTGGCGCTGACCGCGCTGGCGCCGAACCTGCGATTGCTCGGATATGTGCCGTTTCGCACGGACCCGTTGGGCAACGTCGTGAAGCTGCTGGTGCCCGCGTTCGTGCTCGCGTTGCCGGTGCTGGCCAATCTCGCGCGCCTCGTGCGTTCCGCCATGCTGGACGCGCTGCAACAGGATTACGTACGCACCGCGCGCGCCAAAGGCGTTTCCGAATGGAGCGTGCTGTTCAAACACGCGCTGCGCAACGCGCTGATGCCGTTCGTCACCAGCGCGGGCATCATGACCGGCTATCTGCTCGGCGGCGCCATCGTCGTCGAGCAGGTGTTCGCCATTCCCGGTCTCGGACAACTCATTCTGGGGGCCATCGCCGAGCGTAACTATCCGTTGGTGCAGGCGACCATCCTGGTGGTCAGCGTCGCCTTCGTGCTGGTCAATTTCGGGGTCGATCTGCTGTACGCGGCGATCGACCCGCGCGTGCGCGGATGACGCGCCGGCCGTCCCGGTTGCTGATCGTCGCGATCCTCGCCGTGGCGGCGCTGGTGGCGCTGGCTTTGCTCGCGCCATGGATCGCGCCGTACGACCCGATGGCGCAGAGCATCGCCGCGCGCCTGCACGGCCCCGGCGCGGCGCATTGGCTGGGGACCGACCAGTTCGGCCGCGATCTGCTGTCGCGCATCCTGTTCGGTCTGCGCGCCTCGCTGAGTATTTCAACCCTCGCGGTCGGCATCGCGCTGGTGATTGGCGGCACGTTGGGACTGCTGGCGGCATGGTTTCGTGGCTGGACCGATCGCATCGTCATGCGCTGTATGGACGTGCTGTTCGCGTTTCCGGTCATGCTGCTGGCGATCGGCATCATCGCCATGCTCGGCCCAGGACCGGCACCGACCGCGATCGCGATCGCCGTGGTCTACACGCCGATTTTCGCGCGCATGCTGCGCGCCCCCGCGCTGGTCATCGTGGAAACCGATTACGTGCTGGGCGCGCGCGCCATCGGCGCCTCCGACGCGCGCATCATCTTCCGGCACATCCTGCCCAATCTCGCGAGCGTCGTTCTGGTACAAACGAGCCTGCTGATCTCCGCCGCGATCCTGGTCGAGGCGTCGCTGTCTTTTCTTGGCCTCGGCACCCAACCGCCGGCGCCCTCGCTCGGCACGATGCTGTCGGACGGCCGCAATTTCCTGTTCCTCTCGCCCTGGAGCGCGATTTTTCCCGGGATGGCGATCCTGTTGCTGGCGTTCGCGCTGAACCTGCTGGGAGACGTGCTGCGCGACACGCTCGACCCGAGGTTGCGCGGCTGACGCGGTCTCAACGGTCCGTCAATCATTCGCGGCGCATCATGCCCATGGTCATCCGCGGGAGCATCATGCCATGGACACAGACATTCCGTTTTCCTCGGAAGCTTATTGGGAGGCGCGCTATCGTGCGGGCGGCACCTCGGGCATGGGATCGGCGGGCCGCCTGGCGCGGTTCAAGGCGGAGACGATCAATCGGTTCATCGCCGGCAACCGCATCCGAAGCATGATCGACCTCGGCTGCGGCGATGCCTCGATGCTCGGCCTGCTGGAGCCACCGGCCGATTATGTCGGGGTGGACGTGTCGCCCGCGGCCCTGGCGCGCTGCGCCGAGCGCTTTCCCGATCTCCGGTTCGTCACGCCCGACGCGCTGCGTACGATCGCGCCCGCCGAACTGACCCTCTCGCTGGACGTCATCTACCACCTGATCGAGGACCCGATTTTCGCCGCCGCCATGCGGACCCTGTTCGCCTGGGCGACTCGCTTCGTGGTGATCTACGCCAGCAATCTCGACGCGGCATGGCCGGCCCGGCATGTCAGGCATCGCAGGTTCACCGACCACGTGGCCGCCGCGGAGCCGGACTGGCGGCTGCTCGCACATCTGCCGAACCCGTATCCGTTCGACCCGACGGACCCAAACGAGACCTCGTTCGCCGATTTTTTCTTCTATGGCCGGCGCGGCGCGGCTTGCTCGATCGTCGTGCCGGCGTGATCTCGCCTGCCTCGGACGATCGACCCTGCTTGGCACCGACTCACGCCTTGGGCTATCGCTCTGGCGCCCAACGAGAGGATTCCCGATGCGAAGGTTGTTCCAGTTCCTCGCCGTGTTCGCCGGCGCCACTTTGGCTGTGTCCGCTCTGCCGGTGGCGGCCGCTCCGGCATGTTCCTCACCGGCGGATCAGGCGGCGTATGACGTCCTGGCCCTGCGTGAGATGATGACCGTGCTGGTCACCAAGTGCAAACGCGACACCGAATACAACGTCAACTTCGTCAAGCGCTTCCAGCCCGTGCTGCAGGCCAACGATCGCGCGGTGCTGGCGTATTTCCGCCGCGTTTACGGCAGCGCGGGCCAGGGCAAGATGGACTACTTCGCCACTGACCTGGCCAACACCTTGTCGCAGCAGGCCAACATGCAGGGCGCGGAGTTCTGCCCTCGCGCCGCGATGCTGGTGGGCGAGATGAACGCGCTGTCGTCGATGGACGAACTCGCGCCGTACGCCGCGGTGAAGGATTTATCGCCCGTCGGCATGAGCATGTGCCCGACGACGACGGCCCGGGCCGCGCCCAAGCGCCGCTAGGCCCGCCGCCCAACCGGATGTGCTGCAGCCCGGGATGCGCCCCAGGGACGCGCCCCAGGGACGCGCCCAAGGGAGGCACCGTGGGCGAGTGCGACGAACCGGTTGCGCGCGGCCCCCGGTCTGGGTAGGGTCCGGCACGGCGCGGGTGTAGCTCAATGGTAGAGTCCCAGCCTTCCAAGCTGGCTACGAGGGTTCGATTCCCTCCACCCGCTCCAGCCGCGCCTCGCCGGACCTCCGGTTACTCGGCCGCCGCGCGCGTTTCGGTCTCGGACGCCGGGAAATTGCATTCGACCGCGATCCCGTCCGGATCCAGATAGAACAACTGCGTCATGTTGAGGCGGGGCAGCACGCGCTCGTCGTATTTGATGTTGTGCGCCTTCAGCGTCGCCTTCATGTCCTTCAGGCCGGTGCAGGAGAACGCGATGTGGTCGAGCCGACCGGTTTCCGCCGGGTAGGACGGTCCATCGGGGATCACTTTGGCGTGCGCCTGGTAGCCGAGCAGATGCACCGTCGGCGTGCCGCCGCAATACAGCCAATAGCCCGGGAAATTCAGCGGCGGCCGGTCGCCGACCTTCAGGCCGACGATCTGTTCGTAGAAGTCCTTCGTCTTCTCCACGTCGCGCGCCTGGATCGTGTAGTGGTTCAGGGATTCTGCTGGCATGTTGGGTCCTCCGTCAGAACTGGTTTTCGGCCGGCATGCCAAGCATGAGCTGGCCCACCGTCTCATAGTGAAGTTGCCGTGCCCTGGCCCTGTTGCGCAACCGTGTGGATGTCGCGCAGCCGCCGTTCGAACGGATTTTCCTCGAACACGGCGAAGGAGCCGACCATGTGATAGATCGTGTTGCACACCTCGCGCGAGGACTGGATGGCCCAGGTGGAGGCGAGCCGAAGCCGCGCGCGCTGCTCGAGGGTCATTTCGCCGTGTTGCTCGATATTGTCCCAGGCTTCTCCGCGGCGTTGTGCAGCATCAGCCGCGCCGACCGCCAGCGCGCCTCGCACTGGGCGAACTGCGACTGGACGACGTTATTCTCCCGCATCGGTTTGCTGGCGCCGCGGGAACCTTGGTGGCCGGCAGCGTCGAGAAACGCAGTCGATCATGCCGCGGGCGATGCCGAGGCCGACGCCGCCGAAACCGATCGAATACAGTTGATTGCTGGTGTAGCGATACAGCAGCCCGTCCGCCCGGCGGTAGCGCGGATCGTCGCGGTGCATCGCGCGTTCCTCGGGGACGAACAGATCGTTGACGGAATATTCGTTGCTGGCGGTGCCGCGCAGGCCGATCGTGTGCCAGATGTCTTTCATTTTGGCCGCTGGACTTCGGGAACAGGAAGCTGCGCAGTTCGCCGGTGCCTTTGACGCGGATATGCGCGCCCAGCCAGGTCGCGTTCTGACTGCCGCTGGCGAACCGCCACGTGCCGGTGATGCGATAGCCGCCCTCGACCGGGATCGCCTCGTACGGGCCGGGCGGACCCCAGGCGAGAATGCCATTCTCCGGGCCGAAGATCTCCTTCGCGACATGCGGCTCCAGATACGCGCTGGAGGTCGAGCAGCCGTTACTTTGGCACACCACCCATCCGGTCGAGCCGTCCGCCTGCGCGATCGCCTCCGTCACCTGAGCAGAAGATCGAGGGCTTCAGTTCCATGCCGCCGACCGAGCGCGCCTTCAACATGTGGAAGAACCCACCTTCGATCAGCGCGGCGACGACGGGTTTGGTGAGTTCGCGGATTTCGTCGTTGGTTTCCCCGGCGGCCGCGACCATCGGCGCGAGGTCGCGGGCCTTTTGGACCTGAGGATGGACGGTCGGCATCGGCATGGCCTCCGGGTTGGTGCCGCGACGCAATGGCGCGGCGATTGGAGGGGATTACTCACCGTGTCAGGCAGCGGGTCAAGCGCGAGGTTCCGGACCGGCGGGCACCAGGGTTCATGTTACAAACGGTATGGCCGCGGTCGACCAGGCCATCTGTCGCCGCATGTACCCGGAACGGCGTGCCGGCCGTGAGGTGAGGCCGCCATTGATGGATTTATGGCTCGCGGCATCGGCGCATTTTGCTTCGTCGCGTCCGGGTGGCTCAATCGACGACCGGACCTAATGACCTGACCCTGTATCGTGTCCCGTCACACCGGAGTGGCCATCACCGGCGCCACCGTGGTGAGAGCCATCGATACTGACCTCGCATATCTGTGACACGGTGAAGCTGGCGTCGCCCTGGAAGTGAGCCGACGCGACCTCGGCACGCATTGAGTCGTAGTCGCAGCTTTCGCCGATACTTTGGTGGTAGAAGTCAAAGCCCGTCCGGTCGGAAAACATTGAAATGGCATAGCACGAATAATCCTGGTTCAAATCGTAACGCTCAATGGTCTTCCTGATCTGGGCTGGGGTATAGCGAGGCGCGGCGCCATAGTCGCGACGCAATAGCCTGGGCAGCTTTCGGACATAACTCCGTATCGCCCAACGTTTGCGGAGTGCCGCGACAAAGTTCATCGTCCCTCCAGACGGTGGATTCGGCTCCCAATCGGCGCAAAAGCTGTCGGGACAATTTCAATGCGCGACATTTTCATGGTGGTGCATCAGCTCGTTCTCTCATGCCCTGCGCCTCTCGGCCAGGAGCACACTGTAGCACGAATGGCGCGGGCGCCGCGGGTGACACCGGTTCAACCGCTCGGGTAGCCTCGATCGCCTGACAACATCCTGCCGCCGATCCACTCCCCACTCGAGGTTTCCCATGCGAATTTGTGTTTTTGGCGCCGGATCGGTGGGCGGTTACCTCGCCGGGTTTCTCTCCCGGGGCGGCGCGGAGATTTCCGTCGTCGCCCGCGGCGCGCACCTCGCCGCGATCCGCGCCAACGGCCTGACCGTCGAGACCCCGGAGGAGACCGTGACCGTCCGCGTCGCCGCCAGCGACAATCCCGCCGACCTCGGCCCGCAGGACCTCGTCCTGGTCACCGTGAAAGCCCCGGCGCTCCCCGATGTCGCCGCCACCATCGCCCCACTGCTCGCCGCCGACACCGCCGTCGCGTTCGTGATGAACGGCATTCCGTGGTGGTATTTTCACGCGCACGGCGGCGCGCTCGACGGCCGCCAATTGCCCGCGCTCGACCCCGGCGGCGCGCTGTGGCGCACGGTCGGGCCGGAGCGGGCGATCGGCGGCGTGTTCTGGCCGGCGTGTTCGGTGCCGGCGCCCGGCGTGGTCCGGCTGCTGACCGGCGCCGGTTCGGGCACGGTGTTCGGGGAGCCGTCGCGCGCGACGACCCCCCGGCTCGAGGGCATCGCCGCCGCGTTCCGGGCCGCCGCGCTGCCGGTCTCGCTGACCGGCGACATCCGCGGGCTGATCTGGCGCAAGCTCGCGTTCAACCTCAGCGCCGGCCCGATGTGCGTGCTGACCGAGACGCCGGTCGACGAAACCCACACCGAGCCGTCGCTGATCGATTGTTCCGCTGCATGTTCTGAGGGAGGCGATCGCCGTCGCCGCCGCGATGGGCATCGCTCTCGACATGGACATCGCCGGCGATCGCCGAGACCAACAGGAGGCTCGCGCACCGGCCCAGTATATTGCAGGATCTGACGGCGGGACGGCCGATGGAGATCGAGGCGCTGTATGGCGTGCCGCTCGCAGATGGCGCGCATGGCGGGCGTGCCGACACCGATGCTCGATGTTCTGGTCGGGCTGATAAAAGTGAAGGCGCGCGCACGAGGACTTTATCGCGCACCGTAACCTTCGGCGACCTCTTGAACCCGGGCATCGCGTGACTAAATCGGGATCGTTCGGAATGCCCTTTCGGGGTTCCGGCGGCATCATCGGGTTGGCCCGCATGGGCGGCCCAAACAAGGCACTTTGCTCCTCTGGAGGTTTTGTCATGACTACGTTCGACTTTGCACCCTTGTTCCGTACCGCGATCGGTTTCGACCGTCTCGCCCGCCTTGTGGATACCGCCGCGTCCAATTCCGAAGCATCCGGCTATCCGCCTTACAACATCGAAAAACTTGGCGATGAAACTTACCGCCTGACCATGGCGGTCGCGGGCTTCCGTCCCGAGGAACTCGACCTCATGGTGAAGGACAACACGCTGGTGATTTCCGGCCGTCCGGCCGTCGAGGCGCAGAAGCATGAAGTGCTGTATCGCGGCATCGCCGGCCGCGCGTTCGAGCGCCGGTTCGTGCTCGCCGACCATATCGTGGTCGATGGCGCGGACATGAACAACGGCCTGCTGCATGTCGGCCTGAAGCGCGTCGTGCCCGAGGCGCTGAAGCCGCGCCGGATCGAGGTCAATACCGGCTCAAGCCGGCGATCGCCAACGACCCGTCGGAGACCGCGAAAGCCGCCTGAGCCCTCCGGTCGATCGCCACTTTGATGGCTGGTGTCCCGGGGCGGCGACGTCCCGGGACATCGCGCTTGCGCGGAGCCGGTTCACGGAAGGAGGCCCGCGCCAAGGGCACCGCCGTCCCGTCAGTCTTGCCCGCCAGCCTTCCGGAACCAGCCCGCTACCCCGGTTTGCGGAAAAACGCGTCGGCCGCGCTCTTGTGGCTGTTCTTGCGGGTGATATCCGCCTCCACCCGGGCGATCTCCTCCCGCATTCGCCGATGTAGTCGCGCAGCTCCTCGATCCCCAGCGTGTCCAGCACCAGCTTCTCCAACCGGTTCCGTTTCGCGAATCGGGAGATCTTCTTCCTCGGCCATGGTCGTCTCCTTTGTTCAGCCGGATCAGTGTAATACGTGTTTCTGGCCTTGACCCACCCCGGGCCGCTTGCCATATCCCCCGGCTCGGCCGGGTTCCGAGTGCATCCCCCACAGGTTGTGACGTCCGCCCGGCTGGCCCAGGAAAGTGACCCGCCATGCCCTTGCCCTTGATGCCCAAAGCCACCGCCGTGTGGCTGATCGAAAAGACCGCGCTGACCTTCACGCAGATCGCCGACTTCTGCGGCATGCATCCGCTTGAGATCCAGGCGATCGCCGATGGCGAGGTCGCGCAGGGCATCGTCGGCTACGACCCGGTCGCCAACGGCCAGGTCACCGCCGAGAACATCCGCCTGTGCGAGGCCGATCCGAATGCCCGGCTGAAACTGGCCGCCACGGCGCTGCCGGTGCCGAAGCGGGCCAAAGGGTCGCGCTACACGCCGGTGGCGAAGCGCAACGACCGGCCGGATGGCATCGCCTTCCTGCTGCGCAACTTCCCGCAGCTCAGTGAGGCGCAGGTCGGCAAGCTGCTGGGCACCACCAAGGAGACGATCCAGAAAGTGCGGAACGGTCGCATTGGAACAGCGCCAACATCAAGCCGCGCGATCCGGTGATTTTGGGCTTGTGCAGTCAGACCGATCTGAA
>CAVRDN010000017.1:0-13184 GCA_963719675.1 uncultured Alphaproteobacteria bacterium | reverse complement strand
TCGTCAACCCAACGCAGATCGTGACGCGCGCGAAGCGGTAGAACGCGGTCACCTGGTGCACGTGACGGCCAACCAGTCAGGGTTTTCAATCAAGGGCTGCTTGGGATAAGCGGCGATGTGGTCCGGCTACGATGCGTCGTGCGCATCGACCACGCGTGCGTTCTGGATGATTTTGTTGAGGACATCGACCCGCGGAGACAGTTCGTGCCAGCAGCTCGCCGCCCGCCTTATTTCATCCGCCGGAAATCGTCTTGCCGATTGGAACCCAGCGACCGCTTTCAAAGCGCTGGATCTGAAAGCTCGTGATGCCACCGTAATCGGTGGGCGTCGTGGTGAGTGTGATGCCGGGAAGCAGCATCGGCACCCTCAGATGGTCAAGATGCGTGGCGATCTTCAGGATGTTGTCTCGCGTCAACGTCGAACCCGCGTTTTTCAGGATGTACTCCGCCAGCCAGGAGACGATGTAGCCGCCGGTGATGCCGGTGTCGCGTGGATTTCCGACGGTGAGGTTGGTCTTCACCCATGCGAGGAACGTCTTCACGTCAGGGTCGTCCGCCCAGGTGGGATCGAATGGATCTTTGGCGTAGGCTGAGGAAATTTCACCTTCCGCTTTGTCCAGGCCGGCTTGCTTCAGCACACTCTCGACCCCGCTGGAGATGCTGCAAACCAGCGTCAACGGCGCCCAGCCGATGTTGTAGCGCGCGCGGATTTGTTCGGCGCCGGCCTTTTGGGTTCCGGCGAAATAAAACACGTTGGCGCCCGAGGCTTTCGCCGCGACGATCTGAGAGTCGATGGTTGGATCCGCGACCTCGAACGTTTGCTCGCTGACGATCAGCGAGTCCGCTTTATCGCCAAGTCCGGACCGGAAACCCGCGCGAAAATCCTTGCCGAGATCATCGTTCTGGTAGAGCACGGCGATCTTGGGTTGTGCCACGGTGGACAGCACGTAGCGTGCCATCGCGCGGCCCTCGGCCACGTAGCCGGGCAGGAATCCGATGGTCCAGGGAAACGTCTTCGGGTCGCGGAAGCGGCTGGCGCCTGTCGTGACGAACAGTTGCGGCACCTTTTTAAGATTGAGGTATTTCTCGACCGCGGCGTTGGTGGGCGTACCGACGGATCCGTATAACATCAGGACGTTCTCGTCCTCGACGAGGCGCCGGGTCGCCTCGACGGTTTTCGGCGGGTTGTAGCCGTCATCGAGCGCGATGAGTTTCACCTGCCTGCCGTTGATGCCGCCGGCTTTGTTCACGGCGGCGAAATACGCGAGCGAGGCCTGACCGGCGGCGCCCGCGACCGAGACCGGCCCGCTGAATGGCATGGTTTGTCCGAGCCTGATCTCCGTATCCGATGCGCCGGGATCATAGCGCGGCGTTGTGCCGTTGCCGGATGGTTGCGCCACCGCCGCGCCGGTCATGACGATGAAGGTCGCCACGATCGCGCGGAACATGCTGCCGGGCATTGTCGTCTCCTCCCATTATGCGCCGGCCGACGCGATTTCGTGGTCTGCCGCGGTAGCCAATCGTCGGGTCATGGACCGTGCTGGTCAATCCCGGCGAGGTGCCGTGACGAGCCGCGGCCGCGGTTCAATGTGACGGTTTCCCACGGGCCTCACGCCAGAGCGTCGGTGAGGACGGGAATTTTGGCCGGTTCTCGCTCACAACAGGGCTTTCGCACCACGAAGCGAAGTACTCAGTCTCGCGAGACTTCGTGTACTCCGTGGCTTCGTGGTGCGAGAATCCTACCGTACTTCAGGTTCCGGCTTTCCTGCCAGGCTCTCAGTATCGTGGTAGCTCCCCTGTCCAGCCCGGCCGGAATTTCCGCATCGCCGCCACGTCGTCTCGATCGCCCCGAATGAGCCGCGTATAATTCTCATTGAGTTCCTTCAACTTCACCCGATCGAGCCGCACACCCAATCCCGGCCCCGTCGGCACCCGAATGCAGCCGTTTTCGAAACGAAGTTTGCCGCCCTCGATCACCTCGTCCACCTGCCACGGATAATGCGTATCGCAATCGTACGTCAGATTGGGCACGCTCGCGGCCACATGCGTCATCGCCATCAGGCTGATGCCGAGATGCGAGTTGGAGTGCATCGACAATCCCAGACCCCAAACATCGCAGATTCGCCCAAGCTCCCGCGTCGCGCGCAATCCGCCCCAATAGTGATGGTCGGACAGAATGATCCGGATGGCGCGGTTGCTCACCGTCTCCGGCAAATCCTCGAACGCGGTCACCGCCATGTTCGAGGCGATGGGAATGTCGATGGCGTCGGCGATCCGCCGCATGGCGTTGAGACCCTTCGCCGGATCTTCCAGATAGTCCAGCACGCCCCGCAGTTCGCGCGCGACCCGCACCGCGGTTTCAACCTTCCAGCCGTAATTGGGATCCATCCGCAACGGATACCCCGGAAACGCCCGATGGAGGAGGCGCATGGTCGCGATCTCCTCGTCGGGAGGAAGCACGCCCGCCTTTAGTTTCAGTGACCGAAATCCATGCAATTCGACCATCCGCTTCGCCTCCGCGAGCAGCGCTTCCGGCGTCAGCACCTCGCCCCATTGATCGTCGGCACCACCCTGGTGACCGCCAAACTTGAAGAACAGATAGGCCGCGTACGGCACTGTATCGCGATACGCGCCGCCCAGAAGGTCGTAGATCGGCCGGCCGCAGAGTTGCCCCTGCAGGTCCAGGCACGCCACCTCGAACGCCGCGAAGCACCGGGCGAACGCGGTTTTCGACAGTGTGCCCGGCGCCATTTCGAACTCCGACCGTACCGTTCCGGCCAGCCCGCCGCGCACCGCCGCCGCCACGCCGGCCAGATCGTACACGTCCATACCGGCCAACTCAGGCGCGATCCGGGTAAGGTCGGCGAGCGTGGACAGGTCGCCGTAGGTCTCGTTGATTCCAACCAGGCCGGTCGCGGTTTCGATCTCGACGATGCATCGTGTCGCGTAGGGCTCGTGCACACCGGTGACGTTCAGCACGGGTGGATCGCGGAACGCGACGGGCGTGATCCTCACTTCCTGGATAAGCATTGGGATCTCCTTGACCGTACTCAAAGGATCATACTCCGTTGACAGGCGTTCGGCCCGCTCAACCTCTTGCCTTTCGCCACCAATTCCCCCATATCCCGCGCGCCGCACCGTACCTGGGTCACCAGTCCGGCGCGGTAATTCACACGCGGGGTGCCTTTCCCGAGCAATCGGGTCCGGTGCCGGACCACCTCTGGCCATCCCCGCGGAGGCTCAACCGGACGACACAGAAAGGAACAATCGCCCATGGCGATGCCCGATTTCACCATGCGTCAGCTTTTGGAAGCCGGCGTTCACTTTGGCCACCACACCCGCCGCTGGAATCCGCGGATGTCGCAGTACCTGTATGGCGTGCGCAACCAGGTCCATATCATCGACCTGCAGCAGACCGTCCCGATGCTCGACCGCGCGCTGCGGGCCGTGCGCGACGTGACCGCCGCCGGCGGCCGCGTGCTGTTCGTCGGCACCAAACGCGCCGCCGCCGAGTATGTCGCTGAGTCCGCCAAACGCTGTGGCCAATACTACGTCAACCATCGCTGGCTCGGCGGCACGCTGACCAACTGGAAGACGATCACCGGCTCGATCAAGCGGCTGCGACAGATCGAGGAAATGGTCGCCGGCAACACCTCCGGCCTGACCAAGAAGGAAATCCTCGGCATCACCCGCGACCAGGAAAAGCTGGAGCGCGCGTTGGGCGGTATCAAGGAGATGGGCGGCCTGCCGGACATCCTGTTCATCATCGACACGAACAAGGAGAAGCTGGCGGTCGAGGAAGCCACCAAGCTGAACATTCCGGTGGTCGCCGTGCTCGATAGCAACTCCGACCCGACGGGCGTCACGTTCCCGATACCGGGCAACGACGACGCGATCCGCGCCATCACGCTGTATTGCGATCTGATCGCCGGCGCGGTGCTCGACGGCATCAGCGCCGAGATGGCCGCATCCGGCGCCGACCTTGGCGCGCGAGAGGAACTGCCGACGGCGGATCTCGCGGAAGCTACCGCCTGACGCCTCGCGGTCTGGCCCGGCTCGACCGGGCCATTGGCGGCAACATGATGAAGACAGTCATGGCCCGGTCGAGCCGGGCCATGACGGCGAAAAGCCGACGAAGCCTGGAGACGACACATGGCTGAAATTACCGCTGCTCTGGTGAAAGACCTGCGCGACAAAACCGGCGCGGGCATGATGGATTGCAAGAAGGCGCTGACCGAGGTCGCCGGCGACGTGGAAGCCGCGATCGACTGGCTGCGCAAGAAGGGTCTCGCCGCCGCCGCCAAGAAATCGGGCCGCATCGCGTCCGAGGGCCTGATCGGCGTCGCCTCGGAGCCCGGCCGCGCGGCCGTGGTCGAGGTCAACGCCGAGACCGATTTCGTCGCCCGCAACCCGACGTTCCAGGCGTTCGTGGAAGAGGTGGCGAAGATCGCACTGTCGGTCGGCGACGATCTGGACAAGATCAAGGCCGCGCCTTTCCCCGGCACCGGCCGCTCGGTGGCCGACGAACTGACCCACCTCGTCGCCACGATCGGTGAGAACATGACGATCCGCCGCGCCAAGGTGCTGAGCGTGGAGAACGGCGTCGTCGCGACCTACGTCCACTCCGCTCTCAAGCCCGGACTGGGCAAGATCGGCGTCATCGTCGCGGTCGCCAGCGACGATGCCGGTGAGGCGATGCACACGCTCGGCCGCCAGATCGGCATGCACGTCGCGGCAACGCGGCCGGACGCGCTGGACATCTCCAGCGTCTCCCCCGAAGCGCTGGAGCGTGAGAAGAACGTGCTGACCGAGCAGGCGAAAGCATCCGGCCGCCCGGACAACGTCATCGCCAAGATGGTCGAAGGCCGGGTGCAGAAGTTCTACGAGGAAGTCGCGCTGCTGGAGCAGGTGTGGGTGCATGACGGCAAGAGCCGGGTGAAGGACGTGGTCAAGAACGCCTCCGCCACGGTCACGGGCTTCGCCCGCTTCGCTCTGGGCGAGGGCATCGAAAAGCCGAAGGAAGACTTCGCCGCCGAGGTCGCCGCGACGGTCGCACCGCCGAAGCCTCCGACCGACGGGCAGCAGCCGACACCTCCGGCCTGAGGCTCGCCTTCCCGAGCGTTCGGTCCTCTTGCCAACGCCCGGTTGCTGGGTTTCCAGGCCCCGGACCGGGCTTTCGCGCTTATTGACGAAGCCAGGGGGAATGGGCCTGGACGGCCGCGTGGCTACGAACCGGATGAAGTCAGGGTATCGCCGCCGCGTGTCCGCGCGACGATACGCCTGATCAACTTTCCCGAGGACACGCTGCCAGCCTGTTCATCCAACAGCACCTCCGCGGCCGTCAGAGCGCGAAGCACCCGGTCCGGATCGAACGCGGCGTAGAGGCGCCCGTGCTCATCCCGCCGGTCCAGGCCTTCGGTCACCCGCCAACTCAGGTAAAGAATGCCGCCTGGGACCAGGATGGAAAGAAGCCGCTCGACGGCTGGCGTGATCGCCTCGGGGTCGAGATGCATGATGACGGTCTCGCAAAGCACGTTGGTGAAACTGCCGTCCGCGATTTCGCCGAGTTCCGGCAAAACCGCGGTTGCGAACCGCAACTCAGGATGCCGCTGTCTCGCCTCAATCAATAATCCGTCCGATGCGTCGAAGCCTCGTGCCGGATAGCCGTTCGCGTCGAGCCAGGCGGCATCCCGGCCACTGCCGCATCCGACGTCCGCCGTCGCGCCACCCGCGATAAAGAATCTCCGGACCACGGCGTGCAGGTCGGAAGGCGGCGGCTGGGTCTCCCAGTCGCTGGCGAAGCCGTTCGCGTCACGATTATAGGCGTTGAGCGTCGCGTTATCCATTCTGCTGCCTTCCGCACCGACGGGGTGACCATAGGTCGCATCGTCCGCCGCGTGAACGTCCGCGGTCCATTGGGCGAGGCGGCGGCGAGGCGTGCGAGGTGCCTGCTGAACCTCGATCGCGCCGCGCCGGGCCGGGGGCGGGGCTCGGCACGCGTGCATCCATCGAGCGGTGCCGCGCCGGTTGTACGAGCAGCCGCGCCAGGCCTGACCCTCGGTGGGGACGAAGCGTCCGGTATCCGCGCCGGCCGGCGGTGCGTGGCCGCGGCGGTTGTTTGTGGCCGCGTGGCGTTCCGGGCGGTATCGTGCGCGCGAGCCGATACGCGGCTGGAGTCGATGACGGAGACGGGTCTGATGCCAGAAGCAGCCAGCGTGACATCGCCAGCGCGCGATCTGCCGCCGAACATGGCCGATCGCCTGATCGTGGCGCTCGACGTGCCGACGATTGCCGGCGCGCGGGAGATGGTGGCGCGCCTCGACGGCGTCGTATCGTTTTTCAAGGTCGGTCTTTGGCTGGCCTTCGCCGAGGGGGTGGACGGACTGCTGCGTTCTCTGATCTCGTCGGGTAAACGCGTGTTTCTCGACGCCAAGATGTACGACATCGGCCGCACCGTGCAGGAAGGCGTCGCGCGGGCCGCCGACCGCGGTGTCAGCATCCTGACCGTGCATGGCGACGCGCGGATCATGGAGGCCGCTGTCAAAGGGAAGGGCGCCTCGGACCTGAAGATTTTCGCGATCAGCGTGTTGACCAGCCTGGACGACGCGGGGTTGAAGGAGATGGGCTACGCGCTGACGGCGCGCGAGTTGATCCATCTGCGCGCGAAGCACGCTGTACAGTTCGGCTGTGACGGGATGATCGCGTCAGCGGCGGACAATCCGAACGAACTGCGGCGAATCGCCGGCTCCCATCGGCTGCTGATCGGAACGCCGGGGATCCGCGGCGCGGACGAACAGTCGGACGATCACGCCCGCCTCGCCACGCCACGGGCGGCGATCGAGCGCGGGTCGGATTATCTGGTCGTGGGCCGACCGATCATCGCCCATACCGATCCGGCGGCGCGCGCGCGGCAAATCATCGCCGAAATGGAAGCCGGCGCCGGCCGCCCGGCGTAACGAGCGTCCTAATCGGCCTTTGCCGCCGCGGAACTCGATTGGTTTCGGTATTGTAACACACAGAACAACGGCCACGCACGTGGTTTTCGGTCGCATCCTGATGTCAGCGGCGATGTCGGAGTTTCAGCCGCGCAACTGGTGATTGTCGTTGTGGCGCGCGATGATCGAAGGCGCGATCAAACAGAACCTGTTTGAAACCATTTGAATTGTAATCCTCACTCTATTGTCCCGATAGACAAGCGTGCCTGCCACACCCTCATCCGATGACTGACACAGGAGCAGAAACTATGATCCAATACATCTCGAGCTGGTTGTCCCTGAAGACCGACCGTCGCGCGGTTACCGCCTTGGAGTATGGCCTGATCGCCGGTGTGATCGTCGCCACGATCGCGGTCGGCTTCGCGCTGTTGGCCAACGACCTTTCGACGCAGTTCAGCAACATCGGCGACAGCCTCTGATGATTTCTCTCGGTGGTCGCGGCGTCTGCCACGGCCACCGAGATCACGTGTTCGCCGTCGCGATGGTTCGCCGCGGAAGCGTTCCGTCGCACGCCGACTTCTACCAGGTTGCTGAATTCCGCCGGCGCGACATACCCTGGGCGTAGACCGTCCTCGGCCTGAGCGGCCATCCAGATCGCGAGCCCGACAGTCCTGGGCGGCCGGCCATAATCGATCGTGGTAGCCACGTCGAATGCTCCATCAACCGCCATACCATCCGCTCCACCCCGGGGGCGGAATGCGACGCGCGCGTTGCCTCAATAGGTCAGTTCGCCGCGTCGTTACGATGCCCCGAGGCCGATCCGTTTCGCACAGACATCTAACCGGCCGTCCGTCGGACCCGAGGAGGGAGCGTCATGTCTCGTTTCACCATCTTCACCACGTTGCCGTATCAGGATCGTGCCATCGTCAACATCGACGCCATCGCCGTCGTGACGTCGAAACCTGGAGCGGACGGCATCCGCAGCGCGCAATTGCAGATGGTGGACGGCTCGAAGCTGCTGATCACCGCGACATTCGCCGAGCTTGAGCAAACTCTGAGCGCGACGGTCAGCACCACGCCAAAAGCCTGATATTCGTGCATCCGTCTGGCCACGGTCGGCCGGATTATCCGGGATTGCGGCCGTCGTTGATCGTTGATTGGAGTCAATGCGTCCGACGCGGTCCGATGGGGTTTTCAACGGGCGAGCGCAACCCGGGGAGCGGCGCCACGGCAAAGGACGAACGAGAGACGCCGATAGACCAGGCAACGCGCGACGCCGCCGTGTTCGGGACCTGGCGGCTCGCTTCGATGCATGTCCAGGTCGAGAGGACGATACGCTGACTCTCAAGACTCCCGAGCAACGCGGCCCATCCGGCAAACTGATCATTGGCACGCTGGTATGGCGCCGCGAAACCTGAGGCGCCCGCTCCGCTTCAAGGACCGACGGATTGGCGTGCCCTGATCGCGCTACGCCAGGCGCTCGGCCGGCAGGGAGCCATCGGCGGTCGGCAACTCGTTCAGTCTCTGACCATGCGAAAGCCCATCCTTCCGCGGGACGGGCCGCTCAAAATGGCGTGAGGTTCACCCGTTTGCCGAGCGCGCCGCCGATCACGCGGCCCAGATCCTCCGCCCGTGCTCCATCGTCGGTCCCAATCGTTTGACAGCGCACGGTTACCACCCAGGAGACCTGCGACGCATGGCCTTCCGTCGCCTCAACGCGGAAGATCAGCAGCGGCGCCGAGGGCGCGGGTTCGGGTGTCACCATGCGTGTGTTGGGCATGACCGGGAGGCTCGGCTGCAGCCCGCCCTGAAGGCCGGAAAATTCCGGATAAGTTTGCATCGCCGTGTCAGCGGGGCGGTCCGAAAACGACTCGATACGAGAACTGCTGATGGACAGGAGCACGGTCGGCTGGGGCCCGACAGCGACGCCGGCCACGCGCAGCCCGTCGAGGAACCGTTCGGCGAGCCTGAGATGGTCGGTCGAGCGATCGTGAACGTCCAGATCGACGACAATCCGCGCCGGCATTGGCCGCAGCAGTTCCGCCGCGTAGGTCCCCTCGCACGTGGGCATCGCCATCGCGCCGCCGGCCCGAGCGATGCCCAGAAGCGCCGCGATCCCGATCGTGCCGCCGATTCTCAGAGTTTTGTTCATAACTGACCCGTTTTCCCCCGTAATTGTCCGGGCGACGCCAGGCATCGGCCGGTTCCTTCATGCATCGGCACAGTTCCCGGCGCGCGGTCGGCCCCCGGCGCGGACCAGCGCCATCTGATCAGTCCTGGACGCCGACACCTGGGCGTCAGCCCGCCTCGCGAGCAATGCGGCCGGTCACGGTCGGCGGGGTGTGCGTTTGTGACCTCCGGTTGGCGCGACGCGCATTGACGCAGGTCAACGACAGGCCGCTCGCGGGAGGCCAGCCTCACCAACAAGGCGAACGTTGGCGGGACCACGGAGCGTTTATGACCCTTTTCAATCGAGCGGTTATCGTCTTGCTGGTCATCCTGACCGCCGCGCTTGGCGCTGAGTTGTACACGCGAACGCGCGTCACGGACGATCTGCGGCAACGGATCGATGATCTGTCCGATCAGGTCGTCAGCGCTGATTCCTCCGTGACGAAGGCCCGCGCCGCGGCCGAGGCCGCCGCGGACAGGGCGGCCGCCCTCGCCGACCAGGCGCGGGAATCGGTGGCGCGGGCTCGCGCTGGTGGGCAATCGGCAATGGGGCCCGCGATGCGCCCAGGCGAAGCGGTGGCGGGGTCGGGATCATCGGCGGGAGAGCCGGTGGGACCGGATCTATTGACCGGGAAGGCTCTCGCGACCCTGCTCTGCGCCGTATGCCATGTCGTGGCCTCCGATCAGCCAACGGAACCCCTCAGGCAGCCCGCCGCGCCGGATTTCCGGCAAATCGCCAATCGTCCCGGCACGACCGAGGCGAGCTTACGTGACATTCTGGCGCGGCCGCACGGACCATCCGAGCAAATGCCCGAGCAGGGCCTTGTCGGCTCTCAGGTGACGGTGCTCGTGGGATACATCATGAGTTTGCGCGCCCAGCACCCGCCTCACTGATGATCGACGGCCAAATGCCGGACGCGCCAGGGCCTTCCCCAGATCGCCGTGACCTCATTCCCTTGAGCGGCCCGATATCCTGAGGCGGCCCAGGGCGAGAGCTGGACAACACCTGGGCGCCGACTGCGTGGCACCTTTCAGCCACCTTCCGTGTGACAAAGCCGTATCACTTTGTTACCCCAAGGCATGCCGGACGGTCGTAGCGTCATGGTACGAGACGGTGGCGAACGACCCAACTCCCCACGGCCTGGGCTGATGCGATGTCGGATGTGCATGGCGAAGTTTTGCTGGAAACGCCTCGGTTGCGGGTGCGAGTCCTGGCCGAAGCGGATGCGATCGGCCTGCATGAGGCGTACGGCGATCCCGAAACCATGCGCTACTGGGACGCACCACCCTCGCGCTCCGTCGCGGAAACGGCGGCGCACATCCGCCAGTCGCGCGCAATGAGCGTGGACACGCACGCGGCCTTCGCGGTTACACTGCGCGAAAGTGGCCTCGTGGTCGGCATGGTCAACTATCATGACCGCCGTCCTCATCATCACCGGCTGTCCGTGGGGTGGCTGCTCGCGAAACCGTGGTGGCGACAGGGGATCATGCGGGAAGCGATGCCGGCGCTGCTGGACCATTGTTTCGACCGCCTCGACGCGCATCGGATCGAAGCGAAAATCGAGCCCCGGAATATCGCGTCGATTCGCCTCGCCGGACGGCTGGGGTTCGCCCGTGAGGGGCTGATGCGAGACTGGGTCTTCGTTGGCGGGCAACCCCGCTCCCTGCAGCTTTACGCCCTCCTGCGGCCCGCCTGGGCGCACCGCGATGCCGGTAAAGCATCCCGCGGTCGCGCGGAACGGTGCTGAAAGGCCGCGCGCCACACCAGCGCCAACCTGCTTGATTGAAGCTTCAGCCTCGCGAGGCTGACGTCGACGAGCCGCCGCTGAGGCGCTCAGGCCCACACCAGAGAAAACCGGTCTCGTCGTCGGGTCCGGATGCGATCCGGCGCGGCAGCCAGCGGCAAAAACCTCGGCACCTTCGTTCTGGACGACCTCAGGCTTTGTCGTCGAACGAAGGGCTGGCTGTTCCGACATCCGGTCGCCGCCGGAGCGCGGTCAACACCGCCGGGGCTGTGGGCTGCCGGAATCACTCACGAGCCGCGCAGTCTACACGTGCCTATCCCGCCATCGGCGTAGATGTCATAATTACCGTGACGGCGACCCGCTCATTCGCCACGCAAGCGGACAAGCCGTTCATCTGGGGAGGCCGCGAAATGAAGTTGGGACGGCGAGGTCTTGGTTCATTCGGAGCGGTGGTCGCCGCGAGCGCGGCGGCACCCGCGGTCGCTCAACCATCGGGCTCGACCTGGGACACGATCAGAGCAGGGAAGATCCTGCGTGTCGGTGTGACGCCGTCCGAGCCCTGGTACTCCAAAGACCTCGCGAGCGGTAAATGGGTTGGCATGGGTTGCATGCTGGGGGAGCAGATCGCGCGCGACATGGGTGCGACCGTGCAGTTCGTCGAGACGACCTGGGCCAACGCCCCCGCGGCACTTCAGGCCGGGCAGTTCGACCTGATGTTCGTGCTCGACCCGACACCGGCACGCGCGCTCGCCATCGATTTTCCATTCGCGCCAGTGCTGTATTACGCCCTCGGCTTCATGGCCCATGACACGACGACAGCCCAGACCTGGGCGCAACTCGACACACCGGACATGACGATCGCGGTGCCGCTTGGGACGTCGATGGATCGTTGGCTGACCGGGCATCTGAAGCAGGCGAAGATCACCCGGCTTGCGACCATGGACGATACGATTCTGCATTATCAATCCGGCAATTCGCGTATTCTGGTGCTGTATCATCCGGCGCTGATCGCCTACCGGCTCCGCATCGGCCAAGGCCAGGTGATCGTTCCCAAACCCGCTGTCACCTCTGTCGCCGGGGCGGGCATTCGCCGCGAGGCTGACAAAACCTGGCGCGACTACCTTACGTCGGTTCTGACATTTTATTACGAAAACGGTACGACAGAGGATTTCTATCGGGCCTATCTCGCGACACGCGGCCTCGATCCCATGTCGGTTCCCGGCATCACCAAGGAAAGCCTGGAGCGCGCCTGATGGCCGGCAGCCAGGACATCGCCGAGGACCCGCGGAACGAAGCCATCAAGGTCTGGGTGAACGGAACGCTCGTGCCGCGCGCCCAGGCGATGGTGTCGGTGTTCGATGGCGGGTTCATCGCGGGGGATGGGGTTTGGGAAGGTCTGAGGCTTATCAACGGACGCTGGCTGTTTCTCGATGCGCATCTCGATCGGCTGTTCGCCACCGCGAGGGCGATCGATCTCGATATCGGTTTGTCGCGCGAACAGGTTATCGCGGCGCTTGAAGCGACACGCCGCGGCAACGACATGGTCGACGGCGTGCATGCGCGGCTGATGGTGACGCGAGGGCTTAAACGCACGCCCAGTCAGGATCCGCGGCAGACGATCGGCGGCGCGACGGTCGTTATTGTCATGGAACATAAACTGCCGAACCCGGAACTCGCGACGACCGGCCTCGCGCTACTGACTTCGACGTATCGCTGCACGCGGCCGGATCAGTTCGATATGCGGTTGAACACGCATAGCCGCTTGCCGCTGATCCTCGCGCTGGTTCAGGCGTATAAGAACGGCGCGGATGAGGCATTGATGCTGGACGACCGCGGGTTTGTCTCGAGTTGCAACGCGACGAACTTCTTCTTCGTCCGGCGTGGCGAGGTTTGCACGTCGACGGGGACCAGTTGCTTCAACGGCATCACGCGCGGCGCGGTGATCGATTTGTGCCGGGAGCACGCGATCCCTGTACGGCTCGGCGATTTTTCGTTGCCGGAGGTGCATGGCGCGGACGAGGCGTTCGTGACCGGAACATTCGGCGGCGTCACCCCGGTCCGCTCGTTGGACGGGCGTGCGATGATCGCTGGTGTGCCTGGACCGATGACGGGACGGATCGCCAGGCTATACGCTTCGCTGATGGGAGCGGCGGGTCGCTGATCAACCGCTGCGGCGAGCGAATTTCAGTAGCCAGGGAATGTGCGTTGTCTTTGGCGGGTCGATTCCGGATAGGGAACCATCGAGCTGACGGCCACCGTTACGTCGGGTGAGTGAAGCACGATTCACCGCCAGAATTGGCGGCAGACCGGGGTCAGCGAGCGTCCGACGGATTCTG
>CAVRDN010000016.1:0-118743 GCA_963719675.1 uncultured Alphaproteobacteria bacterium | reverse complement strand
TCCTGCGCGAAGGATCTTCGGTGCGCGACTTTCGCACCCCGCCGTTCACCCTGATCGGCGCGCCGGAGGGCGACAACGCCGACGTGCTGCGGGAGGTTTACGCACCAATCGCCGCGCCGTTGCACGTCGCGCCCTGGCGCGTGGCGGAAAGCGTGAAGCACATCTCCAACGTCTATCACGCGGTCAAACTGGCATTCGCGAACGAAGCGGGGGCGATCCTCGCATCCTACGGCGTCGATGCGCGCGAGGCATTCCGGCTGCTGTGCGAGGACCGGGTCCTGAACGTCTCTCCGGCGTATCTGAAGCCGGGCTTCGCGTTCGGCGGTTCCTGTTTGCCGAAGGATGTCCGCAGCTTCCTCTCGCTGGCCGACGCGCGCAATCTGTCCGCGCCGTTCCTGAAACAACTGCTGCCGTCCAATCAGGCCATCATCGATCGTGCCTACGATGCGATTACGCATCATGGCCGGCAGCCGATCGCTCTGTTCGGTCTGGCCTTCAAGCAAGGCACCGACGATCTCCGCGAGTCGCCGTTTGTCCGGCTCGCCGAGCGGTTGATCGGGCGTGGCTACGATCTGCGGATCTATGACCGGTTTGTGCAGGTTGCCCGGCTGATGGGGTCGAATCGCAGCTACATCGAAAAAGAGATCCCGCACCTCGAACGGCTGATGGTGATCAGCCCGGAGGCCGCGTTATCCTCCAGCCGAATCGCGGTGATCGGCCATGTCGCGCCAGAGGATCGGCCGGCGTTACTCGCGGGCCTCGCCGGTCATATCGTCATTGACCTGGCCGGAATGGATGCGCTGCGCTCGCACCCGGCGATTTCCTACGAGGGCCTGTGCTGGTGAGTGCGACGGCCGGTCGGCCACGTCTGCTGTTCGTGAGCCCGCGTTTTCTGTTTCCGATGGACCAGGGTGGCAAAATCCGCACCGGCAACATTCTGCGCGGCATGAAAGGCGGCGCGTTCGAGGTAACTCTGGCATCGCCCGCGCCACCGGATGCGGATGGTTTTCGGGCGGACCTGGACGCCGCGTGCGACCATTTCATTTCCTGGCCCGAACGCCCACCGACCCGGCTCAAACGCGTTTTGGCATTGGCCAGCACGGTGCCCGTGGCGGTGGCCACCGACCGTTCGCCCGAGGGCAGCGCGCGCATCGGCCAGGCCCTGACGGATAAGCCCGATGTCGTGGTGGTGGATTTTCCGCATGCGGGCGTTCTGGTACCGGACCGGATCGACGCCGCCTCGGTGATGTTCACGCATAACGTCGAGGCTGAAATATTCGAGCGGCATGCCGCGCGCGCGAAAGGTTTGTGGCGTCTCGTGTGGGCCAATCAAAGCCGCAAAATGACCCGTTTCGAAGGCGAGACGCTACGCCGGTTCGACACGGTGATCGCGGTATCGAAACGCGACGCGGATGTGCTGGCGGACCGCTATCGGCTGGCTCGGGTGGAGGAGATCGATACCGGGGTCGATCTCGACTTTTTCGCCGCCGCTTCGCCCGACCTCGCGGCCGATCCAGGGTCCGATGGCGGCACCCTGGTGTTCACCGCGACCATGAGTTGGGCCGCCAACGTGGAAGGCATTCATTTTCTGCTCGACGAGGTCTGGCCGACCCTGGTAGCCGCGCGTCCACGCATCAACGCGGTGATCATTGGGCGAAACCCGCCCGCGTCGCTCGCCGACAAGATCCGCGAGCGCGGCCTGAACGTGACGTTGACCGGGTTCGTTGACGACATCCGCCCGTATGTGGCGCGAAGCCACGTCTACGTGATCCCGCTATGGGTCGGCAGCGGCACCCGCATCAAGGCGTTCGAGGCAATGGCGATGGGACGGCCGGTCATCTCCACCTCCCTGGGCATTGAAGGGCTGGATGTCACGGATGGAGAACATTTCCTGCGCGCGGACAGCGCCGAGGCATTCTGTCGGGGAATTCTCTCGCTGCTCGATGACGCGGCATCGCGGCATCGCATCGCCGCGGCCGCGCGGAGCCTGATGGAAGAGCGCTTTGCCTGGAAGACCGTCGCGGCCCAGTTCGAGACGATCTGTCTTGGCGCGTTGGAGCGGCGCCGGGGTGGCGGCTAACTCTGGATGTCGCGTCGCCCGGAGCGGATTTCCAGAACGCTCAGAAAGAACGCGCCATAGGCGGTCTGAAACGCCAACAGGATGCAGGTTCCGGAGGGGATCACGAGCCGCATCGAGGACTCTGGCTGGAGCGCGCCGAACGCGGTCTCGGTCCAGGCCGACACCGCCAGCACGGCCAAAGTGAGACCGATCAGCAGCAGCATCAATCCGGCGAGCAAGCCCGCCTCCAGCGTCAGTATCCGGGTCATGCGCAGGAACCGTTCATCCGGCGGAGCAAGGCCCGCACGCATCCCGTACAGCCGCGCGAACACATAGAACAGCGCCGAATGGAAGCCGACGACCACACCGAGCGATGCATAGAACAAAGTGTGGATGCCGAACGTCACGCCGCCGACGGTTCTCGGTGCCGGCAGCAACCACGCCATCATGACCAGCCCGGCGACCATCAATCCGAGACCCGGATACAGAAATAGCCAGCGCGGACTGAACAGCAGCAGAAAGCGCAAATGCCGCCACCCATCGCGCCAACTGCGCAAATGCGGTGGGCGCGTGCGACCGTCGGGCGACAACGTCGTCGGCACCTCGGCGATTTTCAGATCATGGATGGTCGCCTTGACCACCATCTCGCTGGCGAACTCCATCCCGGGAGCCTGCAGGTCGAGCCCGAGGATCGCCGCGCGATCGAAACCACGCAGTCCGCAATGAAAATCACCGCAGGGACTGCGAAAGAAGATGCGGCCAATCGTCGTCAGTACCGGATTGCCAAGATAACGGTGGAGAGGCGGCATGGCGCCGGGTTTGATGCCGCCTTTGAAACGGTTCCCCATGACCAGATCGTGGCCGCCTCGCAATTTGCCGACGAACGCGTCCAGGTCGCTGAAGTCGTAGCTGTCGTCGGAATCGCCCATGATGACGTAGCGTCCGCGTGCCTCGCGGATGCCGCCGAGCAGCGCGCTGCCGTAGCCTTTGCTGGCGATTGCCACGACCCTGGCACCCGCCGCCTGAGCGATCGCCTGGGAGCCGTCCGTGCTGCCATTGTCAGCGATCAGCACTTCACCCCGCACACCGGAGCCGTTCAGGTATGACATCGCCTTGGCGATGCAGATGGCGAGCGTTTCCGCCTCGTTCAGGCATGGCATCAGGATCGTGAGTTCACACGATCCCATTCCCTCATTCGCCAGGCTTAGCGGTTCGATAAAGGTGTCGGGCATGGTTCCGCCGCGGGAGTGCGCTGTTTGCTGTCTGGCCGGACGGGCGTAACACAGACGTTTCCGTTCCGTGGCGTGTCGAGGGACATCATCCAAGACTATCGCCCGGACGAAATGCACGCAATGATTTTCTACCGTAGGTAGCAAACCGATCGCCGGGCGCCGACACCCGGCACGAAAGCCAACCCCATGCTTCCGCTCGATTCCACCTCGATTCATCCGCATCGCACCGGCTCCGGACCTCCGGTCGTGCTGTTGCACGGGATCGGCCTGACCCGCCACATGTGGGAGGCGGTTGCCGCCCTGGCCGACCGGTTCACGCTGGTGAGCTACGATCTTCCCGGACATGGCGAGACCGACCCGCCAGACCATGCTTACGAGATCGACGATCTGTCCGAGCAACTCGCCGCGGTGCTGACCGCGTCTGGCATCGCGCGGGCGCATCTGGTCGGCAGTTCGCTCGGCGGCATGGTCGCGCAGCATTTCGCCGCGACCTGGCCGGAGCGCGTTGACCGGTTGGTGCTGTGCGATACCTCGCCGGCGCTGAGCGAAGGAATGCGCGACGCGTTCCTGACGATGCGCGACCACGTGCTCGCCCGTGGCGCGATGGCGCGCGCTGACCTGATGGATCTGACGGAAGAAATCGTCGCACCCACCTTGGTGCTGTGCGCGGAGGACGCGGACATGGCCATGCGTGAGGGCGCGGACTTCCTCGCTCGCTCCATCCCATACGGCCGGATCGCGTTGGTGAGCGGCGTCACCGCGGATGTCGTGACCGAACGGCCCGGCTGGGTCGCGCGCGTGCTGGGTGATTTCCTGCGCTGAACGCTGAATGCCGCGACACCGGAAGCGACCGGGGCGACGCGCGGGCCCTCCCCTACCCGTCCGGCGCGTTTCGGCCTAAGTCCGGCCTCCGAGAAGACCTTGGAGGATCGGCCCATGCGCGAAATCGGACATTTCATCGGCGGTAAAGCCACACCCGGCACCAGCGGCAAATTCGGCGACATCTTCAACCCGGCGGCCGGCGAGGTCACCGCGCGCGTCGCCCTCGCCAGTACCGCCGAAGTCAGCGCCGCCGTCGCCTCCGCCCATGCTGCCTGGCCCGCCTGGGCCGCCACCCCCCCTCTGCGCCGCGCCCGGGTCATGTTCAAATTCAAGGAATTGCTGGAGCGCGACCGCAAGGAACTCTCCGCCATCATCACCGAAGAACACGGCAAAGTGCTGTCCGACGCGGATGGCGAGGTGCAGCGCGGCCTGGAGGTCGTCGAGTTCGCCTGCGGCATTCCGCATTTGCTGAAGGGCGAATACACCGAAATGGTCGGCACCGGCATCGATGCCTGGTCGATCCGTCAGCCTCTGGGCGTCGTCGCCGGCATTACGCCGTTCAACTTCCCGCTGATGGTGCCGCTGTGGATGCTGCCCGTGGCGCTCGCCTGCGGGAATTGCTTCATATTGAAACCGTCGGAGAAAGATCCCTCGGTGTCGCTGAAACTCGCGGCGCTGCTGAAAGAAGCCGGGTTGCCCGATGGCGTGTTCACCGTCATCCAGGGCGCGCGGGAGGCGGTGGAAGCGATCCTGGCACATCCGGACATCGCGGCGATCAGCTTCGTCGGGTCCACCGCCATCGCCGAAACGATCTACAAAGGCGGCACATCGTTCGGCAAACGCGTGCAGGCTCTGGGCGGCGCGAAGAACCATCTGGTGGTGATGCCGGACGCCGACCTCGACGATGCGGTGGACGCGCTGATGGGCTCCGCTTACGGCGCCGCCGGAGAGCGATGCATGGCGGTCTCGGTGGCCGTGGCGGTCGGTTCCGCCGGCGATGCGCTGGTGTCGAAGCTGGCGCCCCGCGTGCGGGCCTTGAAGATCGCGCCCGGCGTGGACCCGGAGGCCGAGATGGGGCCTCTCGTCACGCGCGAGCACCTGGCGAAGGTGTCCGGCTACGTCGATCTCGGCGTGAAGGAAGGCGCGTCGCTGGTCGTCGATGGCCGCGGCCTGAAATTGCAAGGCTATGAGAACGGCTTCTTCATCGGCGGCAGTCTGTTCGATAACGTGACGACAGACATGCGGATCTACCAGGAAGAGATCTTCGGGCCGGTCCTGTCCGTCGTGCGCGCGCCCGATGTCGCGACGGCGACCCGGATGATCAACGCGCACGAATACGGCAACGGCGTCGCGCTGTTCACCAACGATGGTGCCACGGCGCGCGACTTCACGGCGCAGATCCAGATCGGCATGGTGGGGATCAACGTGCCGATCCCGGTGCCGATGTCGTTCCACTCGTTCGGCGGATGGAAGCACTCGCTGTTCGGCGATCATCATGTCTATGGCATGGAAGGCGTGCGATTCTACACGAAGTACAAGGCGGTGACGCAGCGCTGGACCGGCGGCGCGCGCAAAGGGGCCGAGTTCGTGATGCCGACTTTGGGCCGATAACGCGACGGGTCAGGATTGCCGCGGCCCCGCTTTTCCCGTTCGGGCGCGGCTCCCTGTCCAAGCTTCCCCGGTGACTGAAATCGGCCTAACCTTCGTGATAAGAACTGGCCTCGCGTCCCCACGACGCGTGAGCCGGCCAATCGCTGAAGGAGGTGACCATGTCTCAAGCCGGTCTGACCGCCGAACACGGCGTACCGTGGCCCTCGAACGGGATCAGCGAGGTGCCGTTCCGGGTCTATACCGACCAGGACCAGTATCACCGCGAGCAGGAGCGCCTGTTCAAAGGCCCGACGTGGAACTACCTGTGCCTGACGGTTGAACTCGCCAAACCTGGTGATTTTGTCGCGACGACGATCGGCGAAACCGCGGTCATCGTGGTACGCGACGCGGCCGGCGCCATCAACGCCTTCGTCAATCGCTGCGCCCATCGCGGCAATCTGCTGTGTCTGGAGCGCCAGGGTAACGTCAAAGAATTTGGCTGCATCTACCACGGCTGGATTTACAATCTCGCCGGACAACTGACCGGCGTGGCGTTCGAGCACGGCGTGCAACGCCAAGGCGGCATGCCGCCGGAATTCCGCAAGGAAGAGCACCGGCTGCAACAACTGCGCACCGCCGAACTGGGTGGCCTGGTGTTCGGCACGTTCAGTGACGCGACGCCCGATCTTGAGGCCTTCCTCGGTCCTGACGTCACGCGCGGGTTACTGCGGGTGATGAACCGCACGCCTCACGTGCTCGGCCGCAATACGCAGGTAATGCCGAACAACTGGAAACTTTATTTCGAGAACGTGAAGGATACCTACCACGCCTCGATCCTGCATCTGTTCCTGACCACGTTCCGGATCAACCGGCTGACCATGCCGGGCGGCATCTATATCAATCAGGATGGCGGCAATCACTACAGTTTCGCCAAACTCGACTACGCCGCCGAGGACATGGAATACAAGAATGCCGGTCTGCGTTCGGAGAGTGAGTTCCGCCTCCAGGATAACTCCGTCGTCGAATTGGTCGACGAATATGGCGACGGCGTATCGGTCCAAATTCTCACCGTCTTCCCGGGCATGGTGTTGCAGCAGGTGCGCAACACGATCGCCGTGCGCGTGATCCGTCCCCGCGGCGTCGACAAGACCGAACTGGAATGGATCCACCTCGGCTTCGACACGGATGACGAAGCAATGACCGAACGCAGGCTGCGTCAGGGCAATCTGATCGGGCCGGCGGGGTATATCGCGATGGAGGATGGCTGTATCGGCGGCTTCGTGCAACGTGCGCTGCAATACAATGACGAGGGCGCGGGCCTCGTCATGATGGGCGGGCATGAGGCGGAGTCACAACCGTTCCGCGCCAGTGAGGCGGCCATTCGCGGTTTCTGGAAGCACTACCGCGCGCTGATGGGCGATTGAACATGGACGACGTCGCGGTCCGATCGGGGGTTCACGAACTGATCGGCGAATACGCCGAGCGGATCGACGAGGACCGGCTGGAGGAGTGGCCGGAGCTGTTCGCCGATCCTTGCCGATATCTTGTCATCAGCCGCTCGAATTTCGCGGCGGGAATGCGGCAGGGCGTGATGTACGCGGCAACGCGCGGCATGCTGCTCGACCGTGTATTCTCCATCCGGCGCGCGAATTTATTCGAGCCGCACCGGTATCGCCATGTGATCGGACCGATCCGCGTGAAGGAGGTGGCGAACAACGTCGCGGTCGTGCAATCGCATTTCATTGTCGCGCGGATCATGCACGATGGGGTCACGACGCTATTCGCCACCGGCCGATACCTTGATCGGATCGATATCTCGGCCGCTCCGTTTCGGTTCAGTGAGCGGATCGTCGTGCTGGACAGCGACAAAATCGATACGCTGCTGGCAATTCCACTATAGGCGGTCCGGACGCCGCGGCGACACGACCTCAACGAACGACGGCCCGTATCAGTCCACCGTTTCCGTCAGTTTCGCGCGGGTGATGGCGACAAAATTCAGCACCAACGGATCTTTCACACCCGACAGGTAAGCGAGAGTCAGCGGCGCGGTGAGCTTCGGTGTGGTACGAAGCGCGCGATACGCGACCTGTCGCAGATTCACCTCCCGCATCGAGGCCGGCACGAGGGAAATTCCCTCGCCCGCGGCGACAAGGTTGATGTTGGTCAGCATATGCGGCACCTCGGCGACGATACGCGGCTCGAAACCCGCCGCGCGGCAGGCCTGAATGACGTTTTCATAAATACCGGGCGCGCCCGGCCGCCGCACCAAAATAAATCGCTCTTCGGCCAGGTCGGGTAACGCCACACCACGCCCGCTTTTTTCGCGAAGCAACGGATGGTCAACCGGCAGGACAACCAGCAATTCCTCGTGCAGCAATTCGAGAAACGCGAGCTCCGGCGGTCGCGCCACGGGCACGCGCACCATCGCGACCTGAATATCGCGCCGCATCAGGGCTTCGATCAGATCGGCGGCCGCGTTCTCATGCAGATCGAGATCGACACGTGGATAGGCCTGACGGAAACCGCGAATGACTTTCGGCACGAACGGGTGCAGCGCCGCGGAGGTCGTGAACCCGATGGACAGCTTTCCCGTCTGACCGCGAGCGATCCGCGCTGTTCGCGCGCTGGCATGTCTCACGGCTTCCAGGATCGCGTTGGCATCGGCCAGAAACGCCTCACCGGCGACCGTCAGTTCCACACCACGCGCGCCACGCGTCAGCAGCGTCGCACCAAGTTCAGTCTCCAATGCTTTGATTTGCTGACTGAGCGGTGGCTGCTGCATGCCCAGACGCGTGGCCGCGCGGGTGATATGGCGCTCCTCGGCGACCACGACGAGGTACCGGAGATGACGCAGCTCCATGTCGCACCATATACAAAAAATATGACTCCCGATGGAATCCTTATATTTGACCACACGGCGATACGCGCGTTTGTTTCGCGGTTCAAAGGCCGCCGCAGCCGGCCGAAGCGCGGAGGAGCGTTAAAATGCGTATCGCACGGTTTCTTTCGTTATTATCTCGATTTCGGCCCGTCGTGGTGTTCGCGCTGTTTTGTGGTCTGGCGACGATCCAACCGGCCTTCGCCGATCCGATCGAAATTCTGTTTGTGGGCAACAGCTACACGCATGGCCGTTATCAACCCGCCCTCGGCTACAACGCGGGGCCAGGAAACGCGACGGGTACCGCCACCGTGCATGACCTGCTGTGCCCGACGCTGCCGTGCACGGGCGCCGAGGGTTCCGCGCCCGTCATCCCGACCACCTCGAATACGCCCGGTGGCTCTTTGGCGGGTCAGTTGACCTACCTGCAAAACAATCCGTCATCGCAATATACCGAGGTCGGACCCTATGCCGGGGCGGCGGGCATCTTCCTGCAACTGACGAAAGAAGCCGGACTCAACTACGATGTCTCCTCGATCACGGTCAGCAGCGCGACGCTCACGGGTTATGCGAACAATACCGGCAGCGAGGCCGGCGACCTGGCACTGATCGAGAATTCGAAATACAGCCAGGTGGTTTTGCAGGATCAGAGTTTTCAACCGCTGCCGACGTCGATCACGGTCAATGGGGCGTCGGTCCCGACGCGGGGCAATCCCACCAGCTTTCAGTCCGGCGTGAGCCGGCTGATCACCGATATCGACAACGCCGATACGGCGGCCGGCGCCCCCAAGGCCGCGATCACGCTTTACGAAACGCCGCCGATTGCGTCCTACGGCTACACGAGTTCCAATCCAAACGCGCCGATCTTCGGCTCCAGCACCGTCGCGCAGCAGGGCGGCAACAAGGCTTATGCCCCCTACGTCGGAGACGCCAATCCGATCTCCGCGATGGCGTCGGACCTGCACAATGCGTATGAAACCGAGGCGGCCCAGTACAATGCGGCCAACCCGACGAAAAGCCATGTCAACGTGGCGCTGGCGGGCGACGCATGGGTCAGCGCGATCAACCTTGGCTTCGCTGAACAGAACCCATTTCTGAGCAGCGAGCCGGCGAACCAGATGGACCTGTGGGACAGCGATCCATTGCTGGCCTGCTGCACCGTGCCGATCGGATACCATCCCAGCGCATATGGCGACTATCTCGATGCGCTGATGCTGTTCGGGCAGATCACCGGCATCAACCCCACCACGATCGACGCGGAATTCGACACCTCGAACGCGCTGTACGCCGAATTCAGCCTCCTCCGCGCTGGGCATTTCGCCGCAATTCGCCGACGATCTGGCGTTGGCGGCGGAGGAAACATTGCAGCTCGGCGCGCCCGTACCTGAACCCGGTTCGCTGGCTCTCCTCATGACCGCTGTTATTGGCGCCGGCGTTCTTCGCTCACGACGCCGGCGAACCGAGCGCACCGGATGATTTTAACGCCGATGCCGCGGCATTCGGCGCCGCGGACGGTTTGGACATCGTCTCCGGCATGAACAGGAAGAATCCGGCGCACGCCACGGCGGCGATCGCTCCCAGGCTTAGAAACGCCGCGCCATAGCCGAAACGATCAACCACGAGGCCGGACGCGATGCCACTCAGGGACCCGCCAATTCCCTGCATGGTAATCACGCCGCCCAGAGCCATGTTGTAGCGCCCGGTGCCCCGGGTGATGTCCGCGACCAACAATGGCATCAGCGCCATGAAAATTCCCGACGCCAGGCCATCCAGCAACTGCACGCTCAGCAGCCACACCGTATTGTCGGAGAGCGTGTACAGCATCGCTCGGACGGGCAGGACGGTGAACGCCACCAGCAGCAGCGGCTTCCGTCCCCAGACATCGGCTTTCCATCCAACCAAAATCGCTGTCGGGATCATCACCGCCTGCGCCGCGATAATGCAGGCCGATGTCAGCGCCGAAGCCCAGTCGGGGTTGGCGAGCGCGAGCTTCTGTCCGACCAACGGGACCAGCGGCGAGTTGGCGAACGTAAACAACAAGGCACAGCCGGCGAAGATCGCCAGCGCCCGCATTCGCGCGAGCGACAGAAATCCCGCTGGCCTGAATACCGGTTTTGGTTCTGACGGTCCCTCTTTCAGTGCTTGCAACGGATCGGCGCCGCGGGCGCGGGAATGATCGATCGCGTCGCCTGGGATCGCCAGTACCGCGGCGGCGGCCAGCAAACTGAAGATCGGCACCAGCAGAAAGACCGCGCGTTGGGTGAAGAAATAACCAGTCGCCGCCGCGACCAGCGCCATCGTGACGTTGCCGGCATGATCATAGGCGCCATTACGGCCGGTGCGTCGCGCCAACGTTTCGCGCGTATAGAGACCGAGCGTGATGGCCGCGATGGCGGGGGCGAAGACGTCACCGACGATCGCCATGAGCGTGTTGGCGAACAGGACCGGCCAGAATGTCGGCAAGAGAAAAATCGCCGTCGCGCCGACAGCCAGCACGGCGATGGCGGCCACGACAAGCGCGCGTTTCGCTCGTGTGGCGTCGATCGCCATGCCGATTGGAAGCTGTACCCCGAGGCCGAGCAATCCGCCAACGGTCGTCACGACCCCGACGGATGTGAGGCTCCAGTGCTGCTCGGTTACCAGGAATACCGCGAGGTAAGGACCCAACGCGCCGCGCACATCGGCCTGCAGGAAGTTCAGCGCGTCCAGTGCGATCGGATGAAAGCCCTTGCGTATGGCACGCTTGTTCGGTGCGTCCGACTCGGGCGCCGGCTTCGCATCGCCAGCCGACGCGCTTGTATCCAGGGCCGTTGAGGCCGCCATGAGACCGTTTCCTCTTAAGACCCACCGCGCGAGCCGCACCTGTCAGAGGCGTGGCTCGCGACGCGGCGGTCCTGGGGAACTCACGGACAACCGATCTGGTTCCCGGCGCGTCACGATTTCGTAACCAATATCCAACCGGACCAGGACTTCATCGGCGACAGCGAGGCAACTCGGCCGTCAGCCCGCGGGCGCGCTCACCCCAACGTCCTCACCGGCCGCCAGCCGTCGCGAAAGGTCCTCACGAAACTTCGCGAAATCCTCCCCGCGCCACGCGTCATGCCGCCCCTGGGCGTACGCCAAAGCGTTTCGATGGTAAATCAACGCATTGCGCCGCGTCTGCGCGAAGTTGTTCCGCGTCGTGACGACCTTTCCGGGCACGCCCATGACGACCGAGTTCGTCGGGCACTTCGGTTCCAGGCGGCACCAGCGCCATCGCGCCAATAACGCACCGATTGCCGATTTTCGCGCCGTCCATGACCACGGCGCCGATCCCGATCAGACAGTCGTCGCCGATTTCGGCGCCATGCACCACGGCGCGATGCGCGATCGAGCAATAATCGCCGATCACCGTACCCTTGCCGCCACCGACATGGATGACAGCGGTGTCCTGGATGTTGCACCACCGGCCGATACGAACGCCGGCGCCCTCGGCGCGAATGACGCAGTATGGCCAGAAGCTGCTGCCTTCCCCTGCGCTGACGCGGCCGAAGATGCGGGCCGTGGGATCGACGAAGGCGGGCCGGTCGAGCTTTACCTCGGGGCCGAATTCGAAGGTCATGGACGCACCTCGATGTCTGGTTTGGGGGCGAGCCTGACGGACTTCACGGCGGCGGTCCATGGTGTATGAACGAGCCCCTCAGAACAGCCCAGGAGCGCGGGACCATGGCCAGGCAGTATCGTATCGCTTCCGTTCCCGCCGATGGCATCGGCCCCGAGGTGATCAGCGCGGGGTTGGAGGTGCTGGATGCGGTCGCGTCTCGCGATGGCGGGTTCAAGCTGGTGGTCGATCACTATGACTGGGGGTCGAACTGGTATCGCAAGCACGGCGAGTTCATGCCGGCGGATGGACTGGCGTGGCTGCGCACCGCCGATGCGATTTATTTCGGCGCGGTGGGTGATCCGAACATTCCGGACCATGTCTCGCTCTGGGGTTTGCGTTTGCAGATCTGCCAGGGTCTCGACCAGTACGCCAACGTGCGGCCGACCCGCATTCTGCAAGGCGTCACCTCGCCGTTGCGCAATGTGGGACCCGGCGATCTGGACTGGGTGATCGTACGGGAGAACTCCGAGGGGGAGTATTCCGGTCATGGCGGACGCGTGCATCGCGGTTTGCCCGAGGAAGTCGCGACCGAGACCGCGATCTTCACGCGTCGCGGCGTGGAGCGGATCATGCGTGTGGCGTTCGACATCGCTCGCTCGCGGCCACGCAAACATCTGACGGTGGTGACGAAATCCAACGCGCAGCGCCACGGCATGGTGTTCTGGGATGAGATCGCTGGCCTCGTGTCGCACGACTACAAGGACGTAACCTGGGACAAGGAACTGGTGGACGCGATGACCATGCGAATGGTCCTGAAACCCCGGTCGATCGACACCGTGGTGGCGACCAATCTGCATGCGGATATTTTGTCGGACCTCGCGGCCGCGCTGGCGGGTTCGCTGGGGATCGCGCCGACCGGCAATCTCGACCCGGAAAAGCGCAGCCCATCGATGTTCGAGCCGATCCATGGCTCGGCGTTCGACATCACCGGCAAGGGGATCGCCAATCCCGTCGCGAGTTTCTGGACCGCCGCGATGATGCTGGAGCATCTGGGCGAGAAACCGGCCGCCGATCTGCTGATGCGCGCGGTGGAGCAGGTGTGCGCCGCCGGGATTCTGTCGCCCGATCTGGGCGGGACGGCGACCACGAAAGAGGTCACGAGGGCAGTGGTCGACGCGGTGCGCGGGATGAACCGGTAGGCGTTGGGCCAGAAAAGCTCGCGAGTTATCTCCAAAACGGCTCGGGCGACGATCGCGCGCTGCCGCGATGAACGGCAGGCTCGCGGCCGCCCCCGGGCGGATGCCGGCAATTCCTGCCCGGCCCTCCGCGCTCGCATCCTGTCGCCACACCGCGCTGCCAATCCGCCGCACGAAAAATGAGTCCAAGCCCATTGACTTCGAGTGTATCCAGATATATCTGATTTTTCGTTATATCGAATTGTTCGTTATAACGATATGCATTGGAGAAAGTATGCATCACAAAGACTTCCACCACGGACGCGGCAAAAGGTTTGCCCGGAGCGAACGCCATCACGACCACGACCGGCACGCCCGGGGCAATCGCTGGGGCGCCGGCGGCGATCGCGACCTGCGGCGCTTCTTCGCGCACGGCGACCTGCGCCTCGTGATCCTGCGGCTGATCGCGGAAAAACCGCGCCACGGCTACGAGATCATCAAGGAGATCGAAGAACGCGTCGGCGGCGCTTACAGCCCAAGCCCAGGCGTGATCTATCCGACGCTGACGCTGCTGGAGGAGCTCGGATACGTCGCGGTCAGCCCAGGCGAAGGCGCTCGCAAGCTGCACGAAATCACCGACGCCGGCCGGGCCTTCCTGTCGGCGAACAGCCCGGCGGTCGAGGCATTGTTTCGCCGGATGGAGCAGGCGAGCCTGGCCCGGGCAAGCGCGCCTGAGCCACGCATCCTTCGCGCGATGGAAAACCTGAAACTCTCGTTACAGCTTCGGTTGGGTCGCGGGCCGCTCAACGACGAACAGGTGACCGCGGTGGCGGCCGCGCTGGACGCCGCCGCTCTCAGCGTCGAGCAAACCTGAGCGGTCGCGTCAAACCCTTCCCCCGTCGGGGTTTTTCCGGCACACTCCAGCCAAACACCGGAGGTACCGTTCGCCATGGGCGTAACCAACCAGCTCGCCGCGTTCTGCGCCGACATCAAATTGTCCACCACGCCGCCCGAGGTGGTCACGCGAGCCCGGTTCCTCGTGCTCGATCTGGTGGGCAACATCGTGCGCGCCAGACATGACGCGGAGAGCACCGCTTCGTTCGTTTCGACGGTGCGGGCGATGGGCATGGCGACCGGCAACTCAGGCGTGTTTGGCGATGCCGCGCGCTACAGTCCGGCGGGCGCGGCGTTCCTGAACGGAGCGCTGGCACACTCTCTGGACTTCGATGACACGCACGCGGCCGGTTCGTTGCACCCCGGTGCTCCGGTCATCCCCGCGGCACTCGCGGCGGGAGAGATGGTGGGCGCGTCCGGCGCCGACGTGCTCGCCGCCATCATCGCCGGCTACGAGGTGACCTGCCGCGTTGCGTTGGCCCTGCCGGCGGGCGAGCATTACGACCGCGGCTTCCATCCCACCGCCACCTGCGGCGCGTTTGGCGCGGCGGCGGCGGCGGCCCGGGTGTTCGGGCTGGACGCGGACGGCGTGGCGGGCGCGATGGGCACCGTGCTGTCGCAATGCGCCGGCAGCCTGCAATTCCTGGCCAACGGCGCCTGGACCAAACGCTCTCAGGTCGGGTGGGCGGCGGTCAACGGCCTGATGGCGGCGACATTGGTGCGCGAGGGCTTCAAGGGCGCCTCCGAGGCACTGGAAGGCAAGCACGGCTTCATGCGGGCCTACGCGCCGAACCCGAAGTCGGAGCGCGCGGTGCAGGACCTCGGGTCGGTTTACGAACTGATGCACACGGCGGTGAAGCCGTATCCCTCCTGCCGCTACGGGCATGCCGGCATCGACGCGGCGCTGGCGTTACGCGCGGCCAACGATCTGAAGCCGGGCGACATCACCGCGATCCGGTTGGGACTGCCGCGCTCCGGCATGCTGCTGATCGGCGCGCCGGCGGAAAAGAAGGCCAATCCGGAGAACGTGGTCGATGGCCAGTTCAGCGGCCCGTTCGTGATCTCCGCCGCGCTGGCGACCGGGGCGATGGGCTGGGACAGCTACAAGCTGTTGAACGACGCGACGATCCGCGGTCTGCTGCCCAAGGTGACGTGCGAGTTCGACACCGAGATTGAGGCCGAATTCCCCACCAACATGTCCGGCAAGCTCACCATCCAGGCCGGCAACCGGACGTTCGAGCAAAAAGTCGTGGTGCCGAAGGGCGAGCCGACCAACTTCCTCACCGAGGCCGAGTTGAAGGCGAAGTTCTTTGGCCTGACCAACAACGTTCTCGGCCCCGACCGCGCGGCCGCGCTCGCCGAGGCGGTGCTCGCGATCAACACCACGGCGGATGTCGCGGGCCTGATGCGTCACGCGACCCCGTTAACGGCGGCGCGAATGGCCGGAGAATAATAACCGGAGGCCTTCCATGTTCATCCGTAACGCCTGGTACGTCGCCGCCTGGGCTGACGAAATCGAGGCCGGCCCGTTGGCTCGCCGCATCTGCGACGAGCCGGTCGTGCTGTACCGCGACGCGACCGACAGGGCGGCCGCGCTGATCGACATGTGCTGCCATCGCGGCGCCCCATTGCACATGGGCCGGGTTGTCGAAGAAGGCCTCGAATGCGGCTACCACGGATTGGTCTTCAACGCCGATGGTGTCTGCGTTCGTATTCCGGGGCAGGATCGCATTCCGGACCGAGCACGCGTGCGATCCTTTCCGCTGGTGGAACAAGACGGCTTCCTGTGGATCTGGATGGGCGATCCGGCCTTGGCCGATCCGGCGACGATCGTTTCGTATCCCTGGCACAACGACACCATCAACTGGCCGCATAAGCACACGATGTATCCCATCAAGGCCGGGGCCATGCTGATGGTGGACAATCTGATGGACCTGACGCATCTGGGCTACGTGCACGGCTCGACCATCGGCGGCAATCCGATGACCCACGTTGAAGCCAAAATGGACACGGTGCGCACCAGTCTGGGGCTGAAATTCACTCGCTGGATGTTGAATTCGGTGCCGCCGCCAACCTATCTCCGCGCCGTGCCGTTCGAAGGTCGCATCGATCGCGCGCAGATGTTCGAGTTCATCGCGCCCGGCTCGATCCTGCAACTCAGCGCCGCCGACGACGCCGGCACTTATGCCAATGGTTTGCCTGACAACAGCAAATTGCAGTTCCGGTTGTTCCACGGCCTGACACCGGAAACCGATACGAGTTGCCACTACTTCTGGTCCACCGCGAACGGCTTCCGCGCCGGCGATCCGGCGACCACGGATCAACTGTTCCATGAGATCGCCGCCGCGTTCCTTGAGGACAAGAGCGTCGTCGAGGGTCAGCAGGCCCGCCTCACCGAACTGGGCGAGAGCGGGCTCGTGGACATCACCACCGACGCCGCGCGTCTGCATATGCGCCGCACCGTGGACCGGTTGATGGAAGAAGACACCCGCGGTCTGGCGGCGGAGTGAGCCGATGCCGGATGGCGGACCAAACCCGTTCCGCGGCATCGTGCGAAAGCCGATCGCCGCGGACACCTCAATCGCCGGAGGCGCCGATACGGCGCGAGCCGGTTAATCCCGTGAAAACGAAGGAGACGAGACATGGCTGATAACGCAACCAATCTGACCGCACCGTCGGGCCTCAATCACCTGGTGCTCAACGTGCGAAACATGGACGATTCGCACAGGTTCTGGACCGAGGTCGTTGGCCTGAAACAGGTCGGCCAGTTGAAGGCGCGGCCCGATCGGCCGAACCCGCCGAACATGCGCTTCTATAGCTGCGACCACGCCGGAAAGGACAACCACCACGACATCGCGTTGGTTGAAAATACCGCCCTGCCGGAACCGCCAAAGGAATGGGGCATGTTCGGCATGCCGCTCGCGGTCAACCACATCGCCATCGCCTTCCCGACGCGCGAGGCCTGGCTCTCCCGGCTGGAATACCTGCAAACGCGCGGCGTGAAGTTCAATCGCCGTGTCGATCACGGCATGACGCACAGCCTGTACATCAACGATCCGAATGGTTACGGCGTCGAACTGCTCTACGAATTGCCGCGCGAGGTCTGGGAAGGCGATATCGACGCCGCGCTGAACTACGCGACCAGCCTGCCGACCGAGGGGCCGGAAGCGTTGATCGATAATCCGACGGATGTTCCGGTCTTCCGCGCCAAGGAGACCGTTTAAGCCATGGCCAAACGTCAAAGTATCATGTGGCCCGGGTTCGCGCACTCGAATCCGATCCCGAACGCGAGCCGGATCGGCAATATGGTGATGTCGAGCGTGATCGGGCCGCGCGATCCCGCCACCGGCAAAGTGCCCGATAGTCTTGAGGCGCAGGTGACGAATTTGTTCCTGCAACTCGCCGCCGCGATCAAGGCGGCTGGCGGCACGCCCGACGACTTCCTGAAGATCGAGTTCTGGGCGAAGGATCAGGCAGCGGGACGCGCGGCACTGAACGGCGAGTGGGAGAAGATGTTCCCGGATCCGGCGTCCCGCCCGGCGCGGCACACGCAGGCTTTGCCGGCGAACAGCCCGGCGCAGATCCAGTGTGCGTTTACCGCGGTGATCGGCGGCTGAATTCGACAGTCGCGGGAGGCCGTCGCACACCGCGGCCTCCCGCGATCTCGGCACCGACCAACCTGACGGCGGGTTCGCTTGTCGTCGCGCTACCGTGTTGTTCGCTTCGGCGCGGAGACCACGATGATCCTGATCGGGCAATTCGACTCCCCGTTCGTTCGGCGCGTCGCCATCGCGCTGGACATTTACGGCCTGCCTTACGAGCATCGCACGTGGTCAACCTTCGGCGATGCGGACCGGCTGGCGGCTTTCAATCCTCTGCGCCGCGTCCCGACCCTGGTGCCGGATGACGGCGACCCTCTGATCGACAGCGTCACGATTCTCGACTGGCTCGATGAGACGGTCGGTCCCGCGCGTGCCTTGATCGCCCCGCGCGGGCCGGAGCGCCGCGCGGCGCTGAAAGTCTGCGCCCTGGCTACGGGCCTCGCCGACAAGGCCGTCAGCCTGCTGTACGAGCGCATTCTGCACAAAGAGATCTCTCCGGTCTGGATCGAGCGCTGCCGCACGCAGATCGCGGACGTTCTGCGGGCGTTGGAAGCGGATCGCTCCACCCGTACGGGCCCTTATTGGTTCGGTGACACGATCGGCCACGCCGATATCGCGGTCGCCTGCGCGATCCGCTTCACACGGGAGGCCCATGCTGGCCTCTTCGATCCCGCGCGCTGGCCGGCTCTGGAGGCTCATGCAGCCCGGTGTGAGGCCCAGGAACGCTTCGGTCGCATCAGGCAGGTTCTGATCCCGCCCGGCACCTGACGCATCTGAACGCATGGCCGTGATCTCCACGATCTCCTCCCGCGTATTTCAGCGGCTGCATCGCGCCAGCCGATCCGGACCCTGACTCTTTCGATGCGTCCCCTGCGATGACCTCGCCCGCCCCGTGGCATCCGGCTTGCACTCCGGTTGAAGCGAAGATCGACAGACGCGACGAAGCAGGATTGCCCCATGACGCAGCAGACCGGTGAACTCTTCCGCCTCGAGGAGGCGACGATCGCCGATCTCCATCAGGCGATCCGCGACGGCACGACCACCTGCGTCGGCGTGGTGCAACGGTATATCGATCGCGTCCGCGCCTTTAACGGCGTCAGCAGCATGCTGGTCACCGAAGCCGGTGAGCCAGTGCCGGAAGCGCCAGGCGTGGTCCGCGGCAAAGCGCCAATCCGCTTTCCAACGGATACCGTGAAAGCGTCCAGCATTCTGCCCGATCTGGAAAAATATCGCGGCCCGCCACTGGAATTCGGCCGCATGGAGCCGACCGCGTCGGACCCTTCGGTCCAGCAGCAATTCGGCATGATCGTCGGCATTCCCAACGCCGGCCAGGTCAACGCCCTCGGCACGCTCAACATTCGCGGTGAACGGTCAGTGACCTGCCGCGGCGATTTCGATCGTCACCCGGCCCTCGGAGCCTCTGCCGCCCGGCGCGCCGCCGGTCTGCGAGATGTTCCGCCACCAACCCGACGCGCTGGAACGCGCCGCCGAACTCGACGCGAAATTCGGCCGCAACCCCGACCTCGAAGCGATGCCGATGTACGGCGTCGTGGTCTCGTTCAAGGACCCGTTCGATACCAAGGACATGCGATCCACCGGCGGAGGCGACGCCGCGTACGACATCGACTTTCCGGCCCGCGACCACATCCTGGTGGAACAGCTTCGCGCCAAGGGAGCGATCATTTTCGCCAAGGCGGTCAACACCGAATACAACGGGCGAGCCGGCGACCCTGGCGGGCGCAACGATCCCGACAAGATACTGCCCTCGACCCTTGGCTATCAGCGCAGCACCTGGGCGGGCAATCCATCCAACCCATACGATACCACGCGTGCCGCGTCCCTCGGGTCGAGTTCCGGCTCCGCGCTTTCGGTCAGCACCAACATGGTGATGATCAGCCTCGGCGAGGAAACCCGCGCTTCCTGCCGTGGGCCGTCCAACCATAACTCGGTCGCGCTGTTGCTGCCGCACAAGGCAATGATCGGCTTCGACGGGGGTGCGATCGGCGCCGACATCTACTGCGATCGCAGCGGCATCCACGCGCGACGGATCGGCGACGCGGCCAAGGTGCTGGACGCGCTGAAGGATCCGGTCAACGGCTACTACGACCCGCGCGATCCTTTCACGACCGTGCCGCGCGCGTCCGTGCTGCCTACGCCTTACGCGTCGCATGCCACGATGTCGGGCGCGCCTGGGCAACTATCAGGCATCCGACTGGGCGTCATTCGGGAGTCCATGCTGCATGCCGGCGCCAAGCACGTCGTACCGATCGCCACTGCCGCGGCGGCCGAGATCAAGGCGGTGCTGGGAGATAAACTTGGCGCGACCCTGGTCGAGTCCTCCGATCCTTCGTGGACACCGGATCCGGACATCGAGCCGATGCGGACCAGCTTCAGAACCGGCGCTCGCCCGCCTTGTTCCGGTTTTCATGCCGGAACTGTTGTTCCGGCTCGGCACTGACGGTCAACCCGTGTTCAAAGACTTCGCCGCCGCCGTCAGACCGACCGAATTCATGCCGGGCAAAATGTTCGGCAGCGGAACGATGACCGCCGATCGACTACATGGTCGAAATGGCCGAGGGCCGGATCGATCCGCCCGCCAACCTCGACATCGCGACAATCCAGAACCAGGAACTGGCGATGTCGTTCCGCTTCCACATCCCGCAATATCTGACCCGCCGCGCCGCCGATTGGAAAGCGCTGGGCTTCACCGAAACGCTCACCGACTTCGCGGCGCTGAACGCGCGATCGAAATTCTGGGGCGACGATCATCGCGCCGCGTTCAAGAACTGGGAGGAAGTGTCCGATCCGCGCAATGCGCCTGGCGGGCGGCAGGGCGTCGATGAACGGATCATGCTGCGAGAACTGCTGCGCCGCGTTGACATGATGGTGATGCTGGAAAATCGTCTCGACGCGCTGGTTCGCCTGCATACGCCATTACCGCCTGGCAAGATCGGTGGTGCGATCGAGCCTGGCACGCCCGGCAACCTGCGGCCGGAATCGCTTTATGGTCCGAATGCCGGCCTGACCGAAATCCTCATTCCCGCTGGTTATGTTAAGACCGTTTACGATCCCGTCTTCAAGTTGAGCGCCGACGGCATGCGCTACATTCCCACATTGTCCGACGAGGCCACGCCGGTTCCTGATCCTGGCATGCCATTCTCGCTGGTATTCCGCTGCGAACCGGGACGCGAGGACATCCTCCTGAAGATCGCCTCCGCTTACGAGGCCGCGTCGATGCGCCGCGTTCCGCCGCCATCCTTTGGCCCGCTGAAAGCCTGACCATGCGACGGCGCGATCTGTTGACAACCGGAATGGCCCTGACGGCGTCTCCCGCGATCGCCCAGGGCGCGGCGCGAACGCTGCGTATCGGCATGACGACGTCGGACCTTCCGACGACCGGGGGCATTCCCGATAACGGCAGCGAGGGCGGGCGTTTCACCGGGTACACGATCTATGACGCACTGGTGAACTGGGATTTCACCAACACGGATGCGTTCGCGGATCTGACTCCGGGTCTCGCGACGGAATGGCATATCGATCCCGATAACCACCTGCGCTGGATCTTCACCTTGCGCGAAGGCGTGCGGTACCACGACGGCACGTTGTTGAAGTCCGATGACATCATCTGGAACTTTGACCGGCATCTGAATGAGCAGGCGCCGCAATTCGATCGCGCCCAGGCGCTGACGTATCGACCGTATACGTCGCAGGTGAAGCATTACGAGAAGATCGATGAGACGCATGTCGCGCTCTACACTGACGCGCCATTCAGCATGTTGCCCTATTTGTTATCTCGGGTCTTCATCGTCAGTCCGACGCAATTCGCGAAAGTCGGAAACTGGCTGGACTTCCAGAAATCGCCGGCGGGTACCTGGGCCCTTCAAGGTCGTTCGCGTCTCGCCGCACGTTTCGATCGAACTGGCGAGAAATGACGATTACTGGGACCGCGCGAGGGTGCCCAAGGTCGATAGGCTGATCCTGCTGCCGATCCCGGACTCCAACACGCGTGTGGCGGCGTTGCGTGCGGGCCAGGTGGATTGGATCGAATATCCGGCGCCGGATGCTTTGCCGACGTTGCGCGCTGCTGGTTTCCAGATCGTGACGAAGCCTTACCCGCACATCTGGGCCTGGCACGCCAATAACACCGACAACTCGCCAATCCACGACAAACGCATTCGGCTGGCGTTGAATTACGGCCTCGACCGCGCGGGTCTGGTGTTCCTGCTGGCCGGCACGGCGATCCCGGCGCGCGGCCCGTGGCCGGACACCAGCAAATATTTCGGCAATCCGACCGAACATTACGATTATAATCCGGACAAAGCGCGCCGCCTGTTGGCCGAGGCGGGATACGGGCCGGAACACCCGCTACGGCTTAAAGTGCAGATCCCAACGGCGGGTTCAGGCAACATGGTGCCGCTGCCCATGGGCGAGTTCGTGCAGCAGAGCTACAAGGAAATCGCTGTCCTGGTCGAGTACGACATGGTCGACTGGGGCATCATGCTGACGAACATGCGGAAGCGTCCCGACGCGCCAGGCGCGCCGCATCTCGACGCCATCAACCACGGTCTGCCGATTTCCGACCCCACGCAGTTCTTCCTCAACTTTCACGGATCCGCCATCCCACCGAACGGCTCGAACTGGAGCGTCTATCGCAACCCCCAGGTGGACGATCTCCTGTCCGCGGCGTTGCGTACGTTCGAGCCGGACGTTCGCGATCCGATGATCGCCAAAGCGCACGCGCTCGTCGTCGATGATGCGCCCTGGGTGTTTGTCGTGCACGATCTCAATCCACGCGCGCTCAGTCCGCGGGTCCGAGGGTTTCGTCAGGCGCAAAGCTGGTACCAGGACTTCACCCAGGTGACGATGGCCGATTAACGGGAGTGCGGTTGGTGACGAAATCCAGGATGCATTTGGCGATCGACATGTCCTGGACCCAGGTGGAGACAGCGTGGCGAGAGCCGGGCTCGTGGGTAGCCCCAGGATATCCGGATGTGGGATTGTTCGAGGACGTGGCGAGGATCGCCGAGCGCGGTCTGCTCGACCTGATCTTCTTCGGTGACAGCACGGGAATTCCAAACACCTGGGAAGGCAACATCGACGCCGCCGTGCGGCGCGGCGTGGCGTGGCCTCGGCTGGACATGAGCCCGTGGATTACGGCGATGTCGCGCGTTACCAGCCATCTGGGTTTCGGCCTGACCTACGCATCGACGTTCATGCATCCGTTCTATGTCGCGCGCTTGCTGAACTCGTTGGATCACATCACCAACGGACGCATCGCGTTCAACGTGATCACCTCGCAGCGCCGCGCCGATGCCGAGAATTACGGCTTCGACGAGTTGATGGAGCACGGTGCGCGCTATGACCGCATGGAGGAGTTCATCGACGTCTGCAAGGCGCTTTGGGCCAGTGTCGAGCCGGACGCGTTTGTGTGGGACCGCGAACGCGGATTGGTCGCCGACCCCGCCAAGGTTCGCGCCATCAATCACGTTGGCCGGTTCTTTAAGGTCAAAGGTCCGTTAAGTGTGCCGCCTTCGCCGCAGGGACGTCCGGTGCTGATCCAGGCCGGCGGTTCGCCACGCGGCGTGCGCGCATCGGCGCATTTCGCCGATCATATCTTCGGCGCCAACAAGTCGATGACGCTGATGACGGAGCAACGTCAGGCGCTCGATGCCGCATTGGTCGAAAAGGGCCGCGACGCATCCGAGGTTGGCATCATTTGGGCCATCAAACTGATCGTTGGCGAAACCAAAGCCGAAGCCGACGCTTTGCGGGAGCGCTTGATCGCCAACGTGCCACCCGAAGCCGTGGGTGTCTGGTTATCGCACAACACCGGTTTCGACATGTCCACCCTGCCCGCCCGATTCACATTGGGCGAGCTGCAGGACATCATCGTCGCGGCCAACGCCTCGCCGCTGGGCGTGGTCGGATTGCTGATGCGAGAGCACGGCGCGGCGGCGGTATTCACCCGCGACGAATTCATGGCGCACGGATTGCGCCAGGCCACCGGCTACAACGCCACCCATACCGGCACCGCGTCGCAACTCGCCGATCTGCTCGAAGAGCGTTTCGAGGCCGGAGGCAGCCGCGGCGGCTTCATGATCGGCCATTCGCAGGACGCCAGGCGTGATCTTTTGCTCAATGTGACCCGGCTCCTGGTACCGGAATTGCAACGCCGTGGACGGTTCCGTACGCGATACGAAGGTCGGAACCTGCGCGAAAACCTGGCAACGTGAGGGAGATCGGGATGTTCGGTTTAAGGCTCGCGGCAATCGTCGCGCTGTTTTGCACGCTCCTGGTTTCGGCGGCACGGGCGGCCGATCTGACCAAAGTCACGATCGTCCTCAGCACCTCTGACCAGGACGTGTCGTACGAACCTTACGGCCCTTACGCGCAGCAGATGGGCTGGTACAAGGACGCTGGCTTGGACGTCACCATCCAGACCGCGCCCACAACGGGACAGGTGATCCAACTCATACTGTCCGGCAAAGCGCAATTCGGTCAGGTGACGCCGGATGCCTTGCTGCTGGCCGCTCAGGATCAGCCGATCCCGATCAAGATCGTCTACGCGATGGCGCGCAAGCAGATCTGGGCTGCCGCCGTGCCGCCCGGATCCCCTGTCAAAAAGTTCGCCGATTTGAAGGGCAAGGTCATCGGCTATCCCTCCGAGTCACCGGCGATCGCGGCGTTTGTCGATGCGCGCATGAACGATGACGGTGCCTCGCAGGTCGATACCAAAAGCGTCGCGACAGGATATGGCGTCACCTCGATGGAAGCGCTCAAGAGCGGCCGCATCGATGCATTCATTGCGTGGCCCGGTCTGTTCGCGTCGTTTCAGAATGCTGGATATCAATTCACGGTGCTGCCGGACGCGCCGTGGCAGACCGGGTATTACGGCATCGGGCAGGGCGCGACCACCGACTATATAGCCCAGCACCCGGACGTTGTCGCCGCGATCGGCCGCGGCATCGCGATGAGCGAGGTCGTGCTGAAGACCCATCCCGAAGCCATGGTCCGCGCGTTCTGGAAGGCCTATCCGGCTCGCGCCCCGCTGCCCGGCGACGATGAAGCGGCGGCGATGAAAAAGGAACTCAACATTCTACGAGCCACCGCGGGTCAGATGCGCATCGATGAGCTTCCGGCTGACTTCGCGTGGGGATCGCAGGATCAGGCCACCTGGGATCGGCATATGAACAATCTGCTGAAGATCGGTCTCGCGAAAAAGCGGCTCGATCCCTCCACTTTCTATACCAACGCGTTCACGCCCCAATTCAACGCCTTCGACCATGCGGCGCTGATGAAATGAATAGTCTGGCCGTGCCAACCCTCGTATCGAGCCCGCTCCGGTCCAGCGGTCGCGACATCGATGTCAGCGCGGTCACCAAGGTATTTCAGTCTCGTGATGGCGGTCAGACGAACGCGCTCGCCAACACCTCGTTTAAGATCGCGCCAGGTGCGTTCGTCTCGTTGGTGGGACCGAGCGGATGCGGCAAGTCGACCTTGCTGCGCATGATCGCGGGCCTGATTCCACCCACCCGCGGCGCGGTGCTGTTGGGCGGCAAGCTGGTGTCGGAACCATCGCCCGAAATAGGCATCGCCTTTCAACGGCCGGTCCTGCTGCCCTGGCTGACCGTGCGCGGCAACATCGCATTGCCCGCCGAACTCGACGGCCGGCGCAGCAAAGCCGACATCGCCGCGAAAGTTGACGCCCTGTTGCAGATGGTGCGCCTGCCCGCGAGCGGGGACCGGATGCCGGGGGAATTATCCGGTGGGATGCAGCAACGAGTCGCCATCGCCCGCGCGCTGATGAGCGATCCGGGCGTCCTGCTGATGGATGAACCGTTCGGCGCGCTCGACGCGATGACGCGCGAGCACCTCAACGACGAGTTGCTCGAAATCTGGGCACGGGACCAGCCCACCGTGGTGTTCGTCACGCACGATATTCCTGAAGCCGTCTACCTGTCCGACCGCGTGCTGGTCATGGCGGCCCATCCGGGGCGGGTAATCGCCGACGTCGAAGTCCCGCTCCCTCGGCCACGCGACGCCACCACGCGCCTGCATCCGGAGTTTGCTCGCCTCGGCGCGGAAATCCGCGCCTTGATCGCGCATTAGGTCGCGCCATGGACTTCTCCCCAGAGCAACCCGTTCTGACGATGGAACCTGAACGGCGCGGGGCCGCGTCGGGCGCATTCGGACACGCGTCATCGGTGATGGCCACGGTGCTGATCAGGCTGCTGCAGATCGCCGCCGCCCTGGCGGTTTGGCATGCGGTCGTGACCTGGCTGCGCATCAACTCGCGCATCGTCCCGGCGCCATGGGACGTGATCAGAACGCTGTACACGCTGAATTCTGAACGGGCAGATGCAACACGCGACGTTCGTCACGCTGGAAGAAACCATCATCGGTTTCCTGATCGGATCGCTGCTGGGGATCAGCCTCGCCGTCGCGCTGTCCGAGGCCCTGCCGCTGCGCCGGTTGCTGCAGCCCTACGTGGTCGCGATCCAGGCCGTACCGAAGGTCGCGGTCGCGCCGCTGTTTCTGATCTGGTTCGGCTTCGACATCGAATCCAAAATCGCGCTGGTCATCAGCATCATGTTCTTTCCGGTCCTCGTGAACACGCTGACCGGCCTCGACAGCGTCAGCGACGAGCAACTTGAACTGATGCGGGCGTTGCGCGCGACCCGCTGGCAAACGCTGCGTCGCGTGAAGATCTACGTGGCGCTGCCCTACCTGTTCGCATCGTTCGAGGTCTGCCTGGTGCTGTCGCTGACCGCCGCGGTCATCGCCGAGATGCTGGGCTCGGGCACCACCGTGGGCCTCGGCTCCCTGATCAACATCTACAGCGCGCGCATGAGTTCCGCCGGCGTCTTCGCGGTGCTGGTCGTGCTGTCGCTGCTGGGTGTCGTGCTGCACGCGGCGGTGCTGCTGGCGTCCCGTCTTTGCCTGGCATGGCAGCAGGTCCCCGGTGGCAAACAGTAGGCGAGGTCACGATGTCCCAGTCTGAAACCCTTCACCTCGCGATCGACAGCTCGTTCATCCATACCGATCACCTTTGGCGCACGCCGGGATCCTGGGTCGGCTATCAATACTACGGGCCCGACTTTTACGAGGACATCGCGCGCATCGCCGAGCGCGGCATCTTCGACATGGTATTCTTCGGTGATGCCGCCGAAACCCCCGAACTCTTCGGCGGCAATTTCGATACCGCCGTCCGACTGGGCGTGCGCTGGCCGAAGCACGACATGATGCCGATGATCCCGCTCATGGCCCGGGTCGCGCCGCATCTCGGCTTTGGCATCACCATGTCGACAACGTATCATCATCCATTTCACGTGGCACGGCTTTTCAGTTCGCTGGATCACATCACGGGCGGACGGGTGGGCTGGAATGCGGTCACCTCGGCTTACAAGAATGAAGCCGCCAACTGGGGTTTCGACACGATGCCCTCGGCGGAACAGCGCTATGACAGGGCGCGCGAACATATGAAAGTCGTCACCGACCTCTGGGCCAGCGTGGAACCGGACGCGATCGTGATGGACCGGGATCGAGGGATATTCGCGGATCCGTCGAAAATTCACCTGCTCAATCACCGCGGCAGGTATTTCAACGTGCGTGGCCCGTTGCCGGCGCTTCCCTCACCGCAGGGACGGCCGATCATCATTCAGGCCGGGCAATCCCCGGATGGCATGGACCTCGCGGCCCGGTTCGCCGATCTGCAATTCGTCGCCCGCCGCAGCACCGCGAGCATGGCGGAACACCGTGCGACGTTGGATCGGCTGTTGCTCCAGCATGGCCGTGATCCACGCGATCTCGGCGTGCTTTGGCTGATCCGTGTGCAATCCGGCCACACGCTCGAGGAAGCACGCGAGAAAGAACGCCGCTTCCTGGACTCGCTACCGCCCGAAGCCGGCCTGATCGAGTTATCGTTTCAATATGGTGTCGATTTCTCAGGCGTGCCCGGCGAGATGCGGCTCGCCGACGCGGCGGAACTGGTGCGCGCGCAGCAGGTGCACTGGGGCAGCTTTCTGGAAATCGTGGAGACCGAGGCTCCTACGACGACGGTCGCCGAAATGGGGCGGCGCTTCATCAGCGAGCGGTCGGCCCATGTCGTCGGAAACCCACAACAGATCGCGGATCGGTTTGAGGAACTGCACGAGGCGGGGGGGCGGAACGGCGGTATCATTCTGTCGAAAAGCTTCGCGGCGCCTGGCATGCTGCGCGATTTCGTCGAACTCGTGGTGCCGGAACTGCAACGTCGCGGGCTCACGAAGAGACAATACGCCGGCACGACGTTGCGCGAAAATCTGAATAACTGAGCGCTTCTTCGGGCGCCGCGAGGGCAGATCCTGTCCCTCATGCCGGGTGTCGCGCTCGCGTGTGGTCATTCCCCGGCGGCGATGGCATCATGGCCACAACATCCAACGAGGGAGCGACCATCATGGCGATGCGCATTCTCTGGCCGAACCTGCCAGCCCCGCTTGTACCCGTCGCGACCGAAGCGGTCGGCCCAGGGTTCGAGACGGTGTTTCGCGAGAAGTTCGACGAGGTAACCGATACGGAATGGGCAGACGCGGACGCCGTCGTCGGCGGCTGTCCACCGCAATACATCGATAAGCTGAAGAACTGCCGCATCTTCGTGAAATACGGCGTCGGCTACGACGACGTCGACATCGAGCGCTTTGGCAAGCTGGCCATTCCCGTTTGCAACGTCCCCGACTACGGCACGCGGGAGGTCGCCGATCACGCCATTGCCCTGATGATGACGCTGGCGAAGAGCGTCGCCTATCACGATCAGGAATTACGCGCCGACCTGAAGGGCAACTGGCGGCCCGCGCATAACCCGTTCGGACGCCGCCTGTCGGTGTGCACGTATGGCGTTGTTGGCATGGGCCGGATCGGCACCGCGGCGGCTCGCCGGGCCAAGGCGTTCGACATGGACGTGGTGTTCTACGATCCGTACCAGCCGAACGGCTATCAGTTCGCGATCGGGGTGCGCCGCGCCGATACGCTCGCCGAACTGATGGGGCAATGCGACTTCGTCAGCATTCACACGCCGCTGACGGCCGAGACGCGCGGCCTGATCGGCGCCGAAGCGTTCGCCGCCGCGAAGAAAGGGCTGATCCTGATCAACACCGCCCGCGGGCCGGTGGTGGACATCGACGCTCTGTACGACGCGATGAAGGATGGCACGGTGCAGGCGGCGGGTCTCGACGTGCTGCCGGAGGAACCGGCGAATGCGCAACGGCGGCTGATCGCCGCGTGGCAGAAGAATGAGGACTGGATCCGCCACCGCCTGCTGCTGACACCGCATTCGGCGTTCTTCACGCCGGAGAGCATGCGCGACAACCGAGCCTTCGCCGCCCGCACCGCGGCGCGCTTTCTGCGCGACGGGCGGCTGGAGAATTGCGTGAACAAGCAGTTTCTGGTGCCGAAGGGGTGACGCGGCGGGGATGGCAAAGCCAGCACGGCGCTCGCTAATTCGGACCGACAAGTCGTGGCGGGGTTGACAGTCGCCATACCCGCCAACACGCGACCGCTTCAACGCGCCGCCTGTTATCGACGACGTCTCGCGGTCTCGCTCGCGCGTAGCACCGTCTGAACCGTGAAGCGAAGGAAGGAATTTTGGGATCGACGAGCAGCGTTAAGCAATCGGCGAGCCATTTTTCAGGTTCCGGTGAGACCACGCCGCCGCCATTTGGCACAAAGTCCGCGAGATCCAGGACAGTCATGGGCAACGAGAATGGCGCACACGCGAGTCAGGCAGCGTTTCGTTTTGCTCTCGGCGTTGAGCTTATGCGGTCTGCTGGCCGCCGTTGAGCTTAATTCCGCGCGCGCGGAGGATCCGGACAGGTCTCCCTGGCCAACCCAGGAATGGTCGATGTCCGCGCCGGAAGAGCAAGGCATGGATTCGGCGGCGCTCGCCAGGCTTGTCGCCTTTGGGGAGAGCCATAGCCTGGATAGTCTGCTTATCGTGCGTCACGGACGAATTGTCCTTGACGCCAGTTACGCACCCTATACGGCGGATATTCCGCACGAGATCTTCTCATGCACGAAGGCGGTGACCGGCACTCTCCTCGGGATGGTTCACCGCGACGGCCTGCTCGACCGTCTCGATCTTCCGATGCTGGATTTTTTCGCTGATCGCCGTATCGCGAATGTCGATGACCGAAAGAAAGCCATCACGGTGCAAAACCTTTTGGACATGACGTCAGGGTTCGATTGGGATCAGGGGTTCGAGAGCGGCAAGGAGCAAACTCGTATCGATCTGGAACGAAGCTTCAATTGGACCCAGTTCGTTCTCGATCGTCCCATGGCGCATACGCCGGGAGAGGTTTTCAATTACAGCAACGGCGACGCGGATCTCGTTTCCGCGATCATCACCAGGCTCACGGGAAAGCTGGCCGAAGACTACGCCAGGGAAAAACTGTTTGGCCCATTAGGCATTACCAACTGGCATTGGGACCGCGATCCGCAAGGTCTTACGATCGGGGACGGGATGCTGACCTTGCTGCCCCGCGATATGGCGAAGATCGGCTATTTGTATTTGCGCCACGGCGAATGGGAGGGAAAGCGCCTGCTTCCTCCCGGTTGGGCCGATGTCCTGAACCACAAGACGGTGAACATGCATGCGCCCGAGGATCCCAATCAAAGCTACTCGAACTTCTTTTGGATATTCCCGCGATCGCACGTTTACATGGCGACCGGCTTGCGTGGCCAGTTGATCGCGGTGTTTCCCGATCTGGATATCGTGGCGGTGACCACCGCCAGAAAGTTTGTTTCGTTTCATGCCCTGATCGACGGCGTTTCCGGCGCCGTCAGGTCCGACCTGGCGCTCCCGCCAAATCCCAACGCCGTCGCGGTGCTCGCGCATGCGGTCAAGGACGCGGCGGTCGAAAAGCCCACCGCCGTTGGCCCAACGCCCGAGATCGCCTCCGCTATCACGGGCAAGGCCTACACATTCCCCGACAACGTCCTGGGGTTGCGATCGGTGACCTTATTTCTGACCGGCCCGCATCCGCGTTTCGAATTCGAAATTTATGCGCGTTATCCGACCGGACCTTCGGGCGCCTACCAGGTCCCGATCGGGCTTGACGGACTCTACCGCGAGGGCACGCCATGGCTGTTCAACCCCAACCCGGGCAAGATCTCGGCCGCCAAGGGAACATGGTTGAACGGGCAGACGTTCATGATCGATTTGCAAGACCTCGGATACGGTGAACAGCGCGAATTGTTCCTTTCGTTCAGCGGCGAGAAGCTCAATTTGCGCTATACGAACACGGATCGACCGGACCGCGGCGTATCGGTCGACGGCGAACGAAGCCACTGACATCGCGAAGCACCCACGCGGCCCCTTCTAAACCATCCCGCGGATGCGCCCGCCATCGACGCGAATGATGCTGCCGGTGATGTAGCCGGCCTGCTCGCTGGCCAGGAAGGCGCCCATCGGTCCGTATTCGCCAGGCCTCCCCACGCGGCCCGCCGGGATCTGCGCCGCCGCCTCGGACAACCGTTCGGCCAGAGCTTCATCGAAGCTGATGTTCTTCCGCCGTGCGGTCGCCGCCGCCGTCTCGTTCGTCCGGTCGGTGTGGATCGTGCCCGGCGCCAGCACGTTCATCGTGACGCCGTCGGTGATCACCTCGCCCGACATCGTCTTGAGCCACGCCCAGATCGAGGCCCGCAGCGTGTTGCTCAGCGCCAGGTTCGGGATCGGCTGCTGCATGCCGGTGCTGCCGACCACGATGATCCGGCCCCACCCCCGCGCGCGCATCGCCGGCAGCAACCTGCTGGCAATTCGGATCGGCGAAACAACGATGTACTGGAACCACTCCACCAACTGGGGTTCCGTCATTTCCGACGCGGTGCATTGCGGCGGGCCGCCATGATTGAGCACCAGGATGTCCACGCCGCCCATCGCCGCGACCGCGGCATCGGCCAACCGGTCCATCGCCTCGCCGGACGCGACATCCGCGACGATTCCGGTCGCGCGCGCGGCGCCTTTGGCTCGCAGTGCCGCCGCCGCGTCATCCAGCCGCCCCTGATCGCGTCCGCTGATCGTGACGGCAGCGCCTTCCTCCGCCAGGGCGTCCGCGATCGAGCGGCCCAGTCCTTTGGTGCCGCCCATGACAAGGGCCCGACGGTTGTTCAGTCCGAGATCCATGGTCCGCTCCCGCGATATCGTTGACCGCCATCATAGGTGCGACCCGCACGGCGCGAAATGACCTGGACGATGCTGTGGCTCGACGCACCGGCGCGCGGATCCCAAAGCGAGGAAACCCGGAGACCATCGCCGCGACCAGGAGTTGCCGGTTTACGCGAGGCGTTTTGCCGGCTCCCGCTTCGCCGCACGCCGCACCCGCAAGTTCGTCGAAGATCGGCCGCGGACACACGATCAGCGGCGGCCGCGCGCGATCGACGCCGCATCATACCGGCGCTGACATCGACAAACACCCGCGCAGCCACCATCATGATCGCCGAAAGAGGCGCGGGCAGCCACGCGGGAGCGGCCGGCGGACTGGTTGCGTACAAAGCGATTGTGCAATCCTCTGTCTCGCGTAGGGAGCCTCGTACGATCCATGAAAGACAACAGCATAGTCCGGGCGGTGCGTGAGGGACGGGCGGCGCTTGGGACCGGACTTAAGGAGTTCGCGTCACGCGGCGTGCCGTGGATCATCGAGGCCTCGGGCTTCGATTACTGCATGATCGACCACGAACATGGTGCGTTCGATCTCGAAACGATCGCGGATCTCGCCGGATGGTTTCAGGCGACCAACGTTTCCGCGATCGTGCGAATCCATAAGTCGTTCACGTATCTGATCCCGGCGATCCTCGATCAGGGGATCATGGGCGTGCAGGTCTCGGAGGTCGACAACGTCGAGGAAGCGCGCGCGATCGCGCGGCAGGCGAAATATCCACCGATCGGCGATCGCGGGATTTCCGGCCAGGGGATGCACACCGGATACCGCAGCCACGGCGCCCGTCACGCCACCGAATACGCGCCCTGGGCCAATGCCAACATCATCACCTGCGTATCGATCGAGTTGCTCGAAGGTTTGGAGAATGTCGAGGCGATCGCGGCGGTGGACGGCATCGACATGATCGCTTACGGCCACTCGGACCTCAGCGCGCGCCTCGGCGTGCATCTTCAGCTTGAGCATCCGACGTTCAAAGCGGCGGTGCGCCGGATCGCGGACGCCTGCAACGCGCATGGGAAACTGGCGCGCGGGTCGGCGGAGACCGAGGCGCAGATCGAGGAATACTGGCGGCTTGGCTGCAAGGTGTTGAACCTGCCCGGGACGGACGTCAGCACGTATCTGGATGGATTGAAGGCGCGCGCCGGGCGGGCGCATGCGCGGCTGAAGGCGATTGGGGTTCCGGTGGGTTGAGAGGGGACGGTTGGGCGGAGCGCGGTCAGGTCGGCGGGGCAGTGTGCATGCGGCCCAAAGCGGACTCTCCGGCCCGGTCATGTCTGCCCGCCATCCCTCGGACGCGTCCTCTCATCGCGGACCTCGACCGCGCCGGCACGCCCCGCCGCATCCGAAGCGCCGTGGCATGAAGCCGGCACGACCGCGGTCCAGGTGACGTTCCTGCCAGGGATGCATTTCCCAACGGGACGGTCCGAACGGGCGCGCCCCCGCGCGAGGTGGCTCCAGGGCACCGTGCCGTTCTCCAGGATGAGGCGCGACCGGACGGGCAGCACCGCGCAGATGGGTCGCGACAAAGTCGCCATGGGCGCCGCGTTCGAACTGGACGATCGCACGATGCGCACCGGCCGGCACGACGACGCCTCTTCCCGGCGCGGCGAGCCATCCCCGTCCCAATCGCAAATGCCCATCGGCGGCGCTGACGTAGCTCTCGATCACCATCCGCCGCACATGGCCGCCGAAGAACGCGGCGGGATCAGCGCTGAGGACATCGGGATTGACGATGGTATCCGACAATCCGCCGGGCACCATCGTGCCGCGGACGGTGATGTTCGCCTCGGGCGCGAGGTTGGCCCCGTTCGGCGGCTGAACCGAGAGAGCGCCGATCCGCCAGCCCCCGGCGCTCGGCATCGCCGTTCCGCGCACCAGGACAGTCCCGGGCATGCGTGGGTCGAGGCGGCTGGCGGCGATGACACCGTCGGGCTCACGCAGCCCGCTCACCGCGACCCAGTCGCCGGGATGCACCGTTCGCGAACCTTGCGTGCCGCTGTCGATCGCCACCGTCTGCCCCGCGACGACGAGCGTCTCGGTATCCGGATTTACCACATCAGGGCTGACCGATGTCACCGGACCGGACACCTCGTGGCGCACGTCGATGCTGACGGCGTTCAATCCGTGGTCGTCGCTGGCGACGATCGTCGCCAACTGTCCGACGCGCAGCGCGGCGTCCGGGTCGGGCACACCATCCACCGTCAACGGCGTGGTCGAGGTGTAGGCAACTTCCAGCCCATTGACGAAGACGCTGCCAAAACCCGTGATGACGCCAACGATGCCGGTGCCACCGATGCCTCGATCGCTGATCGCGGGACCGGACGCGGGAGCGCCCGTGCCACCAATGCCTCGGTCGGAAGCCGGCGCGGCGACCTGGGGCAGGCACATGCCCGCCAACGCGAGCCACAGCCATACCCATCGGCGCGTCGCGTTCATGGCCGCTGCACCCCCGGACTCGTTCTCCACGAACAGATAGAGCCCAAGATTGAGACGACGCCGCGGTGTCTCCGGCGCGTTTTCCAGTTCGCGATCGTTGGCATCCAGCAAATCGAGCGCCTGGCGGTTGAACTCGGCCAGCAGCCGCTGCGCGGCTTCCCGGCCCATGGCTTCCAATCGGGCCACGGTCGCTGGGCTCAGATTGTCATAATGAGCAGCGCGCTCGACGAACGGGGCCGGTCCCTGGGCCAATCACATTCGCGGTGGCGGCGGACAGGTGGTCATGCAGATTCCGGCCGAAATAAAACAACTGCTCCGCGCTGCCGGGCCTGGGCACGAACGCCGCGGTGTCGAGGACGACATGGTCGGCGGCGTCCACCGTGACGATGTCGTGGTTCAGCCAGTCGTCCAGGACCGCGCGTGGCCGCACGTCTGACGTCACGGACTGCACCAGACTTTCGAACGACGGACCGCCCTCGGGGCGCGGCAGACGCGGCAACGGCCGGGGCTGCCCTTCGGCGTCGACGTACTCCGCATCACGCAGCCAGCGGGCGATGATCTGGCTGGTCAGCGTGATCACCGGCGGCACGGCATCCGGTTCGTGGGTTTCCGAACGCCAACGGCGGATTTCCTTGCGATGCACCCCGGTGAGCAAGCTGATCCGGCTATCGGTCCGGGCACGCGGCTCCGTCAACAGCTCATGAGCCGCCACCTCGACATAGAGGCTTCGCAGCACGTCCGCCACCGCCGGAAATGTGACACCGCGCTGAATCAACAGCCGGACCAGCGGGCGCAGCAAGCGCCGCACGGGCCGGAGCAGCATGTCGGGCTGGAGCGTGAAAGACGGTGTTTGGGCCATTTGCTCGGATCAGCGGGTGCGTTCGACGGTCAGCATAAAAGAATGTGGGACATTTGCCCACATATTGGTTGACGTGGGAAAAATTCCCACTTATATTTATCCCAGGATCGTTCCTGACCCCACGGAGGACCTGAACAGTGCCCGATGTGAAAGCAGCGATGACCGGTCACGAAGCCTGGGTTGTGCCGGGATGCGCGGCGCGCGGCGACGCCGAAGAGCGAGTTCGCGTTTCGCCAACTGCGCCACCAGGTCAAAAATACGCTTCAGCGAATTTTGCTGCGGATCGCGGATGCGCAGACGCTGAGGGCAACGGTTTGCAGCCGGTCGCTGCTGGCCGATTTGCAACGCGGCATCCTGGCTTTGGCCGAAATCGTCAGACGCGCTGTTCGGCCTGACCCGCTCCCCGGGTTCGATGTCACAACGGCTTCAGGCGCTGAGCGAAAGCACGATCCGCATGCTCGCTGACGGCACGCAGATGATCCGGGCGGAGGTGACGGTCGCCGGCGAGTGTCCGGAACCGTTGCGGCAGTTGGTGTTGCGGGTCGCCCATGAATTCGTCGGCAACGCCGTGAAGCACGGCATGCGTACGCGCGTCGTTGGCAGGATCTCGGTTCATCTGGCGACCGAAATGGATGGCCGGACGACGCTCGTCGTGACCGATGACGGCTGGGGCTTCACGGGGCAGCCCGGTTGCCGGCGATGGGCTGACGATAGCAGGCGACCTGGCGGCCTCCGCTGGAGGCACGGTCAGTTTGCGGCGAACCGGCGTGACGGTGGCCGCGCTCGAATTGCCCTCGACACGGGCGATGCCCGGCTTTGGTGACCAAAGCACGGGATGTTGATGTGAAATGACCACGAACAGGAGAGTGAAGATGAAATCGCTCGATCAAGACAGCGTTGCTGGTCGTTTTCGCTCTGGCGCTGAGTGGCTGCGTCGTCGCGCCGGTCGGTCCGGGCCCAGGAGGATGGTGCTTCTACCACCCGTATCGCTGCGGCCGTTGAGGCGGCGCGCGCGATTATCATCCAGTCTTTGTCGGGCCGAATCGCGATGTGCGTTCGGTGCGTTACGGAACCCTTTCGGAGCAACAACAATGCGGAACAACTCTTCCCGCGTGCGGGTCGCGATTTGCGCGGCCGTGATCGCCGCTTTCTCAGTGACCATGTTGAAGCCGACGCCGGCGGCGGCGTGGTGGTCTCGTCCCGGCTGGGGTTGGCACCCCGGCTGGCATTATGGCTGGCGCGGCTGCTGCTGGGGGCCACGCGTCGCGCTCGGTATCGCCCCGCCTGTCGTCGCCGTTTCACCGCCGGTCGTTTTCGTACCGCCGCCCGTTGCTTTCGGTCGGGTTTGGGTTCCGGTGCGCTGAGATGGTCCGAAGTCGTGGCCCCTTGTATTGGCCATGATGGGTGACGTCAGACACCCGCGCCGCACGCCATCCGCGCGTGGCCGCGGCGCGGGAGCCGCATCCCTCGGGGCCGGAATGCGGACGTAGCCGGTCCACGGGTTCCGCTCCCATCGCCATTGTGGCGGTTGCCCGACTTTCAAGGTCTGGCCCGACCGGCGCCATCGCCCGGGGGACCCGCGGCGGTTGCTTCGCCGCGGGGTCTGAGCGCGAGGCGGTGCCAGTGGCCATGTCCGGCGCGGATCGGAACCCAGGGCGCGGACGTCCCTCGTCAGCCCCGTCGAGAACTGGTACACCGCACGCCGCGACGACACTCCAAACCCAGGCCCTCGAACAGTCCACGAAAGCGAGCAACTTCCTCCGCCGATACGCAGGCGGGACCCGGCCCGCCACCGGCCGAAGTTCGCGCGCCATCTGAAGGAAACACCCGTGACCAACGACAAGATCGTCCTCATCGACCGCCATCCCGGTCGCTCCGCGCAGAGCATCGGGCTCGCGCAGGTGATCGGCACCGACCCAGACCTGATCCACGAGCCATCGGTCGGCGTCGTCGGCACCAAGGGCGACAGCCAATGCTATCTCGGGGTCATGGCGAAAGTGGACGCGATCCATGCGCGCCTGCGCGCCCGCGTCGGCAAGGGTCCGAACCAGCTCCAGCTCCGCCTCGTCCAGCCGGAATACACGATCGGCATTTCGGACGGCATCCGCAACGGCACCCGCGAGATGCGTTACTCGCTGATCGGCCGCGAAGTCACCCACGACGCACTGTGCGAGCATCTGGAAGGCACCGGCCTGGCCGGCACGATCGCCGTCGTCGCCTGCGACAAGCCGCCGGTCGGCACCCTCGCCGCGCTGCTGGAGCACAACCAGCCCGCGATCATCATGTCGGACGGTCCGATCCATCCGGGCGTGGACCCGGCCACCGGCGAGGCGCTGGACATCGTCAGCGCCTATCAGGTCGCCGGAAGTCCGGACCCGGAGCTACGCCACCGCATCGCCTGCCACGCCTGCCCAGGGATCGGCAGTTGCGGGGGCATGTTCACGTATAACACGATGCAGACGTTCATTGGCGTCGTCGGCATGCAGCCGCTGCACATGGTGGCGCCGGCCTCGGACGACCCACGCCGGGTCAACGAGTTCCCGGGTGAACTGGTCGACCACCTCGCCCACATGATCGAGCGCGGACTGAAACCGCGCGACATCGTGGTGCGCGATTCGTTGCGCAACGCGGTGATCGTGGCGATGGCGATCGGCGGCTCGACCAACGTGACGCTGCACGCGCCGGAGATCGCGCGCGCCGCCGGTTACGCGGATTTCTGGCGCGACGTCATGACGCCGGAGGAGTTCAATCACCTTTCGCGATACGTCGTGCCGGTGCTCACCGATGCGCGGCCGTACGGCAAGTATTCGATGGTGGATATCGACAAGGTCGGCGGCGTGCCGGTGATCGCGCGGGAGCTGCTGGACGCCGGGCTGCTCAACGGCGACGTCATGACCTGCACCGGCGAAACGTTGCGTGCCCAGATCGCCCGACTGGGCGCCGGCAGGCCGGACGGGAAGGTGGTTTACACCGTCGATAAACCCTACAAGCCGACCGGCGGCCTGCGCGTACTGGGCGGCAACCTCTCGCCCGATTTCTCGGCGATCCTGAAGCTCGCCGGGGTCGAGGGAGGCCTCGAGAACAACATCTTCCGCGGCGCCGCGCGCGTGTTCGAGGGTGAGCAGGCTTTGCTTGACGCGCTCGATCGAACGCCGGACAGCTTCCAGAACAACGACATGATCATCGTGCGCTATGAGGGGCCGAGTGGCGCGCCCGGCATGCCCGAGATGCTGGACCCGACCTCGCGCATCACCACGCTCTGCCGGGAGCGGGGCATCGTCGTGGGGCTGATGACCGACGCGCGCTTCTCGGGCGGCTCGGTGGGGCTGGTGATCGGCCATGTGGGACCGGAAGCCGCGCTCGGCGGACCGATCGCGTTCATCGAGGCCGGTGACGAGATCGTGGTCGATCTGAATACGAACGAACTGAACTGCACGGCGCTGAGTGACCCCGCCACGCTGGCGCGACGCAAGGCGGCATGGGCGAAGCAGGTGGCCGACAACGGCGGCACGCATCCGAACTGCGGCGTCGCCGATACGCGTCTGCTGCACCGCGCGCGCCACACCGCGGTGCCGGCGACGCGCGGTGGCGGGTTGCATCCCAACCGCGAGGTCTGGGTCCGCGAACCGCGTCAGGCCGAGCGCTCGGGCTTCTCGCCGACGAACAAATACCGGCCCGAAACGAACAAGGCGTTCTGAACCGCTGCCGGATTGTCACGCCGGCCGCGCGGCCGGCGAACTTTCCGCTCGCCAAAAGCTGAGGTGTGAGCATGAACGACAAGGTCGATGTTCTGATCATCGGCTCCGGCGCATCCGGCGCCGCGGTGGCCTGGAGCCTCGCGGAGACGAAGATGCGCATCCTGTGCCTGGAACAAGGCGACTGGATGAAGCAGTCCGATTACCCGTCGAACGGACGCGACTACGAGGCGCGCCTGTTCAGCGACTACGCCACCAGTCCGAACATTCGCAAACGGCCGAGCGATTATCCGATCAACGACGACAACTCGCCGATCAAGGTGGTGAACTTCAACGCGGTTGGCGGTTCGACCGTGATGTACACGGCGCATTATCCGCGGATGCATCCGTCGGATTTCAAGGTTCGCACGCTCGATGGCGTCGCCGACGACTGGCCGATCGACTATGCGACGCTGGAGCCGTTCTTCGCGGAGAACGATCGCATGACCGGGGTATCCGGTCTCGCCGGCGATCCCGCCTACCCGGCGCACCGGCCGCCCATGCCGCCGCTGCCTCTGGGCAAGACCGGCGCCAAGATCGGCCAGACGATGAACCGGCTTGGCTGGCACTGGTGGCCATCCGACAGCGCGGTCGCCACCACCGAATACGACGGGCGCGCGCCGTGCATCCATCTCGGTCATTGCACGCCGGCCTGCGCGCAAGGGGCCAAGGCCAGCACCGACATCACCTATTGGCCACATGCGATCCGCGCCGGGGTCGAACTGCGCACCAACTGCCGGGTGCGGGAAATCGTGACCGGTCCCGACGGCATGGCCACCGGTGCGATCTATTACGACGCCGACGGCAACGAGCAGTTTCAGCCCGCCGAGGTGGTCGTGCTCGCCTGCAACGGTGTCGGCACAGCGCGTCTGTTACTCAATTCGACATCGGACCGCTTTCCGAACGGCCTCGCCAACTCCTCCGGCCTCGTCGGAAAAAATCTCATGTTCCATCCCTGGGCTCAGGTTGTCGGCTACGTCGATGAGCCGATGGATGGTCATCGCGGCTCGCCGCTGTGTCTGTGGAGTCAGGAGTTCTACGAGACCGACCTGTCCCGCGGCTTCGTGCGCGGCTTCAACTTCCAGTTCGTGCGCACCATCGGCGTCGGCACCGAGGCGGTGCAGGCCGAGGCCAACGGCATGCTGCCCTGGGGCGAGGAACACCACGACGTGTTCCGCGGCCTCGTCGGTCATCGCATGCAGGTCGGCATCTGCACCGAGGACCTGCCGGAGGAGCACAACCGGGTGACGCTCGATCCAATGTTAAAGGATGATCACGGCATCCCGGCGCCCAGGATCGCGTATCGTGTCGGGGAGAATACGAGGCGGATGCTGGATTTCGCGATCGATCGCGGGCGGGAAATTCTCACCGCCGCCGGGGCGCGGAACATCCATGCCATCAACCCGGTAAGGTATGGCGGGTGGCATCTGCTGGGGACGGCCCGAATGGGCAGCGATCCGGCGCGCTCGGTGGTGAACGCCTGGGGTCGTTGCCATGACGTGAGGAACCTGTTCATCGTCGATGGCAGCGTGTTCGTCACCTCGGGTGGGGTGAACCCGACCTCCACCATCCAGGCGATCGCGCTATACATCGCCGATAGCATCAAGCAACGCCTGGCAACCCTGTTCGATGATTGAGACCGCGATGAACCAGCAGACATTGAACGGCGTCGAGACGGCGGATTTTCGTTGCCTCGCGGGTATGATCGTTCCGCCGAGCACGAAATACGACATTCCCGGCGCGGATGACGCGACGATCTTCGCCGATATCCTCGGCAGTATCGGACGGGACGCGAGCCAGGTACGCGCCGCGCTGACGCGATTGCGGACGCTGGCGGGCGGATCGCTCGCCGCGCTCGACGCCGTGCGCCGCGCGGACGTGGCGGCGGCGTTGCGCGCCGAGCGTGACTCCGGTGTCGCCGTGCTCACGCGGATCGTGCTGCTTTGTTACTACCGCGACGATCGGGTGATGCTGTCGTTGGGCCTGGAGCCGCGGCCACCGTTTCCAAAAGGACACGAAATCGAGCAGGGCGACTGGTCGCTGCTGGATCCCGTGCGCGCGCGCGCGCCGTTCTGGCGGCCGGCGCCGTAGGGGACGGCGGTCGCGAGGCATCGCGCCCTATCAAACCGGATGCGTAACATAGGGCGTCACGATCGTCGATCGGCGGCCATTGACCCGGTCCATCCGGCCGTCAATCCTGGCCGCGATACCGCGCCTCGTCTGGTCGCCCGGAGACGAGACACGCGATCCCGAGGCGGGATCGTTCCATTCGGGCGTGAGGATACGGACCCATGGCTGACCCGGTTGACGTTCTGATCATTGGCGCCGGTGCCTCCGGCGGCGCGGTGGCCTGGAGCCTCGCCGAAACGAAAATGCGGATCCTGTGTCTGGAGCAGGGTGACTGGACGAAGCCCACGGATTACCCCAGCAACGGACGCGACTGGGAGGCGCGCCAGTTGCAGGAGTTCAATTACAACCCGAACCGACGCGGCCGCGTGCAGGATTATCCGATCAACGACGCGGCCTCGCCGATCCGGGTGGCCAATTTCAATGGTGTTGGTGGCGGAACGATTCTCTACGCCGGCCATTATCCGCGATTCCATCCGTCGGATTTCCGCGTGAAGACCCTGGATGGCGTCGCCGACGACTGGCCGATCGACTACGAGACGTTGGCGCCGTACTACGCCGAGAATGATCGCATGACCGGGGTGTCGGGTCTCGCCGGCGATCCGGCCTACCCGGACCATGAGCCGATGATGCCGCCGTTGCCGCTCGGCAAATCCGCCTCGGCGCTCGGCCGCGGCCTCAACAAACTGGGCTGGCACTGGTGGCCGTCGGACAGCGCCATCGCCTCGGTGGATTACGATGGGCGCGGAAAATGCATCAATCTTGGCCACTGCAACAGCGGCTGCGCGCAGGGCGCGAAAGCGAGTTCCGACATCACCTATTGGCCGCACGCGATCCGGGCGGGCGTCGAGCTGCGCACCCGCTGCCGGGTGCGGGAAATCACCATGGGCGCCAACGATCTCGCGTCGGGCGTGGTTTATTACGATGCCGAGGGAAAGGAACAATTCCAGCCGGCCGAGGTGGTGATCCTGGCCAGTAATGGCGTCGGCACGCCCCGCATCATGCTCAATTCGCGATCGGGCCGCTTCCCAAACGGAATCGCCAATTCCAGCGACCAGGTCGGCCGCAACCTGATGTTCCATCCCTACGCGCGGGTCTATGGTTATTTCGAAGAGTTCATGGACGGCTATCGCGGACCGGGCAATTGCATCTGGGGCCAGGAGTTCTATGAGACTGACCTCTCGCGCGGCTTCGTGCGCGGATTCACGTATGAATTCTCGCGCGGGCAGGGGCCGGTACAGGCGGCGATCCAGGGACTGAACACGGGCCGTATCCCCTGGGGCGCGGGATATCACGACGCCTATCGGAAATTGTTTGAACATCGCACCGGCATGGTCGCGATCTGCGAGGATCTGCCGGAAGCGCACAATCGCGTTGTGCTCGACCCCGAGTTGAAGGACCCGGACGGCATCCCGGCGCCGAAGATCGAGTATACCCTCAGCGACAACAGCCGGAAGATGCTGGACTTCGCCGTGGCGCGGGCGACCGACATCCTCCGCGCGGCGGGCGCCCACGACGTTGGCCACGAGGCGCCGCTGGGCGATGGCGGCTGGCACCTGATGGGCACCGCGCGGATGGGCACGGACCCGGAACGATCCGTCGTGAACGAGTGGGGACGCGCACACGACGTGAAGAACCTGTTCGTCGTGGACGGCAGCCTGTTCGTGACCTCCGCCGGCGTGAACCCAACGCGCACCATCCAGTCGCTGGCGCTGTATGTCGCGGACAACATGAAGCAACGGCTCGCCACGTTGTTCGATTGAGGCATGTCATGACCGAGAACTCCGCCCCTCTGACCGAAGCCGAGCGTGCGTCGCTGCGCCTGATCGCCGGTATGATGATCCCCGCGACGGCCAGCCTGCCGGGCGCCGACGACGACGCGATTTTCGCCGACATCGCCGGCAGTCTGGGCCGCGACGGCGCCCAGATCCTCGACGTTCTGCGCTGGCTCGAGGCTCTGTCCGGCGGCCGCTTCGCCACCGATGCGAATGCGCGGGAGGCGTCGGTGGCCCAACTGCGCGCCGAAGGCGGGGCGCGGCTCGAGGTGCTGCATCGCGTGATCGCACAATGTTATCACCGGGACGATCGCGTCATGCGCGCCTTCGGCATGGAACCGAGACCACCGTTCCCCCAAGGGTTCGAGGTCGAACAGGGCGATTGGTCGCTGTTGGACCCGGTTCGCGCGCGTTCGAAACTCTACCGGCCCGCACGGTGAATTGAGCGTACCCATCGGCGAAATTTGCGTGCCGCGGCAAATGTGCATGGCGCGAATTACCGCGGAAGTGCCGGCGGTCGCTCACGGCTGTCCAGGGTGCTGCCGAGGGCTGACCAGTTACCCTGCCAAGGCCGCTTAAAAGGTGCGATATATGCACAGCCTGGTCTTGACTCAAATGATTTCACTTACGCGCTGACCGGCTCTACAGTGATTCCCATGCGCGATCGCTCCGAAGCCCTGGACGCCGTGCGTGGGATCGCGATCGCTCTGGTGGTCGGATATCACTATTGGCCTGCGCTCGTGCCAGGCGGGTCGGTCGGCGTGGATCTGTTCTTCGTGTTGTCGGGGTTTCTGATAGGCGGCATCCTCTTGGACAACAAAGGAGCCGAGGACTATTTCGCCACCTTCTATTGGCGCCGGTTCTTCCGCATTCTGCCGCTCTACTGGCTTTTCCTTTCCGTGATGCCAGCGTCGCCCGTCATGCCGGTCTGGTGGTTCCTGCCGTTCGCGCAGAATTTCGGGTGGATCGCGCATGGCGTCTTCCCGATCCGCGAGCCGCACACCGTTACATGGTCACTCGCGTTCGAGGAGCAATTCTATCTGCTGTTGCCCACCATGGTCGCGTCCCTGTCAACGCGCTGGCTGATCCGTGTGCTGTGGGCCTGCGTCATCGCGGCCCCGCTCTGGCGGTACGGGTTGGCACAATCCCATCCGTTCGCGGCGCGGCTGCTGCTGCCGTGTCGTCTGGACTCACTGATGGGCGGCGCACTGGTCGCGTGCTTCATGCGAGGTCACGCTCGGTCGGCGCTGATCTGGACCACTCTCGCCTGCGCCGCCCCGTGCCTCGATCTGGCGCTGCACTCGCTCACGGGCAACGGCGAACTGATGTATTCGGTCATCGCGTTTCTGTTCGCGGGTGGACTGCTGGTTGTCGTCCAATCGCGGCCCGCGCCATTGTCCGTCCTCCGGCCGCTCGCGTGGCTCGGGATCGGCGCCTATTCGATCTACCTGTCCCACATCCCGGCGCTGCTGCTGACCGGCTCTCCGGCCTTGGCGCTGCCGTTGACCCTGGCTCTCGCCTGGGCGTCCTGGCGCTACATCGAGGCCCCTTTGATCCGCTTCGCCCGCGCGCGCTGGCGCTACGGTCCGGCGTCGCTGGCCGTTCCCGCGGAATAACTTGTGCGAACACCTCAACGCCGAAGAAGAACATGGCCGCACTGGTTCGCCATTATCCAGAAGATTTAAAGGGGACGGATCAGGGGATTGCGAAAAATTCCCCCAGTACGCCGCAGAAATTTCATGTCTCTGGCGGATGGGGTGGGATTCGAACCCACGGTACGCTTGCACGCACGGCGGTTTTCAAGACCGCTGCCTTCAACCACTCGGCCACCCATCCGGCGAACGGACAAACTAAGGCGTCCGATGCCGGGCGCCAAGCCGGTTCCAATCACGCGTTGGCGTGGGAGGCTCGCTCGAACTCGGCTTCGGTGATCCCCAGGGACAACGCCGCCGCGCGGATATCGGACCAGGAGGTTTCATCGACCTCGATCCCGGCCGCGTTACGGCGCATGGCGGACAGACGCTCCGGTTCGCCGGGGGTCAGCACCTCGGACACGCCCGGCACGGGACGGGCCGACTTCACGTGCGCGCGGGTCGCTCCGACCGAGGCGACGACCGCCGCCGGATCGCCGATCTTCGCCAGATCGATGACGACGGCCAGCATCGAGTTCAGCACGCCGCCCTTGGCCGGATCGTGCGCGCCCTGGCCGCCGGCGACCGCGGTGGCCATGATCTCGCACATGACCGCGAGGCCGGATCCTTTGTGCAGGCCAAAGGTCTTCAACGCGCCGATGTGGTCGCGGATGTAGCCGGCGGGATCGTTCGTCGGCGCGCCATTCTCATCGATCAGGCAATCATCGGGCACGAGCACGCCCTTGTTGTAGGCGACCCGCGCCTTGCCGGCGGCGATCTTGGTGGTCGCCATGTCGAGCAGCATCGGCTCGCCGTTCGGACCGGGGACGGCGGCGCAGAATGGGTTGGTGCCCAGGCGCGGCTCCATGGCACCGTGGGTGGCCGCGACGTCGCGATGGTCGGCGACATTCACGAAAGCGATGAAGGCGCAGCCATGGCTCGTGGCGAGTTCGGCGTAGGTGCCGATCCGCCCGACATGGGCCGAGTTGCGAAACGCCAGCACGCAGGCGCCATGCTCTTTCGCTTTGCCGATCGCGCGACGCACGGCGTCCGCGGTCATGCGCTGGCCATACCCTCGGCGGGCGTCGATCACCAGCAACGCACCGGCGTCGAGCACCGTCTCCGCGGTCTGGTTGGGGACCAGCAGGTTGTCGTTCAGCAGACGCACATAGGTCGGCAGCATGCCGACGCCGTGCGAATCATGACCGGCGAGGTTGGCGCGCACCAAATGGTCGGCGACTTCGGTGGCTTCGGCCTCATCGCTGCCCATCCGGCGAGCGATCAGGTGCGTGACAGCGCGCAACGCGCTGGGCTGGAACGTGAGCATGCGACGCGTTTAGCGGGAGACGACGCGGTTGGCCAGGGAAGCGTAGACTCGCGAGGCGTATACGAGCGAGGCGCGGACCACCGAGGCATACACGGACCGGGCGCCACGCGGCGAACCGCGCTCCCGGGAAGCGGCGCCGACTCAGGGTGCGCCCGTGGCCTCGACGACGCCTTGCCGGGGGACGCGCCGGCTGCCCCGCAACGAGCGGTTGACCAGGCGGATCGTGGGTGCCTCCAGGAAGCGATAGGACGCGATGCTGACGCCGACCACGGTGAGAAGGCAGACCATCCCGTAAACGTTCCTCGACGGTATGGTCATGAATGTCTCCACCGGCAGCAGACGGACAAAGACGGTCAGGATCAGCAGATGCCACAGGTAAATCAGGTACAGACGCATCGCCCAGATGCAGCATGATCCGCGGAAACGTGAAGCGGCCACGCAGCTCGAGCGACACGAGCCCGTAAAGCAACGCGGCACCGCCAACGCCGAAGGTCATGGTCCGAGGCAGGCCCGAGAAAATCCCATTTTGAACTCGTCCACGTGGCGCCGGCCGCGAAGCCCAGTAGACCAAGTAGCAGCGCCACGATGGCGAAGCGGTGAAACCCTCGGCCGCTCAACCATGCGACCGCGCAGCCAAACCCAAACTGGATCACCATGCCGCTGGTAATGACATTCAGGTCGGCATTGCCGCCCCGCAGCGTGACCGCCGCGACAACGCCGGTCTGGCACAGCATGAGACCGGCGAGCAGCGGCCAGAACCACCGCGCGGGCAACAGCAGGACGACCGTGATCCAGGCGTAGAAATAGATCTCGTAGGCCATGCTCCATGCCTGAGGAACGAAGCGGTTGGCGAGCGTGAGCAGAAATATATAATCGGTGGCCGGCAACGCGGGCATCGGCCAAATCCACGGCGCGCCAACCGCGACCCACACGCTGGCGATCGCCGATACCCCGAGTACCAGCCAATAGATCGGAAAGATCCGGCCTGCCCGCTTCGCCAGAAAATGCCATGCGTTGGTATCCGGTCTGCCGGCGACCGTTGAAATAATAAATCCCGAGATCACGAAGAAAATATCGACGCCGCTGTAGGTGATAAGCTGCAGATTGATTGTCCCGGTCACGAACAGATGAAACCCCGACGCGTGCCCGATCACCACCAACAACGCGGCGATGGCCCGGAGCGCCTGCACGTTGCGATAGGTCATGACCTGCTGATTGGAAGGGACGGGGTGAACCAGGTCCGAAAAACCTCCGAATGCGAAACGCGGTCAGCCGCGCGTCACACAAGATGTCAACGTTGGTGTCGCATGCGTAGCATGGCAGCGGCCTCACGGGTAGCACGACGGGTCGAACGCTGCTCGCGTCAGGGATCGAACGCTGCTCGCGTCGCTCAACCTGAAGCGCCGCCGGTCTTGGATCGACCCGGTCGCGCGGCGCATCCCCGTCCATCGCCTGGCGCCCGCCCTCGCCTGGCGCCTGCCCTCGCTTGTCGGCTGTTTCATCAACCTGCTAACAATTGGACGGCACTCCCGTGGGAGCACGTGACGGATATTCGCATGGCGAGACCTTTCAAAGTAACCATGGGCGCGAGATGCCGGTGACCGGCGGTTCGCTCGCGGTACGGCCATGACCGACCTTTATGCCGCTCTGGGCGTGCCTCGTGACGCCGACCGGGCGGCCATTCGGCGCGCGTATTGGAAGCAGGCGCGCCGCGCCCATCCGGACGCCGGCGGGTCTCCGGAAGCCTTCGAACTGATCAAGACCGCCCATGATGTGCTGACCGACCCGGCCCGCCGCAGGCGCTACGATGAAACCGGAGAACTGGGTGAACTGACCGTCGATACGCGTCGCGCGCAACTGGCGGAGACGTTGTCGATGGGGCTCGACGTCGCGATGCTCAGGCTCAGCCAGCAAGCGAAGGTTCCAGAAGTGTCTCGACATGGTCTCGCTGATCGGCGACGCGTTGCGCGAGCGGCGTCAGGAATGGATCGATCAACGGCTGGAGTTCGAAAAAGCCGCCGAACGGTCGCGGGAGCTTTTGGGCCGGTTCGCGACGGCATCGGGCGACAACCTGATGGAGACGGTCGTCGAACGTCGCATCGCGGTCTGCCAGACCCAACTCGAGACGTTCGACACCCGGATCAAGCTGATCGACGACGCGCTGGAGCTGCTGAGCGGCATGTCATTCCAGGCAGACCAGGAACCGCAGCCGTCGCCGCAGCAACAGTGGATGTCCATGCTCGAGACGTTCAGCCAGCGATTCGGCTGACCCGTCGCCTCGCGCTTCGCTATTTCGCGGCGGCCGACAGGACTTCGGGGACCGGGAATGGATCCGCCGAGGGCAGATCGAATTTCGTCGTCAGTTCGCCTCGGATCAGCCCATCAAGCCGCGCGGACAGATGGGGCCACGCATGAGCGGCAACCCAGGCTTCCTGCTTATGACGCAACTCAGCCCGATGCTCGGCCCGATCCGGGCGAGCGAAGAACTCCGACAAACCCGTCGCGATCGCGGCGGGTGTCACGCCCGGCAACCGATGCGTGACGGTCGCGATATCGGCGAAGATCGGCAGCGGCGTCACGGCGATCGGCGCCAGCGAACTCAGGCCAAGTTTCACCGCGGCACTCGCCAATTCCTGGGTTTGTTGATACGGGTAGACAATGACGTCGGCGCACGCCAGACGCGCCAGCAATTCCGGTTCGTCCAGGAAGTCGGTTACCAGACTGACGCTATCCTCGAGGCGCAGCGCCTGAATCGCGGCCCGCGAGGCGTTTGCTTCCTCCGCGGACTCCGGAACGGGATAGAGCGCGTTCAGCATCAAAAGATGCGCGTTCGGAACATTCTTCCGCAGCAGCGCCACGGCCTCGATCAGCTCACGCAATCCCTTGTGCGGCAAGAGGTAGCCGAAGCTGGCGATGATCGTCTTGTTCTCCAGGCCGAGCGAACGCCGCTTCGCTTCGCGATCGCCGGTAAACGGCACCGGCAATCCCATGGGAAACAACGTGACATTCTCGACCAGACCGATCGCTTTCAGGCGGTTGAGATCATGCACGGAATGCACGAGCAGCCGGCACGCGTGAGCGAGCGTCTCGGTGATTTCGCTGAGACGAATGGTGATGTCCGGCTTGACGACATCCATCGTGGAATGAAACGTGATGAAAACCGGAATGCCAAGACCGCGCAGCCGCTCACATAACCACGCCAGAGAGGACAACCGAAAAAACCCAAAGTTGAACTGAAACACGGCCGCGTCGATACTGGCGGCGCGGATCTCCTGATACAGGTCCTCCAATTTGTCGTCCCAGCCCTGAGCCCAGCAACGGCGGACGAAACTCTCGTCCGGCCCAAGGACCTCGACGCCTTTGTTGGCGAACACGCGCAGTCGCTCGGGTTCGATGCCGCTGACCAACGACCGCGTATAATCGGCAATCCCGCACCGGCTGTTCCAGGTGGAAATGACACCGATCGTCGGCAGGCGAAGATCCCCGGAACGCAAGGGTTGGCGGACCAGCGCGATCGCGGTCCGCGTGCGTTCCGCGACACGATCCCAGGTGTAATCCGCGAGAATGCGCGCCTGGCCGGCCGCGGCTTTCCCGGCACGTTCGGCGGGCGTCGCCGCGCGCACATCCCGCATGATCCGGGCCAGCAATTCCACGTCGGGTTCGAGCCAGACGGAATCGAACACGCCAAGATGCGTCGCCGCGTAGGCGAAACTGTAGTCGCAAAGCCAACTTGTCGCCGCCTCGCAGAAATCGCTTTGACCGCCATACGCGGTGGCGATGACCGGCTTGCCGAGCGCCATCGCCTCGGCGAGCGGCAGACCAAAGCCCTCACCGCGCGAGGGAAACACCAGCGCGTCAGCCTCCGCGTACAGCGCGCGTAGTCTCTCCGTATCGAGGTCCTCATCGATCACGGCGACCGGCGCGGCATCCGGGTAATCGACCTGAAAGCGCCGCAGGTCGTCCTCGATGCGGTTGTGAATATTGCGGAACGTTTTGATGATAAGTCGCACCCGATCGCCGTGGGTAAACGCCGTGCTCCACGCCTTCAGCAGCACGTCCAGGCCCTTGCGGGGAAATCCCGATGAGATATGCAGAAAGGTGAATGGGTCGTGGCCGCTCGCGGCGACGTCTGGAGGGGCCTGATCGGCCAAAATCTGGTCGATGCCGTTGCCGACAACCGCGATCGGCACATGCACCCCATTGTCGCGCAGTACTTTCGCGACGTATCGGCTTGTCACCGTGATCAGATCGAGCGACGTGTTGAATTCGCGCACCCAGTCGGCCGGAAAGCCACTTTCCTCCCATGCGTAATTGGCGAGCACGCGTACCGTGCCACGCATGTCCGCGACATGCGGCGGGTACTGATTGCGCAAACTGACATCGAACGTCGCACCGGACTGGCCGCGTTCCACCATGGTCGCGATATCGGCGTTGGCCCGCAGGAACGCGGTACTGGGCTCGAACGGGCCTGGCCCGTCGCGCGATATCAACGCGATGGTGGAACGGGCAACGGTTCAGCGCTTTCGCGAGTTCTCGATTGACGATGGCGAGGCTGTAAGAGCTGTCGAACGGCCCTTCGACGGACCAGGAGCGGGAAGTGGTCGGCACCGAACGTTCGCCGCGGTCGAACGTCACCTCGAAGCCCTGCTGACGCAAATACCGCTCAAACGCACCGACCAGCATCGGCCGTTCATAGCGTACGACCGACGCGCGCTGACCTTCGATGATCTCACGCCGCAAACGAGGTTCGTGCAGGATCAGTTTGGCGGCGGCGGCCATGCGTTCCGGTGTGGCATCATCGAGAACAAGACCACCCGTACCGAGCGTCGCGGCGATGCTTCCGGCCGAATGCGCCAGCACCGGCAGGTCGAACGCCATGGCCTCGACCAAAGGCATGCCAAAGCCTTCATGTTGCGAATAAGAAACATAAAGATCGGCGCTCCGGTACAGCGCGTAAATGTCCTGGTTGTCGCGCCGGCCCAACATCCGCGCCTGATCGGGGTCGGGAAGCGCCTCCATCAGGCGGCGGATCTCGGCTTCGTACTCGTCCGACGCGGTCGATCCAGCCAGCAAAAGCCGCACGGGCACGTCTGAAATCCGGCCCAGATGCGTGATCATGCGGACCAGGTCCAACTGGTTCTTATGCTCGCAGACCCGGCCGACGAACAGCAAATTGCGCGCGCCCGCGATCTCCTGCCCGATGCCACTGTTCCAGGCATCCGTTCGGATACGTTCCAGGTCCACGAGGAGACCGATATCGATCACCGACGGAAATCCGAGGGCCAGCAATTCGTCCCCATTGAAGGCCGAATCCGCGATCGCCCCGGCGAAGACGTTGGATGTCGCCCACAAGCCAAGCTGCCGCCGGCCGGATTGGGACAGCTCTTTCAACCGGCTGCCATCCGGGAAGAAGTGCGCCGGCGTGATGTTATGGTAAATCAGGACTTTTGCCGCGCGGCGGCTCTCTATCCAGGCATCGTCGTCGGTTCCCAACGAATAATGCGCGAGCAGCAAATCGTCGGGATGATCCTCATAAGCGGCGTAGGGCCGAATGCGGTCGGACAGCAACGGATCGACGTGAATGCAATGGATTTCAGAGCGATATCCCGACTGCCGCAGGATCTTCTGGATGAAGAACATACCGTTGGTGATACCATCGCCGTACGCCGAGCCCGCGTGGAACTGATGAATGGCCCGAGGTTGCAATCCAGGTTTCCCTCTGACGTTGTTACGCGATCATCCGAAGATTACACGCGCCGCGCGATAATCGCAAAATCCTGTGGGCCAAACAGGACCCTGTTCAGCAAGCGCGCGTCCTCGGAATTGCTCCGCAGCAGGCCCTGCACGAACGGATGCAGTTTCAACACTTCAACGTCGCTGAAACCACGATGCTCGACAACGAAGCGCAGGACCTCCGGCATCAACGGGTTGCGGTGGGTCGGATCGTTGTAGAACGTCGTCGCGCCCACGCGCATCGTTTCGGGGTTGGGGGTCTCGAGGATCAGCATCCCGCCAGGGAGCAAAATCCGTAGCGCTTCATCGAGGACGTCGATCAGGGTTTCGAACGGCAAATGCTCGGCGACGTGGAAGGCGGTGACGGCGCTATGGCTGGCATCGTCCTGGGACCGCAGGTGCGTCAGCAGGTCGGCCTGCCGCGCATCGAGGCCAAGCGCCAGACCACGCTCCACCATGATCGTATTGATATCGATGCCATAGGCCGCGAGACCCTGCCGCCGCAGCAGTTCCAGCCATTCTCCTCTGCCGCATCCGATGTCGAGGATCGGCTTGTCGGTTTGTCCGGCCCCGGCCAACACCAACCGGTCAACGTAGGGCGCGAGACGTTCGATGATATCTTCACGGCTGCCGCGGAAAACGTCTTCGAATGCCGCGTAGAACGAGTCGTGTCGCTGCGCCAGCGCCGCCGCGGCGGTCGCGCCGGACTGATCGGCGGCGGGGAGCGCGATCCGGGTCAAACGCCGCTGCTGGAACATTACCTCGTGCTTCACCAACGCGAGTTGTTCCGACATACGGGCCAATTGCCCGGTGAATTCCTCGATTGTGTCACGTAGCAGGTTGGCCGCGCCGTCGGACCCGTGGCGCCAGCGGTCATGCTCGTCGAGCCGGGCGGCAAGCGAACGGCGCAGCCGGTCGATTTCGCCGGCCAGACCGCGCGGATCGTCGTTCTCGCGCAGCGCGGCGATCGCGCGTTCGGCCGCGGCGATGCGCGACTGGATGGCGTCGTCGCCTTGCGTCAGCTTGTCCACCGCCGAGCGCGCGTATTCGGCGGCGAACACCGCCGCGATGGCACGCCGGAGCACGGCCGGAAGATGCAGAATGCCCCACGCCAAATGCGACAGCGAGCGCCTGATCGACCGGCGCCGTCCGGATTCAGACTGCATTTGGTCCTCCGCGATCATGGGCGCCGCGTGTCCCGGTTGGCCCGGCTCGCCCGGTTGCGATGACGACGTTCGCTCCGGTGAGGCGGCCACGGCACGGGCCAGCCTGCCAATTTCCAACGCGACCCGGCGTTCCAGTCCGGAGAAATCGATGCGTTCGTTATTCTTAAGGAACAATATGCCTCTCCAATCCGCGCCGATCGGGGCTGGTCTCGTTCACGCGATCGAATTCGCCCGCGGGGAAGGAACGCATCCAATCGACAGGGGCGTTTGGTCGATACCGCGGCGTCTCCCGCATGCGATCGCCCCGAAGCCGACAAATCGTCTGGCCTATTGCTCGCGCAACGATTTGTGCCACGCCTCGCGCAACGGCGACGTCAGATAGCTGAGCACGCTGCGATCGCCCAATGGCGCGATGACCTCAGCGGGCATGCCGGCGCGGATGCGGTCGCGCAATTCCTCCGGGATCTGCAATTTGGTCACCGACACGACGCCGAGATAATAGGGCTGGTGGGTCGCGTCATCGATCATCCGGTCCGATGACACCAACTCGATGTCGCCGAGGATGACCGGCGTGGTCCGTGCGTGGAACGACGGAAACCGGACCTCGACGTGCGATGCCCGTTGCACCCGATCGATGTCGGTGGGCGAGAAATGGGCGTGGACGACAAGCCGCTCGTCATCCGGCACGATTTGCATCAGTGTCTCACCGCCCCGGATGACCTGCCCAGCGCTGTAAACCTTCAGGTCCAGCACGTGCCCCGAGACGGGCGCACGGACGTCGATGCGCTGCATGATGTCGGTCGTGACCGCCATTTTCTCGGTCAGATCGGAAATCTTCTGGCGAATGTCCAAAATCCCGGCGGCGGTCTCTTCCTGGAACTTGTGCCTGATCGCCTCGATGTTGAGGTTGGCTTCGCCGATCGTATTCTGTGCCTTGGCCTGATCGGCGATCGAACGACCGATAATGCCCTCCAGCCGCGTCCGCTCCCGTTCCTTGTCCAGCACCTGCGTCAACTGCATCAGGTGCTTGTCCAGCAACTGGTGGTAGCCAACCAGTTCCTGGTCGATCAGCTTGACCTCCTGCTGCGTCGCCTGCTGTTCGATGGCGAGTCCCTGGATCTCGGTCTTCAGTCCCTGGATGCGAGAGTTGAGAACATCGATCTGGCCCTGCACCGATTTGCGCCGGTCCTGAAACGCCGCCTCCTGGTCGCCGATGGCATGGGCGACGACCGGATCGGTCATCCGGTCGCGAATATTCTGGGGGAGTTCAATCTCGGGCTTTTGGTCGCGTTCCGCCGTCAGTCGCGCCTCCTGCACCTCGGCGGCGATCAGTTGGTTCTGTACCGTCATCAGAGAGGCTTTGGCCTGGACATTGCTCAGCCGCACGAGCACCTGGCCTTCGGTGACGAGGTCGTTCTCCTTCACCAGGACCTCGCTGACGATGCCGCCTTCCAGATGCTCAACGGTCTTGCGATTGGTCTCGACCACGACGAAGGCCGGTGCGATCACGGCATCGCCGACTTTGGCGAACGTCGCCCATGCACCGCCGACCCCGAACGTCAGGAAGATCACGAGGTAGCCGAATCGCGCGGGTCGGCGCCAGTCGCTGGCTTGCGGGACGCCGATGACAGTGGCGCTCATCGGGCGGCTCCGGGAGAGGCATGGGCGAATTGTGGCGGCGGTGCATTCACCGTCGCCGGCGGCGAGGCGGGCTGTGACGCGGGCTGTGGCGAGGGCACCGCGCGTGGGCCAGCGAGCCTGCTGAGTATCTCGTCGCGCGGACCGTAACTTTGAACAACGCCGCCCGCCATGACCAGGATCTTGTCGGCGGTGGCCAGGATGTTGATCTTGTGCGTGATCAGAACGACCGTGGTGCCCTGGGTTTTCAGCACCCGGATCGCCTGCGTCAGCGCGTCCTCACCGGCGGAGTCCAGATTGGAGTTCGGCTCGTCGAGCACGACAAGGCTCGGCTTGCCGTAAAGCGCCCGCGCCAATGCCACGCGCTGGCGTTGTCCACCGGACAAGGCCTGACCGCCATCGCCGATTTGCGTGTTGTAGCCATCGGCCATTTGCTGGATCACTTCGTGGCAACCGGCCAGCATGGACGCGGCGATGATCTCCTCCGGATCGGCCTCATCCTGAAACCGGCTGATATTCTGGGCCACCGTGCCGGCGAACAATTCCACATCCTGGGGCAGATAGCCGATATGCCGGCCCAGCTCCTGCGGGTCCCATTGCGACAGATCATAGCCGTCCAAACGGAGCGCGCCGTTCGCGATCGGCCAGATCCCGGTCAGCACGCGGGCCAGAGTGGTCTTGCCGGCGCCGCTCGGACCGACGACGCACAGCACTTCCCCGGCCGGGAGCACGAAATTGACGCCGCGGAGGATCGGCACGCGCTGGCCGGGCGCCGCGGCAAGCACGTTTTCGACGCTGACCGTGCCGAGCGGTTTCGGCAACGACATCTGCGACGGAGGCGCGCTGCCCAGTTCGAACAACTCCTTCAGCCGCTTGAACGCACCGCGCGCGGCGACGAAGCCTTTCCAGTTGCCGACCGCGAGTTCCATGGGTTGCAGCGCGCGACCGATGATGATGGAGCCGGCGATGATGCCGCCCGGAGAGATCTCGCGCTGGATGGCGAGGTAGCCGCCAACGCCGAGGATGATGGTCTGCAGGAAGGTTCGGAAGAATTTCGTCGCGGCCATCAGCGTGCCGGCGCGATCGCTGGCGCGGGCCTGCCAGCCGAGGTGAGTCAGGTGAACGCCCGACCACATTCCGCGCAGCGCGCCGAGCATCCCCATCGCCTGCAGCACTTCGATGTTGCGGAATGTCGTCGCGGCCCGTTGGTTGGCGACCATGCTGGCGCCACTGGCTTCCGTGAGGTCGCGGCGCGTGAGGATTTCATTCATCAGGGTCAGGCCCCAGATGACGAGACTGCCAATGATCGCGATCCAGCCGTACCAGGGGTGTAATAAAAACGCGGCAAAAACAAAAATCGGAAACCACGGCGCGTCGCAGAACGCGAGCAGCCCGGCGCCGGTGAGAAATTCGCGCAGCGTGTCCACGTCGCGCAGACCCTGTCCGAGATTGCCGCCGGGACGGCGCAACATGGCACGATGGATCGCGTTGAAGGCGGGGTCGGCGATCTTTTGATCGAACATAATTCCCGCGCGCACCAGCACGCGGGTTCGCGTCATTTCGAGCAGGCCATAAACCGCCAGCAGGATCCCCGCGATGACGGTGATGGCGATCAACGTTCCGATGCTACGGCTGCTCATGACCCGGTCGTAGACCTGCAGCATGTACAACGGACTGACGAACAGCAGCACATTGATGCACAGGCTGAAGACCATGACACTGCGGATCGTCGGCACGATCGCCCGCCACCCGTCGGTCAACGGCGGCGTGTTCCCAGCCGGGCCTTTAATCAAGAGACGCTTCGCGTTCATCGGAAGTATTCCACTGGTCTGAATCGCACCTGGATGTTGCCGCCCGATTCCTTTCGAGACCTGGCGGAGACGAGCACTTCGCACTGTCTTGCTTGTTAAGGCGGAACTCTTACCCTTGCCACGGACAGCCGGACATTTTCTTATTTGCGAGGTATCCGCATGGAGAATCGCGCGCGCGCGCACCAGCCAACCCTTTCGACCCGCACCGTCTACACGTGCACGCCAGCGTGAGTCAATTCCACCGGAAGTCCGACGAGACTAATAGAGAAGCCATCGCCAAGGTCATAGGTCACCGATTTAACCGCGCTGTACTGCGCGCTGATCGCGGCGGCGTCGTAGAAGATCACGCCGTGATCGCTGACCAGCACGGACGGCTGCGCCTCGACCGCCTCGAACGCCAGAACGATGTGCATGACGGTGGCGAGGTCCGCCACTGGCGCGACCGCGTTCCCGCCTTGCGGGGCGACCGAACCGATATCGTTCGTGCCGGTCGGCGTGTTGATGGTTTCAGGAACCGTTTGTGGCGTGACGACACCCGTCGTACTGCCCGCCGTCGTGCCGGCCGTGCTCGTGGCGGACGCGGATGCGGCTCCGGCGGATGGTCCGATCGACGAGTCGTCACCGTTCGTCGCGCCAATCGCGGGGGTCGTGGCCGGCGCCCCCGGCAAGGTTCCGTCATTGAACGCGGCGGTGTGGACGCCCGCGTGAATGACTGTCGAAATCGCGGCCGGCGCGGCCGGCGCGTACGCCACTGTGTCGGGCACTCCCAGAGCCTGCAACAACAGCTTGTCGGCCTGCGGAATTTCGGACAATCCGGACAAGGAGACATGCTGCACGCCGGTGGACGTGTCGGGCATCGGGCCAACAGCCGCGATCATGGTCAATGGCGGCGACGTATCCGACATGAACTGGAAGTGCAGCGGATCCAGCGAACTCATTTTGATCGCGATCATATCGACCGGCGTACCCGTATGCGCCGGCGCGGTAACGTTCGGATCCAATGACGCGACATTCATGGCTTGCGGCGTGGGCGCCGGGGTTATCCCACTCGTTTCCATGACCTGCGTGTCGTGCGGCCGGTCCGTAGTCAGATCGCGCGCGAACGGCACCAGCGCCAGTTCGGACGTGTCCGGAGCGGGGGCCGGCGCGGCGGAAGCCTCCAGGACGACTGTATGCCGAGGCACATCCAGGACGATCGCGGCGTTGATCGCCGACAGCAGGAGCGTTTCCTGCGCCGCGTCGAGCGGCGCCGAGGTTTGCGCGAGGGGCGTTTCGGCGGTCGCGACGGCGCGCGCCCGCGCATCCACCGCCGCATCGGACGCGGCGCTGCTTCCACTTCCCGCGCCGCCATGCGAGGACGCGGCCTCGGCGGCGTGACCCGACTTAAGGAAGGCGGAGGCAACCAGCATCACCAGCAGCGCCGCCGGGTGCAGGAACAGATTGTTGCCCGTGGGCTTTGGACGCAGCACCGGGTGCCGCTCAATCATGTCGCGAACCAGCGCGCGGAAGTCGTACCCATCGGCGTTGCCGCAGTAGGCGGGCGAACTGATCACATAGCGCCCATCGATGCGAGCGAAATGAATGATCACCTCATCGTCGTCCGCGCGGCAGAAGACAAACCACGGGTCACCTTCGTCGGTCACGCCGCGCGCGCTGACGACGCGCAGACCGGACTGCACGAGGATTGCCTCTACGCGATAAAACTCGGCGATATCCTGCGATGACCAATCAGGCGGGGCGCGGCGCCGGACAAACGAAAAGACCTGAGCGGTCCTCATTGATCAGGCGACATCCCGCGTTTCGCCATCGGAAGGAAACAGGATGCCGTAGGTCACCGGATCATAAAACCGCATGAGCTCCCGCACGAAATCGCGGGCGTCCATGCGCAGCGCCTGCGCCCAAACCTGGTAGCGGTCTGGTGGAATGCGGCCCCGGCCGGTCTCCAGTTGCGAGATGAACGTATAATACTCGGCCCCAACGCGCTCAGCCAGTTCGCGCTGCGAAAGGCCGGCGTGCTCACGCTTTTCTTTTAGCCAGCGGCCGCCGTGGCGGCGCAGATCCTGAACCTCATTGTTCAATCGACCCTGCGGATTGCCATACATGGGAGCACCTTAAACGTCGTGGTTGCCCTGAGGTGGAACCATACAGCATTTTTAATTTTAATGCCAACCATTCAAAAGCGCCGATGTCATCACGTTGAAAAGTCTTCGCCTGTTCGCGGTGAGCCGAGCCGCACGCGACGGCGCAGCGGTGGGGCGGCGAAGTTCGAATGCCAGGCTCGCCACGCCGGCACCGGACAGAATGCCAAAGAAAAAGCCCGCCCCCAACAGGGGCGGGCTTCATCCAGGCTACGAAACGCTGGACTGTATCAGTGACCGAACACGAGGTGTCCGGCGGCGACATCCGCTGTCACGTTGACCAGACCGGTCAGCTCGACCACCACGTCGCCCGTGCCGAGCGCCGCGTGTGCCGCTGGAGCGGTGCCGGAGTTCAGGGTTTCCACGATGTATGTGTTGCCCTGGAACTGGAACCAATCCACCAGTCCAACCTTTGGCGCGGCGATGGTGCCTTCAAGGATCTGACCATTCAGCACCGTTGTGTGCAGACCCGCCGATTTCGCGGCATCGAACTGCACCGTCGCGGAGGCCGCGATGTCCAGAGCGTTGGCCAGCGAAGTGGCCGCCGCTTCGTTCACCTGGGCTCCCGAGGCCAGGCCGTTGCCGGCCCAGGCCCACGGGGTGGTGGTTGGCGTCGCCACGATGAGCCCACCGGCGTCGGAGAAGTCGATCGTCAGATGGAAGTTACCCGCACCACTCGCCGAGTTGTCGGAGAAGCCGGTGATCGTCGTGATCGCCGGGCTGTTTCCTGACGTCGCCCCCGTCGAGTTGCCGATGACCACGATCGTCGCGTTATCCTGCGCCGAGGCCACCGCCGATGTGCCGCCCCACGGGTTCGCCGTGGTGCCAAGGTGCACCGTCGTTCCGCTGCCAACCCAGGCCACGTCGTTCACCGCGGAGTTCACCGCGAGCGGCGCGCCGGCCGCCACGAACGTCTCCACACCGGAGTGCAGATTGAGCGTGTCGCCAACACCGAGCGCTGTCTGGAACGGCGTTCCAGGCGGCACCCCGGTGAACGTGCCACCCAGGTTGTTGGTGCCGATATCGACCGTGATCGTATCGCCACCGGACGCCGCGGAGATGAAGTTCGTGCTGCCGGCCAGTTCATGCGTCAGGGTCATGGTATCGCCCGATGCATTCGCCGTGATCGAGACCGCCCCGGTCAGCGCGTTGGAGGTTGAGCCCACCGTGATCACGTCTCCCGCGCCGCTGGCGACGATGATATCGCCCCCGAGTGCGCCGGTGATGGTGACCTGTTCCGTGACGGTCAGGTTCAACGAGCCGGTCAGCGCATGCGCGTCGATCGAGGTCAGGGTGGCGTCGGAGATCCCGTTGGTGATCACCAGGCTACCCGTGCCGGTCACCACCAAAGATGCCACCGTGCCGCCGGCATCCGTGAAGGTCCCGATGGTATCCGTCACGCCCGCTCCGGTCGCGATGGTTACCAGATCGTCGCTCGTCACGCTCAGGCTGTTCAGAGCGGCCGCGCCACCGGCCGTCGCGAAGTTCAGCTCGAAGCTGTCGGACCCCGCCGTTCCCGTCTGCGCGCCGATCACCAGACTGCCTTGCTGGCCCGCGCCGGTCACGTCGATCTGCGCGAAGCCGCCAAGGTTGTTGTAGGTGTTGGTGATCGTCGCCGCGGCGCCGGCACCCAGAGTGTCCTCGGAGAAGCCGGTGTCGTCGTAGGTCTTGCCCGTCGCGGCATCGCCGAGATTACCCACCCCGCCGTTGACCTGCGACTTGAACACGCCGCCGATGGCCACCGGAAGAGCCTGCGACCCGCCCGCCAGTTCCACGACGCCGGCGGCCGCGGTCGCACCGAAGCCGGTGATCCCGGTAACGCCGTTCAGTTCGATCGAGGACGCACCATACATGTGACCGATGTCGGCGGCGTTCAGGAAGGCACCGTTCACGTTCTGCCCGCCGACCAGTGGGATCTGGTTGTTGAACATGTCGGACGCGACGATGAAGGTGTTGGCGGCCAGCCCGGCGAACGCCGCGCTGAACACCGCGACCTGATCCTGGCCAGCCTGCAAGGCTTCCGCGCTGGCGATGGCCTCGGCCGCACCCAGCAACAGAGTCGGGTTGAACTCGTTGATGTTGTGGCCGGACACCGCGCCGAACGTGATCACGCCGTTCGAGGAGGAGAACGTCAGGTTGGTGTAGGAGGCGGTGCCACCGCCCGTCGCCTTGCCGTAGTTGGTCAGTTCGATTTCCAGCGCCGGGCTGACGTTGTTGACGAAGGCATCAACGTTCTGCAGGCCGGCTTTGGAGCTGGCGTTGGCCGCCGCGTTGGACAACGTGGAGTAGCCACCGTTCGCCGCGCCGTTCTGACCCGTCAACTGGATGACGTCGGCCGCCTTCTGGCTTGCGATCGCCTGGAAGCCGGTAATGCCGCCAGCGCCGGACCCGTTGTTGATGGAGCTGACCGACGGGCCAACTTTCAACGTGTCGGAAACCGCCGTGGACGCCGACAGGTTCACCGTCTCACTGCCGAAGTCGTTGCCGCCCGCCCCCTTGTTGAGGGTCGCATTCCAGCTGCCGCCGGCGCCGATGGCATAGGAACCACCACCTGCTCCGGTTGTGAACGAGTCGACCGCCGCCGTGTTCAGCGGCACCGCCGCCAGTTCCGACGCGCCGAATGCGATCACCTTGCCGGCACCGCCGGTGATGGCGACGCCGCCCGCGCCTTCCTGAACGCCGGTCACATCGGTGGACGCCGTGTTGGTCACGGTGATGGTGCCAATCGAACTCGCCGACGGCGCCACGTAGCCCGCCGCTGTCGTGCCGGCGGGCGGAGCCGCCACGCTGTAGAGGATCTTCGCGGCGAAATCACCGGAGACCCCGAGGGTCGTCGCGCCGGCGTTGGGCAGACCGCCCAAACCCTGGATGCCGTCATTGATCGTCAGCGTGTTGGTTCCAACCACCGTTCCCGGGTCAAGGCTGGCGACGCTGATCGAGTTCACGGTGCCGGCATTGCCCTTGCCACCGGTGTAGGTATCCGGCGCGAGGTTGATGGTCGAGTTGATCGCCGTCGTCAGTGTCGAGGTGTCGCTGCCGACCGTGATCGCCAGGCCATCCGCGTTCTTGCCCGGGTCGTTGAGCAGGTAGTTGATCGCGCCACCAGGGGTGTTCTTGGCCCCTTGCGATGCCGTGATCGCCAGGTTCGTGGTGCCACCTCCGATGTCGCTGAAAGTCACCGAACCCGCGGTCTGACCGACGGTCAGGCTGCTGAACCCACCGGCGTCGTAAGGATTGACGGTGAATGGAGCGGTGAACGGACCAACGCCGCTGTTCGCCAGAGCCCCCAGACCGAGGACCGTGAACCCGCTGATCTGGTTCGCGGAGTGCAGCGCGACGTCGCCGTTCGCGGCAACGTAGTTGGCGATGATCGTGTTGGTCCCGGATCCGCCGGCGATCTTCTGCACCGTGACGGAAGCCGGTGGGTTCGGGTTGTTCATGATGGTGACGGTATCGGCGCCCGATCCGCCGGTGAACGCCGTGGTGAACACGTTGAGGCCGCCCACGGTGATCGCGCCGCTCGACCCGGTCGCCGTGATGCTGGTCAGGGCGCTGTCGGCGGTGGTCGCGCCGTTGAGCCCGGTGAAGTCCGGCAACGTGACCGCGCCGGTCCCGCTGATCGTGATCGTCTTGACCGCCGAGTCGTTCGACGCGGGCGCCGCGGACGCGGCCAGAGTGACCGCGGAGGAGTTGGTGAACGTCAGCGAGGTCGCCGCCGCCGCCGACAGGCCGAAGGTGCTGGCGCCCGTGCCGGAACTCGCGATGGTGATGCCGGTGACGCCCTTGTCGGTGACAAAGGTGCCCGCGCCGTCGTTGCCGAGCGTCAGCGTCAGCGCCGGCTGCGTCACCGTCGATGGCGCCGCGTTGTTGACGGTCACGTTCGTGGAGGACGCGATCGCGGTACCCTTCGCGCTGTCCAGGATCGTCAGGCCGGTCAGCGCGTAGCTGGTGATCGTGGCGGCACCGCCGCCAACGGCACCCACACCGCCAATGCCATCAAGAGAGACCGTCGCCAGCGTGCTGGTGCCGATCGGCGATCCGGCATTGGCGCCGCCGGTCGCCGGCGTGGTCTGCTCGTCGGTAACCGCCGCCGAGCCGCCACCCGCGATGCTGACCGCGGTCGCCGCGTTGGTGTTGACGGTCACCGCGCCCGTGCCGAACACGTTCGTGGTGCCGGCGGCGTTGCTGCCCGCCAGCGCTTCGTTGACGACGCTCACCGTGCCGTTCGCGTAGTCGCCGGGGGTCTTCAGCGCCGTTCCCGCCGTGGTGAGAACCGCCGCCGTCGGGCCGCCGACCTGGATATTGCCGGAGGTCGGGGTGGTGGTGATGCTCACGCTGTTGCCGGTGGTGGCGTTACCGCCAACGACCGCGATCGCGTCGCTGTTGACGCCAACCTGCGTGTCGGTCACCGAGACCACACCCGTCATCGGCGTCGCCGCGACGCCCGCGGATACGCTGCCTCCGGTCGTCGTGACGGTTGCGTTCACGCCACCGTTGATCACCACCGCGCTGTGATCAAGCGCGGTGCCTCCGGTGAACAACCCGGATTCCGTGACCGTCACGTTGCCGGACGGGTTCGCACCCGGCGCCTTGGCGCCAATCAGCACCGGTGCGTTGGCGGCGCTGACGGTGACATTGACGCCACCATAAGCCTGCACCCCGGCGTGGGCCTGGCCGTAACCGGTCGAGGTGATGGTGATGTCGCCCGTCGGCTCGGTGCCCGCGACGCCGGCTGCGGTGCCGACCTGCACGTCGCCTGCGTTCGTGGTGATGGTGACAGCCGTGCCGCCGAAATCCGACACCACATGGTTGTCGGCGTTGATGACGCCGTCCGCCGTGGTCGCGGCGGTGTCGGTGATGGTCACCGCGCCTGTCGGCGCCACGACGTTGGTGTTGGTCGCGGCGTTGTAATCGCCAACCGTGACCGCGCTACCCGAGTCCGTCACCGTGACATTGGCGCCGCCGTAGACGAAGACCGGCGTCTCCGCGCTGAGGTTGTGAGACGTCCCGGTGGTGTAGGTGAACGGCGAGACACCCGTCTTGGCGATCGTCGCCGCGACAACGCTGGCGCTGACATCGGCGGTGTCGGTGATGTTCACGTCGCCGCTCGGCTCGAGGCCCGGCGTCAGAACCGAACCGTTATAAGCCAGCGCTGACGTCTGGCCGACCTGCACGCCGCCGGCATTGGTCGTGATGGTCGCCGCCTGGCCACCCAGCACCGCCGCGGCGATGATCGAGTTGGTGCCGGCGCCCAGGTTCGGCACGACGTTTGCCGATGCTGGAACGATGGAAATGACAGGCGTCAGCACACCCGCCGGTACACACCGGCCGCGATCGCCGCCGGGTTCGCGTTCGCCGTGGTGGGCGCCACGCCGGTCGTCGCATTGGTCACATAGCTCGAGGCCAGCGGAACCGCCGCGTTGTCCGTGATCGTCGTGTTCCCGGTCACCGAGAACACCGTCTGGCCAACCTGGGCGCCGACCGTCACCAGACCGCCACCGGTGGTGATCGTGTCGCTCGCGCCGCCCAGTACGGTCACCTGATTGCCCGCCTGCGTCGTGCTGGTGGCGGGCGCGTTGACCGTTACAACACCCGTTGGCTCCGCCGGGGAAACCGAGAAGCCGGCCGTGCCGATCGTGATGCCGCCGCCGATGCCCGACTGGTTCACCGTGACGGTCGTGCCGCCAAACACGGAGGTCGTTGAGGACACCGCGGTCACGAGTACGGCGCCAGTCGGATTCGCATTCGCGACCGACGTGCTGCCGATGCTGGTGATGCTGCCCAGACCGGCGTTGTTGATTACCGTGACGGTGCTGCCGCCGTAGGTCTGCACGCCGCCGCCGGCGCCGACGTTCTGATGGTTGACGGTCAGCGCGGTGGTCGGACTGACGCGGACGTTATCGAGGCCAAAGCCACTGGAGTTGATCGTGGTGGTCGTGACGCTTGGGAACACCGACGTGTCGAACAACCCGGCGCCACCGGCGACCGCCGCCGTGTTGAGCACGATATTCTGAATGTTGTTGATCGTGAGGCCGTTCGGAACTGATCGTTCGCCGATGCGAAGTCGTCGCTGACCGTGAACGTGTTGTTGGCGGTCTGGCCCGGCCGCCGCCGCGGTGCCGGTGATGACGTCGGTGGACTGCACCGTCGGGCCGACGCCGTTCGTGCTGAATGGCGTCAGCGAACCGTAGATGTTCGTGCCCGTGACATTGTCCGCCCCGGTGGTCAGGCTGATGTTGGTCGATGTGGTCGTGCCCGCCGCATACGCCGCTGAAGCGGCGATGGATGCCTGCAGGGTCGTGCTGTCCATCACGGGGGCGACGGAGTTCTTGGCGGCGGTGAGGAACCCGCTGGAGACCGGCTCCTGCGTGCCCAGATTGGCGGCATAGGTGACGGTCGTGAAATCGGTCGCGGCCGAGATCTTGGCGGCGAGGGCTGTCTGATCAGTACCAGGGCGCCGTTCGCGATGGCGTAAATCGCCGTGCCGATGCCGACCTGCTGGGTGAGGATCTGGTTGACCCAATACGTCACGCCCGCGTCGGTGGAGGTCACGGTCCGATTGAACAGGTTCTGATACACCGCGATGATCATGGCCGTCGCGCCAGCGACCTGGACCGGGTCATTCGCATTGACCTGCGACGGCGGCGAGGCAAGGAAACCGTAAAGGTTCTTGGCCTCGGTCTGCAAAGCGAAGGTATTCGCGATGTTGGTCGCGGTTATGTCCACCGAATTGCCCGAGGCAATCTGGCTGTTGTAGGTGGCAGTCCAGTAGTTGAGGCCGGGTTCCTCCGCGGCACGGGCAAAATACGCGATGTAGATCGCTTCAACCTGATTGGCGGCAGATTGTAAGTCGAGAAATCCGGCCATAGTGTCCCCCACCTTGAGCATCAGTTTATCGCAGGGGATCACGCCCTTGGAGCCTTCTCCAAGGTCCCCCCGCTGAACAGCATTATCCATACCTGGGTCGCCAGCCCTTGGCAAGACTTTACTCCGCGTCACGAAGAAAATCGTGTTTACCAATATAATCAACGGATTAAGACCGATTCCTCAGCTTTTTGGCCCTCCGAAAAGCCGGAAAACGCGCGCCGTGTTCCGGCCGCCACACCGCGCCAATGCCACCACCGCACCCTCGAAGGCACCCGGCGAAGACGGGGCAACGCCGCCGGCCGCGGCCCGCTGTTCAGATTCGGAGCGGACCGTGTAAGCCCGGCGCCATGCTGTTCAACTCGTTCGCGTTCATATTCGGCTTTCTGCCGCCGACCTGGGCCGCCGCGATCCTGGCGCGGAGGATGGGCGGAACGCGGCTCGCGCTGGCCACCATCAGCGTCGCCTCGCTGGTGTTCTACGCGATGTGGAACGTGCGGTACCTGCCGATTCTGCTCGGCTCGATCGGGATGAACTTCTGGCTCGGACGGTCGATCCTCGCCGCGACCGCGCGTGCCGACGACCGCGGCGCGGCACGCTGGCTCGCGGCGGGCGTCACCTTCAACCTCATGGTGCTCGGGTTCTTCAAATACTCGTGGTTCATCGCCGCCAACCTCGCCGCGGCGGTTGGCGCCGCGCCACCGTTCGCGCCGATCGCGCTGCCGTTGGCGATCTCCTTCGTCACGTTCCAGAAGATCGCCTACCTCGTCGATTGCCGTCGCGGCGCCGTCGTGCGGCACGACGCGCTCAACTATCTGTTTTTCGTGTCCTTCTTCCCGCAGTTGATCGCCGGCCCGATCGTGCATCACCGGGCGCTGACCGCGCAGGTGGACGCGGCGGCCAATCCGCTGTTCAAAGAGCCGGCGGCGCGCGCGGCCGCGTTGTTCTTCTTCGCGACCGGCCTGTTCAAGAAGGTCGTGCTCGCGGACAGCCTGGCCCGCTACGCGACCCCGGTGTTCGAGCTGGCACGGCACGATACGCCCACCTGCGCCGGCGCCTGGCAGGGAATGCTGGGCTACACGCTGCAGTTTTACTTCGACTTCTCCGGATATTCGGACATGGCGATCGGGCTGGCCCTGCTGTTCGGATTTCGCCTGCCGATCAATTTCTTCTCGCCGTATCAGGCGACCTCGCTGATCGAGTTCTGGCGCCGTTGGCACATGACCCTGTCAGCGTTTTTGCGCGACTACCTGTATATTCCGCTGGGCGGCAATCGGGCGGGCGAGTTCGCGCGCTACCGCAACATTCTGATCACCATGGTGCTGGGCGGTCTGTGGCATGGCGCCGGCTGGACCTTCATCGTCTGGGGCGCGGCGCACGGGATCCTGCTGCTATGCAATCACGCCTGGCGCACGCTGCTCGACCGGGCCAGGCCGGCCGCCGTCCTTTGGCGCGCCTGCCCGCGCATCGTTCCCGCCGCCATGACGTTCGCCTGTGTCGCACTGGCCTGGGTGGTCTTCCGCGCGCACGACCTCGCCGCCGCCGGACGCATCCTCGCCGCCTTACCGCCGAGCGGACCGTGGCAGGCTCCGGCGTGGCCCGATACCGGAGATTTGGTCGAGGCCTTCCTCGCGGCCCGCGCGCCGGCGGCCTGGCTTTGGATCGCTCTTGGCCTGGGCATCGTCTGGACGCTGCCAAATGCCGCGCGATGCGCCGCCTACGATCCAACGCCGAACGCGCCATGGCGGCAACGGCCGGGTGCGACGCTTGGCCTGCTGAGCGGTCTCGGGCTGTGGGCCGCGTTGAAATGGATGGCGGTGCAGCCGCCGACGGAATTCCTCTACTTCAACTTCTGAGGGCGTGAACGATGCAACGGTTCTGGCTGACCGCCGCGCTGGCCTTTACCCTGGCGACGGTCACGTGGATCTCCGGCCTCGAGGCGCAGATCGGCGTGCCGACGCCATCCTCGCGCTGGGTGTTCGAAGCGTACCGATAAGAAGACCCGGATCGCGGCGGAAACGCCTTCGCCGCGGGTTCTGGTCGTGGCCGGCTCGGGCGCGTTGTTCGGCCTCGATTCGGCGGCGATATCGCGGGCGTGGAACGTTCCGGTGGTCAACATGGCGGTCAACGCCGGCCTCGGGTTGTCCTACATTCTGTGGCAGGCGCGCCAGACCGCGCGTCCCGGCGACGTGATCCTGATGCCGCTGGAATATGCGTTGTACGTCGATGATGACCGGCCGAACGCGCAGATCGTCGATTACGCGATCGCCCGAGACACCGCCTATTGGCACGCGTTGCCGCGGTGGCGGGCGGCCTGGTTCGCGGCGGCGATGTCACCGGACCGGTGGTGGGAAGGTCTCCGCCATCGCGCCGATCCGCCTATCAGCGGCGGTCTTTACGGTGGGTTCCACATCGGCCCCGACGGCGACCAGACCCACACCGCGCCCGCTGATCGCACGCCCCAGGAAGCCGCCGAGGTCGCGGCGGCACGGGTCTGGAATTACGGCGCCCAGGGCGAGACCTCGCGAGGCGGGTGGGACCAACTCGCCGCCTTTGTGTACTGGGCTCGCAAGACCCGGGTCTGCCTGATCGCGGTGCCGACGGCGTTCCTGACGCGGACACGCTATTCCACCGACCCGGTCGAGCGTGCGTTCTATGACACCCTGCCCGATCGCGTCCGCGCGCTCGGCATCCCTTACTTCGGACAACCGCGGGACTTCATGTATCCCGCCGACTGGTTCTTCAACACCGACTACCATTTGCAGGATTGGGCCCGGCGCGAGCACACGAGGCACATCCTCGCCATCCCCGGACTGTCGCCGGCCACCGCGTGCGCACAACACTAAGCCCATGGTGACCGCGGTACCTCGCGCCTGTCACGCGCGAGATGGCGGCTGGGTAAGCGATCGCACGGCCTCGGCCAGCGACCCGGTTCCCAGCCGGGCATTCGCCATCGCTCGCCCCGCCTCCCCGAGTTCGGTGCGCGCCACCGCGTCGTCCGCGAGCCGCTGAAGCCAATCGGCGGCGTGCCGGATATCCGGCTCGGCCCACACCGCATCCGGAACCTCATAGACGCCGCGTGCGTCGCGCGCGGGCACCAATCGATAGGCAACCAGCGCGGCGGACTGTTCATCCATGAAATCCATATTGCCGGACCAGGCCGTCGCGACCACGGGCCGGCCGAGCAGCATGGCCTCGGCCGGGACGAGGCCGAAGCCCTCACTGCGGTGCAACGACAGCACGATGTCGGCGGAGGCGGTCAGCGCCAGCGCGTCCGCTCGCGGCAAGGTGCGGGTTTCCAGCCGGATGTTGGATGCCCCGGTGACGGCGTCCTCCAATCGGGCGAAATCCGCCGGCGCGTGGCTCCGGTTACCGACCTTCAACACCAGAATGCGGTCGGGCCGATCGCCGAACGCGGCGCGAAAGGCGGCAATGGCGCCCAATGGATTCTTGCGCTCGAACGACGACGCGAGATTGAACGACGTCAACACGACGACGGCGGCCTCGGGCAGCCCGAAATCGCCCCGGCCGAGTCGCGATGGCCGCGGCGACACGGCGGCGAGCGGCAGCGTCATCACCCGGGCGTGGCCTGAGGCCAGCGGCGCCAGCGCGTCCGCCGCGAATCGGGACGGCGCCCAGATGTCGTGAACGAATCGGGCCCCGGCGCGCCACTCCGGTGAGGCAACCGGTAATTCCCACGCCCAGATGCCGACCACCCGGCGGCCCTTCGTGACGGAACGCGGCAACCGGGCCATGACCAACGGCAACAGCGGCGCGTTGACATGCAGCACGAGCGCCGCGCCCGGTGGCGGCTCGGTTAGCGGCCGGGGTGGCGGCGGCATGTCGGCGGCGTGCGCGGGCAGCAAGGGTCCGATGTCGATCGGCCACACAGGCACGCCGATCAACTCCAGCGCGCTCAAGGTCAGGCGCGCGCTTTCACCCAGCCCCGACGCGCGGGAGAACTCGCCCGCCAGGATCAGCCCGTCGCGCGCGGCGGGTGCGTTCGCAAGGATTTTCGGCGCCGCCAGGGCAGCCGCCCAGGAGAGCGCGCGCCGCCGCTGTCGTGGCGGGAATAACCGCCAAAGGCGGTGATGGAACGTCAGATGACTGGTCACGACCCGGCGGCTCTCTGGTGCGATGGTCGGCGTCCCTTTCGAACGCGGGGCGGCCGGCGCCACAGATCACGGAACGAACGCGGCGTCACGGGAAAGATGACGTTGTCGATGCGAGCCCCCGCGATGGCCCGGCTACTTTGGCCCGATCGCGTCGGATCGCGGAACCGGCATCACGGACACGCCGGATCGATCGCGATCCGATGGCGCCAGTCGTCGAGCACGTCGCGCAAGGTTTCGCTCCACGGCGTGGTCGCCCGCCACCCGAGCACCTGCCGCGCGCGAGCCGGATCGCACCACGCCAACGGTACATCCGTGGTGCGCGTGCGGGTCGTATCGATGCGGATTTCCGCCGTGACGCCGGCCGTTTCCATCAAGGCGTCCAACACATCGCCAATACGTCTCGCTTCTCCCGATGCGATATTGAAGATGGCGCCTGGTTCGATCGCATCGCGCCGCGTCATGCAGGCGATGTAGGCGGCACAGACATCCCGCACGTCGAGAAAGTCGCGCCGCGGATCGAGATTGCCGACGCTGATCACGGGGTCCTGCACCCCGGCCGCGATCCGCGCGATCTGGCGGGCGAACGCGGCGACCACCAGGCCGGAGGACTGACCCGCGCCAGTATGGTTGAAAGGTCGCGGACGCGCCAGGCACAGCCCCTGCTCAACCATCGCGCCAAGCGCGAGATCGGCGGCCGCCTTGGTCGCCGCGTACGCGTTCAATGGCGCGAGAGGTGCGGTTTCATCCAATTTCGTGCCAGGCCGGAACGATGCGCCATACGCATCGGCACTCGAGGCGAAGATCAGTTGGCACCTGGGTGCATGCCGCAGGATCGCTCGCGCCAGATACAGGCTGCCATGCAGATTGACGGCCCAGGCGCGGTCTTCGTTCGATCTCACCTGAGCGTTGGTGGATATCGCGGCGAGATGGACACAAACATCGGGATTGGCCGTAGCAACGGCGGCGGCGACCTCCGCCGCGTCGGCGATGTCGAACGCCGGCGTCAGCAGCGCCGCGCGAGGAAACGCCGTCGTGAGGCGCGTCATCAGGTGCCGTCCAACGAAGCCGCCGGCGCCGGTGATCATTATGCGTCCAGGAATGATTTCGCGGTCGGAAGCGACCATGTCAGGATCGCGACCGACGGCGGACGCGTTCCATTGACCCGCGATGAGCGTGCCCGATCGGCGGCACCCACGAGCGCTGCTTCCCGCTGTGCAAATCGCCGCGCGCCTGCTCCGCGATCGTCCGCTTGCCAACTCGCGCGATCGACGGAGGCCGCATGGACGCGGAACGGTCACCACCGCGCGTGTATTTAATGCGGCGCTCAACAATAAACGGCACGAGAGACACAGGCCTCTCCACGTCTTGGCCGGGCTCGACCCGGTAACCTGTCGCGGCACGATGCTGGTACAGATCACCGGGTCGAGGCCGGTGAGAACGACGCAAGGAGAGCCTGGCTGACGCAGGTATTGTTGAGCGTGGCCCAGTACCAGCGTGATCGCTTACCGGATACATGCCGTTTGCTTCATGATCCGGTGATTTTTGCAACAATTTCACCCTCGACCACACATACGACGAGGCTTTACCTGGACCACGCCGTTCTTGCAACGCGACATCCGCGTGATGGCTTACGTGACCCGGATGGCTCCCTGCGTGATCAACGTATCCAGACTGGTGATGACACTTCCCGATCCTCGCAATACCGCGATCGTCGTACCCGCGCCCTGAGCCGTTGGCCTGAATTGCAACAACGCATCGCCGCCCTGGTCCGCGATCGTCAGATAATGGCTCAACGCCGTGATGTTGCCGTTCAGGTCGATGTTCGACTCGCTCAGCAAGGAGCGGAGATCGAGCACATCGGTTCCTGGGTCGAAGCCGGATATCTGATCCACGCCGCTCGCGTGCAATACCAGCGTGTCGCCGCCGGAGCCCGAGATAAACTGGATCGTGTGATCGCCCGCTCCCGGATCCACCACGATGTTGGGCGTCGCGATCGTGATGGACGCGGTTTGCGCGGTCGAGGCGAGAACGGCGGATTGGTTGGTCGAAGCACTGTTGATGAACGCCGTCGTCGCGCTGATCCCCGCGGTCACCGAGGCGTCGTTCAGCGCGGTTCCATCCACCGCGCTCAGGACACCCCGCGCGGCGCTCAGATAACTGCTCGACAGCGTCCCGCCGTCGCCCAGACCGGCCGCGCCCGTCCGGCTGGTGAAATCCAACGCGACGGCGACCTTGTTCCACACCTCGACGGCGTCCGCCGCGGTGGCGCCATTGGCGATCGCCAGCGCCGCCGCGCCGAGCCCGACCGCTCCGCTGGTGAGCTGTCCGACCCAGTACCGACTGGCCGGCCGAATCGGGGCGCATGTCCGAACAGGTTCATGTAGAGGCTGCTGATGAACGCATTCAGGCCAGCCTGCCCGGCCGGCGTGGTCAGATCGAGGTTCTCGCCCAGAAATGGGTAGAGCGCGATGGTCTCCGGCTGCGGCGTGAACGAGTTCGCGATGTTCGTCAGAGCCGCCGCCGCGCTCTGTCCCCCGTTCTGCGCCTGCGTGTTTTGCCCCGCCCAGTACGTCAGGCCCGCCGAGTCGGCCGCGCGATTGAAATAGGCGATGTATATCAGCTCCAACTGCTGGTTGACGCTCAGCCCCTCCAGCAGCCCTGGGCCAACGACGCTGACCGTCGCGCCGCCGGACCCGTTCGTCACCAGGAAATCGGGAAAAGTGAAGCTGCCCGGTAGCGCGATGGTCGCCGACCCCGATGCCTCGGTCAGCGTCAACACGCCGTTGGAGAAGCTCGATCCGGTTGCCGTCACCCCCGCGAGGGTCAACGTGTCGCCGGCGGCGAAGCCGTAGATCGTGCCTTGCATCGACGCTGGATTGGTGAGCGTGAGCGCTCCCGTTCCACCGGAGGCGAAGGTGATGGTCGTCCCGGCCGCGACGGTGCCGCCGAACTTCCATTGGGCGCCGTTATCGAGCGCCACGTTGCCGAAATTCTTATACTGCGTGCCGAACCCGGTGATCGTCCCGACGGACGAGCCGGACAACAGCTCCAGCGTCGAGAGACTGGCCTGCGTGGTCGTGTGAGCCCCCAGCACGACACCGCCGAACGATGCGCCCGGTGCCATCTCGATCCGATTGCCGATCGTGGGGGACGTGCCGGCCGCGTCGAAAGCGTAGCTCGCGCCGCCGATCGATCCAAAGTTGATCAGGGTCGTCTGATAATAGGCGACGATCCCGAACCCGCCGTTGAGCAGACCGTTCAGCGGTCCCCCGACGACGGTGCCATTGGTCGAGCCCTCGATCACCCCACCGGCGCGGTTGATCACTACCCCCGGCCCATGCATCCACACCGCGGCGCCGTCGCCCACGCCGTCGGCCGCGGATATCGTGCCGCTGTTGTCGAACGTGGCCGACGCGGCCTGACTGGGATTATTCGGATTGAACGGTCCCGACTGGACGCCGATCCACTTTCCGGTGATGACGCCGCCCGCGTTGTTTGTCGCCGCGCCGCCGGTGATGAGAGCGACTCCGGCGCCGCCCTGCGTGCGCGAGCTTGAGATGGTGCCGGCATTGGTCACGTATCCCGGCGCGCCGTACACCAGAGCGCCATACGATGTGCTCGAAATCACCCCGCTCGAGCCGTTGCTGAGCGAACCGCCCCCAAACAGCATCACGCCGCCCATCGAGAAGGTCTGCGAGGACACGGTGATCAGATTTTGGATCAGGCCCTGATTCGTCACCGTGCCCGAGCCGCCCGAGACGAGCACGCCCTCATATCCGCCGCTAACGGTGCCCTGGTTGGAGACCAGCGCCTGACCATTGAACGCGAAAATGCCGCGGGACGCGCCGTAAATGGTGGCGTTCGCCTGATTGCTGACAGCGATCGCACCATCGGCGAACACGCCAAAATCCGACGCGGAGATCAGCCCGCCGGACGCATTGGTGACCGAGCCGCCAACCGCGAGGGCAACGCCGAAGCCGGTCATGGCGCCTGGAGCGCGGATGCTGCCGGCGTTGAACACGGTACCCGTGCCGCCGAGCGCGACTCCTTCCTCGCCGCCGCTGATGACCCCGCCCGCGTTGTTGGTGACCTGGCCGCCGCCCATGAACAGGGCCGCGCTCAGGATGCTGAAACCCTGCGTCACCGTGCTGTAGGAGTAGCCGGCCCCCGACGCGTACGATGACGTGATGCCGCCGCTGTTGCTGAAGATCCCCGCGTTGGCGAGCGATACGCCGAAGGAATTGCCGCTGATGTTCGCCCCGGCGGCATTGGTGACCGACCAGTAGACCGGCAGCGCGCTTTGCAGGCCAATGCCGGCGGAATTGGCGAGCTTCGCCCCAGCGGAAATGCCGAGCGGATTGTCCCCCGCGTTGGTAATCGTCACGCCCGCCGCGTACGTTCCCGAGATATTTCGCGCCATCGTCAATCAGTCCCCCAAGGCGAGCCCGCTATTACGCGTCGCGCGGCACACATAGCTTAAACCATCGGGCCGGTCTGTACCACTTTGGCTTTGCCATCCCCGTTACGGCGCGAATTAATCCGGCGCGCCGTTACACCAAAACACGAGGCCGCGGGTCATTGGCGCAGCCGACGCGGATCCTTGGACGCCGCCTCGGAGCCGTCCTCGCCCTACATACGTTGGCATACGCCGGATTGACCCAGGTCAATACGGACCGAATCCCGCCGGCTTATGGAACTGGCGTCGATCGAGCTGACCCGCAGCCCAGGCTCGCGGCCAGGAGGAGGTGCGACGCTGATCGTATGACTTCGCCAACGTGTGTCCATGCTTCCTCCGGAGGATGCCCAACGGCGCTCCATGGGGCGGCTTCTTCCTCCTTCGCAAGGCGCCACCATGAACACTCGCCCGCACGATATGAGCCCAACGATCGATATGACGCGCCGCCGCGCGACGGGACCCACGCGCGGCGCGCATCCGGTTTATGTCGATCTGTTGCCGCCCTGCAACGCCGCCTGCCCGGCGGGGGAGGACATCCAGGGGTGGTTGGGCTTCGCTCAGGCCGGCGAGTACCGCCGCGCGTGGGAGACGCTGGTGCGCGACAACCCATTGCCGGCGGTGCACGGCCGGGTCTGCTACCATCCCTGCGAAACCGCCTGTAACCGCGGCGAACTCGACGCGGCGGTGGGCGTGCATGCGGTCGAGCGGTTCCTCGGCGACCTCGCCACCGCGGAGGGATGGCATTTTAAGATCGATGTCGCACCGACCGACCGGCGCGTGCTGGTCATCGGCGCGGGACCGAGCGGATTGTCGGCGGCCTATCACCTCGCGCGCATGGGGCACTCCGTCGAGATTCATGAAGCGGGTCCGCTGGCCGGCGGCATGATGCATTTCGGCATCCCCGCGTATCGCCTGCCCAGAGCGGATCTGATGCGCGAGATCCAACGGATCGAGGCGACGGGCGTGAAGATTGTCCTCAATCATAAGGTGGAGGACGTGCAGGCCGAAATGACCGAGGGCCGGTTCGATGCCGCGTTCATCGCGATCGGCGCCGATGTCGGCAAGCATGTCGATATCCCGGCACGCGACGCGGCGCGGGTGCTCGACGCGGTCTCCCTGCTGCACGATGTCGGCCTGCGCGAGATCGATGCCGGCGCGATGCCGCTTCTGGGCCGGCGCGTGATCGTCTACGGCGGCGGCAACACCGCGATGGACGCCGCGCGAACCGCGAAACGACTGGGCGCCGAGGAAGCGCTGATCGTTTACCGCCGCGACCGCGCCCACATGCCGGCGCACGGCTTCGAGGCCGATGAGGCGCTGGAGGAAGGCATCAAGATCAAATGGCTGACCACGATCAAAGAGATCGTCGGGCCGCGACTGACGGTCGAGATGATGGCGCTGGATGCCGACGGAAGGCCGCAACCGACCGGGCAATTTGAAACTCTGACGGCGGACGCGGTCGTGCTGGCGCTGGGTCAGTCGACGGAAAGCGGATTCCTGCGCCGCGTGCCAGGCGTCCTGTTCGGTGCCGACGGCGCCGTGGTGGTCGATGCCAACATGATGACCGGTTATCCCGGCTTGTTCGCCGGCGGCGATGCGATCGCGGGCGAGAAGTCGGTCACCATTTCCGTCGGTCACGGCAAGCGCGCGGCGCGGCATATCGACGCCTGGCTGCGTGAGGTTCAGTACGCGGCGTCGCCGAAAGCGCCGGTCGTGACCTTCGACATGCTGCGCTTACCGGTCTACAGCGACGCCGACCCAACCCCGCAACGAACGTTGGCGGCCGCGAGCCGCGTCAGCGGCTTCGATGAAGTCCTGAGCGGGCTCGACGCGACCGCCGCTCGATACGAAGCGCGACGCTGCCTGTCCTGCGGCAATTGCTTCGAGTGCGACAATTGCTTCGCGGCGTGTCCGGAGACGGCGATCATCCGGTTGGGCCCAACGCACGGCTATCGCATCAATCTGGATTTGTGCACGGGCTGCGCGGTCTGCGTCGAACAATGCCCATGCCACGCGATGGAGATGGTACCGGAACGAACCGTCACCGGGGGTTCCGCTCCATGAGCACGCGTACGACGATGGACGGCAACACCGCCGTCGCGCATGTCGCCTATCGCGTGAATGAGGTGTGCGCGATCTTCCCGATCACGCCGTCCTCCACCATGGCCGAACTGGCCGACGAATGGGTCGCCGCGGGCGTCAGGAACATCTGGGGCAACGTGCCGGTCGTGCAGGAGATGCAGTCCGAGGGCGGCGCCGCGGGCGCGGTGCACGGTGCGCTCCAGTCGGGCGCGCTGACCACGACGTTCACGGCTTCGCAGGGCCTGATGCTCATGCTGCCGAACATGTTCAAGATCGCCGGAGAACTGAACGCGACGGTGTTTCATGTCGCGGCGCGCTCTCTGGCGACGTCGGCACTGTCGATCTTCGGCGATCACGCGGACGTGATGACCGTGCGGCCGACCGGGTTCGCGCTGTTGAGTTCCGCGTCGGTGCAGGAGGCGCACGACTGCGCGCTGCTGGCGCAGATGGCGACACTGGAATCGCGCGTGCCGTTCGTGCACTTCTTCGACGGGTTCCGTACCTCGCACGAACTCAACACGCTGGAGTTGCTGAGCGACGCCGACATCCGCGCGATGATCGATGACGATCTGGTGCGGGCGCATCGCGCGCGTGGCCTGAACCCCGAGCATCCGTTCATCCGCGGCACCGCGCAGAACCCGGACACGTTTTTCCAGGCGCGCGAGGCGGTCAATCCGTATCACGCACGGGTGCCCGCGATCGTCGAAGGCGCGATGCGACGGTTCGCCGCGCTGACCGGCCGGCAATACCATTTGTTCGAGTACGAAGGCGCGCCCGACGCCGATCGCGTATTGATCCTGATGGGCTCCGGCGTGGAAACGGCGCGCGCCGCGGCGGCGGCGTTACGGGCCACCGGCGAGACAGTCGGGGTCCTGCTGGTACGGTTGTTCCGTCCGTTCTCCGTCGGTCATTTGTTGGCGGCTTTGCCGGATACGGTGCGGCGGATCGCGGTGCTCGACCGCACCAAGGAACCCGGCGGCACCGGGGAACCGTTGTTCCAGGATGTGGTGACCGCGCTCGCCGGAGCGGTCGCGCGGGGCGAGCGCGCGGTCATGCCGCACGTGATCGGCGGGCGCTACGGATTGTCGTCGAAAGAGTTCACCCCGGCTATGGCCAAGGCCGCGTTCGACGAACTGAAGTCGGCACGGCCCCGAACGGATTTCACCGTCGGCATCAACGACGACGTCAGCCACACGAGCCTGACGATCGACGCCAGCTTCATGGTCGAGCCGGACAACGTCACGCGGGCGGTGTTTTACGGACTCGGCGCGGACGGGACGGTCGGCGCCAACAAGAACAGCGTCAAAATCATCGCCGAGGATGCCGGACTGTACGCGCAGGGCTACTTTGTTTACGACTCGCATAAATCCGGCGCGCAAACTGTCTCGCATCTCCGGTTCGGACCGGAGCCGATCCGCGCGCCCTATCTGATTGGCCAGGCGAGCTTCGTGGCCTGCCACCAGTTCATGGCGCTGGAGCGGCAGGACCTGTTGAGCGTCGCCGCACCCGGCGCCACCGTGTTGCTGAACGTCCCATGGCCGGCGGCGGAAGTCTGGGATCGGCTGCCGCGTCCGGTGCAGGACACCATCGTCGCGCGCAAGCTGCGTCTGTTCGTGATCGACGCGTCCGCCGTCGCGCGCGCGGTGGGTCTCGGCTCGCGGACCAACACGGTGCTGCAGACGTGCTTTTTCGCGATCTCCGGCGTGCTGCCGCGGGAGAAGGCGATCGGTCACATCAAGGACGCGATTCGTAAGACGTACCAGCAAAAGGGCCAGTCGGTCATCGACCGGAACTTCGCGGCGGTCGATGGCACCGTGGCGCGATTGAGCGAAGTGAAGGTCCCCGCCCGCGCCACCGGCCTGATCGGAATGCCGCCGCTGGTGCCGGACGACGCGCCTGCCTTCGTGCGCACCGTGACCGCGCATCTGTTCGCCGGGCTGGGCGACCAAATTCCGGTCAGCGCGATCCCGGCGGACGGCACGTTTCCGTCGGGGACGGCGGCGTTCGAAAAGCGCAACATTTCGGACAGCGTGCCGGTCTGGCGCGAGGATCTTTGCGTCCAGTGCGGCCAGTGCAGTTTCGTTTGCCCGCACAGCGTGATCCGCTCGAAGTATTATCACGAAAAGCGGTTGGCCAAAGCGCCGGGCAGCTTCAAATCGGCCCAGGTGAATGCGCGGGGTTATCCGGACGCGCGGTTCACGTTGCAGTTCTATGTCGAGGACTGCACGGGGTGCGGCCTCTGCGTCGAGGCCTGTCCGGAGACCAGTCCGCGCGAGGCCAACGTCAAAGCGATCAATATGGCGGATAAGCTGCCTTTGTTGGAGCCGGAACGGGCCAACATCGCGTTCTTCGAATCGCTGCCGGTGAACGATCGCGCGCGGGTGGATTTCGCCGACGTCCGCGGCGTGCAGTTTCTGGAGCCGCTGTTCGAATTCTCCGGGGCCTGCGGTGGCTGCGGCGAGACGCCATACCTGAAATTGCTTAGCCAGTTGTTCGGCGATCGGGCGCAGATCGCGAACGCGACCGGGTGTTCCTCGATCTACGGCGGGAACCTGCCGGTGACACCATGGACCAAGGACGCCGAAGGGCGCGGGCCGGCCTGGTCGAATTCATTGTTCGAAGATAACGCCGAATTCGGGCTGGGCTTTCGCCTGGCTGCCGACAAACACCTGGAACTCGCATTGTCGTTGCTGGCGGGCCTCGCGGATAAAGTGGGCGCGGATCTCGCCGCGGCGATCGCCAAAGCGCCGCAAATCCAGGAGTCCGAAATCCGCGCGCAGCGGGTCCGCGTCGCGCAACTGAAGACGCGGTTACTGGCGATCGACGAGCCGCTCGCCAAAGATCTGCTGTCCGTCGTCGATCATTTGGTCCGGCGCAGCATCTGGATCGTGGGAGGCGACGGATGGGCGTACGACATCGGCTATGGCGGCCTGGATCACGTGCTGGCCAGCGGGCGTGACGTCAACGTGCTGGTGCTTGACACCGAGGTGTATTCCAACACCGGCGGCCAGGCGTCGAAAGCCACTCCACTGGGCGCGGTAGCGAAATTCGCCGCGTCGGGCAAGCGAACGGCGCGCAAGGATCTCGCGCTGCAGGCAATCGCGTATGGCAACGTTTACGTGGCGCAGGTCGCGATGGGCGCCAATCCGCAACATACCTTGCAGGCATTCCGGGAAGCGGAGGCGTACGACGGCCCGTCGCTGATCCTCGCCTACAGTCATTGCATCGCGCACGGCATCGACATGCGGTTCGGCATGCGGCAACAAAATCTGGCGGCCGCGAGCGGCTATTGGCCGCTGTTCCGCTTCAATCCGATGATGCGGACGGTGGACGAAAATCCCTTCCGGCTCGAACTCGCCGCGTCCGCGCGTGCCGCTGAAAGCGTACGCCTACAACGAACTTCGCTACAGTTCGCTGGCGAATGCCCGGCCGGAGGAGGCGGATGCGCTGCTCGCCATGGCGCAAACCGCGGTGACCGAAAAGTACCGGCAATATGAGGAACTCGCCGCGCGAGAGGGGACCCGGTTCCATCCCGATGCCCGCGCGCCGCTCACCGAAAATCCGCCCGCCACGGCTGGGAGGTCATGATGTCGCTGACAACCACTTATCTCGGCCTCGCACTGAAGAACCCGTTGATCGCGTCGGCCTCGCCGTTGACCGGCAAGCTCGATAACATCCGCCGCCTGGAGGACGCCGGCGTGGCGGCCGTCGTGCTGCCGTCATTGTTTCAGGAGCAGATCGAGGCCGAGGCCGAGGCGCGGCTGTCCTTCGTGGATGCCTACGCGGAGAGTTCGCCCGAAGCGCCGTCTTACTTCCATGCCTCGATCGCCGGACCATACGCGGTGCGTCCGGACCGATACCTCGATCTCGTGCGCCGGGCACGGGAAGCCGTGTCGATCCCCATCATCGCCAGCCTGAACGGATCGTCGCCCGCCGGATGGACCGAACATGCGTGGTTGATGGAGCAGGCCGGCGCGACGGCGCTCGAACTGAACCTGTATCATATTCCGGTGGACCTGTTTGAATCCGGAGCCGATGTCGAGGCGCGCTACGCCGGCATCGTCCGAACGGTCTGTGGGTCGATCGATCTGCCGGTCGCGGTGAAGATCACCCCATACCTCAGCTCATTCGGCCACTTCGCCACCACGCTCGTGGAGCAAGGCGCCGCCGGGCTCGTGTTGTTCAACCGGTTGCTGGAACCCGACATCGACCTGTCGCGCATGCGGTTGGTAGACAATCTCTCGCTCAGCGACCCGGCCGAGATGCGGTTGCCGCGACTTTGGATCGCTCTGCTGGCCGGACGCGCAACCGCGTCGCTGGCGGCGTCGGGCGGCGTCGCCGATGCCAGCGATGTCGTGAAGTATTTGCTGGCGGGCGCGGACGTCGTGATGACGGCGGCGTCGTTGTTGCGGCATGGGATCGAATACGCGGAATCCCTGGTCAACGGACTACAGGCCTGGATGGAAGAACGCGGCATCGCTTCCGTCGCCGATATGCGCGGTATGATGAGTTGGCGGCGCAGCAGCGACCGCGACGCTTATACGAGGGCGAATTACCTTCGGATCCTGGAGCGATACCCCACGCCTTGATCTGCTGGGATCCGGGGCGGGCGCATTCAACTCAATTGAAGATCTCCCTCCGGCCCCTCGGGCGCGGGCCTTCCGGCGCGTTGTGCCAGAGGGACAGACCATAGCTGGGACAGACCATAGCTGGGACAGACCATACGTGGGACAGGTCTTACCTGGGCACCGGCCGATGTTCGCGCTTCAAAGCGTTCGGTTCCACCAGCCACCACCGAGAGCCTGGAACAACGCGGCGGTGTCCATCAAACGCGCCGCCTGTGCCTGAACCCGGGCAAGGCGCGCCTGCTGCCAGAGATTTTCCGCGGTCAACACGCCGGAATAAGGGATTTGACCGACCGCCAGTTGCTTGCGGACAATCTCCAGACTTCGTGACGCGGCGCTCTCCGCGGCCACGGCCGCGCGCAAAGCATCCGCGTCGAATTCCAATCCCCTTAACGTATCGGCGACGTTTTGAAACGCAGTCAGAACGGTGGCGCGATATTGGTCGGCCGCCTGATCGAACGCCGCACGCGCCGCGCTTTCCTTATGCGACAAAGCGCCGGCATCGAAGACCGGCTGTGTCAGCCCGCCCGCGAGGCTCCAGAAGTTGGTACCCGGCGCGAACATGCGTGTCAGGTCATTGGCGCTTGTGCCAAGGCTCGCGGAAAGGGTTATCTGCGGCAGCCGCGCCGCCACCGCCTGACCGATATTGGCGCTGGCCGCGTGTAGGTTGCTTTCCGCCTGCCGAATATCCGGTCGTTGCAGGACCAGCTTCGACGGAAGGCCGAGCGGCAGGTCCCGGGGTAATGTGAAACGCGCCAGATCGAAACGAGCGTCCAGACCGCGATCCGGAAACTGGCCCACCAGTGCGATAAGCGCGTCTCGCTGCACGGCCAACTGGTCGCGCAAGGGCGGCAGCAGGAGTTCCGATTGCGCCAATGTTGCTTCCTGCGCCGCGACATCGGCTCCGGACACGGCGCCCTCGGATTTTTGACGCCGCAGGATCGCCAGCAGATCCCGCTCCGTGCCGATCGCCTGTTCGGTGGCATCGATCTGTGCACGCAAGGAGGCTTCTTTCACAGCCCCCGACACAACATTCGTTGTCAGCGTAAGGTAGGTCGCCTCGACCTGAAACCGTTGAACGTCCGCCTGTGCCAACAGAGACTCGACAGCGCGCCGATTGGCGCCAAACACATCCGGCACATAGGAAATACTGAGTTGTGGCGTAATCAGCGAATAGTATGGATTGCCGCTGGATGAAGCCGGCGAGAGCGTCGCTGTCGGCGTGAGATTCCGGCTGGCTGACAGCCCGGCCGTCACGGTTGGAAAGTAAGCGCCCTTTTGCGCGGCCACGAGTTCCCGCGCCTGGCGCAGCGCCGCCCGCGCCGCCTGCAATGTCGGGTTCGCCGCCAGGGCACGCCTGATAAGCTCGTTCAATGTCGGATCGCCAAACAGCGACCACCACGCGGCCGGAAGATCCTGCCCCTCGACGAATTTCTGGGACACGCCCAGACCGACGCCCGGCGCGGCGGCGGTGGCGATCAGCGGTTCCCGCGTAAAACCGGCGACGGAGGGTGGCGCGGGAGGCTGGAAGTCCGGCCCAACCGTGCAACCGATCAGAGGTAGCATGACGGCGAACCACCGCGCGCGAATTGTCATTCGGCCAGCCCGAGCCTCTCGTCGCGCTCCGCTTCAGGCCGGCGACGGAGCGAAAACGCATCGATCAGCACCGGCAACACGATCAACAGCAGCACCGGCGCCATCAATGTTCCTCCCGCCACGACAATGGCGAGCGGTCGTTGCACCTGCGCGCCGATACCCGTGGACAGCGCGGCCGGCAACAAACCAACGCACGCGACGACGCATGTCATAAGCACCGGACGCATCTGCGTGCGGCAGGTATGCAGGATCGCGGCCGGACGGCTGTCCCCGGCATCGATCGCGTTGTTGTAGAAGGACATCACGATAATGCCGTCCATGGCGGATATGCCAAACAGCGCGACGAACCCCATCGCCGCCGAGACGCTGAACGGGGTATCCGTTGCCCACAACGCCAGCACACCCCCGATCGTCGCCATCGGGATGACGCTCACCGCCAGCAGCATGTCGATGACCGAGCCGAAGTTCACGAACAGCAGCAGACAGATCAGCGCGATGGCGAGCGGCACGACGATGGACAGCCGCGCGATCGCCTCCTGCAGATTGCCGAACTCGCCGACCCATTCCAGGTGATAGCCGCCAGGGATCGGCACCGCCTCCTCGACCTTCTGCCGCGCTTCCAGCACCGTGGTACCAAGATCGCGGCCTCGCACGCTGAACTTGATGGGGATGTAGCGTTCCTGTGCCTCGCGATAGATGAAACCGGCGCCCGTGGTCAGCCTGACCGCCGCGACCTCGCTCAGCGGCACGGAGATGATCCCGGTTCCGCTCGGGTTGGGCGCACCGATCGGAATGTGTCGGATCGCTTCCAGATCGCCGCGATACGCCGCGGCCAACCGCACGATAATCGGCGCGTTGCGATCCGATCCGGGCTCGTAAAGATTACCCGCGGCCTGGCCACCGATGGCCGCCTGAACGGTGCTGTTGATGTCCCCGGGCGATAAGCCGAAACGCGCGGCTCGCTCCCGATCGATGTCGATCCGGACGGTCGGTTGACCGAGCGACGTCAATACCGCGAGGTCCGTGATACCCGGCACGCCGGCGAGCACGTCTTTGATCTTTTCCGCCGTGCGCTCGAGCAATTCCAGATCGCCGCCGTACAGCTTGACCGAATTCTCACCCTTGACGCCGGACGCGGCTTCTTCGACGTTGTCCTCGATATACTGCGAGAAATTAAAATCGACGCCGGGAAATTCGGCGTCCAGTCGTTTGGTCATGTCCTCGGTCAACGTTTCCTTGGTCAGCCCTGGCGCCCATTCATCGAACGGCTTCAGGGGCACGAAGAATTCCGCGTTGAAGAATCCGGTCGCGTCCGTACCGTCATCTGGACGGCCGTGCTGCGACACGACCGTTACGACTTCCGGATAATCACGGAGGACGGCACGCATGCGATTGACATAGGAATTGCTCGCTTCCAGCGAAATCGAGGTTGGCATGGTCGCGCGTATCCACAGATTGCCCTCCTCGAGTTTCGGCAGGAACTCAAGCCCGAGCGACCCGGCGGCCAGGCCGGCGCAGATCAGCAAAGCGGTGACCGTGCCAAGAGTCAGCAGGCGGTTGGCGAGCGCGAAACGGACGAGCGGTTGGTAAACCCGATGAAAGCCTCTGACGAGCAGCGTTTCACGCTCGGTTTCCTGGCCACGCAGGGTCAACGCGCAGAGCGCCGGCGTCACGGTAAAGGTCGCCAGCAATCCGCCGGCGATCGCATATGCGTAAGTCTTCGCCATCGGACCGAAGATATGACCTTCGATACCACTCATCGTGAACAGCGGCAGAAAGGCGGCCACGATGATCGCCGACGAAAAGAAGATGCCCTTGTTCACCTCGATCGCGGCGAGGCCGATCGTCGCGAACTTGCCGTGCAGTTCCGCCACCGGGCGGGCCCGATGCACGGCGGGAGATCCCAGGAAGCGCTCCGAGGGACGTTGCGACAGACGCCGTATGACGTTTTCGACCAGAATGACGGTGGTATCGACCACGAGCCCGAAGTCGATCGCCCCCACCGACAGCAGATTCGCCGATTCGCCACGCACCAGCAGCAGGCCGATCGCGAACGCCAGGGCGAAGGGGATGGTCGCGGCGACGATCAACGCGCTGCGGAGGTTGCCAAGGAACAGCCATTGCACGACGAAGATAAGTACGACGCCCAATATCATATTGTGCAAAACGGTGGCGGTGGTGACATGGATCAGGTCGGAGCGGTCGTAAATCTTCTTCAGTTGTACGCCCGGCGGCAGGATGTTCGATTGGTTGATCTCGTTGATCAGAGCCTCGACCCGACGGATGGTCGGGAGACTCTCGGAGCCGCGCCGCAATAGCACGATGCCTTCGACGATATCGTCGTCCGCGTCCTGGCCGGCGATGCCAAGCCGCGGCTGATGGCCGACCGTCACATCGGCGACGTCTCGCACCAGCACGGGCGAACCATTGTTGGCGGACAACATCGTATTCCGGATATCGTCGATCGAGTGAATCAGCCCCACCCCTCGCACCACCGCCGCCTGGGCGCCGAAATTCACCGTTTGCCCGCCGACATTGATGTTCGCGTTGTTCAGCGCCGCGATCGCCTGAGGTACCGTCAATCCATAACGCGACAGTTTCGATTGATCGATGGAGACTTCGTAGGTCTTTGTCTTGCCGCCCCAGCCATTGACGTCGATCACGCCCGGAACCGCCTTGAAGCGGCGCTCCAGCATCCAGTCCTCGATGGTTTTCAGATCCGCCGTGGAATAGCCGGGGGGACCAACCACGCGATAACGCAGGATTTCGCCGATCGGGCTGGTGGGCGAGATCACCGGCGTGGCATTGTTCGGCAGTGGCGGCAATTGCGCCAACCGGTTGATGACCAGTTGTTCAGCCTGATCGAAGGTCACGTCGTAGGTGAACTGCACCTTGATGTCCGACAGTCCGAACAAGGAAATGGTCCGGATCGCCTGCACATTCGGCAGTCCGGCCATCTGCACCTCGATCGGGATGGTCATATACCGTTCCATCTCCTCGGCGGATTGCCCGGTACTTTGGACAATGACGTCGACCAGTGGTGGCACCGGATCGGGATAGGCCTCGATGTTGAGCTTCATGAACGCAACGATGCCGCCGGCGAATACCGCCAGCATGACCACCAGGACCAGGAAACGCTGCTTCAGCGATAACGCGATGAGGTTGGTCATGGCGCCACCGGGCGTTCAGTCACCGGTCGCGGCCCGGTCGATGAACACCGCCCCGGACGTAACGATCTCGTCGCCGGGTTTCACGCCATGCAGGACTTCGACCATTCCGTCGCGGGCCCGGCCAATGCCGATCACGCGCAACTCCAACGTCTTATCGGCCGGGTTGGCGACCCACACATGCGCGCTGTCGGCCTCGTGCACCACGGCGGCGTCCGGCACCGCGGGCGAGCGTCGCGCTTCGCCGGTCATGATGCGGAACGTGGCGAACATATCCGGCTTCAGCAGGCCTTGTGTGTTATCGACCTCGGCGCGAACCGGAAGCCGATGCGTCACCGGGTCGATCGCGGCGCCGATATAGGTCAGCCGTGCCCGAAAGGCGCGATCCGGAAAGGCCAGCACGGACACCTCCACCGCGGCGCCCTTATACAGTTTGGGAGTGTCCTCCTCTCGCACGTTGGCGACGAGCCAGACCGTGGACAGGTCGCCGATAGTGAATACCGGTGCGGACGCGCCAGAGGATGCGCTGACGATATTCTGGCCGAGTTCGGCCTGACGCTGCGCGACGACGCCACCGATTGGCGCGGTCACGATCGATTTGGACGGCAGACGCGTCACATCCGGCGCCGCCTCGATCTCGCTGATCTCGGCGTCGGACTTGCCGAGGATACGGAGGCGGTTGCGCACCGCGGCGAGCGTGGCGGAGGCGGTGTTCAATCCCCCCTGCGCGGTCGCCAGATCGAGTTGCGCCTGCTGCCAGTCCTTCATCGCGGCGCCTTGCGCCAGAAACAGGTCGTGCTGCCGCTTTTCGCTGGTCGTAGCCAACACCAGCTGTGCCCGCGCGGTCCGTTGCGTGGCCAGGGCCGTGATCAAATCATTCTGTGCCTGCGCCAGTTCGCTCGCCTGGATCGCGAACAGTGGCTGGCCGGCCGCGATGACATCTCCCGCATGCGCCATGAGCCGGGTAATCCGGCCGGAATACGGTGAAAACACCGGGGTCACGTGGTCGTCATCCCAGGCGATCCGCCCGTCGGTCTCGGTAATGTCCTGAAACGCCAAATCCGCCACGGGGGCGATTTTCAGTGTCGCCCATTGCCGGTCGGTGAGCCGGAAAGCCGCGGCCGTCCCGGTTTGGGATGACGCCGCTGGCCTCGTGACCTCGACCGTCCCGCCGGTCCCCGGCGCGCTCGTGAAACGAGATACGATCGGACCCGTGAACATCGCAACGCTCAGCCCGGCGACGACCAGCAACAGCAGAGTGAGTTGCGCGCCGCGCGGTAACTTCTTGCCAAACGCGTGCTCCTGGGCGGGCAACGCGGATCGCGCATTCCGAGGTGGGGTTTGCTGGTCCATGCTTGTTCCTGGACGGAGCTCCTTTTCGACTGTTCACGGTATGGGGCGCGTTACAACTCGAACGCTTTGATCGTGTGCGTGGCGGCGGTCCGCCGGCGGATTGCCCTTCGCCTTGCCCGCTGGCCACAGCGGGAGCAATAAGAATGACATTTATCAAATCGCTCCGCGCGCGCGCAAGCGGGACATCGCGACACGCGACGGAGCGGTGAGATAGCGGAGATCGACGGTCTCCCGGTTGTCGGGTCACCCTGGGGATTTCGGGCCGGTTCCGGCTCTGGGCGCGGCCGAGTATACAGGTCGGGCAAGGGATCGGGTCAGCCCAAAATTCATGTCAAAACGTAATCGTGGCGCGTAGGCCGCCGACCAACGCGTTCTTCAACGGTTTGCTGTCGGGCCCTATCGGAATGCCCGCTCCCGGATTGACGATGTACTGCAGGTCCGGTTGCAGCGACCACCATGGCGTGAGCTGACAGAGATAGGTCGCCTCCAGCACCGTTTCGTTGCCGGAATAGGGTGCGCCGGCGCCGGTGTAAAACACCACATCGCTGCCATACCGGCGCTTCGCCGGGCTGATACCCAACCAGGACACGCCGAGGCCGAACACATCGCTGTCCCGGCCATCTAACGGAGCACTCCAGTTCAGGCCCGCTTCGACAAAGAGATTGCTCGTATTGAACGCGGCGGGCGCGCCCATGACCTGGAGAAACACCCCGACCCCTTGCTTCGCGTTGCCTGGCTTCCGCCAGACCATCTGATCGACGATTCCGTAAATGGCGAAGCCCGCGGAATGCGTCAGCGGAACGCCGGAACTCGCCGGATTCGCCAATGACAGCCCGAGCGTGTCGCGCAACTGATCGCTGAAATATCCGGAGTTGTACCAGGCGCCGAGCTTGTAGGTGGCGGGAAGGCCCGTCGCTTTGTCTCCCTGATTGGTGGAGTACCAGATCTCGGTAAACGCCAGAACATGATCGTTCAACCGGAACGCGATGCCGCCTTTGTCTCGCAATTGCGGGTCGCCGGCGCCCGGCGGCGCGGGATCGCCGTTGAACAGAGCGCCGACCAGAGTGATGTTGTCGGTCGCCTGGAACTGCGCTCTCACGAACGGGGTCGCCATCGGATAATTCGGACCGCCCGAGGGAAGGTCGGCGGCCGGCAGTCCGGGAAAGCCAAAGCTCGAGTTGAGAAGCAGCGCGCTGTATTGCGAGATCATCATCTGGTCGTTGGCGCCCTCCTGACCGATCCGGATTGTCAGGCGGCCTTCCAGCAGCGATTGCTCCAACCACAGTTGATAGAGTTTGGTGTCGCGCGTCGCTTCGATATTGCTGACGACCTGTAGGTTGCCGTCGAGGTTGGCGGACGGTCCCCTGCCGTGGATCTGAAACGCGTTGACGAAGAACTTCGCCCCGGTCCAACCGACCAGCTTCTCCAGGTCGAGCGTCACGCTCGCGGTGGTCAGGCCATCGTAAACCACAGCTTGGCGGAGCCCACCCAGAACGTTCGCCCACAGCTCGCTCTGTTCCTGCAAACCAAACCTGATGCCGGCGTCTTCCAGGTTGGTGCGCGCGCCGTTCCAGTTGCCGGTCAGCGTATCACGGTGCCAGAGGTCATCGGCCTGATCGCTCTGGTCCGCCGCGAGATCGGCGCCGTCGGCCATCGCGACACCCGGAAACAACGCCACGGTCACCCACATGACGCGCAGCAGCGATTTGGTTGCCGCCCCACGGCGCCGTGACCGCCGTGACCGCCGTGCGGCGCCGGCGAAATGCGATATTTGTCGAATCATGCCGGCCCCACGAAAACGCCCCCACCGGGTCTTTCTGGGGCTACTGGCCAACGGCGATCTGGACAACCTTGACGAGGACCAGGGCGACGGCGGCGACCAGATAGACACGCAGGATCCCCATCCACACGCGCTGGCTGGTGCTGATCCGCGATGCGGCCAACGTTTCCAGCGGCGGCATCCTCCATGACGCACGCAGGCCGCGCGGCATGACCGCGGGAACGTTGGGAACGCGCCCGCCGGTCACGCGTAGGCCGGCCCAGGTCAGCAGGCCATAACCCACGATGCCGAGCGTCGTGCCGCCGCCGAGGATCAGCAGGATCGTCTCGCCATCGATGCCGGTGAAGACCGTCGCGACGGTCAGGATCATGGACAGCATCACCAGGATCCAGATCACCGCGCCGGTGAACAGGTTCAGCCAGGGTCCGTTGACCCAGGGTCCCAGCACCGCCTTGTCGTTGCACAACAGCAGCAGGAAGACCGTGGCGGACGGCAGCAGCACGCCGGCGAGCGTCTGCACCGCGTTGGTCAGCAAGCCCAGCATCGTGTCATTGCCGAACAGGACCAGACACGGCGGCGATGGCGATCAAACCGGCGTAAACCGCGTAGAAGCCACGCGCGTCGCCCGCCCCGCGATGCAGCGAATGGCGCAGTGCCAGCACGTCGCCAATCGCATACGCGGTCGAGAGCGAGACGGCGGACGCGCCGATGATACTGGCATCGAGCAACGCCAGCGCGAACATCACGCCCGCGGCGCGTCCGGCGTAGGCCTCCAGACCCGCGGCCACCGACCCCGCGTCGGAGAACTGGCCGAACCCGGCCGTACCGTGAAACGCGACGGCGGTGAATGCCATCATGGCCATCGCGCCGATCAGCACGACGGCGATCCCGATCAGCAGGTCGGCCTTCCCGTAGGCCATGAAATGCGGCGTGATGCGCTTGTCGATGACATAGCTCTGCTGAAAGAACAGTTGCCATGGCGCGATGGTCGTGCCGACGATCGCGATCACCAGCAGCATCACGTCCGATAGTTTGGCTCCGGCCGGGAATTCCGGCATCAGCACGGCGTGGCCGATCTCGGTCAGCGGCGGATGCGCCAGCATGAAAACCGGGATCAGCAGCAGGCTGAAAAAACACAACGCCAGCGAAAACCGCTCGAACCGGCGGAAGCTGCCCGTGCTCGCGGCGGCGACGATAACCCCAGCGGCGACGATGACGCCCCACGGCCGCGACACACCGAGATAGCCAAGCGCCAGATTGATGCCGATGAACTCGGTGACGATGGTCAGACCGTTCAGCAGGAACAGATCGATGACGCTGAACGCGCCCCAGAAACGGCCGAACCGCTCCATGATCAGGCGCGCGTGGCCGACCCCGGTCACCGCGCCGAGCCGCAGCACCATCTCCTGGTTCACGTAGAGCACCGGCCCGAGCAGCAGCAGCGTCCAGATCAGGGCGGTGCCGTAGTTTTGTCCGGCCTGGCTGTACGTCGAGAACGCGCCCGCGTCATTATCGCCCACCATGACGATCAGCCCTGGTCCGGCGATCACGGCGAGCGTGCGCAGCCGCGCACGCCACGAGCGGCGATGGCCAAGGTCGCCCTTGCGGATGGTGCCGAGCGCGCCCTCGATGTCGCCGAGGTGGGCCGGATCGAGAACGGCGGAGCGGGCGGGGTCGTTGAGAACGAAATCTGACATGATCGGCTCATCGCGAAGCAGGAATGACCATCGCGTCCGGCCAAGGCGGCGAGACGCGTCCGGGACGACAGCATGGCGCGGCGGATACCGCGCCGGTCGTCAGTCTGGAGGGAATTCCGGCTTCGGGTCGTCCGTCCGCCAATGGGTCAGCCGATCACCCGTCCGCCGTCGCGCGATCGGACGCGTCACGACGGGGCGGCCTCCTGCCGCGGGCAAGATCATGGGCGCGACGGGCGCCCCGACAACTTCAACATTGAGGAAGGCGGTCATGGCCCTCTCCTCTGACTCAAGCGGTTGCTCGAGCCCGGGAGGGCCTGACCGTCAGACCCTCGCGATTACGAGGGCGTCACGGTCACATGCTCGACCCGGGCGGGGGATCCAACCCAACAAAGCAGTCACGGCAGACGATGAGCGTCTACTGTCACTCTCCGCGGGTTGGCTACTGGATCGCGGGTTCATGTGATCCCTTGTGCGGTTACTGGTTCAGGATCGGCTCGTTTGTAGCCGGTCAGGCTCCGTCACGCGTGCTGGAACGGGCGCGCATCGGACACAACCGCCTTAGACCGGTCCGGGTTCCTGGAGCAAGCCCCGATTTGTCACGTTCCACGAAAAATTTGTCGCTGGCAAAATGGGTTAGGGAGCCGAACGCCGCGGCCGCGGTGGCAATGCCGCCTCGCCGGCCTCGGCGACGGCCAGCGGTCCAACGCGCGCAACCCAGCTCAGCGCGGCGGGCCGTTCGCTTTTGATGACGAACGTTTGACAGACCAGGTGCCCCCGCATATGGTCCGGCCCCCATATCGCAGGTGCGAAAGCCGTCGGGACGAAGGGGGGGCCTGGTGAGGCCATCCGCCTCGTTAAGGCGTGTCCGAACGTCGCCATTTCTCATCCAGGAAGCGCCAGGGTAGCCCCATGAAAGTTCTGGTCCCCGTCAAGCGGGTGGTAGACTACAACGTCAAAGTCCGGGTGAAGACCGATAATACCGGCATCGAAACCTCCGGGGTGAAGATGTCGATGAACCCGTTCGATGAAATCGCCGTCGAGGAAGCCGTGCGCCTGAAAGAAAAGGGCGTGGCGACCGAGATCGTCGCGATCTCGATGGGCGTCGCGCAATGCGCGGAGACGATCCGCACCGCCCTGGCGATGGGCGCCGATCGCGGCATCCTGGTCGAGACCGATGTCGATCTGCAGCCGCTGGCGGTGGCCAAGCTGCTGAAGGCGATCGCCGACGAGGAGAAGCCGGGGCTGATCATCCTCGGCAAGCAGGCGATCGACGACGACATGAGCGCGACCGGCCCGATGCTGGCCGCGCTGCTCGGCTGGTCGCAGGGCACCTTCGCCAGCAAGCTGACCGTTGAAGGTGACACCATCACCGTGACGCGCGAAGTCGATGGCGGGCTGGAGACCGTGGCGCTGAACCTGCCATCGATCATCACCACCGATCTGCGGCTGAACGAGCCGCGCTATGCCTCGCTGCCGAACATCATGAAGGCGCGCAAGAAGACCATCGACAACAAGAAGCCCGCCGATCTCGGTGTCGATCCCACGCCGCGCCTGACCATCGTGCGGGTCGATGAGCCGGCGAAGCGGAAGGCCGGCCAGAAGGTCGCCTCGGTGGCCGAGCTTGTCAGCAAATTGAAGACCGAAGCGAAGGTGATCTGATCATGGCCGTTCTCGTTCTGCTCGAATTCGACGCGTCCGGTATCAAGCAGCCGTCGCGCTCGGCCGTCGCCGCGGCGCAGGCTCTGGGCGAAGTGCATGCGCTGGTGGCGGGCGCCGGACTGGCGGATGCCGCCGCGGCCGCCGCGAAGCTCGCCGGCGTCGCCAAGGTGCTGACCGCCGACGCGCCGGCGCTGGATCATCTGTTGGCCGAGCCGGTCGCCGCGCTGCTGGTGGCGATGGCGCCGAACTACTCGCACATCCTGGCGGCGACCACGGCGGTCGGGAAGAACGTGCTGCCGCGGGTCGCGGCGCTGCTCGACGTGCAGCCGATCAGCGACATCGCGGCGGTGATCGACGCCGATACGTTCGTGCGGCCGATCTACGCCGGCAACGGCATGGCGACGGTGAAGTCGTCGGACGCGAAAAAAGTCATCACCGTCCGCGCCGCGAGCTTCGATCCGGTCGCGGCCGAGGGCGGCTCCGCTCCGATCGAGGCGGTCGCTCTGGGCGAACTGCCCGGCATCTCCAAATTCATCTCCGCCGAGCTGTCGAAAAGCGAGCGGCCGGAACTCACCGCCGCCCGCGTGGTTATTTCCGGTGGCCGCGGCATGCAGAATGGTGATAACTTCGCGTTGCTCGAGCCGATCGCGGACAAGCTCGGCGCCGCCGTGGGCGCCTCCCGGGCCGCGGTGGACGCTGGTTTCGTTCCCAACGAATTCCAGGTCGGGCAAACGGGCAAGATCGTCGCGCCTGAGTTGTACATCGCTGTCGGGATCTCGGGGGCCATTCAGCACCTCGCCGGCATGAAGGACAGCAAGGTCATCGTGGCGATCAATAAGGATGAGGAAGCGCCCATCTTCCAGGTCGCCGATTATGGCCTGGTGGCTGATCTGTTTGTCGCGCTGCCGGAACTGGCAGCGGAACTGGAGCGCTCCTGAATGACCGTCGACGTCAAATCCGACCCCTGGCAACGTGCACAAGCCGAACGGGAACTGGCTCAGATACCTGGGATGGACCCCGGAGCCGATCCGGTTGACGTCAATCTGATCAACAACGTCGGTGTCATCGGCGGCGGTCAGATGGGCAACGGCATCGCGCATGTCTGCGCCCTGGCCGGTTTGCCGGTGACGCTGGTTGACATCAAGGCGGACGTGCTGACCAAGGCCATGGCGACCATGGCCCGAAATCTGGATCGTCAGGTCAACCGCTCGATCATCTCCTCCGATGACCGGGACGCGGCGTTGGCGCGGGTCACGACGTCCACCGACTACGAGTTGTTCGCCGATGCCGATTTCGTGATCGAGGCGGCGACGGAGAAAGAGGACGTCAAGCGCGCGATTTTCGCCGCGTTGACGCCGCGGCTGAAGCCGTCGTGCATGGTCGCGTCCAACACGTCGTCGATTTCCATCACCCGGCTGGGCGCGGCGACCGACCGGCCGGAAAAGTTTATCGGCATGCACTTCATGAACCCGGTTCCGGTCATGAAGCTGGTGGAAATCATCCGCGGGATCGCCACCGATGAGCCGACATTTCTCTCCGTCCGCGCGCTCGCCCGGAAACTGGGCAAGATCGCGGCCGTGGCGGAGGATTTCCCGGCGTTCATCGTCAACCGCATCCTGGTGCCGATGATCAACGAGGCGGTCTACGCGCTGTACGAGGGCGTCGGCTCGGTGTCCGGCATCGACGTGTCGATGCGGCTTGGCGCCAATCATCCGATGGGACCGCTGGAACTGGCGGATTTCATTGGCCTCGATACCTGCCTGTCGATCATGCAGGTGCTGCACGACGGTCTGGCGGACAGCAAATACCGGCCCTGCCCGCTGCTGGTGAAATACGTCGAGGCAGGCTGGCTGGGTCGCAAGACCGGCCGCGGGTTCTACGATTACTCGCAAACGCCGCCGCGTCCGACGCGGTAAGGCGTCGGTCCTCCCAACCGCTGCTTGAGACCGGCGCCACGCCCGACTGGCGCGGCGGCAAATTCCACGGACGACTGGCGCGGCGGGAAATTCGCCGCAACCCCTACCGCGTCCCGTAGAACCGGTCCCCCGCATCGCCCAATCCGGGCCGGATGTAGCCGTGACTGTCCAGTTCGCGGTCGATCGCGCCGGCGAACACCGGGACATCCGGATGCGCCCCGGTGAACGTCGCGATGCCCTCGGGCGCCGCGATCAGGCAAACAAACTTAATGATGCCCACACCCGACTGCTTTAGCCGAGACACCGCCGCGACGGCGGAATTGCCGGTCGCCAGCATGGGATCCACCAGGATCACGGTCCGCTCGGCGATGTCGCTCGGCAGTTTCAGGTAGTACTCGACCGGCTGCAATGACACCGGATCGCGGAACAACCCGATGTGGCCGACCCGGGCGGACGGCACCAGGTCGAGCATCCCCTCAAGGATTCCGTTGCCGGCGCGCAGGATGGACACGAGGCACAGCTTCTTGCCGGCGAGATGTTCCGCGCGCATCGGCTCCAGCGGCGTTTCGATGTCGATCGGTTCCAGCGGCAGATCGCGCGTGACCTCGTAGGCCATCAGCAGACTGATCTCGCGCGCGACCTGACGGAACTTCGCCGTCGTGGTGTCGCGATCGCGCAACAGCATCAGTTTGTGACGCAGCAACGGATGGTCCGGCACGGTCACATTTCGCACAGCCTGGTTCCTCCCCTTTCGGGCTCACGCGCGTCTGGCGGCGAGGATCCGAACGACGACCAGAGTACAGAGGATCACCGCGAAGGAAAACACCGTCGTCAGCGTGCCAAGCGCGTAGAGCACCGGTGTGGTGACACTGGTGGTCATGCCGAAGATCTCCAGCGGCAAGGTGTTGTCGCTGCCGGCGGTCAGCAGCGTGCGCGCGAACTCATCATACGACAACGTGAACCCGAACAGCGCGATCCCGATCACGCTGGGCGTTATGATCGGCAGCACGACATGCCAGAACGATTGCCAGGGCGTGGCACCCTGATCGCGGGCCGCTTCCTCCCACGCGCGATTGAAGCGGTTGAACACGGCGAACATGATCAGCAGGCCGAACGGCAAGCGTCCAGGTCAGTTGCGCGCCGAACGCGGAACTGTACCAGTCGGGATCAAAGCCCAGTACATTGAACAACAGCCCGACGCCGAGGCTGACCAGGATCGATGGGATGATCAGGCTGGCCACCGTGAGGGTGAACAGCGCGCCGGAGCCTTTGAAACGGCGGCGGAACGCCATGCCGGCGGCCAGCGACACGACGACGGTGCTGACCATCACCATCGTCGCCAGCGCGAATGAGCGAGCCAGCGAGCCGCCGAAATCGCCCACCGCCTGGGTTTGAAACAGCCGCGCGAACCAGTGCAGCGAGAAGCCGTTCATCGGAAATGTCAGCCCGCCATCGGGACCCTGGAACGACAGCACCGTGATCGTCAGCGTCGGTCCGTACAGGAACAGAATGAACAGCCCAAGGAAGCTCAGCAGCCCGAAGCGGCGGAACGTGTTGGCCACTACAGTTCCTTCCTGATATCGACGATGCGCAGGATCGCCGCGATCATCATCAGCACGACCCCCAACAGCACCACGGCATTGGCGCAGGCCGCCGGATACTGCAGCGACGAAATCTGGTTGGCGATCATCAGGCCGACCGAGGCGCTTTGTCCGCCGCTCATGAGGCGCACGGTGATGAAGTCGCCCATCACCATGGTGACAACGAAAATCGAGCCTATGGCGAGGCCGGATTTCGATAGTGGCAGGATGACCTCGAACACGGTGCGCCACCATCCGGCGCCGCCGTCGAGCGCGGCCTCCAGCAAACGGCGGTCGATGCGCATCATGGTATTGAAGATCGGCGTAACCATGAACAGCACGTAAAGGTGCGTGTAGGCGAGCACGACAGCGAAGTCGGAGAACAGCAGGAACTCCAACGGCTGGTGGATCAGTCCAAGTTTCAACAAGGTGCTGTTCAACAGCCCCTCGCGGCCGAGGAACGGGATCCAGGAGATCATGCGGATGATGTTGGAGGTGAGGAACGGAACGGTGCAGACCAGGAACAAAACCATCTGCGCCGTGCGGCCGCGGATTTCGAACGCGAGCACGTAAGCGACGGTAAATCCGACGACCGAGGTGACAACCCAGACGATGGCGGTGAAGCGCAACGTGTTCAAATAGGTGCGCCAGGTTACCGGCGAGCCAAGGACGTCGGTATAATTCGTGAACTCGAACGCGGGAATGATCTGGACGCTGTTGTAGTCGAAGAAGCTGACGACGACGAGGACGAACATCGGCAGCAGAAGGAAGACGATCAGCACGGCGGCGAGCGGCGCCGCTTGCAGAAACGTCATGAGTTGCCGCGAGATGGATTTGCTCGCGCGGACCGTCCGTCCGATCAACGCGCCGCGGGAACCGATGTGGCCGGAACCGGTGGTGGCCGGATCGTCGATGCCGGTCAGTTTAAACGCCGACCAGCGCAAACCTCCGCCGCTGTCGTCGTCCCGGGACCGCGCCTGAGGATCAGCGGGCACGGGCATGGATCGGCGCGATGCGGCCCGCGATGTCAGGGCGGTTACCCATCGGCGCCCACCGGCTTCATACCCGGCACGCCAGGACGAGGTGAATGTTCCCGTATCATTTGTTTGCCGGTTCGCTGTCGTCGCACCTCACGCGGCGATGAATTCATTCCACTTTTGCACCATGTAGCGGTCCTCGTTCATCACCGAGTTCCAGCATGCGACCCGGCTCATGCGTTCGTTGAACGATCCGCCGTCACGCACGGCCCCGGCTTTCTCCATGACCTTGCCTTCGGGGCTGAGGATGTCTTTTTCGGCCGGCTTGCCTTCGATCCAATAGCCCCATTCGTCGGGCGTCATGAACTGCTTCGCGGTCTCCAGCACGGCGCTGTAATAGCCTTGCCGGTTCAAATACGCGCCGACCCAGCCGGACAAATACCAGTTGATGTATTCGTACGCGGTATCGAGTTCCAGGCCGCTCAGGTGTTTTGCGATGCCGAGGCCGCCAGCCCAGGCGCGGTAGCCCTCGGCGAGCGGTTGGTATTTGCAGGCGATGCCTTTGGAGCGAACGGCGGCGACGGCGGGCGACCACATCGATTGAATGATGACCTCACCGGACGCCATGAGGTTGACGCTCTCATCGAAGCTTTTCCAGAACGCGCGGAACTGGCCGGACTTTTTGGTGTCGATGAGGAAGGCGATCGTTTTGTCGATCTCCGGCTTCGTCATGTTGCCCTTGTCGGCGTATTTCAACGTGCCGAGCGATTCCATGACCATCGCGGCGTCCATGATGCCGATCGACGGGATGTTGAGGATCGAGGCTTTGCCCTTGAACGCGGGATCGACGAGGTCTTTCCAGTTTTTGATTGGGCGGCCGACCAGATCGGGCCGGATGCCGAGAGTGTCGGCGTTGTAAATGGTTGGGATGAGCGTCATCCAGTTCGTCTGGCCCTTGGCGAATGTCTTGCCATTCGGGCCATCGACGAACCCGACCGAATAGGGTGTGGTGCCCTGCGCCGTTGGACTGTCGGGGGTCAGCTTGCCCTTGGTGAAGATCGGCACGATCTGATCGACGAGCTTGATCTTCTTCGCGTCCATCGGCTGCATCACGCCGGTGGGGAAGACTTTCTTGATGGCGAAATACTCGATATCGGCGATGTCATAAGATTTCGGCTGGGTGACCGCCTTTTGCGTCACGGCGTCGGTATCGAGCGCGGTCATCTCCAACGTGAAGCCCAGATCCTGCTTCACTTTGACCGCGACGGCGTTGAGGTTGGAGACCCCGGTGCCGAACTGACGCAGGGTCACGTTCTTGATATTCTGCGCCCAGATGGTCGGGAATCCGGTGATCGCGCCGCTGCCCAACGCCGCGCCGGCGGTCGTGAGGCCGGCGGTCGCGAGGATGGTACGGCGGCCGAACCGCTTCGTTGGGGTTGGTGCCATTTGCGTGTCGCTTTCCCGCTGCGCTGTTTTTGATCGACGGCGTACCAACCAATGAGACGAATGGCGTCCTGGCCCCGATCAGACCGAGCGTGAGCCTCGCCCGTGCGCGGCGCCCAGTCCAGCAACCGCCGGTTCCTGGGTCGAGCCGAAGGGTGACGGCACGCCACTGTCCGCGGACGAGTCAGTCATCTCGCCAGATGGTACAACTGCTCGTTCGGTTGCACGTAATGTGCCATCGAATTCCGCGATAAATCCCCAATCGGATCGGCAGGGCTGATCAATTCTCAGTCACTCGCCTGGTGATCGCCGGCGGAACTGCTTCATTGGGCGGCACATCGCCACGCGCGGGATGGACCGGCCCGCCGGTACAGGTGCCGCCCTCGCACCTGGCCCTTCCGCGACCGGACCTCTCACCTTATCTCCCTGATCTTATCTCCCTCCCGCCTCCCTCTGGGCCAGCGCCCGCGGTCACGCTAGGCTCGCGCGCACAATCAATTCTCCCGGAGGAGACGAGCCACCATGCGCCGCCTGTTCGCGCTTCCAACATTGTTCGCCGTGGGACTGACCCTGATCCTTGGCACCACGGCATCGGCATGGGCCGGCGACCTGCGCATTGGGCGGGCAACCGAGCACGGGTCGCTCGATCCGCTGTATTCCGACCTCGGCAGCGACGTGGCGACGGCCGAGAACACGTTCGAAAGCATGATCCGCTTCGATTCGAAGCTGCGCATCCATCCGTCGCTGGCCGTTTCATGGAAGCTGATCGATCCCGTGACATGGGAAATCAAGTTGCGGCCGGGCGTGACGTTTCATGACGGATCGACACTCACCGTGGCGGACGTGGCGTATTCGTTGAATCGGGCGCGCAATATTCCGAACAGCCCAGGCCCGTTGGCGAGCTTCGTGCGGCCAGTGAAGGAGGCGGAGGTGGTCGATCCGCTGACGTTGCGCATCCATACCGTCGCGCCGACGCCGTTGCTGATGGACATGATCGGCCGGATTTTCGTGTTGCCCGCGTCGCTCGGACCGAATGTCGCGAATGAGGACTTCAATTCGGGCAAGGCCATGATCGGAACCGGACCTTACCGGTTTAAGTCCAGCGCGCCGGGCGACAATGTCACATGGACCGCTTACCCGGGATATTGGGGCGGCAAGCCGGAGTTCGATACCGTCACGGTTAAGTTTCTGTCCAATCCGGCGGCACGCAGCGCGGCCCTGCTGTCCGGGGCCGTCGACGTGATCGAGCAAATTCCGCCGTCGGACATCGGCATCTTCCAGAAGCGCGACGATCTGACGCTGTATGACGCGGTATCGACGCGCGTGGTTTATGTCGGGATGGATCAGGGGCGCGACGACAGCCCGTTCATCACCGACAAGGACGGTAAGCCGATGACGGTCAACCCGCTGAAGGACCAGCGGGTCCGGATGGCTCTGTCGAAGATGATCAATCGGCAGGCGATCGTGGAGCGCGTGCTGTCGGCCGCGGGAGAAGCAACCGGCCAGATCGTGCCCGACGGCATGGGCGGATACGATCCGGCGTTGAAGCCCGTCGCGTTCGATCTGCCCGGCGCGAAAAAGCTGCTGGCCGAGGCCGGCTATCCGGATGGCTTCGGTCTGACGTTGCATGGGTCGAACAACCGCTTTCCCAACGACTCGCAACTCGCGCAGGCGCTGGGCCAGATGTTCTCGCGCGGCGGCATCCGGGTGAACGGCGTCGAGGTTGTCCCGTACAACGTGTACGCGCCGGCCGCGACGCAACGCAAATACAGCCTGTTCATATTCAGTTACGGATCCGTGGCGAGCAGTTCGCTGAACGGGTTGAGCGGCGTGCTGGCGACATACGACGCGGCGAAGGGCACCGGATCGCTCAATCGCGCGCGCTATTCGAACACCGCGTTCGACGATGTCCTGCGCCATGCCTCGGCGGAGTTCGACGAAGCCAAACGAAGCGCGCTGCTGGCGGAGGCGACGAAAATCGCCATGGACGATGCCGCGATCCTGCCGTTGTACTGGCAAAAGCTGTATTGGGCCGCGCGCAAAGGGTTCGTGGTGGATCCGGATCGGGGCGAGTCGACCTCGGTCAATTTCGTGCACCCGGCGCGGTAGTGCCGTGAACCGGCGGGCGTCGCGCGCCCGCCGGACAGGCCGCCACCTCGTCGCGTCCGCCCGCATGCGGAATGACAGGGTGCCCGCGAGGCGGAATATGGCCTATCATGCCGGCGCATGACGGCGGACGCGCACGCGGCATCGGAGTTCTACAGGACCGCTCGCGGGGCGGTGACCGCGAGGTTGCTGCGCGCGCGGATCAGCATGCTCTGGCCCAACATGAGCGGGTGCTCGGTGTTGGGTATTGGCTACACGGCCCCCTATCTTCGCGCCTGGGAGGGATCGGCGTACCGGCGTATCGCGCTGACGCCGGCGCAGATCGGCGCCATTCGCTGGCCGCCGGACGCGCCGAACCTGTCATGCACCGCCGAGGAAGACGCGCTGCCGTTCCCCGATCTGATGTTCGACCGCATCCTGATCGTGCATGGGCTGGAGGTCGCGGAGAATGCGCGGCGCCTGTTGCGTGAGGCGTGGCGCGTCCTGAATGACGATGGCCGGTTGCTGGTCGTCACGCCGAACCGGACGGGCATGTGGGCGTACTGGGAAAGCACCCCGTTCGGGCATGGGCAGCCATACACGGCCGGCCAGCTTGGGCGGCTGCTGTCGGGCGCGCTGTTCCGGGTTGAACGGCGCGACACGGCGCTGTGGATGCCGCCGTGGGACGCGCGGCTGATTCTGCGCGGCGCCCCGTTGTTCGAGCGGGTGGGACGTCGGCTGATGCCGGGTCTCGCGGGCGTGACGATCACCGAGGCGGTGAAGGATGTTTATGCCGCGATGCCGCTGAAGCCAGCGGTGCGGCGAAGGCTGGTGCGGGTCGAGGCGGCGTGAGGGGATCGGTCAGACCAACGCCGCCCCCCGCCGCTCCGGGATCAGCGCCCAAAGCGCCACCATGTCCACCACGTAAAGCAATGCCAGCAAGGCGATCGCCGTCTCGAACCCATGACCCGCGGAGACCGCCGCGATGGCCACCGGTCCGAACCCGCCCACCGCGCGCCCGATGTTGAACAGCACGTTCTGCGCGGTCGCGCGGGCTTCGGTCGGATACAACTCGCTCATGAGCGCGCCGTAGCCGCCCAGCATGCCGTTGATGAAGAAGCCCATGACCGCCCCGCCGATCAGCAACGCCGACGGCGCCTCCAGCCGCGCGTAGACCACCACCATGACGGCCGCGCCGAGCATGTAGCCGAGGAATGCCGGGCGCCGGCCGAACCGATCCGCGATCTGGCCGAACGCGAAAATGCCCACCGCCATCCCCAGGATCGTCACCGCGGTCCAGACCGCGGATTGCGTCAGGCCGTAGTGAAACTTCGACGCGAGATAGTTGGGCAGCCAGATCATCACCCCGTAGTAACCAAAATTCTGCACCGAGCAGAGGATGATCATCCCCAGACTGATCCGCGCCGTCGCAGCGTCCGCCACCAATAACCGCAAGGGTGAGACCTGGCGCGCATGGGCCTGGTGCGCCATGAAGACATCCGGCTCATGCAGCGTCCGGCGGATGAAGAACGCGGCGACGGCCGGGAACAGGCCCACCACGAACATGCCGCGCCAACCGATCGCCGGCAGCAGGATGGGCGTCACCAGCGCCGCGGCGAGCACGCCGGCCTGCCAGCCCAGACCCACGTAGGATGTGGCACGCGCCCGCCGAGCGGCCGGCCATGCCTCGGCCACCAGGGCCATGCCGATGCCGAACTCGCCGCCGAGTCCCATGCCCGCCACCGTCCGGTACGCCAGCAAATCCCAATACCCCTGGGCCATCGCGCACAACCCGGTGAAAACCGCGAACAGGACGATCGTCCAGGTCAGCACGCGCACCCGGCCCAGACGATCGGACAACGCGCCAAATACGATGCCGCCGACGACAGCGCCGCCGAGAGTCGCGGTGACGAGGCTCGCCGACTGCGCCAGCGTCAGCCCGAGCGCCGCCGCGATCGGCCGCAGCATGAAACCCAGGATGAGCAGATCGAACCCGTCCATCGCGTAACCCACGGCGCTCCCGATCAGCGCCTTGCGCGCCTCGGCGGTCACCGGCGCATCCTCGTGACCGGTCGAAAACGTCTTCGCGGAATCGGACATGACGTACCCCCTGCCTGACCTTGTCCGGGCCGTTGGCAATTCGCGGAAGTGTACCCGCGGCGCGCGCGACCGAACACTCTTGCGAGAGTTCGGGAATGATCCGACATTCCGTCACAGAGGTGACTCAAATGCCCAAAGTCGAAATCTACACCCAACCCTGGTGCCCGTTCTGTGAGCGCGCGGTGCACATCCTGTCCACCAAGAAGGTGGAGTTTCAGGAGATCGAACTCGCCGCACGGTTCAGCCGCGCGCGAGGAAGCGAAACGCCGTTCCGGTGGGCGGACCACGATGCCGCAGATCTTCATCGACGGCCAGCATATCGGCGGCTGCGACGACCTGATGGCGCTGGATCGTGCCGGAAAGCTGGATCCGCTGCTGCGGGCGGCATAAGTGTTCTTGGCACTCTCTTGCGTGGAGTGCCAACATACCCCAAATTCACCTACCGGTCCGTGGCATGAGGCCATGGGACCAGTCCGGGACCGAGGATGATTCATTACCAGTTACGCTGCGATCAGGATCACGAATTCGACGGCTGGTTCAACGACAGCAGCGGATTTGAGAAGCAGGCGAAACGCGGCCTGATCGAGTGCCCGACCTGTGGCGCGACCAAGGTCACCCGCGCTTTGATGGCGCCGGCGGTATCGACGCGCGACGCACCGGAACCGAAGCCGCCCGTTCCCGTCCAGCAGGTCTTGCCGCCCGCCGCTCCGCCGGCTCCATCCGCCGGCGTGCCGATCCCGGCGCAGATGATCGCGATGCTGCAGCGCATCCGCGCGCATGTTGAAAAGAACTGCGACTACGTTGGCCCCGCATTCGCCGAGGAAGCGCGAAAGATCCACCGGGGCGAGGCCGAGGAACGCGGCATCTACGGGGAGACAACTCCCGACGAAGCCGAAACGCTGGCCGAGGAAGGCATCGAAATCCACAGCGTGCCGTGGGTTCCCCCGGCCGACGGCTAAGCTTCCCGGCGTCGTTTCGGCGGCGTCATCGCTGACCGGATGTCTGGTGCAACCAGTCCGGCGGTTGCCGGAACGCAAACCCCTTTAATGTCGCGCGGTTCCCTTGACTTGTCGCCCACGCGCGATCATGACCCGCCGAAATCTTCCACCAACAGGAGACGTTCCATGACGCTCGGCCTCTCACGCCGTGACCTTGGTCGCGCCACGCTGGCCGCGATGGCCGGCGCCGGCGTGACCAGCTTCTCGATTTTGCGCCACGCGCGCGGAGAGGAGCCGTTGAAGCTGCGGTGCTCGCTGGATACGGCGCCGTCGCATGTCCGGAACATTTCGGTCGTGGATTATCTCAAACAGGTCGAGACCGCGACCGGCGGCAAGATCGCCTCCGAAGTATTTCATTCGGGTCAGTTGTACGCCGACATCAATGTGGGCAAGGCGTTGTTGCAGGGCCAGGTCGAAATGGCGGTGCCCGGCGGGTGGACGCAGACCGGCATCGTGTCCGACTGCGACTTCGTGCAATTGCCGGCGTTCTATGGCCAGACGATCGACATCACGCATGAGGCCACCGACGGTAAGCCGGGCGCCTTCGTGGTCAATCAACTGGAAACCAAGCTGCGTTCCAAATGCCTCGGACCGTGGGTCGATCTGGGGTTCCAGAACTGGTACAGCACCAAGAAGCCGCTGAAGACCATCGCGGATTTCAAGGGCATGAAGATCCGCAGCCCAGGCGGGGCGGGGATCAGTTGGCGGATCAATTTGCTGGGCGGAATAGCGAACACGACGGCGTGGCCGAACGTACCGCTGGCGTTGTCGCAGGGCACGTTCGACGGGTTTGTCTCCACCGATGAGAGTGTGTTCAGCGCCAAGCTGTGGGAAGCCGGCGTGCATTACGTCTATTCCGATCATCAGTATGTCGGGCAATACGTGCCGCTGATCAGCCAGACGTTCTGGACCAAACTGACGCCGGACGAGCAGAAAATCATGCTCGACCTCTGGGCCAAAAACATCCCCATTTATCGGACCAACGCCGCGGCGGCGCAGACGCGGGCGCGCAAGGAACTGGAGGGACATGGCGTCACCTTCACCGATCCGTCGCGGGAAGAACTCGCCGCCAATCGCAAGATCATGCAGGCCGATGTCGCGACCCTGATCAAGGACGCCAAGTTGTCGCCCGAGATCGTGCGGCTGACGGATGAGGCGATCGGCGGCAAAGCCTGAAATGACGCCGCGGCGGGATACGTTCTGGGACCGCATCGAGCGGACCCTCGTGGGTTTGCTTGGCGCGTTGGCGATGATTGTCGGGCTCGTGCAGGTGATCGGCCGGTATTTCTTTCCGGCCGACGCCATCTCATGGGCTGAGGAAGTGATCGTCTACCTCGTGGTCTGGGCTGTGATGATCGTCTCCAGCCAGCTTGTGCGCACCGATGGGCATGTGCGGCCCGATCTGGTGCTGCGGCTGGTGCCGCCCGGCGGACAGCGCTGGATGGAGGCGTTCAACTGCATCGTCGCGCTGGCGTTTTGCTGGGGCATGATCTGGTACGGCTGGCAGATCGTCGATACCTCGCTGCTGCTGGACGAGCGCAGTTCGACGGCGCTCGCGTTTCCGATGTGGATTTATTACAGCGCGTTGCCGGCGGGCGGGGTGTTGATGGGCGTGCGATATCTGATCCGGCTGTACCGCTATTTATTTCATTTTGATCCGGAGACGATGACGGTGGGCCATATTCCGGCGCACGAGATGCCGACGAATATCGGTACGCCGCCAGGATGAGTTTCCACCCTGGACCGTCATTCGTGGGCTCAACCCGACCGTCGTTGTCAGCGCGCACCGCGGTGCTTCGTCGATCACCGGGGGTTTCGCCCGATGCTCGGATCGAGCCTGGGCATGACGGAAGACGTCGTGACACCTTCGGATCGGCGGCATAAGTCCGGACATGTTGACCCTGCTGTTCCTGGTGCTGTTCTTCGGCCTGCTCGCTTTGGGCATGCCGATCTTTCTGGTGCTCGGCGCCTGCGCGGCGGTGTTGTACGTCGTGTCGGGGGAGCCGTTGATCGGCGCGGCCCAGGTGATCATCGATCACCTGAACTCATCGACATTGATGTCGCTGCCGTTGTTCGTGATGGCGGCCGCGTTCATGCGGCAAGGCGGCGTGGCGAAGGCGCTCGTCGATGTCTCGGCGGCGTGGCTTGGCGGCATTCGCGGGTCGTTGGGCCTGGTGACCGTTGTCGCGTGCACGTTGTTCGCGGCGATCTGTGGATCGTCGGTGGCGACCGCTCTGGCGATGGGAACCATCCTGCTGCCGGCGATGCTGGAGAAAGGCTATCCGCGCTCGTTCGCGCTGGGCGTTATCGGCGCGTCGGGAACCATCGGAATTGTCATTCCGCCCTCGCTCGCATTGATCCTGTACGGGATCGTGGCCGAGCAGTCGGTGCCGCGGTTGTTCCTGGCGGGAATTTTGCCCGGTCTGCTGCAGGCCGCCGCGTTCTTCCTCTGGGTTTGGTACGACGCGCGGCGGCGTAACTTTCCGATCGAGCCGGCGCTGCCATTGGCCGATCGGCTGGCGATCACGGTCCGCGCGCTGCCCGCTCTGCTGGTGCCGCTTATCGTGCTGGTGGGCATTTATGGCGGTATCGTCACGGTCACCGAGGCGGCCGCGATCGCCGCCGCGGTCGCGTTGCTGGTCAGTCTGATATTCTATCGAGGCTTTCATTGGACGGAGACATTATCGGTGATCGCCGACGCGTTGCGCAGCGCGGGCACGATCATGCTGATCGTCGCGACGGCGCTCGCGTTTGGCCACTGGATGACGGAGTCCGGCGTTCCCGCGCAACTGGTGACCTGGACGTTGGGACATCACTTCGCGACCTGGCAGTTTTTGCTGGCGATGAATATTCTGCTGTTGATCCTTGGGTGCTTTCTCGAGGTCGTGGCGGCGTTGCTGCTGGTGATCCCGATTCTGGCGCCGGCGCTGATCCCTCTCGGCGTCGATCCGGTGCACTTCTCCATCATCTTCACGCACAATATGGAGATCGCGCTGATCCATCCGCCGGTGGGGCTCAACCTGTACGTGCTGTCGACGATCTCGACCGCGCCGGTGGGCGAGGTCATTCGCGGCATCCTGCCGTTCCTGATCCTGCTGCTGATCGTGTTGATGATCATCACGTATGTGCCGGCGTTGACGATGTGGCTGCCGGGACTGGTCTACGGCAACTGATCACCCGCCTTTCGCAGAGCGGAAAACGCCGCGAGCGCACGGGTCCGGCCCTCCGCCAGGCTGACGACCGGGTTCGGATAAGTCGTTCCGAGGTCGATACCGGCAGCGCGGAGTGCCGGTTCCGGCGCATCCCACGGCGCGTGCATGTGGCGCGGATCGAGCCGGCTCAGTTCCGGCACGAAACGCCGGACATACGTGCCATCGGGATCAAACTTTTGTCCTTGCAGAACCGGATTGAAAATCCGGAAGAACGGCGCGGCGTCGGCACCGCAGCCCGCGACCCACTGCCAACTGGCGGCGTTGTTCGCGAGATCGGCGTCGACCAGGGTGTCCCAGAACCAGGCCTCGCCCAACCGCCAGTCGATCAGCAGATGCTTGACCAGGAAGCTGGCGACGATCATGCGCACGCGGTTATGCATCCAGCCGGTACGCCATAGCTGCCGCATGCCGGCGTCAACGATCGGAATGCCGGTTCGCCCTCGCTGCCAGGCGCGCAGTCCGGCGGGATCGTTTCGCCACGGCATGGCGGCGAACTCGGCGCGCAACGGCGCATCCGCCAGGGCCGGGTGATGCCACAGCAAATGGTGGGAGAACTCGCGCCACAGGATCTCATTGACGTACTTCGTGGCGCCGTCGCCGGTCGCGCGCGCCCGCACCGCGTGCACCACTCGCGTGGGCGAGATTTCGCCGAACCGCAAATGCGGCGACAGCATCGACGTGTTGTCGATCCCCGGCACATCGCGGCCGCTCGCGTAGCCGGCGATCGCGCCGGAGAGGAACCGGTCCAACCGGGACAGCGCGCCCGCCTCGCCCGGCGACCACGTCGCGCGGAATTCCAAAGCCCAGTTGGGACGGGTGGGTAACAATCGCCAGTTATCGAGGCGGTCGGACGGGACCGGCGGCGCGGGAGGCAGCAACTCTGGCGCCGGCATTGGATCGTGCGAGGGCAGTGCCAGACAGGCGCGGGAAAACGGCGTGTAGACACTGAACGGACCGCCGGCCTTGGTCTTGATCTGGTCGGGACGGAACAACGTGGCGGTGCGCATGCGGTGGAAGCGCACGCCATGTGCGCCGACGCGATCCGCGATCGTCCGATCGGTGGCCCGCGCCAAGGGAGCCGCCATGCCGCCGGTATAAACCGCCGTCGCGCCCGTCTCGGCGACGAGTGCGGGAATGATTTCCGCCGACGTCCCGCGACGCAACACCAGCGCGCTGCCTTTCGCATGCAGATCGCCGGCGAGCGACGCCAGACTGTGATGCAGCCACCAGCGGGCCGCGCCACCAAATTGCCATGCGCCGCCATCATCAAGCACGTAGACCGGCAAGACCGGCTGTCCGGTCGCGATCGCCGTATGCAACGCCGCGTGATCCGCGAGACGGAGATCGTCGCGAAACCAAAGAATGACGGGAGCATCCATCCGCGGTGATTACCATGAGCCAGAGTCGACGAGCCACTCGCCGAACGCGCCCGACCGTGGCGGGTTCCGCGCGCGATTGGCCCTCCACGCGGCGAACGCCCAACAGCGGGTGCGAAGAATGAACACCGTCACCGCGAGCCTGCTCGTCGCGCTTTGCGTGTTCGGCGGCGGCGTGGCGGGTCTCTGGCTCCACCGCCTGCTGCCGGCGCATCATCTGACCAAGGAATCGCAGGAGGTCATCCGGCTGAGCACCGGCATGTTGTCGGTGCTGGCTTCTCTGGTCCTCGGGTTGCTGATCGCGACGGCGAAAGGCTCCTACGACACGACCGATCGCGCGATCCGAGCCTACGCGGCCGAATTGGCGCTGCTGAACGAAACCCTGCGGGACTATGGAGCAACGGCGGCGGGTCCGCGGGATTTGTTACGGACCTACACGGAACGATTGTTACGGGACGGCTGGCCCGACGATGGCAAAGCGGCGGCCTTCGAGGACGACACCAGCCGCGCGCTGCTGGAGCAGGTGCGTGGGTCCATCCGCGCGCTGCGGCCGGTCGATGACGGCCAGAAATCGTTGCGGGACGCGGCGACGGAGATCAATCTCAACCTGTTGCGCCAGCGCTGGTTGTTGATCGAGCAGCAAGGGCCGAGTGTGCAAAGCCTGGTGCTGGTCATTCTGGTGTCGTGGGTGACGATGATTTTCGCGAGCTTCGGTTTGAACGCGCCACGCAATCACACGGTGATCGCATCGTTTCTCATCGCGTCCCTCGCGATCGGCGGCGCGGTGTTTCTGATCCTTGAAATGGACCAGCCGTTGAACGGCGTCATGCGCATTTCGGATTGGCCGGTGCGCAATGTGCTGACGGAAATGAACTGGTAAGCCAGACGGCTCATTCATCCAGCGCGACACTCACGGCGTTCGGGACCGTGCGAACGAGACGGTCGTGGCTGGTTGCGTATCCGGAGTAAATGAACCCCAGCACCGGATAGCTCGTGCCGCCGAGAGAGTCGGTGGCGGGCCACCAGACGCGCACTTCGGACCAGTCGCCGTAGGGCGACACGTCCAGCACCAACTGGTCGGTGGTAACGTGATGGTGCACCCAGTTCGCATGCGTCACCAGAATCTGGCGCCGGGACATGACCTTCGAGACGACGGACAAATGCCCATGCGGCAGGCGCGCGGTTTGCGCGAAGACCATGACCGAGCCGATCTCGGGCACTCTGCCCCGGGCGTACCGGCCGCCATCGCGCCACCACCAATCGGGCGCGTCGCCTCGCAGTTGGATGCCGCTCAACGCCCGGGCGAAAGGGACGCAATCCAACGGCGCCCGCATGCCGAGGTCACGTTCCGGCGAGCCGCCACACGCGGACAACGCCACGGCGAACAACAGAAAAACCCATGGAGGGAATCGACGCATCCTGCCCCGTCCAACCGAAACCGGGCGGACGGTGGCGGCGGCTCGCGGCGAAAACAAGCCAAAAGCGTGATATTCCGACAGATTTCGGTGTCAGTCGGCGGGCAATCCCAACAGCGTGCGCAGCACGAACTCGGTGTGCGCGCCGGCGGCCGGGCCGGTCCAGCGCACGACGTCCTCCGGCGCCTCGCCATCCAGACGGATGACCGGACCAGGATGGAGGGTCGGCCCAATGAGGGGATCGTCGATCGATTGCACCGCTTTGCGCGCGAGAAAATGCGGATCGGCCGCGCAATCGGCGATGTCGTACAGGCGCGAGCACGGGACCTCGGCGCGATCGAGGATCTCTTCGGCGTCCTTCGCCGCCAGGGCGCGGGTCCAGGCCGCGATGGCGGCGTCGAGCGGCGCGCGGTTCCGGCAGCGCAGATGGTTCGTGGCGTAAGCGGGATCCTTCGCCATGTCCGGCTGGCCGATCGCCACCATCAGGCGAGCGAAGATCAGATCCGAATTGCCGGCGATGCAAAGCCACTTCCCGTCCGCGCACGGATAGGTGTTGGTCGGCGACGCCGTCGGGATCGCCGCGCCGACCGGTTGCCGCACGCGCCCATCGAGGGCGTATTCCGGCAGCATCCCCTCCATCAGGCTGAACACGGAATCGACCAGATTGACGTCGATCACCCTGCCTTCGCCGGTGCCCTTGGCGTCGCGTTCCCACAACGCCGACAGCAGGCCGATCGCGGCATACATGCCTGCGAGGTCGTCACTGATGGAGATGCCGCAACGCGGCGGCGGCAGATCGGAGACGCCCGCCGGGTGCCCGGTCAGGTGGCGCAGCCCGCCGATCGCCTCGCCGATCGCGCCGAACGCCGGCTTGTCGCGATACGGTCCGTCCTGGCCGTAACCGGAGATGCGCGCGATCACCAGCCTCGGGTTCACCGCGTGCAGCTCCGCCGGCCCGATCTTCAACCGCTCCAACTGTCCGGCGCGCATGTTCTCCACCAGCACGTCGGCGCGGGCCGCCAGTTTCAGCAGCGTGTCCCGATCCTTCTTCAAATCGAGCTCAATCGAAAGTTTGTTGCGGCCGTGAATGCTGAACCAGACCGAGTTGCCGTCCTTCGCCTCGCCCCAGCCGCGGAAGGGATCGCCGCCCGGCGGCTCGACCTTGATCACCTCGGCGCCCAGATCCGCCAGAATCCGCGTGCAGAATGGCGCCGCGATATAATGCCCCAACTCCACCACCTTTAGGCCACTCAGCGGTCCTGGGCGTTTTGGCGACATACGATCTCCTTCAGGCCGCCTCGCGCGACCTCCATTCCTTTGGGGCATTTTTTTGTGGATGGTCAATTTTATTGAATTCTTTAACGGTCTGTTAGGGGGTCGCGGCCTACATTCCTGATCACGGAGCCGGTCTTTCCGGTTTCCTGTTTCCTCCCTGATGTCACGTCGTTGAAGATGTGACCACCTTCAGGCGGTGCGTCCAATCCCCCGGACGCACCGCCGTTTTTTTCTTCGCCAGACCGACGTTTGTCCGCGTCAGGCGCTTGATTTCGGCGGGAATTCGGGCCAGCTTTCTCCGATGGTTGAACCGGTCAGCCTGAACACCGCGCGCGACGACACGCTTTGGGCGGTTGTCGCCTCCATGGGCCGCACGACGCGGGTGGCGGAAATCTTCTCCAATCGAGTGGCCGCGCTGGCGGACAAAGCCTGGCGGGAACAGCAGGTGCGAGCCTACGAGAGCTTTTTGCGGACCTCTCGCCAGCCGGCGCCAAGCTATGAAATCCGGCCGATCAAGCGCGCCGAGCTGCCGCGGTCCTGGCGCCCGCTGCCGGCCCTGGGGTTTTTGCACGGCAAGTTCGTGTAGGGGCGTGGCACGCAACCGGCGACTTGCTCGTTCGTGCGGTCGTCGCCATGGTCCGATCCCACATGACCCACGTTCTGACTCTCGTTGCCGCGCGCGACGCCACGACCCTGACGCCGGCCTCGATCGCCCGGATCCGCGACATCGCGGGCGGCGGCGCGGTGACGCTACTCTCCCCGGATGAAGCCGCGGACATCGCCTGCGCGACGGCCCCAGACCTGGACACAGTCCGCGCGGCACTGGAGGAAGCGCCGATCGACGCCATCGCGACGCCAGCCGACGGGCGCCGCAAGCGCCTGCTGATCGCCGATATGGACAGCACCATCATCACCGGCGAGACGCTGGATGAACTGGCCGCGTTCGCCGGCCTCGGCGAGAAAATCGCCGCGATCACGGCGCGCGCGATGAATGGGGAGCTCGATTTCAAGGATGCGCTGCGGGAACGGGTCGGCATGCTCCAGGGCCTCAGCGTGACCGCGCTCGAGCGCACCTGGCAGCGAATTCGCCTCACGCCCGGCGCGCGCGAGCTGGTCGCGACCATGAAGGCGCACGGAGCGTATACGGCGTTGGTTTCCGGCGGCTTCACGTTCTTTACCGGCCGGGTCGCGGCGCTGGTTGGCTTCGATACGCACCGGTCGAACACATTGCTCGACGACGGGATGACGCTGACCGGGTGTGTCGCGGAGCCAATTCTCGATCGATCCGCCAAGCTCGCGACGCTCATGGACCTGACGGCCGCGCACGGCCTGGCGGCGTCGGAGACGCTGGCGACCGGCGATGGAGCCAACGATCTGGACATGCTGCGGGCCGCCGGCCTGGGCGTTGCGTTCCATGCCAAACCGATTGTCGCCGCGGCGGCGCGCGCCCGCGTCGATCACGCCAATCTGCGCGCGTTGCTGTTCGCGCAAGGCTATCCGGCGAGCGCCTTCGCATCCGTCGGATGATCCTCGGTTCCGATCGGACCGGGTCAGGATGAGGCGCGCGGTGTCCGTCAAAACCTGACACCGACGCGCGCGTCACTCAGTCAACGCAGCGGTGGCGAATGGCCGCGTAGGGCCCGAGGCGCGCTCACCCAGGCTTGCTGTCCTTGCCGGCCTTCGTCAGCGGCAACGGAACATAGTGCACGCCATCCTGGCTCTGGATCAGCATCAGCACCGACTTTCTGTCCTGCGCCCGTTGCGCGTCGACTTTCTTCTTCACGTCGTCGGGCGAGGCGACTTCCGCCTGCTGCACCTCAACGATCACATCGCCCGGTTTGAGGCCCCGATCCGCCGCGACGCCACCCTGCGTGACATCGGTGATCACCACACCCTTCTGGTCCGGCCCGATCTGGTACCGATCCTTCAGGTCCTGCGAAAGCGGCGCGATCTGCATGCCGAAATCCTCCAGATCGCGCGCGGCGGACGGCGCGTCCGGTGCCTTCTTGGTCGCATCGGCGGCGGCCAGCTTCTCTTCGCTCGGCTTTTCATCCAGCACCGCGTCGACCGAGACTTCCTTGCCGTCCCGCCACAGTACCACCTCGACCTTCTTGCCGACGTCGGTCTCGGCGACGATGCGCGGCAAGGCGTGCATGTCCTTCACGTCCTGCCCGTCGAACTTCAGGATGATGTCGCCGCCTTTGATCTTGCTCTTCTCGGCCGGTCCGCCATCGGTCACGCCGGCGACCATCGCGCCCGAGGTGTCCTTGAGGCCGACGCTCTCCGCCAGTTCAGGCGTCACCTGCTGGATGCGCACGCCCAGCCAGCCGCGCCGGGGGTGACCGTAGTTCTTCAACTGCATGACGACGGTCTTGGCCATGTTCGATGGGATCGAGAAGCCAATCCCGATCGAGCCGCCCGACGGCGAGAAGATCGCCGTGTTGATGCCGATGACCTTGCCATCCATGTTGAACAACGGCCCGCCCGAGTTGCCGCGGTTGATCGCCGCATCGGTCTGGATGAAGTCGTCGTATGGCCCTTGCCGGATATCGCGGCTGCGCGCCGAGACGATGCCGGCGGTCACCGTCCCGCCCAATCCGAACGGATTGCCGATGGCGAGCACCCAATCGCCGACCCGGGCCGTGCTCGAGTCGCCGAATTCCACGGTCGGCAGCGGCTTGTCCGCCTTCACCCGCAGCAGCGCGAGATCGCCGGTCTCGTCACGGCCCACGACCTCCGCCTTCAAGGTCGTGTTGTCCTGCAGGATCACCGAGATCTCATCCGCGCCCTCGATGACATGATTGTTGGTCACCACCAGGCCGGACGCATCGATGATGAAGCCGGATCCGAGGCTCTGTGCCCGATGCTCAGGCCGCGGCTGCGCTTCGCCGTTCTGCCCAGGACGGCCGCGATTGAGGAAATCCTTGAAGAATTGCTCGAACGGCGAACCCGGCGGGAACATCGGGATGTCCGGCCCGGCCTGCGGGCCGTTTTTCGCCTGCATCGACTGGGTCGAGGAAACGTTCACCACCGCCGGCAGCAATCTTTCCGCCAGGTCGGCGAAGCTGTCCGGCGCGCCTCGCGCGAACGCGACTCCCGCCCCGCCGGCGGAGATGCCGAAAGGGCTGGTCCATGCCGTCAGCGGCATGGCGAGCGTCAGGCACAAACCGATCCTGGCGGCGCGGCGTGCTGTGAGGAGAGGAAGGCGCATGGTCTCTGGGTTCCTGGCGATTGTTCCGGGCATCGGTTCCGGAACGAGTGCTTGTGTTGGCGCGGTGTCTCAGTGGTCCGGTTCGCGGTGATCCGGTTTTCAGTGTTCCGGGGGAGCCGGCGGGTTTTGCAGATAGCGCAGGTAATCGTTGTCCGGAGTCAGAACAAGGCGGGCGTTGCCGCTATCAAACACGTCACGATAGCCCTGCATGGTCCGCCAGAACGAGAAAAATTGCGGATCCTGACCGAATGCCTTCGCGAAGATGCCGGTCGCCTGAGCCTCACCATCGCCGCGGGTCTTTTCGGCGGTCGCCCTGGCTTCCGCCAGGATGACCGTGCGTTCCCGCTCGGCCTCGGCCCGGATCTTCGCTGACGCCTCCGCTCCCTCGGCGCGTGCCTGCGCGGCGACACGCTGCCGTTCGGATTGCATCCGCGACAGGATGGCCTGGGTATTCTCCGCCGGCAAGTCGGCACGCCTGATTCGGACATCCTCGATCGAAACTCCGAAATTCGTCATGCCGGCATTCACCAGTTGCTTGATCGCGGCCATGATCCGTTCACGGTCGGCGGACAACACGTCAAGCAAGGTGTTCCGGCCAAGGACCTGGCGCAGCGAGGCCGTGACGATCGAATTCAGCCGGGCGCGAATCCCATCCGGATCCGGACCGATTGCCTGGTAGAACGACAGCGGATTGGTGATCCGGAACACCGTGAAGCTGTCGACGATCAGCCGGCGCTGGTCGCCCAGAATGACCTCCTCGCCGGGCAGTTCCACCGCGAGCAGCCGCTTGTCGAAGCTGATCACCGACTGCACCAGCGGGATCTTCATGTACAGTCCGGGTGCGTCGATCGACCGCACGACCTCACCGAACTGCACGACGAGAACGCGTTCGGTCTGCTCGACGGTGAACAGGCTGGCCTGCACCAGCCAGACCAGCACCACGAAAAGCCCGATCAGAGGGAGCGTGAGGCGGTTCATCGTCCGGGCGCTCCTGACTGGAATTGTCCCGACGACGACTGTCCCGTGCCGGATTGTCCGGTCGCGGATTGACCCGCGCCGGATTGACCGGGTTGCGCCTGCCCAGCGGGCCGCGGCGCCGACGTGTCAGCGCCGGGCATGTTGAGCGGCAGGAACGGCACGAGCCCTTTCAACTTGTCGTCCACCACCATGGTCCGCGCGTGCGAGAGGATCGACTGCATGGTATCCAGGTACATCCGGCGTACCGTGATGTCCTTCGCCTGCTGATAGGCCTGCAGCACGACGTCGAAGCGCTGCGACTGGCCGGTCGCTTCCGCGACGGTGGCCTGCTTCACGCCCTGTGCTTCGGCGATCAGGCGCGCCGCCTCGCCCCGTGCCCGCGGAACGATGTCGTTATGATACGACTCGGCCTCGTTGCGCATGCGCTCGGCGTCGGTGTTGGCGCGTTGCACATCGCGGAAGCTTTCGACCACGGCGGCCGGAGGATCGACCTTTTGCAGCTGCACCTGAGTCGACCTCGATGCCCACGTTATAGCGATCGAGGATCTCCTGGGTCTGGTGCATCACGTCGCTTTCGATCTGCGCGCGCAACTGGGTCAGAGCCGGCTGGATCGGCGTACGGCCAATCACCTCCCGCATCGAGCTCTCCGCCACGCCGAACACCAGATCGCTGGGCCGGCGCGCGTTGAACAGGAACTTCGACGCGTCGTTCGGGCGAATGCGCCAGAACACCACGAAGTCGATATCAATGATGTTTTCGTCGCCGGTCAGCATCAGGCTTTCCGCCAGCACGTCACGGCCGGAGTTGTCGGTGCCGCCCTGGATCGGTCCGTTGGCGCCAGAGCGGAAGCCGATCTCGGTCCGGTTGATCCGGGTCACGGCGGGCCGTTCCACGGTCTCGACCGGCCAGGGGATGTGCCAGTGCAACCCGGGCGGAGTCCAATATTTATAGGCACCAAAGCGCAGCACGATGCCCTGCTCGTCGGGCTGAACCCGATAGAAGCCGCTGGCGAACCAAAGTGCCACGACCACCGCGACCAGGATCGTCAGGCCGCCGGCACCGACGCCGCGGCCGCCGGGCAGCAGGTTGCGGACAAAGGCCTGCGCCTGCCGGATCAGACCTTCGATATCGGGAACCGGTCCATTGGGACCGAACGGACCACCGCCGAATGGGCCGCCGCGGCGTCCGCCGCCACCGCCGGAATCGCCGCCGCCACCGCCCCAGGGTCCGTGCGGCGGTGGGCCGTCGCCATCGCCTCCCCCGCCTTGGCCACCCCCCTGGCCACTCCCACCCGAGCCGCCTCCGCCCGAGCCGCCGCCTCCACCCGATGCGCCGCCCCCTTGATTGCCGCCCCCTTGATTGCCGCCAGGGTTTCCCCATGGGCTTGGGCCATTATTGTTCCAGGGCATCTTGAGTTTGGGCACTCCCGCGGGTCGACGGACCATTGGCGCGCCGGACGTCATACGCCATATCTGCTCCGGGCACATCAGATGACGGCCTTCGATCGACCAGAAAAGGTGTAGCAAGGAAATGGCGACATCGTCCACGGAGGCGTTGCGCGCGGCGCTGCGCGAGATCAAGGACCCGGCATCCGGCCGCGACATCGTCTCCGCCGGTCTGGTGGAGGGATCCAACTGCGCGACGGCCTGGTGCAGGTTACCTTGCTCACCGACCGGGCCCATGCGGCGGCGATGGAACCGGTGCGGAAAGCGGCGCAGGCGCTGCTGGCGCGGCAGCCCGGGATCACCAACGCGACCGCGATCCTGACCGCGCACAAGGGACCATCGCCGGCCTCGACGCCGGGCGCCCGGCAAGGCAACGCGGCACCGCGACCGGCGGGTCATTCACACGCGCACGGTCCGGGACCGGGCGGCGGTGGAGCGAAGGCGCCGTTGCTGTTGCCGGATGTGAAGGCGATCGTCGCGGTGGCCTCAGGCAAAGGCGGCGTCGGCAAATCGACGGTCGCGGTCAATCTGGCGGTGTCGCTCGCGCGCCAGGGGCATCGGACCGGCCTGCTCGACGCGGATATCTATGGACCGAGTTTGCCGCGGATGCTCGGGGTGCACCGCAAGCCGGAAGTGCGCGACGACAAGATGATCCCCCTCCAGGCGTGGGGCCTGGCCTGCATGTCGATCGGCTTCCTGGTGGACGAGGAGACCCCGATGATCTGGCGCGGCCCCATGGTGATGGGCGCGCTGGAGCAGATGATGGGCCAGGTCAGTTGGGGTCCGCTCGATGTGCTGGTGGTGGACATGCCGCCGGGCACCGGGGACGCGCAACTGACCATGGCGCAGCGGGTGTCGCTGACCGGCGCGGTGATCGTTTCGACGCCGCAGGACATCGCGCTGCTGGACGCGCGGCGAGGCGTGAAGATGTTCGAGAAGACGCTGGTGCCGGTGCTCGGCCTGGTGGAGAACATGAGCTTCTTCTGCTGCCCGAACTGCGGCCACCGCACCGACATTTTCGGCCACGGCGGCGCGCGCGTCGAAGCCGAGCGTCTGGGCATCGATTCCTGGGCGAAATCCCGCTGCTGCTGGACATTCGCACCGCCTCGGACGCCGGCACGCCGATCGCGGCGCAGGCTCCGGACAGCGAGGCGGCGAAAGCCTATGACGACCTGGCGCGGCGGGTCTGGGACAAGGTGTCGAAGCCGGCGGCGGTGGGGCCGAAAATCGTCATCGAGTGAGGGCGGCGCGGCCGCGTTGGCAGCGGGACCGCGGCAACCGGCGCAGCGGCGCTGGCGTCAGGCCATCGCGGTGCGGCAACAAAGGTCTCCCTCCCCGCCAGCGATGGCGGTGACGCGCGGCGACCGCCGGGGTTTCCACGGCCAGTATTAGACGGCATTCGCCGGCATGACGTCATACCAGGCCATCGCTATTTCATCTTGACGTAACGGTACGGGAAATAATCGTCCGCGAGTTGCGCGAGATCGACAGTCTGTTTCGCGGCCCATACGATCACCTGTTGATGCAACGGAATGACCGGCAGATCCTTCTGCAGGAGCTTCGCCGCGTCGTCGATCATCGCATCGCGCTTCGCCTGATCGGTTTCGACTTCGATCCGGTCGATCAACGAGTCCATCTCGGGATTGCTGTACCCTCCGACGTTGATTTCGCCGCGGCCGTTGCCGCGCGTGCCGACCAGGGTATACGAGCGCGTTGTGTGCGTCGTACGTCGCCGGCGTCCAGCCGAGCAACCAGAAGTCCGTGTCGTATTTCGGCGCCAGGATCTTCGCGAAATACTGCGCTTTCGGTTGCGCCGACAACGCGGCCTTGATGCCGATCCGCGCCAGCATGGAGGTGATCGCCGTGCAGATCTGTTCGTCCATCACGTAACGGTCGTTCGGACAGTCGAAGGCGAGGCTGAACCCGTTGGGATATCCCGCGGCGGCGAGCAGTTGTTTCGCCTTGGCGGCGTCGGGTTTCGGCCTGACATCCAGCGCCGGGTTGTACCCGTTCACGCCGGGCCCCCACAGCATCCAGGTCGGATGGCCCAGACCGCCCATGATCCGCTGCACGATCGCCTGCTCATCGATCGCCAGGGCGAACGCCTCCCGCACACGTTGGTCGCGGAACAGATTCTTGCCTTTGACATCCGACGTGAGCAGTTCATCCCGCATCACGTTCACCCCGAGATAGATTGTGCGCAACTCGGGATTTTGGATCAGCTTCAGACCGGGCGCCCTGGCGATGCGCGCCATGTCCTGCGGCGGCACGTCGTAGATCATGTCCATCTCACCCGACAGCAGCGCGGCGGTGCGGGTCGCGGCGCTGGAGATGACGTGGAACTCGACCCGATCGAGGTTGTGTTCGGGCTTGTCCCACCAGCCGGGGTTCTTCTCGACGACGGTCAGCGAATCGGGTTCGCGCGAGACCAGCCGGAACGGGCCGGTCCCCATCGCGTTGCGCACCGCGTAGTTGTCATCCTTGCCGCCGATGACCACGGGCTCGACCGCGTTATTCTTCTCGCACCAGGCCTTCGACATGATCATGAAATTAGATTGTTCTTGCGGAAAGATCGGGTCGGGCTGCCTGGTCTCGAAATCCACCGTGAGGTCGTCGATCTTGCGCGCCTCCTTCACCACCGACATCGGCGCGCGGAGCATGGAACTCTTCGACAGCACACGGTTCAGGGAAAACACGACGTCATCCGCGGTAAACGGAGAGCCGTCCTGCCACTTTACATTGGGCCGCAAATGGAAACGCCAGACGGTCGGGCCGGTTTGTTCCCATTTCAGCGCGAGCGCGGGTTCCAGCGCGAGGTCGCGGGCGCGCCGCGCCAACGGCTCATAAATGTTCGCCAGGAACGAAAGTTGCACGGTCTCCTGGCGGGTGTACGGATCCATCGATCCGGTATCGCCGTTGTTGGCCCATTTAAATGTCA
>CAVRDN010000015.1:0-60497 GCA_963719675.1 uncultured Alphaproteobacteria bacterium | reverse complement strand
GTCGAGCCACGGCAGGAAGGCGAGCAGGATGATCGCCGCCGCCAGCGCCACCACACCGACGAGCTTGTTCGGGATCGCGCGCAGGATCGCGTAGAACGGCAGCAGGTACCATTCCGGCACGATGTGGGCGGGCGTCACCAGCGGGTTGGCCGGCACCGAATTGTCGGCGTCGAGCAGATAGGTCGGGATGTAGAAGACGAACCAGGCGTAGAGGATGAGAAAGACCGAGACGCCGAACAGGTCCTTGATCGTCGCGTAGGGCGTGAAGGCGACGGTGTCGCGCTCGACGTCTTGGACCTCGACGCCGTCGGGATTGTTCTGCCCCGATACGTGCAGCGCCCAGACATGCAGCAGGACCACGCCGACGATCATGAACGGCAGCAGGTAGTGCAGCGAGAAGAAGCGATTGAGCGTCGGGTCGCCGACCGCGTAGCCGCCCCACAGCCAATGGGCGACGCCGGTGCCGACCGCCGGGATGGCGGTGAACAGGTTGGTGATGACGGTCGCGCCGGCGAAGCTCATCGAGCCCCACGGCAGCACGTAGCCCATGAACGCCGTCGCCATCATCAGCAGGTAGATGATGACGCCGAGGATCCACAGCACTTCGCGCGGCGCCTTGTAGGAGCCGTAGTAGATGCCGCGGAACATGTGGACGTAGACGGCGAGGAAGAACATCGATGCGCCGTTGGTGTGCAGGTAGCGGATCAGCCACCCGTAGTTCACGTCGCGCATGATGTGCTCGATCGAGGCAAAGGCCATCGCCGCGCTCGGCACGTAATGCATCGCCAGTATGACCCCGGTGACGATCTGCGCCACCAGCATGAAGGCGAGGATCGCGCCGAAGGTCCACAGGTAGTTGAGATTGCGCGGGACCGGAAAGGCGACGAACGAGGAGTGCACCAGGCCCATGATCGGCAGGCGCGATTCAAACCACCGCCCGAGGGCGCTTTTGGGGACGTAGGCCGGGCTTCCGCTCATGGCATTGCTTCTCTGGGGTGGGGTCTGGCGCGGGCGGACGGGTGGGCGAAAGGCGCGAAGATCAGCCGATCTTCACGCGCGTGTCGCTGAGGAACGAATATTCGGGCACGGGCAGGTTCGCCGGCGCCGGACCCTGACGGATGCGGCCGGAAGTGTCGTAGACCGAGCCGTGGCACGGGCACTTCCAGCCGTCGTATTGTCCTTCGTGGCCGAGCGGCACGCAGCCGAGATGGGTGCAGACGCCGCTGACGATCAGCCACTCCGGTTCTTGACCCGCTCCTGGTCGGTCTGCGGGTCCTTGAGGTCGCTGAGCGGCGTGTTCACCGCGTCGTCGATTTCCTTCTTGGTGCGGTGGCGGACGAACACCGGGCCGCCGCGCCACTTGACGACGACGATCTGGCCCTCGGCGATCGGCGCCAGATCGACTTCGATCGACGACAGCGCGAGCGTCGACGCGTCGGGGTTCATCTGATCGATCAATGGCCAGGCGACGGCGGCGGCGCCGACCGCGCCGACCGCCGCGGTGGCGATGTAAAGGAAGTCCCGACGGTTGGGATTTTCGATGGCCGCGCTCGACAAATGCACCCCCAGGTCGTTGCGCCAGAAGTCTGGCGCGAGAGCACTCACGTTCCGCTCGACCGGGTCGGTTCGACCGAAATCCTCGGCGGCGGAAGCCAGTTCGCATTGGCCGCGCCTACAAAAAGCGGCCCAAGCGGTCCGGGCTATTTCGCATCGTTCGCCAAGGTTGTCCATAGGCCGAAAGCGGCGTTTGGGGCGCGCCGCGGGCGCCTGCGCGTTCCGCTCCGGCGGGGCAAAATCGATGGTCCGAACGCGCGCTTCGGGCGTGGCGAAAGCGGAGGAATCGGCATAGAAGCGGCGCCGATGCCGCCCCTCGCTCCGTTGACGCTGGCGCTCTACGAACCCGACATCGCGCCCAACGCCGGCGCCATGCTGCGCACCTGCGCCTGTTTCGCCGCCGAGGCGGCGATCATCGAGCCGGCCGGCTTCGTCTTCACCGACAGCGGGCTAAGGCGCGCCGGAATGGACTATCTCGACGCGCTGTCGCTTCGTCGCCACGCTTCCTTCGCGCGATTTCGAGCAATGGCGCGCCGCCGCCGGCCGTCGGCTGGCGCTGCTGACGACGAAAGGCGAGACGGCGCTGTGGGATTTCGCCTTCCGGCCCGGCGACGTCATCCTGGTCGGCCGCGAATCGGCAGGCGTCCCCGATTCGGTTCACGCCACGGCCGACGCGCGCATCCGCATCCCGATCGCGCCGCCGCTGCGCTCGCTCAACGTCGCCGTCGCCGCGGCGCTGGCGCTCGGCGAGGCGCGCCGTCAGCTCGATGGGCCGTCGCCTGCCGGCTGGAGGTGACAAAGCGGCCGAGTTGCGCGATGATTCCGCGTCAGAAGATGGACAAAAATCTCAAAATGCGGAGGGGAACCGATTGAGCGACGCGGTCCGGGTGCTCATCGCCGACGATCATCCGCTCGTCCTTGGCGCGCTGCGCGAGGCGGTGATCGGAGCGATACCCGACGCCGAGATCCATGAGGCGGCGGATTTCGAGAGCCTCGCCGCCGCGCTCGAACAGACGCCGGACATGGATCTGGTGCTGCTCGACTTGAGCATGCCCGGCGTGCGCGGTTTCTCCGGCCTGTTGTTCCTGCGCTCCGAGCGGCCCGGCGTGCCGGTGATGGTCGTCTCCGGCAACGAGGACCCGACGGTCATGCGCCATTGCATCGAGTTCGGCGCCAGCGCCTACGCGCCGAAGTCGCTCGACGTCGAGACGATGCGCGCGGCGATCCGCAAGGTGCTGGAAGGCGGCCAGTGGACCCCGCCCGACCTCGACCTCAACGCGCCGGCCGATCGCGAAGCGAGCGCGCTGGTGCGCCGCCTGTCGTCGCTGACGCCGCAACAGGTTCGGGTGCTGATGATGTTGTCGCAGGGCCTGCTCAACAAGCAGATCGCCTACGAACTCAGCGTCTCGGAGGCGACGGTGAAGGCGCACGTCTCCGCGATCCTGCAGAAGCTCGGCGTCGAGAGCCGCACCCAGGCGGTGATCCTCGCCGCCAAGATCGAGAAGATGCAGGCGCTCGCGCCGACGCCGTAACGATCGTCTGAAACCCGTCCTTTCACCCCGCTTGCGGAAGAGGGGTTGGAAGCGAGGGCGTGTCCGCCGCTACGCCGCGGCGACGCCGATCGGGCAGGAGACGCCGGTGCCGCCGAGGCCGCAATAGCCGCCGGGATTCTTGGCCAGATATTGCTGGTGGTATCCTTCCGCGAAGTAGAACGGCCCCGCTTCGGCGATCTCGGTGGTGATCGCGCCAAGGCCCTTGGCCTTCAGCGCCGCGCCGAACATCTCCGCCGAACGGCGCGCCGCCTCGGCCTGCTCGGGCGTCGTCGTGTAGATCGCCGAGCGGTACTGCGTGCCGACGTCATTGCCCTGGCGCATGCCCTGGGTCGGGTCGTGGTTCTCCCAGAAGAGCTTGAGCAGCGCCTCGTAGGAGATCTTGGCCGGATCGTAGGCGACCAGCACGACTTCGGCGTGGCCGGTGCGGCCCGAGCACGTCTCCTCATAGGTGGGATTGGCGGTGTAGCCGCCGGCATAGCCGACCGCGGTCACCCACACGCCCTCCCCGGCCTGCCAGAACTTGCGCTCGGCGCCCCAGAAGCAGCCCATGCCGAAGATCGCCGTCTCGATCCCGGCCGGATAGGGCGGCGCCAACTTGCGGCCGTTGACGAAATGCTCGCGCGCCGTGGCGATCGGCTGCGCGCGGCCCGGCAGGGCCTCGGCGGATGAAACGGGGCGGGACTTGGCGGACAAGAAGCTCAGCATGGTCGGCTCCCTTATTGCGATGTCGACCGTCATTCGCGCCGACGCCGGCGCTTGTTACTTAGCGGATCAGCGGCGCGCGCCACGTCGCGCCGAGCGGGACCGAGCGCCGGCGGGCGAGATAGAATAGCACGGCGCCGAGCACGGCCAAGTCGAGGGTCGCGGGCGCATAGAGCGCGTTGACCAGCACCGGGTCCCACAGCATCGGCGCTTTCTTGACCACGACAGTCGTGCATCAGCGCGAACTTGGCGGGAAAGGCGTGGGCGATCACCAAGCCCATCGAATAGAGCTCGATCTTCTGGTCGGCGAGCGAGCGCGCGCCGTCGATCACGGCGGCGGCGAAGGCGCCGGCGAGCAGCGCCAGCCCGACCAGACGAAGCGTGAACCGGATCAAACCGCCTCTCCTCTGCCGGCGAGCGGCGCCGGTGTTAGCGCAAAGCGCGGCGCCCTGTCCACGCCGCGCGAATGATCGCAAGCCGCGCGACGTCGTAAGCCGGGCGACTTGCGCTTGCGCCGCACAGGGTGATATGCGCCGAGCCGCGCGCCGACGGCGCGGCGTGGAGGGGTGGCCGAGCGGTCGAAGGCGCACGCCTGGAAAGTGTGTATACGGGAAACCGTATCGCGGGTTCGAATCCCGCCCCCTCCGCCACTTCAGAACAGAACTGCGAACGCCGGGCGTAGCCGGCGCTACGCCCGCACCAGCGGCAAGGGTTCTGAGCAAATCGCCCTTCGATCCCATGATGCGGACTTCTTTGTCAGCGACTTCGACGCGCTGGGCGAGCGCGCGGAGATGGTCGCGACGGTAGCCACCACCCTCGATCCGCATACGCTCCCGCGCCGTCCGGGCGAACTTGCGCACCATCTGCGGCGTGATCGCCTGCTGGCCGGAGCTTTCGAGCATGGCCTGAGCGCGCTCGGAGTCTGCCTGCGCCTGATCGCGAGTTGCCTTGAGGCCGGCGATACGGTCTCTCAGCGCCGTGTCGCCCAGATCGGCCACGCCCAACTCGATGGCGTCATAGAGCCGCTTCAGCCGAAGGTCGGTCTCGGTGGCGCGCTTGTTCAGTTCGGCGATGTGTTCGCGGCGACGTTCCGAGCGCTCCTGCCGGCGGTCGAGCACGGCGGCCAGCACTTCCTCAAGCCGCTCGGGCTGCAACAGCCTGTCCTCGATATGGCTGGCCACAAGGTTGTCCAGCTTCTCCATCGGGATCGAGCGGCCTTTGCAGCCCGTCTCGCCCTGCCGTGCCTTGATCGAGCAGGTGTAGTAGCGATAGCGCCCGCCCTTGCCCGTGCGGAGCGTCATAGCCCCGCCGCAGTCAGCGCAAAAGCAGATGCCGGTAAGGAGGGTGGGGCCGCTGACCACACGGGCCGGCGTGACCTTGGGGTTTCGTGAACGAAGATGCGCCTGCACGGCGTCGAAGGTCGTCTGATCGATGATCGGCGGCACGGCGACGGTGACGATCTCGCTGACCGGCTTCAACGCCTTGGCCTTGGAGCGTTTGTTGAACTCGTGCTCACCGATATAGGTGCGCCGCGTCAGGATGCGATGAACCTGCCCGATGCCCCAGCGTCCGCCGTCGCGGGTGAAGAGGCGGTGGCGGTTGAGATGGGCCGTGATGTTCTTCACGCCCATTGGGCCGGACGTGCCGTCGCCCTCCAGCGCAAGCCTATAGATCAGTCGGATCGTGTCGGCGTGCAGCGGATCGATTTCCAGCTTCTTCTTGACCTTGGCCCCACGCTGCTCCGCCGCGACGATGCGGTAGCCAATGGGCGGCAGGGAGCCGTTCCAGAAGCCCTGACGGGCATTCTCCTTCAAGGCCCGCAGGACGTGCTTGGCGTTCTCTTTGGACTGGTACTGGTCGAACAGCGCCATGATCTGACGCATCATGACGTGCATGGGATCGTCGCCCATCTCCTGCGTAATGGAGACGAGCTTGACGCCGTTCTTGGCGAGCCGGCGGACGTAAAATTCAAGCTCGAAGTGATCGCGGAAGAACCTGCTGAACGAATGGACGATGACGACATCGAACGCCGCAGGCTTGCTGGTGCCCGCTTCGATCATGCGCTGGAATTCGGGGCGGCGGTCGTTCGTGGCGGATGCGCCGGGTTCAACGTAGGTCTCGACAAGCTGGTAGCCGCGCGACTGGCAATAGGCTTCGCCCTGCCGCTTCTGATCTGGAATGGAGACATCATGCTCGGCCTGCCGCGCCGTCGAGACGCGCAGATAGAGGGCGGCGCGCAGCGGCACGGTCATGGCAGAAGTCTCCTTGTCAGATCATCGGCACGGCCCAAACAGTTCATCGAAGAGGTCGCCGAACCATGCCTCGAACACGTCCACCTCGGCCTCCGTGACCGGGACGCGCCGGGGCCAGTCGTCGGTGACGGTCCACGTCGCAACATCATGCTTCGGCGGCCGGCCGATGCGGGGCCACGGCTCCAACTGGACGTAAAGATCGTCGGGCAGGACGTCCAGGTGCGGATAGTCGCGACGGTCTTTGCGGTGAAGGGCACGCGGTTGGGACATCCCGACAGGATCGCGCGATTAGTCCGAGACAAGAATAGCCGAATTTTACGCCACAGCACGCTTCGCAGCGGAGCGTGAAAATACTTGCGTGGTATGACATCAGACGAGCGGAGCGTAGCGAGTGCGGTCCAGTGCAGTTCCCTCACTGTCTAAGCCTCCCGTTGCGTCCTCGGAGACACGGCCAGCCCAAGGAACACGAGGATCGCTTGATTGAGCCGTAGGATGTCCTCGTCGTCCAAGCGACCGACATGCGCGCCGACCTTAGACTTCGGAACGGTGGTGATCTTGTCCACCATCAGCCGGCAAGCTGCGCGCAGCCCGTTGCGCTCGTTCGGCTCCACGGGCAGGCGGAACAGAGGCGCTTCGGTTGCGTCCGTCGTAAAGGCGCAGACGGTGATCGAGTCGGTGGCGTCGAAGCTGTCATCCTGCACGATGACAACCGGGCGCGGTTTGCCCGCGTAATCCTTGCCGCCGGCGACGGTCCAGATGTCGCCACGCCTCATTCATCGCCCCAGTCCGATACTGCGTCGATAAACGCCTGATCCTCGCGGGCATGCGCGCTCGCCGCCACGGCCAAGGACTGGCGGTGTGCCTCCGACCGGAACGATGGCGAGCGCACATCCGGTACCCAAATCTGAATTGGACGAAGGCCCTGCGACCGCAGGCGTTCTCGATGTTCCCGCACCTTCACGCGGGAGGGCTTGGGCCTCGATGCCGATGGCATGATCAATCTCCAAATAAGTTACATGTAACCTATCACGGGCAATGGGCCGTGACCAGCCCCTCGTCAGGGAAGGAGTGGATCACTCCCAATCAGCCTTACTTGCCTGGAGAGCCCCTGCCGGGCCGGGGACAGCCGGTCAAGGCCGTAAGCCGCGCAGCGGTGGCGCGCCAGCGCCAGCCTTGACGGGCTGGAGCCGGTCCGGCCTCATCGAGGAAGCAGGTTTGCATGGGGAAGCATCAATCTCGGCCAAATAAACGCCCAAGCCAGCTTTTGGGGCGGTTCCGGTCATTCCCCGGCACGGCCGCGCTCGACGACTTTTGTGCGGGTGGCTCGGGCGAACTAGCGATAATTGCCGTCACACGCTCAAGCTCGGATCGCCCCTTCGCTGTTATCATGTCGCTTGGCAAGCTACGGAGATTGTAAACCCATTGAAGGCGACACATGCAGCCAACTTCTTGAGCGGGCCTTGTGGAATCATTGATGTAGCCGTGGGCGCCCGCATTCATAAGGCCCTTCTCGATAGCCCAATTGCCCCGCACGGCGTAAACTTTTCCGTCGCGCGCCTCGTGATCGTAGGTCTTTTGATATTCGCCTTGTTCATCCAATTCGCTGTAGTGCCAAATCGCTGCGAGCGGATTTCCTTGAAGGGAGAATATGTATTCGATCTCAGCGGCAAGGCTATTTGCCTTATAGACAGAGAATAGCTTCTCCCACTTTGCTAATTGCTGAAGCTCCTTCTTGATCTCTGTAATCTGTCTTTTAGCAGCCTTGTCTTTTGTTCCGCCGCTCGGCACCTGTTCAATAAATTGCTCTAGTCGAGAGTTAAACTCGCTTATCTGCTGATCGAAATAGTGCTGTGCCTGCAAATGATAAGTCGCTACGCACTCTGCAAGGCAGACCTTTATGTTCGGCAACAGCGCATCGAAATTCCCTGCGATTTGACTACCGCTAGAACTAACTAGGCCAGATTGGCCGTCGCCGCCAATGATTTGACGGGTTGGCATGCCTCTGACTTGTATCACCTTTTCAAGAAAATCTTCGCCGGCCAGCTTATAGGTGGCTGTCGCTTGTTCGACCGTAGCCGATATGTCCCGTACAGCTTCGGCCACCTGCCTCTTGATCTCATCTTGGTGAGCGTCCGACTGCGGGCCTGACTTCATAAAGGCCGCGAGGGAGTCACCTATCGCTTGAATGGCCTCGCGGGCGTCTGGCATGAGCGGCCGTTCCTTCACTAATTTGCATTCATCCATAAATGTCCGGCCGCGGTTACGCAGCTAGGGGATTCGCACTTATCGTAAAGCCCGCATCCGTTCATATAAAATCCGAAGCTCCGGGGCGTGGCGTGACACAGGCGATCATAATCCAATCCCAAGTTCTCTTTTCCTACCGAATCCCCACTCAATGCCGCCGTCGTAGCGCCGGACACCGCTGATGTGCTGGTCGATACGCTTTTCGAGAACTGGCTGCCAGGGCACGAGCTGGAAGCCCATGCCGTCCTCGATCATGGCGAAGCGCCCGCTGGTGAGATTGGCGACGCCCGCCAGCCGGCCGGTCACATATTCCCCCGGCCCGCTTGGCGCGTAGGGCAGCCCGCGCTCTGCCGCCATCTGCCGGCCAACGTGATCGACCTCCTGCCGTTCCAGCGCGGCGAGGGTCTTGCGCGGGATGGTAATGGTTTGCCCGTTGTCCGTGGCGTGGCCCATCTCCACCAGCCGCTCGGCGCGCCGATGGAGGGCATCCTTCACCTCCTGGCCGAAGCCCGCCTCGGCCAGCGGGGTCCGTTTGTCGGCGACAAGCTCCCGATCCAGCCAGGTCGCGCCGTCGCTGCCGATCTGCCGTTCGAGGTCGAGGGTCGAGAGCGTGCGGATGGCGAAGTCCTTGGGTCGCCCTGGCGCGTCATAGGCGACGCCGCGCTCGGCGATGTCGGCGGGGATTTTCCAGTGATCGGCGTCGATGCGCTCGACATGGCCGGCACGGCGCAGCGCTTCGAGGCGGCGGACATGGGAGCGGATGAAGGCGTCCGGGTCGCCGTGGCGGCGTTCGATGATGTCCCGCGTGGCTTCCAGATGCTGGCTCGGCCGGTAGATGCCGCCATTGGCTTCCGCCACGGTGTGGATGTTGAGGTCCGCGGGCCTCGGCTCGGCCTTGGTCGGCACCGGGTCGAGCGAGACGATATGGCCGCGCCTGATCTCGTCCAGCTTGGAGGCGTCCGCCGTCTCGACATAATGGGTGCGTCCGTCCACGCCGTCGATGACCAGATGCAGCCGGTCGCCCATCTCGTCGCCGGCCAATCCCTTGGCGAGCACGCGCCCGACGACTGGATGGGCGATCTGCTTGCCGTGGGTGACATATTGGCTCGGGCCGCGCTCGTCGGCGATGCCGTGATCGGCCAGTGCCCGATGCATGGTCTTGATGATGTCGTTGCGCTCGCCCAGAGCCTTCAGGGTCGGCTCGGCCTCGTCGGAGATGGCCCAGCGTCCCGGCTCGGTTTCGGTGGCGAGGTCGTAGCGTTCCAGCCGCTTCGCCCGGTCGATCAGCAGATGCCGGTTGGCGCGGACGGTGTAGCTCTCGGCGGCGTCGGGGCGCAGGTCCACGACGCCGTTCTCCTGTTGCTCGGCGATCAGCATCCGGTCGAGCCGGGTCAGCCGTTCGGCATCCACCTCGGTCGCCAGCTTGCGGGCGACATCAAGCTCGGTCTGCGGCCCGAGTTCCAGCGTCACCAGTTCGCTCGCCCGGTGGCGGACGCCATGGGCGATGTAGTCGCCGGCGATGTTGAGGATACGGCCATCGTCGAGAACGCCCCGAACGATCACATGGGTATGGGGGTGGCCGGTGTTGTGGTGATCGACCGCGACCCAATCGAGCTTCGTGCCGAGGTCGGTTTCCATCTGCCGCATGAGGTCGCGGGTGAAGCCGCGAAGGTCGCTCATCTCGACGAAATCCTCCGGCGCGACGATGAAGCGGAACTGGTGGCGGTCCTCCCGCCCGCGCTCGATGAAGGCACGGCCATCCGCCTCGTTCTCGATGGCGGAATAGGCGCGGCCCTTCTCGCCGTCGCGCATCACCCCGTCGCGTTCGAGGTAGCGCAGATGGGCGTCGGCCGCCTTGCTCACCGTGCCGCGCATCTTCAGGCCGCGTGAGCCGCGCTGCGGGTTGAGCTTGACCACCCGCGCCTTGACCACCACGCGGCGCGAACGAAACCGCGCGCCGTTCCCGTCGCGGCTCCATCCGCCGCCGTCTTTCGGAAAGGAAGCCACCACCTTCGCGCCCCGGCCGTGCGCATTGAACCGCCCGCCGCCTTCCCCTTTCCGGCTGCCCGCCGATCCCGATCCCCGGCCGATCCGGTTGGGGTTGCCGCCGGCCCTGCGGACGGCCGCCTTGACCTGTTGCAGGAACGGCAGGTCGTGCGAACGGACGCGCGTCCTTTGGGTACGGGACCGCCCCGGTTTGATGCGGAAATCGTCTGCGTCATTGCCTGCCATGACAGGACGATCAGCATCGGATTCAGGATGCGCAAGTCCTCGAAAGCACTCGTCGTAGTGTGGCGTAAAAAGACTTGCTGTAGCGTAGAAACGGCGGAACACGCCACGCCACACCTTGCGACCGCCACCCATTTTCGCATTGAAAATAAAGAGAAAAGTACCTCATGCGACACCACGCACACCGTTCGGAGTGCCGCTACAACGCCGTAAAGCCGCTCAAAAACAATGTGCAGACAACCACTTACGACCGAAGGGAGCGCGGATTGAAAATCCGCTTTATCTTGCCATCCCCGTCCCAGCACAAATCAGCGCCTTCGTGCCTTCGCTCTTCCTACGTCGCACAACCCTGGCTACGATCGCTGAACACGTCATCTCTGAGCAGGATTAGCGCATTCCGTTCGATCGGAAATTGTCCATGAACCCTCATTGGAATGGTGCAAATTTGCGTAGCGAGGTGCCAGGTCGCGGCTGTGCGGCGATCAGACTTGTGCATGAACCACCGCTTCGGAGACCGACGATTAGGATCGCGTCCGCTGCGGTCGTTCGTCGCCAGCAGGACACCGCATCGCCATCTTTGTCGACGGATGAGAGCAAGACGGGCGCTGTCAGGACGCATGTGGTAATGCTGCCGCCGATGCATCGACCCTGCGATTCAACTCCTTTGACAGTGACGTTCGACACCAACACGCTGGCCTCGGTGGTTGCCCCCGAAACCGCGCAACGTGGCACCGGCGAAAGCGGAGCCATTGTCGCGGCTGCCATGCGGGTTGGGCGCATTCGCGGCTTTTTTAGTGAGACCGTTATCACCTTGGAGGGAATCAAGAACGTCGATCGCGCCGACGTTCTTGGGAAGACTCGGATGGTTTCCGATGCCTCATCGACCGGCAAGAACAATATCACTCTCACGGTTGGCGTCCGGCATGCCCGAAATCCCCTCGACCCGCGGTCCTCCGCCAGGGTCCGAGCCGCACTTGAGCTGGGTATGCGGCCCTTACGGACGGCTGCCCGAATCGGCGGATATCATCTGAGGGACCAATCTTTCGAGCTTTACGAGCCGGATGGGGGAATACTCGAACTCATCCGCTGCATGGACAAGGTAAACGAGCTGACAACTGAAATCGCGAAACGCGGCGTCGGACAGGCCATTGCAGTCGAGCTTGGATTGCAGTTTAGCCAGCGCGATGGTGTCGAGAATCCGGAGTTATTCCTGCAAGGCCTCGGTCGTGCGAAGGGCAAGCCAGAGAGAAAAAAGGTAGCCGAGGCAATCCGTGAATGGGCAGACGGCGATAGCGTCGCTGCTCACTATGGCTTCGGCATGAAGCTCTTTTGCAGTGAGGATTTCCGAAAGAATGGCGCGGGTCGTTCTGTGCTCGACCGCGATAATCGCCAGTGGCTCAGTACGGATTTTGGAATTGAGTTCGTAACGCTGGCAGAGCTTGCGCAGAGGGTAAAAGAATGAGCCAACGTCCTGCCTCTGTTGTGTTGGCTCTCGTCGTAGGCCTCTGCAGCGCCTCAATCTCATGGGCACAAAATGGCGTTCAGGTTCCAGCACAGCAAAGAGAACTCACGCGCATCCTTTCAAAATATAATGATCTTCATGAGAGCGCTCCGAACAACATCCAGCGAGATAAGATTGATTTGGAATTTCGGAAGGAATTTTGCGCGGCGATACCGAAGGGCGAGGTATCCGGCTGGGTCGGTGAGGTGAACTCCATCGATAACAACTCGCCAGACAAGGGAATACGCCTGTCCTTGGAGGTGCATACCCAGGATCTGAGCAGCGGCGGGTTGGGAGTCGAGCTTTCTTTAGGGAACTACTATGCGTATGGCGTCGATGAACAGAACACGCAGCCTCATGGCTCGACAGTAATTCCCGTTAACTCGCCACTCTACAATACGGTCTCCATGTTTCGGAGTGGCGATACCGTGATTTTTAGTGGCACCTTCATCCCATACTCCTCGCCGCAAGCATGCTACGACAACGATACCACGTACTTTTCTTTATTCCGGTTCTCTACCATTCGCAAAATAGGATGGGGCATCACGTTCTAGGAGACGCAGTGGGTAGATATCCTTTTTCCTGTTCCTGGCGCGGCCGTGCGCGCCGTTGCCAAAAACTGGGTCTTCCCCATATTGAACGCGAACCCAAGGATCGGCGCGATGTCCTCGCTTCAAGAGAGTTTCCCTAATGCACCGCCGAAGGTGCGTGAGGCATGCCGCTTCTATGATGAGCACTATTTGTCCATCGGTCAATGGCTGCTAGAGCCAGGAAAGAAGATTATGCTACGCTCGTCGCAGGCCGGCACCTGCCGGTTTTGTGGGCTAAGTGAGCCCAAGGTGACGTTCAGGAGCGTGGCTCACGCCATCCCAGAGTGCACCGGCAATCGGAGCCTTACCACGGACTACGAATGTGACGAGTGTAACGCGATCTTTCGGGGAGGGCATTGAGAACGATTTCGGCAACTGGTCCAAGCCGCAGCGAACGATGTCCGGGATCAGCGGGAAGAAGGGGGTGCCGGCTCACAAAGGGCCAAATGGAAGCTGGCGCTTCGAACATAAGGATGGTGGGTTTCAGGTCACGCAGGATCATGACCCGATCGCCGTCGTGCATGAGGATGCACAACAGATCACACTCACGCTCGGCGTCGATACCTACACGCCGATCGCGGTTTTGAAGGCGTTCACCAAGATGGCGCTTTCGCTCCTGCCCGAGGCGGAGCTGCCGAACTTTCAGGCCGCCCTCTCATGGATACGCAATCCCGACCATTCGGTGGGGCTAGTGAACGATTTTCCAGTCCTCTACACGTTTGTCCCTGGCGTCGCCCCGTTCGCCGGGATCACCGCGATTTTGCTGCGGCGGCTAAGCGATGACCTGCCGGTCCCCTATCTGACCTTCGTTCTCACCTACGGCAACGAGGTGTTTCAGACTATCGTTCCGTGTCCCACCCGTGACACCGCCATCTCCGGGAAGCCCGTCCATTTTCTGCGTTTCCCCAATCCTTACGATCTCGGCCTGGAGCCGGTAGCGCCGATGCGTCAAGAACGCCTTGACCTTAGCGGTAGGTCGCTCGTCAAAGGCGAAACAGTCGAGACGACGTTGGGCTATGCCGTGGACTGACTGCCATCACATCATGGCCGGTCCCACCGGCCTACGATCGGCCATTCATAGGGCTATAGCGTAGACGTAGTGCTCATCATCGTCGGTCGCGGCCCGCCAGTCCAGGAACGAAACCGCGACCGCCGGCCCGCCGGTTCCTACACCCGATCCGACAGCACGTCGGCCGCACCTCTGGCAAAGGCGCGGATGCCGATCGGGTCGGTGGCGTGGCACGGGCCTCGCGTCGCCGCGCCAGGCCCGCACCCCGGTCAGGCTGACCCGAGTTCCTTCCGTGCGAAGTCAAGGAACTCTTTGCCCACCGCGGACTCGAACTGCCCATAGACCGGCCGGGTCGCTTCGACGAACAACGCCTTGTTGGCCGGGGTGAGTTCGTTCACCTGCATCAGCGTCTTCAGTTTGGTCAGGGACTTCTCGATCTCACCAGGCTGCTCGCGCCACTGCCACTCCATCGCGGTCGTCAGTGCCTGCGCGACCATGCCCTGTTCGTCAGGGTTGAAGCTTTGCCACAGCGGCCGGTTGATCGCGATCAGGAAGAAGTCGGTGGTGTGACCATCGAGCGAGAGATATTTGGCGACTTCGTAAAATTTGTAGGAGACGAGATCGGGCAGCGGATATTCGAAACCATCGACGACACCCTGCTGCAGTGCCAGGTACAACTCGGATGGATCCATCGCCACCGCGGTGGCACCCAGGGCGCGGAAGGTCTGAATGTAGACCTGACTGTTGATCACACGAATCTTCAGGCCGGCGCAATCGGCGGGGGTGTTCACGGGCCGCGATTTGTTGACGATGTGGCGCCCCCCGATCAGCCAGTAGCCGATGATCTGGAACCCCGTCTGTTCGCCCATCGCGGCGATGCGCTGCCCCAGCGCCCCATCGAGCGCCGTCTTCAGTCGATCGGCCGAGGGCACGATGTACGGCAGCGTGAACGCATCGAGCGGCTTCATGAACTTGGAAAACCACGCCGACACCGCCATCGTCATCTGCAACGATCCGGTCTGCACCGAGGACATCATCTCAGGGATCGTTCCAAGCTGCGAGTCCGGATAGACCTCGACCTTCAGCTTGCCGGACGAGAGCTTCGCGAGCTCGTCGCCGAACATGACGCAGGCGCGATGGTAAATGCTGTCCGCCGGCAGCATGCTGCCATAGCGCAACACGCGTGCGCGCTGCCCGATCGCCGGCGCGGAAAGGCCGGTCGCGATGCCCGCGGCCGCGAGCGAGGATGCGACGATGCGTCGCCGTGTCGTGAGAAGCTGTGTCCGCATGAACGTGTTCCCTTGTTTTATTCAGTGCATTCCGAAGAAATGAGGCACCCAGGTGGTAATCTGTGGAAACAGCACGACGAACACCAGTCCCAGCACCAGAAACGCGCTGTAGATCAGGGCTGGACGCATCGTCGCGTTGACCGGCGCCTCACCGATCGCGCAGGCGACGTAGTAGCCGATGCCGATGGGCGGCAGGAACACGCCGATCCCCACGGCCATGGTGAGCACGATGCCATATTGCAACGGATCGACGCCGACGCGCGTCGCGATCGGCAACAGGATCGGCGCCGCGATCAGGATCGCCGGGATCCCTTCCAGGATAAAACCCACGACGATCATGACGACGACGGTGACGAGCAGGAATTCGGTAGGGCTGTGCAACGACGCGAAGGCGCTGGCGAGCGTGCGCCCCAACCCATCGATGACGATGGCCTGAGAGACAAGGTTGGAGGTGGAAACCATGAACAGCACCATGCCGGCCGTCAGGGCCGCATCGCGTAAAGCCACGCAGCCCGACCGAATGCCGATGGAGCGATATACCACCAACGCGGCGGCGAAGCCGTAGACGACGGCGAACGTCGCCGATTCGGTCGGCGAGGCGATGCCGCCCACGATGCCACCCACGACTATCACGGGCACCAGGAACGCCGGCACCGCGCGCGGCGTGCTGCGCAGCGCACGGCTTAGCCGGAACGGTGGGCCTTTGACATAGCCGGCGAGATGGCTGCGTACGACGACCACGGCGATCAGGACGAGCGCCAGGATCGCCGCCGGCAACAACCCGGCGAGGAACAGCGATCCCACCGACAACGTTGTGATGGAGCCGAGCACGAGCAGCATCAGCGACGGTGGGATCGTTTCGCCCATGGCGGCGCTCGCCGCGAGTACCGCGACCAACTCGGTCGAGGGATATCCGTAGTCGCGCAATGGCGTTTTCATCACGCCGCCGACGGTCGCGATATCGGCCGCCTTCGACCCGCTCAGGCCCGAGAAAATGTACACCGCCACCACCTGGGCAACCAGCAAACCGCCGGTCCAATGGCCGACCCACTCCTGCACCATGTCGATCATGCGGCGCGCCATCCCGGTGACCTCCATCAGCGTGCCGGCGACCATGAAGAACGGAACCGCGAGCAGGATGAAGCTGGTCACGCCGTATTGCATCGCCGACGGAACGCTGGTGATCGGCGCGTCGCCGGTGATCACGAAATACAACAAACCGGCGAGGGCCAGAACGCCGGCGATCGGAACACCGGTGACGAACGCGACGACAAGGCCCGGGACGATCAACAGAAATGGGTCGATTTCGATGATGTCGAGATCGTGCACGCCCGCCGCAACGCGAGCGTCGCGAGCACCATGGCCACCCCGACCGCGACGCCGATCAGGATCGCGCGCCGATCCAACCGGACCAACTTCTCGATCGCGAACAGGCAGAACAGCAAAAGACCCAGACCGAGCCAGATCGCCACGAAACCGGAACTAATCCCGATGACCTGCAACGTTTGCGTGAGTTGTCCCGCGAAGAACGCGGGAAACGCGGCCAATGCCACGAGGCAGATGCTGAAGAAAATCGCCAGCCCGCATGCCTGAAGGGCTTGTTTACGCAGGCCGTGCGATCGATCGATCAGCGCCGTGTAGGCCATGCCCGCGCCGCGCCGGAAATAAGCCGGCGCGCCAAGGAAGGTGATGATCGAGATCAGGACAGTCCACACGTCGGACGCCCAGGAGAAATCCTGATTGGTGAGAAATCGCACGAGAGCATTGCTGAAGGTGACGGCGACGTTGGCGATAATGGTAACAACGACCAGCGCCTCGACGGCGAAGACAAGCCGGTTCATGAACATCGGACCGACACGGCCGATCATGTGGCATCGACCGGCGGCCATGCGTTCACGCCGTTGATCACTGTTTCCCCCGAATCCTTGTTTGTGGCCGATCGTGGACCGCGTGGCTGGGGCCGTCCAGGTGGCGGATTGGATGCTCAGGCCGCTGACAGGAAGGAACGCGTTTGACGCGACACTTCGGATGCATCGAGATCGGTACGAGGCAGGACGGCAGCCGTGGAGCCTTCTCGCCGGCTTACGGCCACGCGGTCGCGAAGGTCTCCGGTCCGGCGTCCTTGATCGGGATCGACTTCCCTGGCGTCAGTTTGTGCCCGTCCCAGCGAAATACGTCGATTTCGCGGTCGGCCATGCTCTGCACCAGGATCGTGTGTCCGTCACGCGAAAATGCGATCGACTCGTTCCACGCCCCGACCGGCGCGTCGGTCAGGCGTCGCAACGACTTCCCATCGACCGCGAACATCGTCAGCAGGCCCTTGTCGTGGTGGAATGGGTCGCTCGCCGGTTTCGTGCTGCCATACTCCGCGCCGACGGCAAGGAATTTGCCGTCGGGCGAGAATTTCAAAGGTTCGGGTCCGCTCGGAACGCCGACCGTCGCCACGGTGCGGTATGGTTTCGAAGTCAGATCTATCAGGCTCACCGAGTTCAACGTCGCCGTCGCCGCGCCCCATGTTGGATACCACGGCCAGCGTGCGAGTGGCATTGACGTCCATCGTGTAGGGCGCGAGACCCGTGGTGATCGGGCGCGGATCGACGGTCACCGCGGTGCCGTTGATGTGCAGAACGCTCACCATGTTGTCGCCGCCACGGCTGAGCAGCGCGTCCTTGCCGTCGGCGGTGAAGACGATACCGCTTGGCAACGACGCTTTATTCCCCAGATCGACTTTGGTCACCGGCGTCAAACGCTTGTCCGCCACGCTGAACACCGAGACGGTGCCCTCGGTCCGATTGGCGATCAACGCCAACGTACCATCGGGGGACACCCGCACCGTCGTCGCCCCGAGGCCGGAGGTCAGGCTCTGCGCGATTTTCGCCGGCGTGCTGCTCAGGTCCAGCACACTCACCCGATCGTCCGGCGCTATCCCTCCTGGGCTTTGCGCATCCGCCTTGGTCGCCGAGGTGACGATGGCCCAACTTTCATCCTTGGCCATCCACGCGGCGGTTGGCGGCCCAACCACGCTGCCCGGCACCTCGATCGTTTGCCTGACAACCGGCGGTGCGTGGCCGACATCGATCAGGCTGACCGTATCCGGATGCGGGTCGCTCGGCGCGACGATCTTCTTCTGCGCGTTCTGGATGGAGTGCCCGTCGTTGGACGACAGAACCATGTCGCCACGCGCCATGTTCGGCAGCAGTGCCGCCGCGAACAAGGATGCGGCGATCAGCGTGACCGGCCGATTGTTTCGGTGGTTCATAAGCGTTTCTCCCTTCACGGCGTGGCTTCGGAACACGACCACATTGTCCGGCCTTTCGGTGGCGGCCGATCCTGTCACAGGGAGGCGGCGTCGGCAAAGGCCGCGGTCCCGCCGCTCCCGCGATCGTTATGAGCGCTTCGATCTGACGGTCAGGCGCTCGGCCGATCCCCGAAACCCCGATACCGCACGCGGAACTTCACCAGATACCAAAGCGCCTTGAGCCCATCGCGCCAGTTGATCTTTTTGCCTTCGGCATAGGTGCGGCCGTAATAGGCCACGGCGCATTCATAAATGCGCCACTTTCGCCCAAGCGCGATTTGCGCGCTCATCTCCACCTCGATGCCGAAATCGTCGCACGTTAAACGCAGCGAGCGCATAACGTCGCGGGTCATCATTTTATAACAGACCTCAACGTCGCTGATGGTTTGATTGTACATGAGATTGAACAGGATCGAAATCAGTTTATTCGCCAGATAATGGTGATAGTACAAGGAACGATGCGGCATGCCGAAAAATCGCGAGCCGTAGACCACATCGGCGACCTTGCGCGTCGCGATCAGGTGGTACATCCGAGCCCAATCGGCCGGATCGTACTCGAGATCGGCGTCCTGGATCACGATGATGTCGCCGGTCGCGGCCCGCATGGCGGTTTTTACCGCACCGCCTTTGCCGCGGTTCACCTCGTGAAACAACACCTTGAACGTAACGAGATCCCGCTCCGCGCCGACGGCTTTGACCGGCTCCAGCTTATCGGTTCCGTCGGTGTCCACACCGCGATAGACGTCGTCGCGGCCGGCCAGACGCGTGCGGAGAAAGTCCGCGGTTCCGTCAGTTGAACAGTCATCGACGATGACGATTTCTTTCTCGATCGCCGGCAGCACCTCTGTCACCGTGGCGACAACCCGCGCGATCGTGAGGCGCTCGTTGTACGCGGGAGATCAGAATCGACAGTTTCATTCCGTCCGCCGTGGGTTGCGTTCGTGCGCGAAAAGACCGGAGCGCGGAGGGAGTTACCACGATGGCGGCCGATTCGGCGCGATCAGGGACAGGAAGCTGGCAACCAACCGTGCCGCGCGACGGCGCATCCGTGCCCGCACCGTGCCTCCGGCCGCTGGCACACGGGATGCACGGGCCATTCCGCCGCCAATCTCACCGCGGTCCATCGCTCCGGGAGCCACCTGATGGCCGCCGCCGATACCGTTCCATTGTCCCGCGCCACGCCGTCCCGCTGGATCCAGTTGGGACTGGGTCTTATCGCGATGATGGCGATCTCCAGTCCGCAATATGTGTGGACATTGTTCGTCAAACCGTTCCAGACGGCGACCGGAGGGACGCTTCCCGCGATTCAGGTCACCTTCTCGCTGCTGATCGTATTGCAGACGTGGCTGTCCCCGTTCCAGGGCTGGCTGATCGAACGCTTCGGTGCCCGTTTCTTGATCACACTTGGCTGTCTGTTGAGCGGATTCGGTTGGATCGCGTCGGCCGGCATCGGAAGCGTGAGCGGCCTCTACCTGACCTATGGCCTGTTCTGCGGCGTCGGGACCGGCATCGTCTACATCGGCATCGTCGGTCTGATGTTGAAATGGTTTCCCGACCGGCGCGGCTTCGCCACCGGTGTGGTCGCGGCGGGCTACGGCTTCGGCGCGATCCTGACGACCTTCCCGATCGATACGATGACGAGGGTCTCGGGCTATCAGGCGACGCTGGTGACGTTCGGTATCGTATTGGGCGGCGTCGGGGCGCTCGCGGGTCTGTTCATGCGGCAGCCACCGGAGGTCGCACTCGTCGGTTTCACGGCCACACCCGTGGCCGACGCAACGGACACGCCGCCCATGGCGATGCTGAAAACGCCAATATTCTGGCTGCTGTTCGCCATGATGACCATGATGTCGACCGGCGGCCTGATGGTGATTTCGCAATTCGCGCCGGTCATGCGGAGCTTCGGCATCGCCGACGTGACGATCTTCGGGATGGCGGCGTTGCCATTCGCTCTGACGCTGGATCGGATCACCAACGGATTGACCCGGCCGTTCTTTGGCTGGGTTTCCGACCGGATCGGCCGCGAAAATACCATGCTGATCGCGTTCTCGCTGGAGGCGGCGGCGGTCCTGCTGATGTTGAGCACGCGCCACGACCCGTTGCTGTTCGCGTTGATGTCCGGCGTGGTGTTCTTCGGCTGGGGCGAAATCTTTTCGCTGTTCCCCTCCACCTTGACCGATACCTTCGGTGCCAAGGACGCCACCACGAAATATGGATTTCTGTACATGGCGCAGGGGATTGGATCGGTACTCGGCGGGCCGGTGGCGGCGGCGCTGCATGATGCGACCGCGAGCTGGCTTCCGGTGTTCATCACCATCATCGTGATGGACGCGCTGACGGCGGCGCTGGCGGTCCTCGTCCTGAAGCCGATGCGCGCCACGTATTTCGCGCGGCACCCGGCCCACTGAGTTGGGGCCGGCTACGCCGTTCCCCTCGGCTATCCCTTGACGCCGCCCGTGGTGAGGCCGGAGCTCATGTGGCGCCGGAACAGGTAGTAAATGACGATCGGCGGGATGGCATAAATCACCGCGGTCGCCATCATAAGGTTCCAGGGCGCTTCATCGCTGTTCAGGAACTGCCCCAATGCGACAGGCACCGTCATGTTTCCCGTCGATGACAGCAGCAGGAACAAATAGAGATATTCATTCCACGCCAGCAGAAGAGCGTACGTGCCGACCGCGACCATCGCCGGCGCCATCAGCGGCAGATAAATCCGCCAATAAATCTGCAGCGGCGTCGCACCGTCGATGCGCGCCGCCTCATCCAGTTCGAGCGGTATGCTGGTGCCGTATTGCTGGAAAATAAAGATCGCGTAGGGCGTCGCGAACGTCACCTCCACCAGGATCACGGCCCATAGATTATCGGAAAGGCCATAGTTCTGCATGACGCGATAGAATGGGATCGCGAGAAACGACATCGGTATGACGTAGGTGAGCAACGCCGCGTTGCTGATAACCCAGGCGTGACGAAGCCGCATTCGGCCGATCACGAAACTGGTCAGCGTGCCGATCAGCAGCGTGAGAGCACTGGTGACGGCACCGATATAGAGGCTGTTGCCCATCTCATGCCAAAACCGCGCGACGTACCAGTAACCCTCGGTCAGCACGGTCCGGAATCCGCCGAGGGTCGGGCTGGCAGGCCACAAGGCACCGCTGAAGACGTCGTCTTTCGCCTCGAGCGCGACAGAAACCATGCTGTAAAGCGGTGTCAGTGTCCAGGCCAGGATGACGAGGCAGGCGACAATTTCCACGGTCAGGGCGACCGGATGGAATGGCCGCCCACGCCGGACGGAAAGCGTGGTCGCGCTCATAGTTGCACCCTTGATCTCGCGAGTTTGCGCATCAGCACCACGACCAGCGGAATCAACAGCGGCAACGCCGACATCACGGCGGCCATCCCGAGTTGAGGGTTATCGACCTCGAACGCGTCGCGAATTCCGAGCGTGGCGAGCACATGTGTCGACAGTGACGGTCCACCGCCGGTCACGAAATAAATCGTGTTGAAGTCACCCAGGGTCCAGATCGTCGATAGCAGCGTGCAAATCAAATAGAGGTTGGCCAACAGGGGAAACGTGACGTGGACAAAACGCCGAATGCCGGTCGCGCCGTCCATCGCCGCCAACTCATAAAGTTCCAGCGGGATCGCCATCCGCCCGGCGAGGAAAATGACCGTCCAGAACGGCATCCATTTCCAGATGTAGGAGACGATGGCGGATCCCAGGGCGAGCCAGCGATTGTTGAGCCAGGATGGTCCATTGATGCCGAACAGCGCGTAGAGTGCGTTGTTGAGAAAACCCCATTCACCATTCAGCATCCAATGGATGGCGATGAACGTAGGGATCGCCGGCACGGCCCAGGGCAGAATATAGATCAAAAACAGCGAACGCACGCGCCAGTTGCGGCGCATGAAAAAGCCGGACAGCATCAGCGCGCCGAACAGATGCAGATTGACGCCCACGGCGAGAAAAATCAGTGTGTTGGCCAGCGTCTTCAGATAGATCGGATCGGCGAACAATTGCCGGTAACTGGCGGGATCGTGCCCCAGCCAAAGTCCGTAGCCGACCGGATATAGCACGAACAGAAAGAACACCGCCGCGTACGGGACAAGAAACGCCAAAGCCCAGTTGATGTCGGAACCTTGTGGGCCGCCGCGCCAGAATCCGCGGCGCGGGCGGCCTCGTGCAAGTGCTCCGGCCTCGAACGAGGCGAGGCCAGTTGTCGCATCCATGGTATTGCTCAGGACTGATGATTGATCCGATAACCCGCGAAAATCTGCTCGATGCGTGAAAAGGCTTTATCCGTGGCCTGATCCGGCGCCATGCCGTTGATCACATCCGATTCCGCCACCTCAAACACATGCTCCGCGTCAACCTGAGTGTACGCCGGATTATAAACGTAAAACCATGTCGCGGTTGGTCCCAGGACGCCCTGACGCACCGCGGGCCGCGATGCGGATCCTTTGGATCCAGCCAGTAAGGATCGTTCTGTACGATCGACGGCATCACCGGCAGCCAGCGTCCCCTCGCCTGCTTCAGGTACGATCCGAGGTTCGACGGGTTGATCAGATACCGGATGAAATCTTTCGCCGCATCGATGTTCTTCGCCCCTTTCGGAATGAACGCGAGTTCAACGCCGAGCAATGCCGGCACTTGCTTCCCCGCGTTGTCCAACGGAAATGGCGCGGTCGCGAGATCGTTGAAGTACAGATCCTTGTTGTCCATTTCCGCGACCGAGATGGAGATCGTGTCGTTTGGCGTCATCACGACCTCTTTGGCATGGAATGCGTTGTTGTTATCAGGATCACCCCAGTTCAGTGCGCTGGCCGGAACGAAGCCTTTTTTGAAGGGATCGGTCAGTCGTGTCAGGGTCGTGATGACAGCCTGGCGTAACTTTCGGATCGTTCGTATGCAACGCTCCGTCGGGAGTGACGATGCCTCCGCCACCATAAGCGACCAGGAACTGGTTGAACAGATTGTTCGGATCGTCGCCGTTGGTGGAGAGCGTGTAGCCCAGACCGTAAGTGTGCCGCATCCCGTCGGCGCGCAACTTTGTTTGAATTGGTTCGAAGAAGTCGAAGAACGCATCCCAGTTCTTCGGCAGGTCGGACATTTTATACCCGGCCTTCTCCACCAGCGATTTCCATACGGGAATATTGAGCGTGGCCCCTTTGAATGGCACCCCGTAGTAGCCCCGCTTTCCCGTCACCGAATTATAAAACCGCGCCGATTGCAAAGCTGTCGCACTGAACTCCTGCTTTTGCGTATCGACAACATCGCTCAGGTCGATCAGCTTGTCATGCCACGCGTTTTGCGGGATGATCTGCGCGGGTGCGTTATCCGCGTAGAGTAAATCCGGCACATCGCCACTGGTCAATGCCGAGATGATTTTGTCATTGAGAGTTTGTCCAGGAATCAATGAAACGTTGACGGTGTTGCCGCTGGCCTTTTCCCACGCCGCGATCAGCGCGTGAAAGGCCTGGTCCTCGGCCGGATAAAATCCCTGATTCCACCAGACTGTCAGCGTCTTCCCCGCCGCCAGCGCCGGCTTGCCGAGACCCGAGGCGGTGACGATGCCTGATGCCGCCATTAGCCCGAATGATGCTTTAAGAAGATCCCGCCGAATGATACCGCGCATCGCGTGTGCCCTCCAGGTTCACGGCGTCGGCTGACCAGCGCTTCATCGCCACTCCGGAATGTCGCACCGCGATCAACACGCGATCCGACGGCACCGCGGGCCAGTTGGCCTGTTGTCCTGGACGCCCATGTGAATGCGCACTTCGCGACACGCTCATGAACGATCAAGTCTTCAACGGCTTAAGTCGGTGTAATGCCGGAGACGACAGGATGAATGCCAATCGATAAATCCGGTGGCCGACGACGGATCGGCCTGTTTTCGCTAAACGCCGCGCGGCTGCCGCGCGACCGCCGCGCCGCTGACTTCCAGATGCCGCGCAATTCGCAACGCGATGTCTTCCCGCCAGGGCGGCGCGATGATCTGCACGCCGATCGGCATCGGTCCCCCAACCGCCGCCACCGGCACCGCCACCACCGGCAGTCCGATGAACGAAATTGGTTGCGTGAACACACCGAGGTTGGCGCGCACCGGAAGCTCCGCGCCATTCAGCACGAACGTTTTCTGGCCGAGCGCGGGCGCCGAACACGGCGTGGCGGGCGCGATGATCGCGTCCACGTCCTCGAACAGGCGCAGCACCGCCTGTTGATACCAGCGGCGGAATTTCTGCGCCTGGATCACCATCGACGCCGGAACCATGGCACCGGCGATCAGCCGGTCCCGCACGTCCGGATCGAAGTCGGCCGCGCGTTCGCGCAACCGCGGCAGATGCAGCGCGGCGCCCTCGGCCGTGGTGATCAGATAGGCGGCGGCGCGTGCGCGCCCCGCGCCAGGCAGCTCGACCTCGCCGGAGGCATTCAGCGCATCGCCGATATGGCGCACGGCCTGTTCCGCCTCCGGCATCAGGCCTGTCCGAAAGTACCCGCCCGCCTGCGCGATCCGCAGTCCCGCGATCCCCGAGTCCAACTCGGCCGACACCGGGTTCTCCAGCCGCTGCGCGCAGAATGGATCCTCCGCGTCGTGGCCCTGCATCGCGTCGTAGGCGCGGGCCAGATCGCCCACCGTGCGCGCCAGCGGGCCAAGATGGTCCAGACTGGAAACGAACGGAAAACTGCCCGTGCGGGGCAGTCGACCGAACGTCGGCTTCAGGCCGAACAGGCCACACAGCGACGACGGGACCCGGATCGACCCGTTGGTGTCCGAGCCGAGCGACAGCGGCACCAGTCCACCCGCGACCGCAGCGCCCGAGCCGCCGGACGATCCGCCGGTCATCCGGGTCGTGTCGTGCGGATTGCGCGAAGGCCCGTCGTGACAGTTCTCGCCGGTGAAGTCATACGCGTATTCGCCCATGTTCAGCGCGCCGACCAACACCGCGCCCGCGCGTTCCAATCGCGTGACGAGGACTGAATTCACGCGTGGCGGGAGGGCGTTCGCGGTTGATCGCGCTACCGGCGCGGGTCGGCAGGCCCGCCACATCGAACAGGTTCTTCACCGCGAATGGCACGCCGGCCAAAGGTCCGACCGGATTTCCCGCCGGCACGCTCGGCATCGATGGCGGCCGCCCGTGCCCGCGCCCGATCCGCGGTGACATCCGTGAAGGCATTCAACACGCCGTCGCGCGCGGCGATCCGGCTCAACGTCGCTTCGATGACCGCCCGCGCGGTGATCGCGCCGGAGCTCGACAGCCGCGGCGATCTCGGTGGCACTCTGCCAGGTCAGATCGGGCATGGCTCAGGCCGCGAACACGGGGCGGGCTCGGCTTCGTCGGGCAACGGAAATTCCTCCACAACGCCGGCCAGCCGAAAGGTGATCGCGAGGTTGGCGCGCACCGCGTCGCGCCATGCCGGGTCGATCGTCAGGCCGAGCGCGATGGCTGATGCGTCAATGTAGGCGTCAAGGTCCGCGTCGTTCATCGGAGGTTCCCTGCTCTCAGGACGTCTTTTTCGCGAGCCATGCTCGCCAGCCGCCATACGATGTTATGTCGGACGCGTCGTCCAGTGCCTGTGCTTCGGCGAGGAAGCCGAGGCAGGGTCCGTCTTCCAACATCACCGTGCCAAACCCGAGCGGCGGCGGCACCAGCGCGAGCAGCGCGCCGATCGTGGATGTCGGCAAAGCCCAGACCTCGCCTTCGATGGCGGCGCCCGGCTCGCCACGCGCCATGCCGGGACGGTTGCCCAGCGCGTGCAGGCGATAGGCCGGCGCGGTCCGCGCGGTGCGCAGGAACCGGCCGCCGAGAGTGGTGATCTGCGGGTTCAACGGCAGGCCGGCCATGTGCGCGCCGATGCAGAATAACGCGGTTTCGTCCGCCGCCAGATCGTCGGCATGGTGCCGGCGGGGCAACGCCTGGCGTCAGGCTTCGATGCATGTGGTCGGCGATCGCGGCCAGCCGTCCTTCCGACCAGGCCGGGCCAAGCACCGTGACCCCAACCGGCAGACCGTCGGCGCCAATCCCGGCCGGGACCGCGATGGCGGCGAGATCGCACAGGTTGACGAAGTTGGTGAACGTTCCCAGCCGGGCATTGGGCCCGAATCGGATCCGCCGCCAGTTCCGCGAGGGTCGGGCAAAATGGCGCTGTCGGCAGCAGCAGCGCCTCACAGCGGGTGAACATCTCCGCCGCGACCCGGCGGGCCCGAGCCAGCGCGTGAAACGCGTCGAACGCGTCGACGGTCAGGCGGCTCAGGCCGGACTCGACAATGGCCCGGGTGACCGGATGCATGATCTCGGGCCGGGTGGTCACGATGTCGCGCAGAGCCGCCGTGCGTTCGGCGACCCAGGGGCCGTCGTAGAGCAGACGAGCGATCTCCAGAAATGGCGCGATATCGACAAACTCGTTCGTGAACAGGTCGGTGGCGCGCCGGTAGAGCCGGTTGACCTCCGGCTCGCACAAGGCATCGACATCGGCGATCGCGATCCGGAGCGCGGCGGGTCGCGCGGCCTTGCGCAGGTATCCCGGCGGCGCGACGCGTGAATAAGGATCGGCCGCATCGTAGCCCGCCACGACCCGTTGCACCGCGAGCGCCGCGTCCACCGTGCGGGCGAATACCGAGATCGTGTCCACCGAGCGGCACGCCGGCACCATGCCGGTCGCCGAGATCGCGCCGATCGTCGGTTTCAGGCCGACGATGTCGCCGAACGCCGCCGGCACGCGCCCGGAGCCCGCCGTATCGGTGCCCAGCGCGAAATCGACAATCCCGGCGGCGACCGCGATGCCGGATCCGGACGACGAACCTCCCGGCACGTGCGCGGCGCTGAACAGGTTGCGCGGTGTGCCATATGGGCTGCGCACGCCCACCAGGCCGGTTGCGAACTGGTCCAGATTGGTCTTGCCCACCAGCAGCGCTCCGGCATCGAGCAGGCGGCGTACCGAGGGCGCCGTCTCCGCCGGCACCCTCGCGTAATCCGGACACGCGGCCGTGGTCGGCAGGCCGGCGATGTCGATATTGTCCTTCACCGCCATGGTGAGCCCCCACAGCGGCCGCCCATTCGGTCCCTCCGCCTCCAGCGCTTTCGCCCGCGCAAGAAGTTCGGCATCCGGCACACGCGTGATCCAGATGGCCGGATCGGCGGCCTCCCGGTCGGCGGCGAGCGTGGCTTCGGCGGCGGCGAGCGGTCCGCGCGTCATGCGGTCCGCGTTACACGGCAAGCCGGCACGTTATGGGCAGGTGCATGACCAACCCGGCAACGACCGGTCCGGCGACAGTTTTCCCGCCAGTAACGTTCCGGAACGACCTCGTCGTGACCCCGCGTCATCGCGCATCCTTCACTTTCATCGCGCGAATGCGCGGCTATTTCTTCATCGCGCGAGTGCGCGTAATTTGTCATCGCGCGAATGCGCGTCCTATGTCATCGCGCGAATGCGCGTCCTTTGTCATCGCGCGAATGCGCGTCCACGTTCATCGCGCCGAATGCGGGTCGCGGCCAGCCACTGAACCGATCCGATCTGACCCTCGAGCAATTTCCGAGCAATTTCCGGGCCAATCCGGCCACCCGATCCGGTATGACGTGGACGCGCGCGGCGTTCGCCGGCCGCCGCCGCGCGCCGCAAATTTGTGCAATCCCATCGTGGTTGATCGCGCGCGGTGCATCGCCTGTCCGGTGCCGGATATCTTCGTTTCGCGTCGCCGTCTCTCGTCGGCGCCCCCGTCAGCGAACAATACTGACCAACTGATACAGCCCGCCAAAGAAACTCGTGCGGCGCATCGCGCGGCCGGAGCCGAAACCGGGCAGCCACGTGGCCAGATCGCGCTGCCACAGACCATGGGCGAACGGCTCCAGAATGCGCAGCAGAGGTAACCACAGATACCACGCCGGATGCCACGCCCGCGGGCGTGCGTAATCGACCACCACCACCGTCCCGCCCGGACGCACAACCCGTAACGCCTCGCTGAGGGTGCGGCGGCGCACGTCTTCGGGTTGTTCGTGCAGCAGAAAGAACAGCAGCACGCGGTCATAGCTGGCATCCGGAAGGGCGAGGTCCTCGGCGTTGCGCGCCATCAGGCGAACCGGCGCGGCCCGGGGCAACTTGCGGGCCAAATTCGCCAACTGGATGGGCAGCACGTCCACCACATCGACGCTGCCGTTGCCGGAGGACGCATGCCGCGCCAAACGCTCCGTCAGGTCGCCGTAGACGCAGGCGATCTGTAGTGTGCGGCCCGGTAGTTGGCCTTTGGTTCCGGCGGCGGCAAGGGCGGTCAGCGCGGCTTCGCTGAGGCCGCGATAATTGTGCCAGAGGATCAGATCGGCCAGCCACGGACGCTCGAACAGCCAAACGGCGTTCGGGTGAACATAGGCCCACCAATAGTGCGCCTGGAGATAGCGCGGGATCGGGTCAGGCGTCAGGAGCCCGGATTCCGTGTCGGACACATCCGGGTGGTGAGACATGCTGTTGGCTCTTCAGGGGTGCGAAAGACGTCGTATCGGGTTGAGTCGGCAAATACAACCGTCGATTGTGGCTTGAATCGGCGGTGCGCCGGTTCTCGGTGCTATAAAACCAGCGGCAGCCCGACATAATTCTCCGCCAGCGCGGCCGCGGCTTTCTCCGATCCGAACACGGTGTCGAGTTCCGCCAGCCTGACCCGGCTCTCGAACGGTGTATCGGCGTCGAAACGATGCAGGATCGACGTCATCCACCAGGAAAACCGTTGCGCCTTCCACACCCGCCGCAGGCAGGTCGTCGTGTAATCCTCCAGTCCGCGCGTCACGCCGGTGCCCAGATACGCCACCAGCGCCTGGGTCAGCACGGCGACGTCGGCGGCGGCGAGGTTCAGACCCTTGGCCCCGGTCGGCGGCACGATGTGCGCCGCGTCACCCAGCAGAAACAACCGGCCCCACTGCATCGGTTCGCAGACGAAACTACGCATCGGGGTCACGCCTTTTTGCGTGATCGGGCCCTCGTTCAGGCGGAACCCGTCGCGTCCCAGGCGGGTCTGCAGTTCGGCCCAGATGCGGTCGTCGGACCAAAGTCCGATGTCCTCGTCCGGCGCGCATTGCAGATAGAGCCGACTGACCGTGGGTGAGCGCATCGACAGCAGCGCGAAGCCATTGTCGTGGCGGGCGTACGTCACTTCGTGCGAGGCCGGCGCGGCGTCGGCCAGAATGCCGAGCCAACCGAATGGATAATCCTTGTCGAACGCGACACGTTCGGACGCGGGGATCGCATCGCGGCAGATGCCATGAAAACCGTCGCATCCCGCGATGAATTCGCATTCGAGACGGTGTCGCGCGCCGGCGTGATCGAAGGTAATGCGCGGCTTGTCCGTTCGAATGTCGTGCACCGCGACATTCGCCGCCTCGAACAGGATCTGCCCGCCCGCCGCCAACCGGGCCGCGATCAGGTCCTGGACGATTCGATGCTGGCTGTAGACGGTGATGGATTTGCCGGTCAGCGCGCGCAGGTCGATACGATGATCGCGGCCGTTCCAGCGCAGATTGATGCCGTCGTGGCGCATGCCCTCCGCCAGCAGCCGGTCGCCGACCCCGCTGTCGATCAGCAGTTGAGCGACGGGATGTTCAAGCACCCCGGCGCGGATGCGGTTTTCGCAATATTCGCGAGAGCGGGCTTCGAGAATGACCGACTCCACACCATTCAAATGCAGTAGATGCGACAACAACAATCCGGCGGGGCCCGCGCCGACGATGCCAATCCGGGTACGCATCCTGTCTTCCTCTGTGTTCCGCCGGCGCGGGGCGGTGGGTGCTTGCCAAAAAGCATGCTGCATAGCACAAACCGCGTCTGGCCGGACCCGACGATCAGTGCATAATCCATCCAGCAGGAGTAGCGCCATGCCGTCACCCGACGAACTCGCCGCTGAATTCGACATCCTGATGCGTCGTGCCGGAATCACCGTGCCGGTCGACCGCCGTGCCGCCGTCCTCGCCGGTTACGCCGATCTGTGCGAGCAGATCGCCCTGCTGCACAACCGATACGCCCATACCGACGAACCGGCCAACATCTTCCGCCTGCCATCGCCGGAGGCCTCGTGATGGACACCGCCAATCTTTCCATCGCGGCGATGGGCCGCGCTTTGCGCGATGGCTCGATCACGTCCGAGCAACTGGCGAAAGACGCCCTCGACCGGGTCGCCGCGCAGGATGCCGGCCTGCACGCGTTCGTCCTGGTGACGCGGGATCGCGCGCTGGCCGACGCGCATCGCGCCGATTCGGAGTTAAAGGCCAGTATCGATCGCGGGCCGTTCCACGGCATCCCATACGCGCTCAAGGACATCTACGACACCGGCGGCATTCGCACGACGTGCCACTCAAAGTTGCGGCTGGAGAATGTTCCGGCTGCCGACAGCGTGGTCGCCGCGAAATTCACCGAGGCCGGCGGCGTGTTGCTCGGCAAACTCGCCACGCACGAGTTCGCGTTGGGCGGTCCCAGTTTCGATCTGCCCTTCCCGCCCGCGCGCAATCCGTGGAACGTGGATCATGTGACCGGTGGATCATCGTCCGGTTCGGCGACCGCGATCGCGTCCCGCATGGTGCGGATGGCGATGGGTTCCGACACTGGCGGATCGATCCGCGGCCCGGCCGCGTGGTGTGGGTTGTCGGGCATCAAGCCGACCTATGGCCGCGTATCGCGTCGTGGTGTGTTTCCCTTGTCCTGGACCCTGGATCATTGCGGTCCGCTGTCCCGCTCGGTCGAGGATTTCGCGATCACGCTTGGCGTCATCGCGGGATACGACCCCGCTGACGCCGCGAGCGCGAACGTTCCGGTGGGCGATTATCTCACCGGCCTGAATAAAGGCGTCGCCGGCCTGCGTGTCGGCATTCCTCGCGCGTTCTTCCTGGGCGCGCCGATGGCCACGCACGACGTTCTGACCGGGATCGAACGCACGGCGAACCAGTTGCGTGCCGCCGGCGCCACGGTCGAGGACATCGCGCTGCCGGACTACGCGCTGTTCGCCGCCGCCGGCCGGGTCATCATGATGGCCGAGGCGTACGCCATCCACGCGAAAGACATGAGTACCAGGCTGGAGGATTACGCGCTGATCACAGCGAACCGGTTCGTGCTCGGCGCGGCGATCATGGCGGCGGATTACATCAATGCCCTACGAGCGCGGCGCGAACTGACCGACGCGGTGAACGCCGCGTTATCGCGTTATGACGTGTTGCTGACCGCCTCGGCTCTGTGCACGGCGCCACGGTTTGACGCGACGGTCGATGCGATGTCCTCCGCTTCCCCGATGCAGACGATCCCCTTCAATGTCACGGGCCATCCGGCGATGAGCGTGCCGGTTGGCCTCGCTTCCGATGGATTGCCGATCGGCGTGCAGATCGTTGGTCGTCCCTTCGACGAGGCGATGGTGTTCCGTGTCGCGCGCGCGGCGGAGGCGTTGTCGGGCTGGGAGAGCATGGCGCTGCCGGTGTGAATCAGGTCTTCAATGGCGGGTAGTCGCGCGAATAGACCGGCTGCGAAAGAAACCACGTCTCGTCATAGGTCCAGAACTGGCTGACCGTTTTATAGGTCTTGATCGTCGTGTTGACGAGCTTGCCATCTTTCTTCTCGCAACGGCGAATGAAGAAGTCGCCAACAACGTTGCCGAACCGGTCGAAGTGAAATGGCCCGCGCGGCGTGTCGGTCAGGGAGACCGCGCGCATCGCTTTGATGAACGCTTCCTTGTCGTCGGTGTTACCGCCGACCTGTTCCAACGCCGCCTCGGCGACCTGACCGTTGGTGTAGAGGCCGGCGGCGTAGGAACCCGGGATCCCGCCGTAGTCGCGCACGCTGTCCTCGACGAAGCGCCGGTTGCTCGGCGTATCAAGATCGGCGGTATAGCCGGCGCAGGAGATGACGCCGATCGCCTCATCGCCGAAGCTCTTCAACAGTCCGTCGTCCATCGCCACGCCGCCGCCAAGCAATGGCAGCGTCGCTCCGGCGTCCTTGTATTGGCGCATGAACTTGACGGGATTGGAGCCGCCCAGCCCCGAGACGATGGCATCGACGCCGCTCATTTGGCCAATGAAAGGGGTGTAGTCGGGCGTCACCAAGGGAGGCCACAGCTTCGCTTTCACGTGGCCGCCGTCATCCTCGAAGACTTCTCTGGAAGCCGCCGACCTGTTCGTAGCCATAGGCGAAATCATTGGCGACGGTGATCACGTTCTCGTATTTCAGTTCCTTGCGCGCGTAATCGGCAAGCGGATGCATCGGCTGCGCGGACGTGCCCGACGTGCGAATGAAGTAGGGGTTGGGCTTGCGCTGCGTCATATCCTCGGCGGCGGCCTGGCTGAGGATCGGACACTTGTGTTGCGCGGCGTAATCGCTGATCGCCAGCAATTCGAACGCGGCGAGTGGGCCGACGATGAAATCGACATGATCCCGCTCGATCAGTTCCTGCGCCTTGGTTTTCGTTCCGGCCGGATTGCCGCCGGTATCGGCGACGATCAGTTCCGTCGCGCGCCCCGCCAGCTTGTTGCCGCGATGCCTGAGGAACAGCGTGATGCCCTGCTCCATCTGAATTCCGCCTTGCGCCAACGGTCCGGTTTTGACCGTCAGCAATCCGATCCGCACTGGCTTTTCCTGGCTGATCGCCGGCATCGGCAGGCTCGCGGTGAGCGCCGCCGCGCCAGCGCCCGCGAGCAGTTCGCGTCGTCCCGTCATTTTCCGTTTCCTCGGTTTCAGTTCAGTGGGATTTGCCGCCTGAACATGGCGAAAATCAGTTCCCAGTCACGCTCCGCCGCGCGTTTGTCGTAAATGTCACGATTGGGCAACGCATAGCCGTGCTCGGCGCCGAGATGAAGTTCCGGATGGTAGCGCACCGAACAGGTCTTCAGCAGCGCGCCAAGTTGCTCGACCATTTCCGGCGGCGCATGCGGGTCGTGCTCGGCGAACCCGCAATACAGCTCGCCGCGAAACCGGTGCGCGAGATGATGGGGTAAATCCTCACGATCGGAGATCAGCGCGGTGCCATGCAGGCTGGCTCCGGCGACGAACCGCTCCGGATATGCGCCGGCAACGCAAAATACGTGCCGCCCGCCCATGCAATAACCGATCGAGCCGATGCCACCGGTCTTCACCGGCTCTCCGTTATCCATGAATGTGAGCAAGGCACCGGTATCCTCGACAACCATCGCGTTCGACAGCTTCTCCAGCGGGATCAGTGCCTGTCGCCGCCGCTCCGGATCGAGTTTGTGGGCCGAGATCATTTTGTTGTTTTCGTCACGCCATTCGTTGCGGACGCGTCCCTGGCGATGATACAGGTCCGGCACGACGCAGTAATAGCCGACTGCTCCCACCCGGCGGGCGAGATCGAACAGTTCCTCCCGCAATCCCCAGAAGTCCATGTAGATGACCACGGCCGGGAACGGTCCATCCTGCTCCGGATGAGTAATGAACGTTTCCATGGGCCCGGAGGACGTGGGAACGGCGACGATCCGATCGAGCATGAATTAAGCCTCTCTGTTGTGGAAACTCCGTGAGCCTTGCATGCTCGGTCAGCTTCGTGAAAAACTCGGTCCACGGTCCGGATTTTGGCGCGCGCAGGCGTGGATTCGTGCGCGCGGGTACGCCCAGTTCATCACGGAGCACACCGAGCACACAAAGCTTTCTTTCTGGTGTTCAACGCACTTCGACCAGTTCCAGTGCCTCGCGGCTCGGCCCTTCGATCATGACCGCGCGGGTGTCGCCCAGCCGGTACGGCTGTTCCAGGAACGTTACGCCCTCATCGCGAAGTTTGCCGACCCACGCGTCGAGATCGCCGACGCTGAAGGCAATGTGATCCTGCAACTGCCCGCGCGAGGGCACCAGCGGCGCATCCCACTGGTTGGCGTACCAGGTCAGCACGACATCGCCGAACGTGACGCCCGCGCGAGGGTCGCGGAACATGCCCTCCCGGTTCAGCGCCGGCCAGGAACGTTCGGTGCCGCGTTTGGTCGGTTGTTCCGGGGGCGTGAACCCGGGCCGCACCGGTGCGTTGAGGTGTTTCTGGTACCACGCCAGCGCCGCGATCGGATCTTCCTGCCACAAATGCACATGATCGAACCGTTCCGCCGGATGATTGCCGACATATTCGACCAGAGCGCCTTCCGGCCCTTCCATGTAGGCGAAGCCCCCACCGCCCGCCGGCCGCGCGTTGTTCGCCTTCGCCTCGGCGATCTGTGCCCGCGTCAGGCCCGGCGCACCACCCTTCGGCGCCGGCCAGGTGTCGCTGTTGATCAGCACATGGCCGCCCTCCTCCGTCGTATAGAGCGGCAGCAGCTTCACCTCGGGCCGTTGCTTATACGTTTCGATATTCCCCCGCACATCCGGCACGTGCCAGCCAAAATGCCAGATCGCGCTGGGCGGCGACATCGCCGGCGGTTTGTCCACCTTATTGAACAGCATCATCACGTTGTTCGGCGACAGCAACGCCGGCAATCCGGCCCATGTCCCTTTGGACGTCGAAGGAAACTGCCGCGTGTAGAAAGCGATCGCCGCGTCGGGATCGACGGAATTCAGGTGCAGATGATGGAAACCGGGCGTTGGCAACATGGGGGATTTCTCCGCTATTGGATCGCGCTGGCGGACTTCGCCTGCTCACGCAGCGCGAATTTCTGGATCTTGCCGGTCGAGGTCTTCGGCAGCTCGCCAAACACGATCGCCCTGGGTACCTTGAACCCAGCCATGTGCTGGCGGCAGAACTGGCGCAGTTCATCTTCCGTCACCGTCACGCCGGGCTTCAGTTCGACATAAGCGCGCGGTGTCTCGCCCCACTTCGGATCGGGCTGCGCGACCACGGCGGCGGTGAGCACGGCGGGATGGCGATACAACGCTTCCTCGACCTCGATGGAGGAGATGTTCTCGCCGCCGGAAATGATGATGTCCTTCGAGCGATCGCGGATCTTCACATAACCATCGGGCTGCATGACGGCGAGATCGCCGGTGTGGAACCAGCCGCCCTCGAATGCCTTATCGGTCGCGGCGGCATTCTTGAGATAGCCTTTCATGGTGATGTTGCCGCGAAACATGATTTCGCCCATCGTTTCGCCATCCCACGGAACCGGCTGCATCGTTTCGGGATCGAGCACGGTCAGCGCCTCCTGCAACGGCGTCCGCACGCCTTGCCGCCCATTGCGTTCCGCCCGCTGGTCGATCGGCATCGCCGCCCACTCGTCCTGTTTGCTGCAGACGGAGGCGGGACCGTAGACCTCGGTCAGGCCGTAGACATGCGTGAGATCGATGCCGATCTGTTCGGCGCCTTCGATGATCGCGGCGGGCGGCGCGGCCCCGGCGACCTGGCCCTTCAACTTGTGCGACAGACCCTTGAGCAACTCCGCCGGCGCGTTGATCAGCATCGAATAGACGATCGGCGCGCCGCACATATGCGTGACGCCATGGTCGCGGATCGCGTCCAGCGCGGCCTTCGCCTCGACGCGGCGCAGACAGACGTTGACGCCGGCCCGCTCGGCGATGGTCCAGGGAAAACACCAGCCGTTGCAGTGGAACATCGGCAGCGTCCACAGATAAACCGCGTGCTGTGGCATGTCCCAGTTCAGAATGTTGCTGATCGCGTTCAGATGCGCGCCGCGATGGTGATACACCACGCCTTTCGGATCGCCCGTCGTGCCGGACGTGTAACTCAGCGAAATCGCATCCCACTCGTCCGCCGGGTTTTGCCAGGCGTATGCCGGATCGCCACCCGCCAGGAACGTTTCGTATTCGATCGTCCCAACCATCTTGCCACCCGTGAACGATGGATCATCGACGTCGATCACGATCGGCTTCAACCTTCAGCAACGCCAGCGCCATGCCGACCACCGAGGAAAACTCACGATCGGTGATCAGCACCTTCGCCTCGGCGTGCCGCAACATGAAGGCAATCGTTTCGGCGTCGAGCCGCGTGTTCAGCGTGTTCAGCACCGCGCCGCACATCGGTACGCCGAAATGCGCTTCCACCATCGGCGGCGTGTTCGGCAGCATGACCGAGACGGTGTCGTTCTTCTCGATCCCAACGCGGGACAGCGCTGACGCCAGCCGGCGGCAACGGTCGTAGGTCTGCTTCCAGGTGAAGCGCTGCGCGCCATGCACGACCGACAGCCGGTCCGGATAGACGTACGCCGCGCGCTCCAGAAACGTCAGAGGCGTGAGCGGCGCATGGTTCGCCTGATTCCGGTCGAGGTGCTGATCGAACATGCTGGTCGCGGTCATGGGTTTTCTCCCTATGCCGCGAAACTACACCGAACCGCACCCGCGGGAAATCGCCCGCCTCTTGCTCTGGGCCGCCCCTTCCCGCAGGTTACGAGCGGGAATGGAGGGACCATGCGCATCGAAATCCTGTGCACCGGTGACGAGGTGCTCACCGGCAAGATCGTCAACACCAACTTCAGCTACATGGCGCAGAAACTGGAGGACGTCGGCCTGTCGGTGTACTGGGGCACCACGGTCGGTGACGATCGCGACGCGCTGCTGTCGGCCTTCAAACTCGCGGGCGAGCGCGCCGACGCGGTGATCGTCAATGGCGGCCTCGGCCCGACCGTGGACGATCTGTCGCAGGAGATCGCGGCCCAGGCGGCGGGGGTGGAACTGGTGCTGCATGAGGAGTGGCTGGAGAAGATGGAAAGCTTCTTCTCGCGCCGCGCTCGTACCATGCCGCCCAACAACCGCAAGCAGGCGATGCTGCCCTCGACGGCGGAAATGATCGACAACCCGATCGGTACCGCCTGCGGTTTCGCCATGGACATCGGCCGCGCGCGCTTCTTCTTCACTCCCGGCGTGCCGCGCGAGTTGCGCCGGATGCTGGAGGAGCAGGTGATCCCACGCATCCTCGCCCGCTCCGGCGAGCCGGCGTCGATCTACCTCAAGCGTTTCCATTCCTACGGCATTGGCGAGTTGCACGCGGATCAGTTGCTGACCGGCGTTGAGGCTTTGGATCCGGACGGCGGCGTCAAGCTTGGCTTCCGCGCGCATTATCCGCAACTGGAAACCAAGCTGACCGTGCGCGGCAAAGACATGGATGACGTCGGCTGCAAGCTCGCACCGATCGCCGCCGAGGTGAAAAAACGGCTTGGCAACTTCATCATCGCCGAGGATGACCAGACGCTGGAAGGCGTTGTCCTCGCGGAGCTGACGAAGCAGAACGCGACGTTGAGCGTGGTGGAGACCTTCACCGCCGGTCAGATCGCCGGGCGTATCGCGCATTTGCCGCATTCCGAGCACGTCTTTCGCCGCGGCGTCGTCGTGCGCGATTACGCTGAACTGCACAACGTCTATGGCCTTCAGGACGCGCATCTGGCGGGCGCGATGACCGAGGAAGCGACCATCGCCATCGCGCGGGCGGCACGCGAGCAAACCCACACGTCACACGCGCTGGTCGTGCTGATCGACCTCGATGAGGGCGCTGACCGGATCGACTTCGGCGGCACCATCTGGATCGGTATCGCCACCGAATACGGCGTCGAATTCCGCCGCTCCCGCATTCTCGGCGGTCGCGAATGGGTGCGACTGGGCGCTGTCGAACTCGGCCTCGACTGCCTGCGCCGCCAGTTGCAAGGCCTTCCCGTCGTCGAGCGGATCGACTTCGAAAGAACCTGAACCGTGCGTGAGATCGACTCCGGCTACGCCTGGTTCAGGCTGGTCGTTTCCATTGTCCTGTCCGCGGTGGGCGGCGTCGGCATGTGGTCCGTCGTCGTCGCCTTGCCATCGGTGCAGGCGGAGTTCGCCGTCGCGCGCGGCGGCGCGTCCCTGCCCTTCACCCTCACCACGATCGGCTTCGGCGTCGGCGGCGTGCTGATGGGACGCGTTTCGGATCGCTTCGGCATCGTCGTGCCGGTGCTGATGGGCGCGGTGTCTTTAGGGGCCGGCTACGCATTGGCTTCGATCGCGAGCAACCTGTGGGAGTTCGCGCTGGCGTATGGCGTGCTGATCGGCATGCTCGGCAGTGCCTCGACGTTCGTGCCATTGATGGCGGACATCTCGCGCTGGTTCGAGCGTCGCCGCGGCATCGCGGTCGCATTGTGCGCGTCCGGCAATTACATCGCCGGCACGATCTGGCCGCCGTTGGTGGAGTTCCTGATCCAGTCAACGGGTTGGCGAAACGCGCATTTATGGATCGGCGTCATTTGCCTCGTCGTCATGGTGCCGCTGACCCTGCTGCTGCGGGCTCCCGCGCCGGTTCGTTCCCCGCACGCGCCCGCCTGGGCTTCGCGCTTCCCCCGCGTGAACCTCGGTCATGGCACGCTGCAGGCGCTGCTCGCGGTCGCCGGCCTCGCGTGTTGTGTGGCGATGTCGATGCCGCAGGTGCATATCGTCGCCTATTGCGGCGATCTCGGGTATGGGGTCACGAACGGTGCGCGCATGCTGTCGTTGATGATGGCATGCGGCATCGTCAGCCGCGTTGCCTCGGGCTTCATCGCGGATCGTGTCGGTGGCATGATGACCTTGGCGATCGGGTCAGCGGCACAGATGACGGCGCTGGCATTGTACTTGACCAGCGACGGCCTGGTGTCGCTGTACGTGATCTCCGCGATGTTCGGGTTGTTCCAGGGCGGGCTTGTCCCTAGCTACGCGATCGTGATCCGCGAGAATTTTCCGGAACGCGAGGCTGGGACACGCGTGGGCCTTGTCATGATGATGACGTTGCTCGGTATGGCGCTGGGCGGGTGGATGTCCGGCGCGATCTTCGATCTGACCGGGTCCTATCGCGCGGCTTTCGCCAACGGCGTGGCATGGAACGCGCTGAACCTGGCGATCGCGATGTTCCTGCTAAGCCGAGGCCGCGGGCGGAGGCTGCTGCGGACGGCCTGAACGGTCGTGAGCACCCGGCGTCAGGACCGCACCTCCCGCCACGTATCGTCCAACGCCCGCCGCAACCGCAGCATCACCTCATCGATCTCCGCCTCGGTGATGATCAGCGGCGGCGAGAACGCGATTCGATCGCCAATGAAGCGCGCGATCAACCCATGCTCGCGCGCATACTTATCGACCGTAGCGCCAACCTTCAGCACCGGATCGAACGGCGCGCGCGTGTGTTTGTCCGCGACCATTTCCATCGCCGCGATCATTCCGACACCGCGCACATCGCCGATCAGCGGATGGTCGGACAGCGCAGCGGCCGCCCGTTGCAAATACGGACCAACATCCTGGACGTGTCCCAGCATGTCGATCTCTTCGTAAATCCGCAGCGTCTCCATCGCCACCGCCGTGGTCACCGGATGGCCCGCATAAGTAAACCCATGCGCGAAATTGCCGAGCTTGCGGCTCTCGTTGAGCATCGCCTCGAACACGCGCTGGTTCACCATCAACGCCGAGATCGGCTGCATCCCCGCCGACAACGCCTTGGCGCAGGAGATCATGTCGGGTTGCAGATCGAACGTCTGACTGCCCCACATGTTGCCGGTCCGGCCGAAGCCGCAGATCACTTCGTCGGCGATGAACAGCAGGTCGTATTTCCTGATAACCGCCTGCATCTTCTCCCAATAGGTCCGCGGCGGAACGATCCCGCCGCCGGCGCCCATCACCGGCTCGGCGATGAACGCGCCGCAGGTTTCCGGCCCTTCCCGGATGATCAGTTTCTCCAGTTCATCGGCCATGCGGGTGGAGAACTGTTCCTCGCTCTCGCCCACCTCGTGCCGGCGGTAATAATGCGGGAATTCCGTGTGCAGAAAGCCCGGAAACGGCAATCCGAAATCGGCGTGCATGTCCGGCTTGCCCGACGCCGAGATCGAGGCCGAGGTGCTGCCGTGATACCCCATGTGGCGGCCAATGATCTTGCGCTTCTCCGGCTTGCCGATCGACGCGTGGTAATACCAGACCAGCTTGATCGCGGTATCGTTCGCCTCGGAGCCGGAGCACTGGAACAGCACCTTGCTCATCGGCACCGGCGCGATGGACAACAGTTTTTCCGCCAGATCGACCGCGTTTTCCTGCGTCGTGCCGCGGTACAGATGGTAATAGCCGAGCTTGCGCATCTGCTCATACGCCACGCGCGCCAGCCGTTCCGAGGCGTAGCCAAGCGACGCGCACCACAACCCCGCCGCCGCGTCGAGGTAGCGTTTGCCGTTGTCGTCAGTCACGAAACAACCGTCGCCGCCGCCGATCACGACAGGCCCTTCCTCCAGATGCCGGACGAGGTTGGTCTGCGGATGCACGATGCTCGCGATGTCGCGGGCCTGCACGGAATTGGGAGCGAGATAGGTCATCTGAAGTCCCTCTGATCTGGCCGCCTCGGGTGAAAACCATTATCCATCGGGACACAAAACACAAATGGAGGATGCGCGATGTCCACCGAAGGCCACGTCGTATTCGGCAAGATGGATGAGGTCGTGTTCGGCAAACCCGCCGCCGAGGCGGTCGCCGAACAGGCGCGCCGACTGGGTGCCGAGCGGGTATTCCTGATGGTCAGCGGCACGCTCAACCGGGACACCAACGAAATCGCCAAAGTCCGTGCCGCGTTGGGCAATCGTTGTGCCGGATTGTTCGATAAAATGCCGCCGCACACGCCGCGCTCGGCGGTGATCGCGGCGGCGGCGATGGCGCGCGAGGCGAAGGCCGATTTGATCGTGACGGTTGGCGGCGGCTCGATCACCGACGGCGCGAAGGCGGTGCAACTGTGCCTCGCCAATGACATTACCACACCGGAAGGACTCGACGCGTGTCGCGGCGACGCGGTTTTCGCGCCGCCGACGGTGCGTCAGATCAGCGTGCCGACCACGCTGTCCGCCGGTGAATTTTCCGGCATCGCGGGGGTGACCAACGAAGCGACCAAAGTGAAGGAATTGTTCCGCCACCCGATGGTGATGCCCGCCGCCGTCATTCTGGATCCGTCGCTGACGGTGCACACGCCGGAATGGCTGTTCCTGTCTACCGGCATTCGCGCCGTCGATCATTGTGTTGAAGGTGTTTGCTCGAACGAGGCGAATCCTTATGGTGACGCCCAGGCCTTGCGCGGATTAAGTTTACTGACGAGTGGTTTGGCGCGCGTGAAAGCCGATCCGGCCGACCTGAAGGCGCGGTTGGATTGTCAGATGGGTTCGTGGCTGTCGATGGGGCCGCTGGCGGCGGGCGTGCCGATGGGCGCCAGCCACGGCATTGGCTACGTGCTTGGTGCCGTCTTCGATATTCCGCACGGCCATACCTCGTGCATCATGCTGCCGGCGGTCATGCGCTGGAACAAACAGGCCAACGCCGAACGCCAGAAGCTGGTCGCCGCCGCGATGGAGCATCCTGGCGAGGAGGCTGGTGATTTGCTGGATCGATTCATCGCCGGGCTCGACATGCCGCGCAGCCTGCACGCGGTGAACGTCGGTCCTGAGCATTTCGGGCGAATCGCGCGTCAGGCCATGGGCACGCCCTGGGTGCCGCGCAATCCACGCCCGATCCCGACGCCGGAGGTGCTGCGCGAGATATTGGAACTCGCGGCGTGAACTGACTTCGCTCAAATTGATCGCTCCCTCCCGCGCACCTGAAAAAGTTTTCTTGCATCGCGTGCCGAATCGCGTGCAGTCTTCTCTTGTCGTAGCAACAACTGAAAGGAGGTGATCCTGTGTCTCATTGTATGGTGGCATACCTTGCCGTGACCAGGATCGCCGGCGCGCACGCGGCGGCGTAAGACACTCCGGTCCGGCAACGGACAGTCACTCACAATGCGAAGGCTCCCGAGGCAACTCTGGAGCCTTCATTGTTATCAGGAGCTTCTCTCATGCGCTGTTCCTGGGCGGAAAACGCCGATGCCACGATGCAGGCCTACCACGACACCGAGTGGGGCGTGCCGCATCACGACGACCGCGCGCTGTTTGAACTGATCACGCTGGAGGGCGCCCAGGCTGGACTGTCCTGGCGCACCGTGCTCGCACGGCGAGACGCGTATCGCGCGGCATTCCATAATTTCGACATCAGCCGGGTCGCCGCGATGAGCGACGCTGACCTGACCGCGGTGCTGACCGGGTCGGGCGTCATCCGCCACCGGCAGAAAATCTGGTCCGCGCGAGACAACGCACGCACCGCTCTGGAGGTGATCGCGGCACATGGCAGCCTTGACGCGTGGTTGTGGGGATTTGTCGATGGTCAACCCATCGTCAACCATTGGCGAGATCCCGCGCAGGTGCCGGCGACGACCGAGGTCTCCGACCGCATGAGCAAGACGCTGCGCAAGCAAGGTTTCCGCTTTGTCGGGTCCACGATATGCTACGCGTTCATGCAGGCGACCGGCATGGTCGACGACCATCTGGCGACCTGCACCGTCAAGGGAACGCGCTGACCCGCGCTCCGAAAACTGGGGATGAGGGGCGGGAGAACGATCACCGCCAACAACTTGAACAGGACCGCGCGCATGCAAAACACCGAAGAAATCTGGCGCCTCGTGGACGCGAAGCAGGACGAGTTCAATGCCCTGTCCGATCGCGTCTGGGAAATTCCCGAGCTGTGCTATGGCGAATTCAAGTCCTGCGCCGAGCATACCGCGATGCTGAAGGAACAGGGCTTCCGGGTGACCGAGAACGTCGCGGGCATTCCGACGGCGGTCATGGGCGAGGCTGGCGACGAAGGTCCGGTCATCGCCATCCTCGGCGAGTATGACGCTCTGCCAGGCCTGTCGCAGGAAGCCGGTGTCGCCGAGCAAAAGCCCCTCCCCGGCCCGGGCTTCGGTCACGGTTGCGGCCACAACATGCTGGGCGCGGCGTCGCTGCTGGCGGCCACCGCGGTGAAGGACTACCTGGAAACGCACGGCATCAAAGGGCGTGTGCGCTACTACGGTTGTCCCGCCGAGGAAGGCGGCGCCGCCAAGGGTTTCATGGTCCGGGCCGGTGCATTTTCCGATGTCGATATCGCGATCACCTGGCACCCCGGCGCCTTCGCCGGATTGAACGAGCCGCTGTCGCTGGCCAACACCCGCATCGATTTCGCGTTCACCGGCCGGGCCTCGCACGCCGCCGCCTCGCCGCATTTGGGACGCAGCGCGCTGGACGCGGTCGAGCTGATGAACGTCGGCGTGAATTACATGCGCGAGCACATGCCCTCGGACGCGCGGGTGCATTACGCGATCCTGGACGCCGGCGGGATCGCGCCCAACGTGGTGCAGGCCTTCGCCAAAGTCCGATACCTGATCCGTGCGCGGAACCTGCCGGAACTGAACCGCCTCATCGAGCGGGTGAAGAAGATCGCCGAGGGTGCCGCGCTGATGACCGAGACCTCGGTCAAGGCGACGGTGATCAGCGCGGTGTCCAACCTGCTCGGCAACACGCCGTTGGAGCGGGCGTTGCAGGACAACCTCGAGCGTCTTGGCCCACCGCCGTTCGACGACGCCGACCGCGCCACCGCCGCGAAATTCCAGGCGACGTTGTCCGAGGAAGATATCGAGAGCGCGTATCGGCGTTCCGGCATGCCCTATCGTCCCGGCCAGTCGTTGTGCGATGCGATCGTTCCGCTGGACGCGCCGCGGGTGCCGATGATCGGCTCGACCGATGTCGGCGATGTCAGTTGGGTGGTGCCGTTGGTGCAGGCGCGAGGCGCGACCTATGCGATCGGTACGCCCGGCCACTCCTGGCAGTTGACGGCGCAGGGCAAGTTGCCAGCCGCGCACAAGGGACTCGTGCATGTGGCGAAGGTCATGGCGGGCACCGCGTTGGACGCGTTGCAGGACGACACGCTGCGGGCGCGCGCGAAAGCTGACCTGAAGGCCAGGTTGGCGCGGACGCCGTATGTGTGCCCGATCCCCGAAGAGGTCGAGCCGCCGATCCAGATGTCAGCCTGATTTCGGTTCGACATCCAGTCGCACGACAATGCCCTCCAGCGCCGGCGACGGCGCTGGATAGCGGCGCATCACCTCCGGATCGTGACCCGGAACGATATGCGCCGGAGTGGGCGCATGGGCGCGCAACGTGTCGAACGCATCCAGCATGTCGCCGATGTTGAACGCCGTGGTGAACGGCCGGTAGGTCTCCATGTTCTCGTAGAAATGCGTGACGTCGGACGCGAGGACGACCTTGCCTCGCTTCGTGTTCACGCAGACGAATTGGAGCCCCACGGAATGGCCGCCGGTCGGCACGATGCTGATGCCCGGCAAAACATCCGCCGGCCCGTTGTAATACGTGACCCGGCCGTCGAAGTTCAGCCGCACGATGCCGCAGACGTCGTCGGGCTCGAAGCTCTTGGCCAGTTGCTTGTGCCGCATGTGGCGGCCAACCGCGTAATGGATCTCCGGTTCCTGCAAATGGAACCGCGCCTTTGGAAACTTATGGAAGTTGCCGACGTGATCGTAATGCATGTGGGTCAGGATCACGTCCTCGACATTCGCCGGATCGACGCCGAGCAATGACAGCGAGTCGATCGGGCAACGTTCCAGTTTGCGGCCGCGCTTGCCGCCACTCTCCGCGGTGAAGCCGATATCGATCACCACGGCACGGTCGGCGTTCTTCGCCACCCAGACGAAGTAGTCCATCGGCATCGGCCCGTCGTGCGGGTCGCCGCCGATGAAGTGCTCGTGCCGCCGTGCCTCTCGCGTGGCGTAGCGCAGGGCGAAGAGTTCGTATTCGGCGGTCATGCGTCACACCAGTCCTTTGGCGGCCCGTAGGTCGCCCATGACGCGTTTCGTGAACAGGTCGATCGACTGCTGGGATTCCTGTTGCGTCAGGTCGCCGAACGCGAAGCGGCACAGGATGTAGTTCAATCCGGCGTCGTCGATATCGCGTTGCAAAATCGCCCGCACCTGCTCCGGCGTGCCCGCCGCCGCGCGGTTTTGTGCCGCGGCATCGTCGAACGTCAGCGGAAAGGCGATGTTCAGGTGTGGGATGTTCAGGTCGTGTTTGACCCACAACAGCATCAGGCTCTCGCGCCACCTGGCGTAACCGCGGCGCGCGATCTCCAGCGCTTCCTTCTCCGTTTCCGCGACGACGACGTGCCGGCCGACGCCCATCAGCGGAATGCTCGGCGGGGTCATGCCCCAGCGCTTGCCCATTCCGCGCGATAGCGATCCGTCATCGCCTTGACGCCGGCGGCCTGCATATTGCTGACGATGTTGACTTTGCGCTCGGCGGCCCAGGGCACGGCGTCGACACGGCCCAGACCAACCCAAAGAGGTGGAGTTGGACGCTGGAAGGGTTCGATTTCCATCGGCACGTCGCGGTATTTGTAGTACTTGCCCTCGAACGTCAGTTCCTTGTGGGTCATGCCGCGTTGGATCAGCACTTCCAGCGCTTCGGTGTACATCGCCGGCGTTTCATTCGGATCGAGCCCGTAATAGCCAAGCTCGATCGGCGAAATGCCGCGGCCGACGCCCAGCATCATGCGGCCGCCGCTCATTTGATCGAGCATGCAGATTTCTTCCAGCAGCTTGATCGGATGATACAGCGGCAACAGATACACCAGCGGACCGAAGCGCAGCCGTTTCGTGCGCGCGGCGATCGCGGCGAGCCAGATACCCGGCGCCGGCGCCATCCCGAGCGGCGTCGCATGATGCTCCGCCACGTGATAGCCGTAGAAGCCGGCGCGATCGTACATCTCGATCAATTGCATCCGGTCTTCGAAGAACTGCGGAAGCGGCGTGTCGCCGCGATCCATATGGTCGAACACGCCGATCCGCATTGTCGTTACTCCGCCGCCTGCTGATACGACGCCGGACGCACCGCGGCGCGCATGCCGTCGTCATACGCCTCTCGCCAATCGTTCGCCTTCAGGATCCGCTCGCCGCTGCGGATCTTTTGGAACACCGCCGGATCGTCAACCGTCGGCGGCACCGTGCCGTGATCGCGCAACGCATGCGCCGCCATCAGCAGCCGCCGCCGCGTCCGGGTAATCATCTGATCGCTCGGTGCCAGATGCTCGAACGAGTGATCGACGATCTCGCCCATGCTCTCGGTAATCGCCTGATCCTGCATGGCGATATGCGTGATGCCGGTATAGATCTCGTTGTTCCGTTGCGCCTCGCGATCGATGAGATAGTCGTTCGATGCGTTTTGCACCGGCCGGAAGCGGCCATACCAATCCGTGGTGTTCGGCTGATACTCCGGCCGCGGCGTCGCGCCGGGGATCGGCTTCCCATCGGCCAGAGGTTTCGTCTGCGACGCCTTCTTCCATGTCAGCGAAAAGAACATGACATGGGTATCGTCCATCGGCACCCAGGCCCGCGCGATCACCCGGTCCACGAATGTCCCTTGCGGAATGAACGTCCAGAACGGAAACGCGAAATGGGCGAACCGCCAGTAGGTTTGCTCGTTCTCCGCTGGCCGCATGGCGCAATACATCGTGCCCCAGTCGGTGTCGGTGACGTTGTAATCGGGCGCGCGATGCACGACCTGGTACTTGACCCAGTTGTCGTCCTGCACCTGCTCGGGCTTCACGCTGCCGACATGCAGCCAACTGAAATGCGAGGTGTCGATATCGCCTTCCAGCGCCTGCAACCAATTGCATTCGCGTTGGGTGAAGGTGACGTTCACCTCGGCTTCCGGCAGCAAGGTCGCCTCGATCGCCGGCATTGGTGGCGCCTGTTCGCGCTCGCCCATATAAACCCAGATAACGCCCGCCTGCTCGCGCGCTTTGTAGGCCTTGGCGTGCACCTTGTCGGTGAACTGCTGTTCGGGCGGCAGGTTCGGCTGCTCCAGGCAGGTGCCGTCGGCGGCGAACTTCCAGCCGTGATAGACGCAGGCGATGCCATCGCCCTCATTGCGGCCATAGAACAAGGAGGCGCAGCGATGCGGACAACGATGGTCCATCACGCCCACCTGGCCCGTGGCGTCGCGGAACGCGATCAACTTCTCGCCCAGAAGCATCAGGCGCACGGGATCGCCGTTCGCCTTGACCTCCGACGACTGCAACGCCGGCAGCCAATACTGCCGCATCAATCCGCCCATCGGCGTTCCTGGGCCGACCCGCGTCAGCTCGAGACTCTCGGTAGCGTTCGTCATGCGTACCTCCCGCGTTTTCTTCCCCGCCATGCCACCACGAATGCGCCGTGCCGTCGAGACTCCCTCAGCGCGCGTTCCAGGCCATCGGCCCCCGGAACGGCCGCATGTCGGGGTAGCCGCTGACCGCCCAGGCGCCATCGACGAGAAGGCTTGAACCGGAGACGTAGGAGGCGTCGTCCGACGCCAGATACAAGGCGGGCGCGGCGATTTCCTCGGGTTGCGCGGGCCGTCCCATTGGGATGCGCTCGACGAAGGCGGCGAGCGCATCGGGATTGTCGAAGTGCCGGCGGGTCAACGGTGTTTGCACGAGGCCAGGCAGAATCGCATTGACCCGGATGCCGAACGGCGCGAACTCCAGCGCACCGTTCCGGCTGAGCAATTCAACCCCTGCCTTCGCCGCGACGTAAGCAGAACCCGCGTGCATCGGCACGTGCGCGTTGAGCGAGGCGATGTTGACGATCGTTCCACCCTGTCCCTGGCTCATCATTTGCCGTGCCTGGTGCTTCATGGCCAGGAAGACGCCTTTCAGGCAGAGGTCGACGGTAAAGTCCCAGTCGCTCTCGGACAGATCTACGATATAACCGGGCCGCGCGCCGCCGGCGACGTTGAAGGCGGTGTGCACCGCGCCAAACCGCTCGACCGTTTGGGCCACCAGATGCTCGATGTCGGCTTCCTTGGTGACGTCGATTTTCAAGCCCAGAAAGCGGTCGCCGAACTCGCGGCCGAGTTCATCCAGGCCGGCGGTGTTGAGATCCCCGGCGGCGACATTGGCGCCCTCGGCGATCAGGCGGCGCGTGATGGCCAGCCCGATGCCCGACGCGCCCCCGGTGACGACAGCCACCTTGCCGGCGAAACGTGACATGTTGATCCTCCCTTTCCCAATGTGCGAACACTCGATCATCGCAACCGAGGAATCCGCCATGGACGTCAACCTGCCCGAGGTCAAAGCCGAGGTCGAGGCAGCCTTCGCCCGCTATGAAACCGCGTTGATGGCGAACGACGTGGACACGCTGCAGTCGCTGTTCTGGAACAGTCCGCATACGATCCGCTATGGCATCAATGAGATCCTGTACGGTTGGGAGGAAATTGGCGCGTTCCGCTCCGCTCGTTCCGCGGTCGGTCTGGCGCGGGTGATCTCCCGCACCGTCATCACGACGTGCGGGCGGGATTTCGCCACCGCCTCGACCTTGTTCCATCGCGACACCATGCCCGGCAAGACGGGCCGCCAACAGCAGACGTGGGTTCGTTTCGAGGACGGTTGGCACATCGTCGCGGCGCATGTCAGCGTGATTCCCGATGCGGCTTGAAACGCTTCTGCCGCTGGGCAAGGTCGATCCCGGTCTGCGCGCGCCGGAGATCCCGTTCGACATCGCGACCGTCGCCAAGAACGCACGACTTTTGGACGAGATCGGCTACGACGGTCTGGTGTGCGAGGAAACCAAGGACGATCCGTTCATGGTCCTCGCCCTCGCCGCGCAGGCGACAAAGCGGCTGCATCTGACGACTGGCGTGGCGATCGCCTTCCCGCGTAGTCCGGCGATCACCGCGATGAGTGCGTGGACGTTGCAGAAACTCTCGCGTGGCCGGTTCACGCTTGGCCTTGGACCGCAGGTCCGCGCGCATATCGAGCGCCGGTTTGGCATGGCGTGGTCGCCTCCCGGACCATGGATGCGCGAATACGTCTCGGCCGTGCGGATGTTCTGGGACTGCTGGCAGAACGGCACCCATCCGCGCTTTGAGGGTCCGCATTACAACATCAACCTGATGGTCCCCTTGTTCGATCCCGGACCGATCGAGCATCCGGCGATCCCCGTTCACCTCGCCGCCGTCAACAAGGTCATGTGCCGCGTGGCGGGCGAGGTCGCTGATGGCATCAGGCCACATCCGGTCTGCACGCCGTCCTACATCCAACACGTGATGCTGCCCGCCGTACGCGAAGGCGCGGCGAAATCCGGGCGCGCCCTGCGAGGATTCCGCATCGGAATGAAGCCGCTGGTCGCCACCGCCGCCACCGAGGCGGAATTGCAACCGAAGATCCGCGACGCCCGCGCGCGCATCGCGTTTTATGCGTCCACGCCGACCTATTTTGCCGCGTTCGCGCATCTCGGCCTGCATGACCTGGCCAACGAATGCAAGCTGCTGTCACGGTCGAAGCAATGGGAGGAATTGCCAAAGCGCATCTCCGACGATGTGCTTCAGCAGTTCGCCGTGATCGACACCTATGAGCGGATTGGCGACCGCCTGTGCGAACAATTCGGTTCGGTTGTGACCGATATCGAGTTCTCGATCGCGGTTAACGACGACCGCGACCGAGAGATCCTGGCTGGCCTCACACGTACGATCCAGGCGCGACCTGGACTTTTGATGTAACCCGCCGCCTCTACCGTGCCATCCCAGCCGTTCCCGCCGGCACCGCGTAAAAATTCATCGTCAGCGACACGGCGGTGTAATACCCCATCAGCACGATCATATCGGTGATGCGCTCATGCCCCAGCACCGACACCGCGCGGTCGTACAACCCGTTCGAAACCACCCGGTTGTTGGCCAGAGACAGCGCCACCTCGTACACCACTTGCTCTTTCGGATCGCTGAACGACGCGGGCAATCCGGCGATCATCGCTTCGACCGCTTCCTCCGGCAGGCCAACTTCCTTGCCGCGCTTCTCATGCGCCGCGCCGGGATAGTCAGAGTTCCACGCATGCGTGATCACGATCACCGCGATCTCACGCTCCCGCTCGGTCAGCGACGATGATCCCGGCGTGAAGTGCTGCCCCAGCGGCGAGGCCGCGTGCACGAGCTTCGGATTATGCACCCAGACCTTGTACGGTCCAGGCAACCGGCCGCGGGGACCGTCAACCAGGTGGCTGTACCCCTCGCGCTGCGCCGCGGTCATTTTGTCAACGGGCAGTTCCGCGTAACGCCCAAAGGTTCGTGTCTCACTCATCATCTTCTCCTCACGCCGCTTCGGCGTTTTGTTCGACGGTCGGAACGCCGTCCGTCACAGTGGTGCGGCGAAGATCGCGCGGATACACCATGTCGTCATACCGCCGGGCGCGATGCATCGTTGTGCGATTGTCCCACATCACCAGATCGCCAACCTGCCAACGATGGGTGTAGACGAACTCGCGTTGCGTCGCGTGCTCGGTCAGTTCGCGCAACAGGATTTGCGCCTCGGGCACCGGCCAGCCGACGATCCGGCCGGCGTGCGACGACAGATACAGCGATTTGCGGCCGGTTACCCGATGCGTGCGCACCAGACGTTGCCGAACCGGCGCGAACGCCCGCAGTTCGCTCTCCGTGAACGGAATGCCGAGCGCGCCCTTCGAGAAGATGCGACTGTGTTCACAGACCAGATCTCTCGATCTGATCCTTCATCTTCGCATCGAGCATGTCGTACGCGGCGCGCATATCGGCGAATTGCGTGTCGCCACCTTCAGGCGGCAGCACATGCGCGCACAGCAGCGAATACCGCGCGGGAATTGCTTTGTAACTGCTGTCGCTGTGCCACATCTGATTACCAAGCCCGGACAGCCGCTTGCGATCGTCGCGATCCAGCAAGCCGCCAGACGGCGACACATTCGAAATGTCCGACAGCGCCGGATTGTTCCACCGCACACCCTGCGCCGCCTGGATCTGCGTATACGGTGCCTCCAGGTCGCCAAAATTCCGCGTGAACGCGATCTGCTGCTTGGTTGTCAGCGGCGTGCCCTGACGGAACACCAGCACGGCATAACGATCCATCCCCGCATCGATCGCCGCCGCGTCCTCCTGGTTCAAGGGTTGGCTGATATCGACGCCGGAGCACGCGGCGCCGATCACGGGATGCACAGGGGTCAACACGATGGCCATGGCGGGACGCCCTCCTTTGCCGAATCCGTGCGCCGTCGCGGCGCGTTGGTCAACCGCGGCAAACCGTGGCACAGTCCGCGCAAGGCATTGGAATGGAGGGAACCATGCAAGGCGTCGTGTTTCATGGCGAGCGCGAACTCGAAATCATGAACTTCCCCGATCCCACCCCGGGTCCGGGTGAGGTCGTGGTGGAAATGAAGGCGTCCGGCATGTGCGGCTCGGACCTGCACCAGTATCGCCGCCCCAAAGCCGGCCGCGGGCAAAACGCCACCGGCCTGCCGCCCAATCCCAACCCGACCATCGCCGGCCATGAGCCCTGCGGCATCGTCGCCGCCATCGGTCCCGACGTGCTGCCGGCCGAGGCGAAAGTCGGGCAGCGCGTGATGGTGCATCACTACCAGGGCTGCACGCAGTGCGATCATTGCCGGTCCGGCTGGCAGCAACTGTGCCAGCAGGTGCCGGTGAAAGTTTACGGGTCCAACTCGCACGGTGGGCACGCGAAGTACCTGTTGGTGCCGGCCAACACGCTGGTGCCGCTGGCGGACGAACTGTCGTTCTCGGCCGGCGCCGCGATCTCCTGCGGGTCGGGCACGGCCTATGGCGCGCTGCGGCGGATGAACATCTCCGGCCGTGACACGATCGCGATCTTTGGCCAGGGCCCGGTCGGCCTCGCCGGCACGCAATTCGCCAAGGCGATGGGCGCGCGGGTGATCGCGCTGGATATCAACCCGCAACGACTGGCCCGCGCGAAGGAGTTCGGCGCCGACGAAGTGGTCGATCCCGGCTCCAACGATCCGGTCGCGGCGATCAAGGACCTGACGCATGGCCGTTACGCCGACCTGACGCTGGATACCTCCAGCAATCCCGAGGCACGGCTGAACGCCATCAAATCGACCAAGGTCTGGGGCACGATGTGCTTCGTCGGCGAGGGCGGCGACGTCAAAATCGATGTCAGTCCGCATCTGTTGCGCCGGCAAATGACGCTGGTCGCGTCGTGGACGTTCTCCAACATCATCCAGGCCGAATGCGCCCGGTTCTGCGTCGAGCGCAACGTCGATGTCGATCGCCTGTTCACGCATCGCTGGAAGCTGGATCAGGCGGATGAGGCCTACAAGCAATTCGACAAGCAGTCCGACGGCAAAGGCGTCTTCCTGATGTGAACGCCCTCGGTCTCTACGCGGAACTTGGGGCGCGCGGCCTGATCGTCGGTAGTTCCGGCAACGTCAGCGAACGCACCGAACGCGGCATGACCATCACGCCGTCCGGCGGCGATCCGAACGGCGTGAACGCAATCCGCTATGGCGGAAGTCTCGCTGGACGGCACGCCGCTGAACAACGCGACGCCCTCCAGCGAGTGGGAGATGCACGCCGGCATCTATCGCGCGTTTCCGGCGGCCGGATGCATCGTGCACACCCACGCCGATGCCTGCACCGCGCTGGCTGCCCTCAACCGGGACCTGCCGCCGTTTCATTACATGGTCGTGCAGTTCGGCGGAGCCAACGTACGTTGCGCACCGTATGTCACCTTCGGCACGCCGGCGCTCGCGCGGCACGCGGTGAAGGCGCTCAAGGACCGCACAGCGTGTTTGCTCGCCAACCACGGCATGATCCTTTACGCGCGCGATACGGCACAAGCGCTTGTCGCGCGCGCTGCTGCTGGAGCAACTGTGTCGGCAATATTTGCTGGCGCTGGCGGCGGGAAAGCCAAAATTGCTGACAGCGACTCAGATCAAGGCGGCAAAGGAACGATTTAAAACGTACGGCCCCCGGGCGTCAACCGATTAACTTCCGTACCGCCTCCATCACCGCCGCATGCACCGTCGGCGCTTCCCTCGCCGCATCCACCAGCACGCATCGCGGCAAAGTGGCGATTGCCCGGAAGCCTTCATTGACCCGGCGATGAAATTCTTCATTCAGCCGCTCATACCGATCATCGGCCGCGCCGCGCTGCCGCAACCGGGTCAACGCGATGTCACGCGGCACGTCCAGCACGAAAGTCAAATCCGGAACGATGCCAACCATCGCGCCGAGAGCCTCGATCATGCCGCGATCGGCACCCTGACCGTAACCCTGATAGGCCATCGTCGAGTCATGGAACCGGTCGCAGATCACCCAACTCCCGGCGTCGATCGCGGGCCGGATTGTTTTGGCGACGTGTTCCATGCGCGCGGCGACATGCAGCATGGTTTCGGCGTTGATACTCCACGCGATGCGGCCGGACAGCAGCACCTCGCGCAGAAACTCCGCGCCCGGCGCACCGCCCGGTTCGCGCGTGCGAACCACCGACATCCCAAGTTCGCACAACGCATCGGCCAGCATGCGCGCCTGCGTCGATTTCCCCGCGCCCTCCCCGCCTTCCAGCGTGATCAGACGCCCAGCAGCCACGCTATCCGCCGGAAACGTAGTGCGAGACGACGGCGAGGCCGCGCATCGGCAGACTCAATCGTGGCACGTCGGCGCCGGCGATCAGGTTCACGTCCATTGAAGGCACGCCCTGGCCGCGCAGCATCAGCACGCCGACCGGCTGACCCTTTGCGATCGGCGCCTTGATCGGTGCGTCGTAGCTGATTTTGATCGACGCCGTCTGACGCCAGGATTTCGGCAGCGTGACCACCAGATCGCGGCCTCCGACCAGCGGCACGGTCTTGTCGGTGCCTAACCAGACCGGCGCGTTGTCGATCACTTCGTTGGCCGAGAACAACGGCACGTTCTCGAAATTGGCAAAAGCCCAGTTCATCAGTCGTTCCGACTTCCTGGGCGCGCTCATGCATGGAGGTCATGCCGTTCAGCACCATCATGATCCGCCGCCCATCCCGCAAGGAACTGGCGACGAGGCCGAATCCGCCCGCATCGGTGTGTCCGGTCTTCAAACCGTCCGCGGTGCCGGCCTGCACCATCGGGATGCCGATTCTGCTGCTCGATATTGTTATATTTAAATGAACGCTCGGCGTCGTATTTGTAATACTCCGGGAAATCCCGTGATGATTTGGGTGGCAAGGGTCGCGATATCGTGGCAGCTCATGACCTGCTCGGGATCCGGCCAACCGGTAGGATTGCGGAACGTCGAATGCGTGAGGCCAAGCTCCTTGGCCTTCGCGTTCATCATATCGACGAATTTTTCCTGGGAACCACCCACTGCCTCGGCCAGGACGGTGGCGGCATCGTTGCCCGAATCCACGATCACGCCGCGGATCAGGTCCTCGATGACGACTGGCTTGCCGACCTCAAGAAACATCCGCGACCCACCCATGGCGGCGGCACGGGCCGAGACCGTCACGGTGTCCGACAGTTTGAGCTGACCTTTCTTCAATTGCTCGTAAACAAGGTAGATCGTCATCAGCTTCGTCATCGAAGAAGGCGGCATCGGGTCGTCGGCGCTTTTGTCCAACAACACCGCACCGGTCCCGAAATCCTGGATGAACGCCCATTTCGCGACGGTATCGACGGGTCCCAGTGGCGTTTCTCCGGGCGATCCGGTCGGCACGGGTTCCTTTTCCTTGCCGCGTCCCCGGGCGGGCGGGCGGCGAACGCACCCGGCGCGATCCCGGCCAACGACGTAGTCAGAGCGGACGCCAAAGCGAGGCGGCGCGAAAGCTTCATGTCACAGTCCCCTGCTCAGGTCATGACCCAGTCGCCGATCAACCCGACCGCTATCGCATAAAAATCGGACGGGTTGTAGCGCCTGATGGCCGTGAAATTGTTGAATACCAGGAATGTTTCGCCACCGACGCCGTCAGGCGCGATCAGAGCCGACGGCATTTCACCCGGCGCCGCCCAGCGGCCGCCGGACGGGACAACGCCCTGGCGCGCCCACTCGGCCAATGGCCGCCGCGCGTCACGCCCCCCGGCGATCGTGCCGGGCGGGACACGCACCGGCTGCCCCCAGGTCTCACCCGGCCGCCAACCGGAATGCGCGAGAAAGTTGGCGATCGAGCCGAGCACGTCCGCTTTGCTGTTCCAGATGTCGCGCCGCCCGTCGCCATCGAAGTCCACCGCGAGGCGCAGATAACTGCAGGGCATGAATTGCGGTTGCCCCATCGCTCCGGCGTAAGATCCGGTCATGCCCGCCGGCGCGATGTCGCCATTGTTGAGGATCCGTAACGCCGCCAGCAGTTCGCCGCGAAAGAACGCCGCACGGCGCCCCTCCCAGGCCAACGTCGAGAGTGCCTCGACCACTTTATAGTTGCCGGTCTGCGCGCCAAAGCTCGATTCGAGGCCCCAGATGCCCGCGATGACCGAGGGCGCGACCCGAAAACTGCTCTCAACGCGCCCGAACAGCGCGCGGCTGTTCGCCACCGCGGCGCGCCCGTCGGCGATGCGTTTGTCGCTGATGACCAGGGCACGGTACTGCGACCATGTCATGGTGAATTCGACCTGTTTGCGGTCTTTGTCGATGACCGATTGGTTCGGCGCGACTCCGGCGAAGGCGGCGTTCAGCACTTCGCGGCGAATGCCCATGCCGGTCGCCTCGGCATAGATGCCGGCAACGAAATTCTGAAAACTGTCCGCCGCGCGCGCGGGCCCGGCGAGAGCGGCGGGGATCGCGGCGGCGAGCGCGGAACGGCGGGTCAGCATGCGCCGCTTCCTGCCACGTTCGGGCGAGTCCCGGCAAGGAAGACCGAGGGCTTTGTCCTCGTGCTTCCTACCGCCCCGCCACGAACGGCTCGATCAACTCGCCCGACTGCGCGAACTTCGGCAGCAGCACCGCCTCGATCGCCGGATTTTCGAACTGCGACAGATCGTTGCCCTTGATGCCGCGAAACTGCGTCCAGACGAGCCGCGGCTCCGCCCACTCGCCATCCTTGCCGTACGTGATGTCGCCAACCACGGTCTTGAACGTATGGGTGCGCAGATAATCGGCCAGTTTGTCGTCGTCGAGCGTGCCGGCCCCGATCACCGCCTGATGCAGCACCTGCATTCTGGCATACGCGAACGGCGGCAGAAAAACACCGAGCGGATCAACGCCTTCCGCCACCGCGCGGGACCGGTAGGTTTTGATGAAATCCATGACGCCGGGAAATTGCAGCGCCGGTGCCGGCACCCATTGCTCACCGAGCACGACGCCATTCATCAAAGGCCCGAGCTGGGTCTTCAGTACCGCGGTTTGCAGTCCCACCAGACTGCCGCCGAACATTCGGGCGGTCAGGCCGATTTCGGCGGCGGCGCGCAGGATGCCGGCGGTGTCGGCGGGATACGACGCGACGAAGATGACCTCGGGGCTGGTGGCGCGCACCGCGCGCAGCACCGGCGCATAATCGGTCGTCGTCGGAGGATAGGCCTTGTCGTAAACGATCTGGAATCCCGGCCGCGTTGGCGTTCTGCCGCGCGCCGTCGGTGGCGTTGCGCGCGAACTCGGCGTCCGCGCCGACGATGGCCAATGTTTTGGGTTTCGGGTTCAGCGACCCGGCGATTTCGAAAAATCCTTGCGAAAAGGCAACCTTGGGATTGGGCCCGGTCGCGATCATCGCGAAGCAGCGCGGGTAGTGGAATTCGGCGTTGATGGCGAGCGAGAACAGGCTGATGAAAAGTTTGTTATGCGCGATCACCACGGGCATCGCGGGAGCGGCCATGTTGGTGGCATACCCGGACAGCACCAGATCGACGTGATCGACGTCCAGCAGCTTCTCGTACAGGCCGGGAACATTCGCCGGGTTGCTCTGATTGTCGTAGAACACCAGCTTCACGGGACGGCCCAGAAGGCCGCCTTTGGCGTTGATGTCCTCAGTCCAGATCTGCATCGCGAGGACGCCGGACTTGCCCACCGCGGCGAGGCTGCCGGTCAAGGCGTCGGCGAAACCGATGGTGATCGGCGCATCCGCGGCCGCCGCTCCCCGTGCCATCGCACCCGCCGCGAGCAAGCCCAACGCGGAACGACGTCCCATTTGCACCCGCATGTGTTTCCTCCTCGCCCGTCAGACCGCGGGCATGCGCGCGACGTTAGCAGACAATCGGCCGTCGGCTATACTCCCGGCGGCGATACGTCCAGGGCTTTACTGATCGCGGGAAACGGAGCGCGCAACGATGAAATTTGGCTTTTGCCTGATGAGCGACGTCACCGAGATCGGCTTTTTCAGTCATGTCGAGTCGTTGGGTTACGCGTCGGTCTGGGTCGCCGACAGTCAGATGCTGTTCTCCGATTGCTATGCGGTGCTGGCGCTGGCGGCGCGGCAAACGAGCCGGTTGCGTATCGGACCCGGCACGGCCATCTGCGGCACGCGAATTCCACCGGTGCAGGCCGCGGCGATGGCGACACTCAACGCGCTGGCGCCGGGCCGCGTGTTCCTCGGCATCGGCACCGGCAACACCGCGATGCGCACGATGGGCCAAAGGCCGATGAAGATGGCCGCCTATTCCGAGTATCTTCGGGTGCTCGCGGCACTGCTGCGGGGTGAGACGGTCGATTACACGTTCGAAGGCGTCACCAAACCGGTCAGACTGCTCCATCGCGAAACCCGCGGGATGCGGCTCGACCCGCCGATTCCGTTGTATGTGTCAGGCTTTGGCCCACGCGCGATGGCGCTCGCCGGTGAGCACGGCGATGGCATCATCTTCGCCATTCCACCGCGCGGCGTTCCGGTCTCCGAGGCGCTGTCGCACGCGCGGCAGGGCGCGGCGCGCGGCAACCGCTCCCTGGACGGCTTCCGCAATGCCTCGCTCAGCAGCGTCTTCGTGCTGGAAAAAGGCGAGGCGGTGGACTTGGACAGGGTCAAGGCCGCGATCGGTCCGAACGTCATGGCCAGCGTTTATTACTTTTACGATACGGTGCACGAGCGCGGAATTGAGCCGCCGGCCTTCCTCGCCCGCATCTGGAAGCGCTATTGTCAGCTCGTCGAGGCGACGCCTCCGGACCAGCGGCACTTCCGCACCCATGAATTTCACTACACCGGCCTGCATCGCGGCGAGGCGGAACTGATCGACGCGCAACTGATCCGCGACACCTGCCTGATTGGCACCGCCGACGAACTGGTGGAGCGCATTCGCGAACTGGAACGCGACGGATTGGAGGAGCTTGTGTTCGCCATCGGCACGGATGCGAAATGGCGTCTGGCCGAGGATTTCGCCCGTCAGGTCATGCCGCGTCTGTAACCGTCGCGCCCTGGGTGGTCGTGCCCGGGGTGGTCGTCGCGGCTGGAGCGGGTTGACCGAAATCCATCCGCGCGAGCCGCACCATGGTCGCACGCAACTCGGCTGAATTCTCCGGCCCGAATGCCGCCTCGAACGTTTGCTGCGCCGCGACCCACGCCGGACGAGCCTCCCGCAGCTTGCGCCGGCCAACCTCGGTCAAACCGACCACCCGGCTGCGCCGGTCATCCCCGGCGGTCATCGTCACCAGGCCTTGCGCCTCCAACGGCCGCAGGTTGTGGCCCAAAGTCGCGCGATCCATCGCCATCCGGTCGGCCAGCACGCGCATCGTCACCGGTCCGCCGGTGACGAGACAGACGAGGATCGGATACTGCGTGATACGCAAGCCGAACGGCGCCAGCGCCTGATCGTAAAGCCGCGTGATCCGGCGTGCCGCCTGGCGGATGGCGGCACAGTTGCAGAGCGTCTCCTGAGGCCTGTCCTGCTGGGCGCCCAGATCCGTCGTCTTGCCAATTACGCTCATATGCCCATATCTTGTCCTGAAGTCAGACGCCGTCAAGGCGGGATGCCAACCCCATACCACTCGCCCCATACCGTCCGACAAGGATTTTCCGAGCATGCTTTCAACTGTGTTGGCGCCCGCTCTGGCACGGCGCGGCATCCACTATGGGTGGGCCGTGGTCGCTGTCACGTTTCTCACCATGCTGGCGACCTCGGCCGCGATGGGCATGCCCGGCGTGCTGTTGCTGCCCCTGAACAGCGAGTTCGGCTGGAGCCTCGGCGAGATCTCCGGCGCGATGGCGTTGCGGCTGCTGCTGTTCGGCCTCGTCGCGCCGTTCGCCGCCGCGCTCATGCAACGCTACGGCCTCCGCCGCGTGGTTGCCTCGGCTCTGGGGGTCATCGTGTTCAGTCTCGCGCTCGCAACCCAAATGACGGCGGTGTGGGAGTTGTGGGTCACCTGGGGCCTGATGATTGGGCTGGCGACCGGCGTGACCGCGACCGTACTGGGCGCGACGGTCGCCAACCGTTGGTTCGTCAGGCGAAGGGGACTGGTCGTGGGCCTGCTGAGTGCCAGCAGCGCCACCGGCCAGTTGCTGTTCCTGCCGGTGGCGGCGTGGTTGTCCGTGCACTGGGGCTGGCGGCTGGCGATGGTGCCGGCGAGCGTGCTGTGCCTGGTCTGCCTCGCGCTGGTGCTGCTGATCGTGCGTGACCATCCCGGGGACCTGAACCTGCCGTCGTACGGGGAGACGGCGGTCGTTCCGGCGCCGTCTCGCCGGGGCGGTGGCAATGCGTTGAGCATGAGTTTCGCCGCGTTGGCTCGGGCATCGCGCAACCGCACCTTCTGGATTTTGTTCGGCAGCTTCTTTGTCTGCGGATTATCGACCAACGGGTTGGTGCAAAATCATTTCATTCCGCTTTGCCACGATTTCGGCATCGACGCGGTCGCGGCGGCCAGTGTGCTGGCGATGATGGGGGCGTTCGATTTCGTCGGCACGATCGGCTCCGGCTGGCTGTCGGACCGATTTCGACAACCGCTGGCTGCTGTTCTGGTTATACGGGTTGCGCGGGCTGAGCCTGATCGCGTTGCCGTATACTGATTTCTCGTTCTATGGCCTGAGTATCTTCGCGGTGTTCTACGGACTGGACTGGATCGCGACGGTGCCTCCCACGGTCAGGATGACCGCGCAGGCGTTCGGGCGGGCACAGGCGCCGCTGGTGTTTGGCTGGATTTTCACCGCGCACCAACTGGGAGGCGCCACCGCGGCATTTGGCGCGGGCGTGTCGCGGGATGCGCTGGCCAGTTATTTGCCGGCATTCGCCGCCGCCGGGGTCATGTGCGTCGTGGCGGCGCTGGCGGTACCTGGCGATGCGGCGCGGACATGACGAAGGGACCGTGGTCCGCGCGGCGGCGGAGTAGCCCCGCTGTCCGGCATCTCCGCCAATTGCGCGACGGACCCGAGGGACCACGAACCGGGGACATGGTGATCCGGCGGGATAAAACGACGGCCCGAGGCGTCCTGTCCCGTCAGAAGGTCACCACCCTCAGGAATCGACCAGACTGCACTGACCGCCCTTGGCCCTCACCTTGTCGCAGAATGCTTTCGCCTGCGCGGAGTCGTTGAACCCGCCGGTGCGGAGCCGCCAGGGCGCCGTTCCCGGCTCATTAACCTTTTGGAACAAGGCCCGGTGCTGGCCGAACAATTCCGGCTGCCTCTTCGCCAGCCTTTCCCAGAGCGCCTGGGCCTGCGCTTCCGACTTCGCCTCCGACAACTGCACCGTGACCGGTTTCGCACGCGCCGGCGCGATGGCGACCGGCATCGAAGAGGGCTTCGCCGGCGTGGTAATCGCCAGCAGCGCGCGCGGATTGGGGGCCTCGGTTCCCGGCGCGAGATGGCTGTCGTTGGGATCGGCCTGCTTCGCCTCCGGACCAACCACCATGCCGCCCGGATCGGCCGGTTTCAC
>CAVRDN010000014.1:0-19459 GCA_963719675.1 uncultured Alphaproteobacteria bacterium | reverse complement strand
ACACCGTCCATCTTCGGCCCCAGCGTGTTGATCTCGCAGGCGGCATTGGCGGAAACCGGTCTGATCGCGCCCGGCACCATGGCGCGCTACGCGTTGCGCGCCATCCTGCCGCCGGGAGGGCGCCGGCGATTTCGGCCGAGTTGCGCCAGAGCGTTTTCCGACGCAGGGCTGGCGCGTCCGCGATCCGGCGCAGGCCGCGCCGCAGGTGACGCGGTTCCTCGACCAGACCAGCCTGTTCCTGACCTTGGTCGGCCTGACCTCGCTGCTGGTGGGCGGCATCGGCGTCGCCAACGGAGTCGGCGCCTGGCTCGATGCCCGCGGCCGGACGATCGCAACATTACGCTGCCTCGGCGCGTCGGCCGGGCTCGTCCTGGCGATGTCCCTGATCGAGGTCATGGGCCTCGCCGCGGCCGGCATCGCGCTCGGCCTGGCGGTGGGCGGCACGATGCCGTTCGTGGCCATCGCAGTGTTGCCGGAGGGCTGGTTCTCGGTCCCGGCCGCCGCCGGGGTGTATCCGGTCCCGCTGGCGCTGGCGGCCAGTTTCGGATTGCTGACCGCGCTGTGCTTTTCGTTGTGGCCGCTGGGTCGCGCCGCGCGCATCCCGGGCGCCGCGCTGTTCCGCGATCTGATCGTGCCGGAACACATTCGACCGCATGCGCCGGTCATCGTCATCAACGCCCTCACCGCGGCGGCGTGATCGCGGTCACCGTGCTGTCCGGCGGCCGACCACCGTTTCGCGTCTGATTTCTGCGTCGGCGCGCTGGCGACGTTGGCCCTGTTCCGGCTGGCGGCGTGGCTGGTCATGCGGCTCGCCCGCCTCGCGCCTTCCGCGCCGATCCGGGGTCAGCTTGGCGTCGCCAACCTGCACCGGCCCGGGGCGGCGACACCCTTGCTGATGCTGTCGGTTGGACTTGGCCTCGCGACGCTGGCGACCGTCGCCCAGATCCAGAACAACATTCGCCAGCAAATACTCGACCAGATACCCACGGCGGCGCCCACGTTCTTCTTCGTCGACATTCAGAACGACCAGATGGACCGCTTCCGGGCGCTGGCCAACGCCGTCCCGGGGGTGACCGAAATCCGCGACGTGCCCTCGCTCCGTGCCCGCGTGGTCGCCATCAAAGGCGTCCCGGTCGAGCAGGCCAATGTCACCCCCGAAACCGCCTGGGCCCTGAAAGGCGATCGCGGGCTGACCTACGCCGCCGCGCCGCCCGAGCACACGCGGCTGGTCGCCGGTCACTGGTGGCCGGAGAATTACGATGGCCCGCCGCTGGTCTCGTTCGACGCCGGCCTGGCCAAGGGATGGCATGTCGGCATCGGCGACACGATCCGGGTCAATGTGCTTGGCCGGGACATCGATCTGCGCGTCGCCAGCCTGCGCGACATCGCGTGGCAAAGCCTGTCGATCAACTTCTTCATGGTGGCCAGTCCGGGCATGCTGTCGCACGCGCCGCACACGCATATCGCGACGGTGCGGGTCGATCCGGCGCATGAGGCGGCGCTGCTGCGCTCGGTCACCGACGCGCTGCCGAATGTCACGGGTATTCGGGTGGCCGACGTGCTGACGGCGATTTCCGCGCTGCTCGACCAGATCGCCGGCGCGCTGGCCGCGACCGGGCTGCTGACGCTTGCTGGCCGGTCTGCTGGTCCTGGTCAGCGCGGTCGCCGCCGGCCAGCGCCGGCGTACGCGGGAGGCGATCATCCTGCGCGTACTGGGCGCCACCAGCGGCCAGATCCGCGCCGCGTGGCTGGTCGAGTTCGCGCTGCTGGGGCTCGCCGCCGGACTGATCGCGGCCCTGGCCGGCGCCGCCGCCAGTTACGGGGTCGCCCACTATATTATGCGCACGCGAATGGGTATTCTCCTGCGCGCATCCTTATTTTCACACTTGCGGGAGGCCTCGCGACAATGCTTGTGTTCGGCTATGCTGGTCTCAACGCTACGGTGCGTGCGCGGCCGGCTCAGTTGCTGCGTAACGAGTGAAGGCCGGGGATCGAAGCACCAGGGCACGTGGCAGCGCTGGATTGACCGCTGGGAAACGACACCCAGTGTCGGAAAGCGAGGCTGAAAGCCGGGTTGACCGTCTTGCACCGCCCTGTTCGCTTGAGCTGGTCGTGTAGTTGCCCCGGTCCTCGAGGACCGTCGTCTTGAATAGCCAGGGCCGATCTCCAAAATGAGAGGGCGACAGGCATAACGCCGAAAGGAAACAGGGTACCATGGCTTTTAGTCCCGACTACCGGGCCTATCCCAATCAGTCAGCGACGACGTCCGCCGTCCTGGACGCGGGCCTCCGGGCTTACATGCTCCGCGTCTACAACTGGATGGCGTCGGGACTGTTGCTGACCGGGATCGTGGCCTATCTCGATCGCCCATACCGGGGCGATGGAGGCGTTCTATCCGCTGATGCAGACCGCGTCCGGCCGCCTGGTGCGGGCGCCGACCGGACTTGCGTATATCGCGATGTTCGCGCCTCTGGCGTTCGTGCTGGTGCTGAGCTTCGGCGTGAACCGGCTGTCCACGACAGCGGTCCAGGCGCTGTTCTGGGCGTTCTGCGTGGCGATGGGCGCCAGCCTGACCAGCATCTTCGTGGTCTACACGGGTCAGTCGATCGTCGAGCGTATTCTTCGTCACCGCCGCGACGTTCGCCGCCACCAGCCTCTACGGCTACACCACGAACGCCGACCTGAGCAGGATGGGCAGCTTCATGATGATGGGGCTGTTCGGCATCATCATCGCCAGCCTGGTGAACATGTTCCTGCACAGCCCGGCGCGTGCAGTATGCCATCAGCATCATCGGCGTCGTGGTGTTCGTCGGACTGACCGCGTACGACACGCAGCGGATCAAGGCGGACTATGTGCAATTCGCTTATGCGCGAGGGCACCGAAATGGCCGCCCGCCGCGGCGTCTACGACGCGCTGAGCCTGTATCTGAACTTCATCAACCTGTTCATGTTCCTGCTGCAGATCATGGGCGTCCGCAACAACAACTGACCATCGGACCGGCGTTTCCGGCCCGGCCGCCGCGAACCCCCGAGGCACCGCCTCGGGGGTTTCGTCGTTTCGGGGACGGGCTCGACGGCCGGCCGACTCCGGCGTTGCGGCCCGTCGCGCACCGCCTGTAGTGTCCCACCAACAAAGTTTGGTCAGGGAGGCGGAGGCGGTCATGCGTACACCCCATTTCGTGCTGGCGCTGGTCGCCGCGATGGCGCTGTCGGGCGCGGCCGCGCGCGCGCAAACCGTGAAGGTCGGCGTGATCAACACGTATTCCGGCCCGCTCGCCGCCGCCGGGGATCAGATCGACCGCGGCATCAAACTGTATATGAAGCTGCACGAGAAAGATCTGCCGCCGGGCGTGTCGATCGAGCTGGTGAAACGTGACGATACCGGCCCGAATCCGGACGTCGCCAAACGCCTGGCGCAGGAACTGATCACCCGCGACAAGGTCCAGTTGCTGACCGGCGTCATCTGGACGCCGAATGCTCTGGCGATGGCGCCGCTGGTGACCGAGGCCAAGGTCCCCTTCATCATCATGAACGCCGGCACGGCGATGATCACCACGAAGTCGCCCTATATCGCCCGCGTGTCCTTCACCCTCTGGCAATCGTCTTATCCCCTCGGGTCCTGGGCGGCGAAGAACGGCCTGAAAAACGTCTACACGCTGGTCTCCGACTTCGGCCCAGGGATCGACGCGGAAACAGCGTTCACGAGAGGCTTCACCACGAATGGCGGCACGATCGCCGGCGCGGTCCGCATGCCCGTGACGACGCCCGATTTCGTGCCGTTCCTGCAACGCGCGAAGGACGCCAAACCGGACGCGGTGTTCTGCTTCGTGCCGGCGGCGAAGGAGGCGACGTCATTCATGAAGGCGTTCGGCGATCTCGGGTTGCGTGACGCGGGGATCAAGCTGATCGGGCCGGGTGATCTGACGACGGATGAGGAGTTGCCGGGCATGGGGGACGTCGCGCTCGGCACCATTACCATGCACCATTACAGCGCCGCCGGAGACCGGCCCGCCAACAAGGCGTTCGTCGCCGCCTATAAGGCGGAATTCGGCGCGAAAGACGTGCCGGGGTTCATCGCCGCCGATTCCTATGACGGCATGGCGGCGATCTACGCGGTGGTGATCGCGCAGAAAGGCAAGATCGATCCCGACAAGACGATGGAACTGCTGAAGGGCTGGCAAGACGACAGCCCGCGCGGCCCGATCATGATCGACCCGGAGACGCGCGATATCGTGCAGAACGAATACCTCCGCCGGGTCGAGAAGGTGAACGGCCAACTCCAGAATACCGAGTTCGAAACGATCCCGATGGTCAAGGATCCGTGGAAGCAGCTCAATCCGGGGAAGTGACGTCGTCGCGGCGTCGCGGACGTGGCAAAGTTCAGCCTGCTCAGGAGGTGTGTGGCCGATGCGCGCGATTTTCCTTGTGGCGGGGCTGCTCGCCACGCTCTCGACACACGTCGCGCTCGCGCAGACCGTCAAGGTCGGCATCATCAACACCTTGTCCGGTCCGCTCGCCGGCGGGGGCGAGCAACTGGAGCACGGCATCCGGCTGTATATGAAGCTGCACGAAAAGGACCTGCCGCCGGGCGTGAAAATCGAACTGATCCGGCGCGATGACACCGGCCCCAACCCGGAGGTCGCCAAACGCCTGGCGCAGGAGTTGATCACCCGCGACAAGGTGCGGTTGCTGGCGGGCGTGTACTGGACACCGAACGCGCTCGCGATGGCGCCGCTGCTGACCGAGGCCAAGGTACCGCTGATCCTGATGAACGCCTCCACCTCCGTCATCACCACGAAGTCGCCTTATATCGTCCGCCTCTCCTTCTCCTCCTGGCAGTCCGCGTATCCCCTTGGCTCCTGGGCCGCGAACAACGGGCTGAAACGTGTTTACACCCTGGTCTCCGACTACGCCCCCGGGATCGACTACGAGACCGGCTTCACCAAAGCCTTCACCGAGGCGGGTGGCACCATCGTGGGCGCGGTTCGCATGCCGGTGACGACTTCCGACTTCGTCGCCTATCTGCAACGAGTAAAAGATGTGAAGCCCGACGCGGTGTTCGTCTTCGTTCCCGATTCGAAAGAGGCGACCGCGCTGATGAAGGCGTGCGACGATCTGGGCTTTCGCGAAGCCGAGATCAAACTGCTCGGGCCCGGCAGCCTGACGGCGGACGACGAACTCCAGGGCATGGGCGATGCCGCGATCGGCACGATCACCATGCAGCATTACAGCGCCGCCGCGACCCGGCCCGAAAACCTGGCGTTCGTCGCCGCGTATAAGGCCGAATTCGGCGCCGGGGAGTTTCCGAGCTTTTACGCGCTCGATGCGTTCGACGGGATGGCGGCGATCTTCCATGTGGTGATCGAGCAAAAAGGCGTCATGGATCCCGACCGGACAATGGCGCTGCTGAAAGGCTGGAAGCACGACAGCCCGCGTGGCCCGTTCATGATCGATCCGGAGACGCGCGACATCGTACAGAACGTCTATCTTCGCCGCGTCGATAAGATCGATGGCACGCTTCGCGATACCGAGATCGAGACGATCCCGATGGTCAAGGATCCCTGGAAGGAGATCAACAAAGTAAAGTGAGCGCCGCGGGCCATCCCGAAATGGCGGGACCGATACGCCATCCGACCGAAAGGCGGCGGTCGCGTCGCCGCCGGTATCGCGCGCCGCCGCGCGCCATGGCGGGCGCGTTGCCGGGCGCCCCTCCGGGCGCGTTGCCGGGCGCGCCCCCGGGCGCTATGCCGGGCGCTATGGCGGGCGCGCGCCCTCGCGCGACGCCGGGCGCGACGGCGTGCCTTGCCCGCGGCATCCCGATCGGCGCGCGCTGATCGATGGCCGCGATCCTCGACGCGCTGGTCAGCATTCTGTTTCTGGGCCTCGGATTCGCGATGGTGCTGTACATCGTGTCCGTGGGGCTTTCGCTGACCATGGGGCTGATGGGATTCGTCAACCTCGCGCATGGCGCGTTCGCGATGGCGGGCGGCTATGTCACCGTATTGCTCATGAACGCCTGGCACGTGCCGTTCGGCCTCGCGCTGCTGGCCGCGTTCGTCGTGACGGCCCTGGTCAGCGCGGTGCTGGAACGGACCCTCTACGCACGGCTTTACGGGGCGGGCGAGCTGGAACAGGTGCTGTTCACGATTGGCCTGATCTTCATGGCGGGCGCGCTCGCGCAGAAGCTGTTCGGGCCGGTTCCGTTGCCCATGCATCCGCCCGAAATCCTCAACGGCCAGCTCGATCTCGGCTTCCGCACGGTGCCGGCGTACCGCGCCTTCCTGATAGTCGTGAGTTTCGTGCTGATCCTCGCCTTATGGCTGGGCTTTGAGCGAACGAACTTCGGCGCGAGCCTGCGTGCCGCGGTGGATAACCGGCGGATGGCGGAGGCGATCGGCATCGACACCGCGCGGCTGTTCACCGTGACGTTCGCCCTCGGCTCCGGCCTGGCCGCGCTGGGCGGCGGGCTCGGCGCCGATGTCCTGGCGATTTATCCCGGCTACGCGGTCGAATATCTGGTCTACTTCCTGATGGTCGTTTCGGTGGGTGGCCTCGGCTCGATCCGCGGCCCCTTCGTCGCCGCGCTGCTGTTGGGGATCGGCGATACCGCGTGCAAATACCTGCTGCCGGAGTTTGGCGCGTTCTTCGTCTACGCCGCGATGATCGGCTTGCTGCTGTGGCGTCCCAACGGATTGTTCGGGCGAGCCTGAGCCGTGACCGATCCCGTCCTCGCCGCGTTGCGCCAGCACCGCCTCCGCTGGTTCGAGGCGATCCCCTGGATGATCGGTGTCGGCGGCTACTTCGTGTTCAGCGACCAGCTTCCGTTCGCGAGCCAGATCCTGATCACGATCCTGTACGCGCTTTCGCTCGATCTGGTGCTGGGTTTCGCCGGCATCATCACCCTCGGCCAGGCGGCGTTCTATGGCACCGGAGCCTACGCCGCGGGGATTTACGCGGTGCACGTGTCGCAGGATCCGCTGTCGGGCCTGCTGGTCGCCGGCGCGGCGGCCGCGTTGGTCGGCGTGCTGTCCGGGCTGGTGATCCTGCGCACGCACGGGCTCACGCAACTGATGCTGACACTGGCGTTCGCCACCTTGCTCGCGGAGGCGGCGAACAAGGCCAGCTTCATCACCGGCGGCAATGACGGGCTGCAAGGGATCGAAATCGATCCGATCGCGGGTCTGTTCCGGTTCGATATGTTCGGCCGCACCGGCTATCTTTATTGTCTGATCGTACTGTTCCTCGGCTGGTTGGGGCTGCGTGTCCTGCTGGCCTCGCCGTTCGGCCAGTCGCTGGTCGGCATCCGGGAGAACGTGACCCGCATGCACGCGCTCGGCGCCCCCGTGGCGGGCCGGCTGTTGATCGCTTACGCGATCGGCGCCGCGTTGGCCGGGATCGCGGGCGGATTGCTGGCGCAAACCACGCAGTTCGTCGGCCAGAGCGTGCTGAGTTTCGAACGCTCGGGGGAGATCGTGATCATTCTGGTCTTCGGCGGGATCGGCCGGATTTATGGCGCGTTCGTCGGTGCCGCGATTTACATGATCGCGCAGGACCAGTTGGCGAAAAGCGACCCGGAATTCTGGAACTTCTGGATCGGCGCGATCCTGGTGCTGACCGTGCTGTTCGCGCGGGGCGGGTTGCTCGGATTGGTCGACCGGGTGCGCCGCCGGTGACCGCCGCGCTGGAGGCGATCGGCCTGTCAAAGCAATTCGGCGCCATCGGTGTCGCCAACAACATTCATTTCACGCTCGAGCGTGGAGCGCGGCAGGCGTTGATCGGTCCCAACGGCGCGGGCAAGACGACGTTCGTCAACCTGCTGAGCGGCCGGATCGCGCCGTCGGCGGGACGCATTCTGTTGAACGGCGCGGACGTCACCCGCACCGGTCAGGCGGCCCGGGCGCGCCGCGGGCTGGCGCGGACGTTCCAGATCAACAACCTGTTTCCGGCGTTGAGCGTGCTGGAGAATGTGCGGCTCGCGGTGGCGGAGCATCGCGGCCTGTTCACCGCGCGGCGCGCGCTGGTCGAGGAGGCGTTCGCCACATTGACGAAACTCGGGCTGCGGGACGACGCGGCGACCGTGGTCCGCGCGCTGCCCTATGGCAAGCAACGGCTGGTGGAGATCGCCATCGCGCTGGCGGCGGAGCCCTCGGTGCTGCTGCTGGACGAACCGGCCGCCGGTGTGCCGAGCGGGGAAAGCGGCATCATCTTCGACGTGATCGCGCGACTTCCCGCCGCCATGGCGGTGCTGATGATCGAACACGACATGGATCTGGTGTTTCGTTTCGCGCGCCGCATCACGGTGCTGGTGCGGGGTTCGATCCTGGTCGAGGGAACGCCCGAGGAAATCGCCGCCGATCCGCGCGTGCGCGAAGTCTATCTTGGGTCTCGCGCGGATGACTGAGTTGCTCGCGGTGCGCGATGTGTCCGCCGGGTACGGCGCCACGGTGGTGCTGGACCGGGTGTCGTTCGGCGTTGAAACCGGAACGACGCTGGCGGTGCTCGGCCGTAACGGGGTCGGCAAGACAACGTTGCTCACCACGATCGTTGGCCATACGACGTTTCGGGATGGCACCATGACGTTCGCCGGTCAACCGATCGCGCGACTGAAACCCTATCAACGGGCGCGGCTGGGGATTGGATTGGTGCCGCAGGAGCGGGAGATCTTCCCGTCGCTGACGGTGGAAGAAAATCTGACCGTCGCGGCGCGCGGGACGCAGGGCTGGACGTTGGAGCGGATCTACGCGCTGCTCCCCAACCTGGCCGAGCGGCGGCGCGGAATGGGCAACCAACTGTCCGGCGGCGAGCAGCAGATGCTGGCGATCGGCCGCGCGCTGATGGGCAATCCGACATTGCTGTTGCTCGATGAGCCGTTGGAGGGTCTCGCGCCGGTGATCGTCGACCGGTTGCTGGAGGCATTGCGGCGGTTACGGACGGAAACCGGCCTGACGATGATCCTGACCGAGCAACAGGCGCAGACTGGCGCTGGAGTTCAGCGATCAGGCGGTGATTTTGGATCGCGGGCGGATCGTTCACGCGGCGGCGGCGGCGGCGTTGCTGCGCGATCCGGAGCGGCTGTCCGCGCTGCTTGGCGTGGCGCGGTGAGCCGGGCTTCAGAGGCCGGCGTGCGAATGTCGTGACCTGAGATACCGCGCCCCATTGCCGCGGCCTCGTGAAACGCGTCGGAATGGGCGGCCCGTCGCCGGATCCGTCAAGGCCGGCCGGCCGTGACGAACGCGCCGAGATCGCCCCTCAGCCCACCTTGACCCGGTACAGCGCCACCGGATTGTCCCAGAACGCCTGTCTCGCCAGGTCCGGACCGAGCACGGTCTCCACCAGATCGACGTCGGACACCGCGAACGGCCGCTCGGCGCGGGTCGAGGGAATGTCGGTGCCGAACACCAGCGCGGTGGGATCCTGCTTCGCGATCGCCTCCAGCGTCTTCGCCACATCCAGCTTCACCCGGCCGAAGCCGGTCGCCTTCACCTTGCAACCGGCGGCGACGAGATCGAGCAACACCGGCACGCCCGCCTCGGTCATGCCGAGATGGTCGATCGACAGCCGCGGCAGTTTCGACAGCATGGCGACGTGCGGCTTCAGCGCCGCCGCGTCCGCGTACATCTCCGAATGCCAACCCGCGACGCGCATGCACGCGATTTGCCATCGCGACGATGTCGTCGACCGTATCGATCCGGCCACGAAAGAGATTGAACCGCACCGCGCGCACGCCGATGGCGTCGAGCCTGGCGATCTCCTCATCGGGACAATCGTTCGGAATTTGCGTCACGCCGACCCAGCCCGCGCCGAGCCGCGGCAACGCATCCGCCAAATAACTCTGATCGTTGGCCTGGAACGAACCGGACACCACCGCCCCCGCCACCACGCCGAGCGGCGTGGCACGCGCGAGATAATCTTCCAGCGAAAAGTGCGGCGGCGTGTAGCCCTGGTTGGCGACGATCGGAAACCGGTGATCGATGATATGGCAGTGGCTGTCGAACAGCCGCCGTCCGGCGTGCGCCTGACCGCCGCCGACCGCGGTGCCCCGCCATGAGCGCCGCCGCGCCGCCAATGGATGTGCGCCGGTTCAACGTCATCGCTATCCCCTTGCTCGAGACCGGACAGCCCAGAGATGGGCGCCGATACCGGGGTTCGTCGCGCGTTTCGGGCCGGCTCGCAAGACCGGCGCCAGGGACGCGGAACACCGCCCGGGCCGGTCGCCGCGGCGCTCCCGGGCACATCGCCGGACCACGGCGCGGGGGCACGGCATGAAGATCCATCCCCGGGGCCACGTCACGCGGCACATCGCGGCGGACGCGAACGCGCGGACTACCCCCCGCGCGCCAGCCGGATGAACCGCTCCGCCAGCGCGATATCGGCGGCGACGTTGCTCCGCCGTTGCGCGGCTTCGTCGTCCTCGCCCCATTGTTCAACCTGAAACAATTCCTCTAACGCGCCGAGCCTGTGCGCTTCGGCCGCGTCGAGCCGCGCCTCCGCCAGCGCGAGGCCCAGCACCAGGCTGCCAAGCGCCGGCACCGCGATGCCGAGCCCGGCGAGGACGTAGGGATCGTAGCCTCCAACCACCCGCCGCAGCGCGTTGATGCTGTCGTGATGCTGGCGCACCGGAAGCACCCCGGCCGTCACCCGCAGCGGCGCATCGAACGCCCGCGCGGCCCAATCGAGCCAGGGCTGCCAGTGGCGCGCCTGATGCTCCGCCAAAGCGGGCGGGATCTCGGCCCGGTAGCACAACAGATCGGTCTCGCCGTAGCGCGCGACCGCATCCGCCGTCGGCGACGGATCGGGCGCGATCCGCTCGCGCGCCGTGCCCGCGAGGCGGGTCAATGGCGTATCGGCGAAACTCATCTCGCCGCCCTTGCCGCCGCCCGCGAGGCGCCATTCCTCGGCGATCGCCTCGGCCAGAGCGGGTGGGCCCACGCGCAGCACGCCACCGTTGGGCAGATGGATGGGCTTGCCGTCGAGCAGGATGCGATGCTCCGCGTCGTTGTCCACCGTCAGGGTCACCGTGTCCCAAAAGCGCTTCACTTCGGTGCTCCCCGCGTGGGACCGGAGCCGGCGGGACCCGAGTTTGCGGGACCCGAGTCTGCGGGACCGGGGTCGGCGGGACCGGGGTCGGCTGGACCGGAGACGGCGGGAACCGCCGGTGCGTCGGGCGCGGCGGCCCGCGCGCGGGTCAGGGCGTCGGGGCATGGATCGCCGCCACCGGCCGCCCCCATGACCTCCTTGCCGCCCCCGAGGATCAGGCCCGCCAACGCGCCGCCGCCGAACCCCTTCCCCGAGATATCGATCTTCGCCGAAGGATCGCGCATCGGACCGGTCAGCCTCACCGGCAGCACGATCCCCGTGCCGCCGATCCGCGCCCTGGGCCGCAAACGCAGCGACAAGGTCTCGTGCCGCAAGTCGATATCGCCGCTGCCTTCGATGATCAGCGCCGCGGTGTCCAGAGCCATCGGTTGCACGGCCACTACGCCGTCCTTCGCGTCGCCGCGCATCGCGAAACACCGGAGATCGGTCACCTTGGGGCCGCCAATGTGCAGCGGCCGCAGTTTACCCAGCCACGCGTTCACCATCTCCGCGTCCAGTTGCCCATTTTCGACGGCGACGCCGACCGACCCGCTGACGGACGCGGCGAGCGCGCGTGGCGTGTCGCCGGTGGCGGTCACGTCCGCCCGCACCGCGACGCTGCCGGTCGCCATTCGCGGCAGTCCAAGCGCCGCGAGCGTCGGCCACAGCGCGAGCCCAGGGGCGGTGGCGACCACATGGACGGATGCCGGGTTGTTCGTGGCATCCACCACCAGAACGCCGCTGGTCCGCTGGGCTATGGCCGAGATCGTGAACGGATCCACGCGCAGCAGGCCGTCCTTCGCCGTCGCCACGCCATCGATTTTGCGGATGTCGGTGCCGTCCACGTGCACGTCGCCGAAGCTGAAACTCACCGTGCCGTCCGCCGTGCGGATCAGGTCGAACGGCAGCTTCGTGTCCGGGATCAGCGGCGCGTTGATCGGCCCCACCGGGCCGCGCGCCGGTGGCGGCGTTACACTGGCCGCCTGGGTGTCATTGGACGCTGGCGCGGACGCTGCCCCGCCAGAGGTTTGTGACGATCCAGCGGGGGACGTTTCCGGCGGAACTGGTCCGGGGATTGCCGCGGAGCCGGCCGCCCCCCCAACGCCAGGCGCCGTCCCACCCGGCCCGGCACCGGCCGACCCAACGCCGGTCAACCCAGAACTTGCTGGCCCGGAGATCGTGCCCCCGGGGGAGCGGTCCCGCCGGCCACGGCCGTGGGGTGGCCGCGCAGCAGATCGAGATCCAGATGCCGCGACCAAATCTGCCCATCGAGCGTCAGCCGGGGCGTGCGCGACACGGTCACCTGGCCGGTCAGGTCGCCGGCGTTCGAGGTCAACTGAAACGGCGTCGGACCAGAGGCATCGCCCAGCCGCGCCCGAAACATCACGTCTCGCAGGGCGGCGGGTGCGTCGTGCATCACCAGGGTCGGAATCGGCACATTGACCGCGACATCCAGCGCCAGGCCCGCGAGCCGCGTCGGACGTTGGATCGTGCCGCGCACCAGCCCTCGGGCGGTGGCGCCGCGCCACGCCAGGTTGACCGCGACCGGAGCGGACGCGCCATGCGCCAGCCACGGCAGATCGCCGATGGTCCCGTCGATCGCCGACACGGCCCCGGCCAAGGACAGGTTCGCCGCGACCTGGATCGGGCCGCCGGCGGCTCCGGTCACCGCCACGTCGTTCAGCTTTGCCTCATGCCCGAGCCGGACAAAGCCGGGCGTATCGAGGTCCACGGATCCGGCTTTGACCTGAAGCGCCGACAGGGTGGGGGCCGTCCCGCCGTTGCCGCTAATGCCCACGTGCGCCGTGACGCCGCCGAACGCCGCCAAGGGAAGCCGCGCGAAGAACGGCTTCAGCACCGCCGGATCCGGGACGTTCGCATCCAGCGCGAGCGTATAGCCGCGGCTTCTCGGAGGCTCGGCGATCCGGCCGGCGGCGGTCAGGGTCGCGCCGCCGGTTGCCAGCTTCAGCCTAACCGGCAACCCGCCGGTCTCCGGCAGCGCGGCGAGGTCGGCGTGCCCGCTCACCGCGATGGTCTGGCCGTCGAACAGGAGTGTGCCGGTCAGGTCCGCGGGACCGTCGCGCGACGTGTCGAGGTTCAGGCGCGGCGCCTCTGCGACATAACCATGGCGGACCTTGCCGTCGATGAAGCCGAAGCGCCCGTCCACGACGCTGGCGCCGTTGAACGCCACGATGAAGCGGCGTTTCGCCACGGCCTGTGGGGCCTGCGCGGTACGCGGCGGGCTCGGGTTGGTCACCGCCGGAGGAGGCGGCGCGGCCTCCGGCGGCGGGGCGATCGGCGCGGCGGCTGGCACGGGACGCGTGAACAGCCAGTTCGGGTGTCCCGCGGCGTCGGTTTCCAGCACCGCGTCGGGCCGCACCAGCGTCACGTGATCCACCACCAGGCGACGGCGCAGCAAGCGGCACAGCGCGAGGCGCAGTTCGACGCGACCGACCGTGACCATGTCGGGCCGCGAGAAGCCGGGCGGATTGGCCAGCGCGACATTCTCCATCGAGACGGTCGGCACCAGCGCCAGTTTGATCCCGACATCGCCCGAGATCGTCAATTCCCGTCCGGTGGCGCGGCTGCACCGCCTCGATCAGCCGGGGTTTCAGGCTCGCCGGGTTCAGCCGCCAGCCGACGAAGCCGAACCGCCAGGACGACGGCGAGGGCCATGACGGCCAGGCCGATCCAGGCGGCGCGGCGGGAGCGCATGCGTCGATGGCCACCGGTCAGCGTCCCTCGCGCCGCGGCGCGCGGGCCGGAGGGGCGGAAAAGCCGAGCGTGTGGAAGGTTTCGGTCATGTGCGGCGGCAACTCGGCCTCGACGCGCATGGTGCCGCCCGCCGGGTGGGGAAACGTGAGGGAGCGGGCGTGCAGATGCATCTTCTCCGACAGACCGGCGACGGTCGCGGCGAAGGCGTTGTTCTGGTCCGGGTCGGGCGTATTTCACGTCACCCAGGATCGGCGCGCGAATGGCGACGCAGTGGACGCGGAGCTGATGGGTGCGGCCGGTGTGCGGCTTCAGTTCCAGCCAGGCCAGCTTGCGCGCCGCGTGATCCAGCGTGCGGTATTCGGTGATGGCGCGGGCCGCGTCCTCGTCATCGCGTTCGGCGGGCGCCGTGCGTTCGCCGCGATCCCCGCCGATCCGCTTCAAGGGGAGATCGATCTCACCCTCCACGGGGACTGGGCGGCCGGCGACGACGGCCCAGTAAGTCTTCTCCATGTCGCGGCCGCGGAAGGCGGCGGCGAGTTTGGCGGCGACGCCCGGTGTGCGCGCGATCAGCAAAACCCCCGTGGTATCGCGATCCAGGCGGTGCACGAGGCGCGGCCGATCGCCGGCCTCATTGCGAAACCCCTCCAGCATGCCGTCCACGTGGCGCGAAATGCCCGGCCCGCCTTGCACCGGCAGGCCATACGGCTTGTTCAGGACGAGCAAGTGGTCGTCCTGATAGATGATCATGTCCTCGATATCCCGGATCGCCGCGGGATTGGGCTGCGCCACCGGTTTGGTCTGGGTGGCGCCGGCAGGGCGGGATCCGCACGGCCTGGCCCGAGAGCAGCCGCGTCGCGGCCTCGGCGCGCCTGCCGTCCACCCTGACCTGCCCAGTACGGCACAGTTTCTGGATCGCGCTTTGCGGCACGCCCGGAAAATGCCGCCGGAACCAGCGGTCCAGTCTGATATCCGCCTCGTCGTCGGAGACGGTTCGCGTTGCGATCATGGATGTCAGGCCTTGCGGGGAAAGGTCGCCGCCTCGAGCTTGTTGCCGTCCGGATCCTGGACGAAGGCCGCGTAATAGCGGGTCATCGCCGCCTGTCGAGGCCCCGGCGCGCCCGCGTCGCTCCAACCCGCCCGCATGGCCTCGGCGTGAAACGCGCGCACCGCATCCTCGTCAGTGACGCGGAGGCAGATATGGATGCCGGTGTCCGGAAGCAAGGGCGTCATGCCGGGCCGCGCGTTCAGCCAGAACTCCGGATAATTCTTGCCGAAGCCGACCATGGCGGGCCGATTTACGAGCCGCCGCGGACCCGCGCTGTCGAGCACCCGCTCATACGCCTCGGCGCTGGCGGCCAGATCGCGCACCGCGACGGACACATGATCCAGCATCAGTCCTTGGACCTTTCGTTCCGCAGTTTGTCCCAGTACTCCAGCCGGCGGCCGATCTCACGCTCGAAGCCGCGATCCTTCGGCCGATAGAACCGCTCCCGGTTCATGCCGTCGGGGAAATAATTCTGTCCGGAGAACGCATCCTCGGCGCCATGGTCGTATTCGTAACCCGCGCCGTAGCCGAGGTTTTTCATCAATTTCGTCGGCGCGTTCAGGATGTGCGCCGGCGGCATCAGGCTGCCGGTCGCCTTCGCCGCCGCCCGAGCCGCCCCGTACGCGCCATAAACCGCGTTCGATTTCGGTGCCGTTCCCAAATAAACCACCACCTGGGCGATCGCCAGTTCGCCTTCCGGCGAGCCCAGACGTTCATAGGTTTCCCAACCGGCGAGCGCCTGGGTCAGGGCGTTCGGATCGGCGATGCCGATGTCCTCGGCGGCGAAACGAACCAGCCGGCGGGCGATGTAGCGCGGGTCTTCGCCGCCGTTGAGCATGCGCGCGAACCAGTACAGCGCCGCGTCGGGATCGGACCCGCGCAACGACTTATGCAGGGCCGAGATGAGGTTGTAGTGTTCTTCCCGGTCCTTGTCGTAGAGCGCGGCGCGGCGGGCGAGCAGCGACGACAGCGCGCCAGGGTCCATCGGCGCGGTGTCCTCCGGCAGAGCGGCGATCTGCTCGGCCATGTTCAGCAGATAGCGCCCGTCGCCGTCGGCCATCGCGCGCAACGCGGTGCGTGCTTCCGGCGTGAGCGGCAGGGTTCGATGCAGTTCCGATTCGGAGCGAGTAAGCAACAAATCCAGCGCGGGATCGTCGAGGCGGCGCAACACCAGCACCTGACAGCGCGACAGCAACGCACCGTTCAGGGCGAAGGACGGGTTTTCGGTCGTGGCGCCGATCAGCGTGATCGTGCCCTCCTCCACGACCGGCAAAAACCCGTCCTGCTGCGCGCGGTTGAAGCGGTGGATCTCGTCGACGAACAGCAAGGTCCCCTCGCCCAGCCGGCGGCGGCGGGCGGCTTCGTCGAACGCTTTCTTGAGGTCGGCGACACCGGAAAACACCGCCGAGAGCTGGACGAAGTGCAGCCCGGCCCGGGCCGCGAGCAACCGCGCGATGGTGGTTTTGCCGACCCCCGGCGGGCCCCACAGGATCAGCGACGCCAGCGACCCCCGTTCCAGCATGCGGGTCACCGCGCCTTCCGGGCCGAGCATATGATCCTGGCCGACGACCTCATCGAGGGTGCGCGGCCGCAGCCGGTCGGCGAGCGGCCGATCGCCACGAGACTGAGCACCGCGCGGCTTCACCTCCGGGGCGGCGTCGGGGCCGAACAGATCGTTGGGAGCGGCGGACATGGATCAGAGATTCATCCGCACGCCGCGGAATGCAATGGCCGGGAGCTATGTTGGCTTCGCGCGACGCGGCGAGGGCGCGAAAACCGGCCAGGAGCGCCGCTGATACGCTCCGTCCCAGAACAGCCACTCGGTACTGGCAGGAGCGGACGAACGCCGTCGTCATGCGGTCGCGGACCGCCTTGCCCGCGGCGTCGGCCGCCTGGTTGGTGGCGGCGATCACGCCGCGCACGGCCTCGCCGAACCCCTCATCGGCATACGTATCGATCCAGGCGCGATACGGATTGTCCGCCGCCGCGTCGCGGGCGATGGAGGTGCCGACATCCCAGTACAACCAGAAACACGGCAGCAGCGCCGACACCAGGACCTCCCAGGGTTCGTGATACGCGGTCGCCAGCAGGAAACTGGTGTAGCCCAGACAGTCCGGCGATGGTTCGGCGGTAGCGAGGCTGGCGGGATCGACGCCGAATTCCGTGAGGTAGCGTTCGTGCAGCGCCTGTTCGACGGCGATGGCCTCGATCGCGTAGTGGCCGAACTCGCGCAGGATCTTGCCATCGGGCCCGCGCGCGCCGGCGAGCGCCAGGGTGCGGGCATACTGGTCGAGGTAGAGCGCATCCTGAACGATATAAAAGCGGAATGTTTCGCGCGAAAGCGTGCCGGCCGCCAGTTCGGTGTTGAACGGCAACGCGTGGATGGCCGCGCGGAGCGGGGTGGTGCCTTGCCAGACACGGTCGGCGAAGTCGGTCATCGGAGGGCACTCCAGGGAAAGCATGGGCTGGGAGGTCAGCATACCACCGGTTGCCGGAATTGCCGCGGTCCGGGCGGGTTCCCGATGGCGGCCTCCTGGCGCGGCTCCTTGGGGCGGCCCCTGGGGGCATTCCACGGGGGCATTCCACGGGGGAATTCCGCTCTCTCCTTCCCGTGTGGCGTTCCCGTGCGGCGTGCCCTTCCGGCGTTGCCCGCGCGGCGATGATCTGCCACTTGTCGGGCCGAATGGCCGGATCACGAGCATGTCACTCTCCACGTGGTTACTTGATCAGAAGCTGTCGGATTGGGTGCAGGGGATTGGCACGCTGGCGGCCGCCGGAGCCGCGGTGGGGATCGCGCTGCGTCAGGAGCGGGTCGATCATCGCCGCGCCGAGGCCGCGCGCGCATTGCGGCGGCAGGTGCTGGCGGCGGCGATCGCGCCGGTGCTGCGAGACCTCAACACGACGGCACGGATCCGCAACGGTCTGATGCAAACGATCGGCCGGGCCCGCGCCGACGAGGCGCCGCCGCATGCCGAGGAACTGACGATCCCGCTGCCGGAAATTTTCATGACGACGCTGGATCGGATCGACGTGTTGGGGCGGCGATCGCGGCGCAGGTCTACATGCTGATCCATCGGGTGAACGACTACAACCGAAACGTTCAGTCGTTGCGGGAATGGGACGTTCCGGTGCGGACCTGGACGGTGAATCTGCGCCCGAAACTCGATGCGGTCACGGAAACGCTGAATGTGCTGCTGCCCAGGATGGAAACGGAGATCGAGGGGTTGGAGCATGGAGCCGATCGGCGGCCGGCGACGCATGGGCGGTGATACGCGGCCGCGGACTATTCCAGCGCCGCCAGCACGCCGGCCATCAGCTTGCCGCGATATGCCAGACTGTCGATCATGATGTGCTCGTCCAGCGTGTGCGCCCCTGCCCCGGCGACACCGAGACCATCCAATGTCGGCACGCCCATCGCACCGGTGAAATTGCCATCCGATCCGCCACCGGAACTTTGCGGATTGATGCGATAGCCCAGACCCGGAGGCAATGTCGCGGGCGACCTCGTAGAGCGCCATGCCGCGCGCGTTCGGCTCCCAAACCGGGCGGGTCACGCCGCGGGTCACCTTGAACTGAACCTCGTTCGAGGACGCGCGCAACGCCAGCATCGCCGCCACGCCGCGGTCGAGATCCTCCTGTCGTTTGGCCATGCTCAGCGCCTCGCCGGTGCAGGTCGTGGTGACGCAATTGACCCATTGCCCGCCGTGGATGACGCCGACGCTGAAGGTGCAGTCGGCGGTGGTCATGTCCTCGATCTCGACGATCTTGCGGGCCATTTCCTTGATCGCGGAGCGGCCCTCGGCCAGCCGCGCGCCGGCATGGCTCGGCACGCCCGTCGCCTCCAGGTTGAACCGGGCGATCGCGTAACGGCCGGTCACCACGCCGCCGTCGGGCCGGGCCGGTTCCGGGATCAGCACGTATTTGTGCCGCGCGGCCTCGGCCTCGATCAGGTCGCGGGTGGAGGGGCTGCCGACTTCCTCATCGCTGGTCAGCAGCACGGTGACCGGCAGTTTGGTCACCACGCCGGCGCGCGCGAGTTGGCGGATCGCTTCCAGCGCCAGGTAGTTGCCGCCCTTCATGTCGAGGATGCCGGGACCCCAGGCTTTGTTTCCCTCACGCCGGAACGGTAGTTTCGTCAGGGTGCCGACCGGGTGGACGGTGTCCAGGTGGCCCATCACCAGGATGCCCGGACGATGCGCCGTGGCATGCGGGAACGTCGCGCGCACGCAATCGCCGAACCCCAGGCGGCCGGCGACCCGCTCGATCCGCGCACCGGCCAGGATCAGCGCCCGGCTGGCGATGTCCATCATGCGGTTGACGGCGGCGGGATCGTATGTCGGACTTTCGCACTCGACCCACTCGCGCAGGCCGGCGAGCATCGCCTCGGCGTCGAACGGCAGTTGCTTCGGGGTTCATGTGTCAGGTCTCCGGGCCAGGCGATCTCATTGGCACGATGTGCCGGCCGGTCGCCAGTCTCCCGGGGATTTCATGTCGGTGAGGATCGCGCCCCGCGTCGCGTCGATCGCGGAGGCCAACGCGTCCGGCGCGAACGGGCCGCCCCGCGCATGCGCCTGCCGATACCCGCGGCCAGGATCAGCACCGCGTCCACGGACACCGTCGTGA
>CAVRDN010000013.1:0-7107 GCA_963719675.1 uncultured Alphaproteobacteria bacterium | reverse complement strand
ATCGCGTCGGTGCCCACCGCCGGGATCTGCGTCGGCTTGAACGAACCGATCTGCGCCGCCACCTCGCCGGCCCTCAGCCCGGCGATCGCCGCCGTGCTCAGCGCGCCGATCTGCGCCGAGCCCAGCTTGCCCACCGCCGCCGTCGACAGCGCCGCCACCTGGTCGGACCCCAGCGCCGCCACCGCCGCCGTGCTCAGACCGACCACGTTCGCCGTGGTCAGCGCCGAGATCTCGTCGCCGGTCAGCGCCTTCGCCTGCGCCGCCGACAAGGCCGCCACCTGCGCGGAACTCAGCACCGCCACCTGGGTCGAGGTCAGTCCCTCCGACACCTGCGCCGTGGTCAGCGCCGCCACCGTCGCGGTCGAGAGCGCCGTCACCTGCGCCGTGCTCAGTCCGGAGATCGCGTCGGTGCCCACCGCCGCGATCTGCGCCGGCTTGAACGAACCGATCTGCGCCGCCACCTCGCCCGCCGTCAGCCCGGGGATCGCCGCCGTGGTCAGCGCGCCGATCTGCGCCGAGCCCAGCTTGCCCACCGCCGCCGTCGACAGCGCCGCCACCTGGTCGGAGCCCAACGCCGCCACCGCCGCCGTGCTCAGCCCCACCACGTTCGCCGTGGTCAGCGCCGAGAGTTCATCGCCGGTCAGCGCCTTCGCCTGCGCCGCCGTTATGGCCGCCAGCTGTGTGGAGGTAAAACCCTGAAATATCGCCGAGCCCAGAGCCACAATCGCACTGGTGCTCATGCCCGCGATTTGCGAGGGGGTGTAATTTGAAGTTGTCATGAGGGTCTACCTGTCGTCGGGTTGCATACATGACGACAGTTTTTTGTCGAAGCATTTTCACGGAATGCAAGCGTGTAATTGGACAATGCCATCTGAAGAACTCCGCGATTTCGTGAGTTACAGACGGCAAGATTTTTTTGCCTGAGCGGAAGATGCCACGAAATAAATTAAGGAGAAGTAAACAAAATCCACTCCCGATATGAAATTGACGCCTGCTTTCGCGGAGATCTCGTTCGTGACAGTCTCGGAATGCCATTGCATTGCCGACATCGCCGTCACTATCGGATCGAAGACATGGCGGTCCGCGCTCAGCCGATTGAGTGCGACGAGCGCGACAACCCGTCCCGCCCACCGACCAGGATGACGCGCGCCCTGGCCGAAAACGTTTCAGGGGCGACGGCCCGCGCCCAGGACCTCCGCGCATCGTATCCACCACGCGGCACCAGGTATCTTCAAACTCCCTGGTGAAAGTGGCGATGTCTCCGATTGTCCGCTGCCACGCCGAGGTGGTGAACAGCGCGCGGTACTCCGCGTAAGTCACCGGATTATTCGCGAGTTCAACAGCAGTCTCGACATATTTCGCCATACTGGTCGTGATCCCGCGCGGCGCGCCCAGCGCATTCAACAGGCTCGCGGCCATCCGAGAGGCGAAAGCCCGCCCGCACAGCGTGACCAGGGGCAGGCACATGCGAATGGCGTCGCTGGCCACCGTGCCCGCGTTATAAGGAAAAGTGTCGAGGAACAGGTCGGCCAGACCGAGGCGGCGCAAATAAAGATCCGGCCCGACTCGGTCGGAGAAGATGAGCCGTTCCTCGGCGACACCGGCGCGTTTGGCCGCCTCGAGCAGGTTCGCCCGCGAATATGCATTGTCCGTCGCCAGCCATAGCACGGAGCGGTTCGTCCGTCGGAAAATCGACAGCCACGCGGCGAACAATTCCTCGGTGATTTTGTAATGCCGTGAAAAGCAACAAAACACGAACCGATCTTCCGGCAATCCGGCTTCGGCGCGCGACGTCGGAACACCAATCGTCCGCTTGCTGTCGTTGGCCTGGTAAATCCGGCCGACCGCCAGTGGCGCCGGTTGATACGACGCCGCGTATTCCGGCGGAATAACCATGTTGTCACACAGCATAAAGTCGAGTTCCGGAACGGTACCGGACCGATGAACCCCAGATAGGTCGCCTGAACGGGAGCGGGCCTCCAGCGCAGGACCGGCAGGCGGCTGCCGTCCGTTATGCCGTTGAGCTCGATCAATACGTCGATTTCGTCGTCACGAATAAGCTGGGCGGTTCTCGCATCCGACAGTGCCCGCACCGGACGATACTGATCGAAGGCCGCGAGCACCCGCTGCCGCAGTTGGCTGCCGTCATCTCTGCTTGAGCAATAGCCGAAAACCTCGAAACGATGCCTGTCGTGGCGTTCGAACAGTTCGGTAATAAGATAGCACATGGCATGACTGCAAAAGTCGGATGAGAGATAGCCTATTCTGATCCTCTCGCGCGGATACGGCGTTGCTGGAGCGAGACGGCGCGGTGCTGGCTCGGTCTTGCGGGCGATCCACGCGGCGGCGGCGTCCCGTTGCGGGTCGATCTCGTCGGTGAGCGCCAAGATGCTGAGTGGGCCGGCGTTGCGCACCAGTTCCTCGGGCGAAATGCCCGGGACATCGGTGGCCGCGACCGGCCACAGGCAGGTCTTCTGACGCAGATGCATCCAATGATGCACGACGTCAGGTTGCGCCGGGTCGGTGAGCAACACTCGATACAGCACCCGCTCGGCCTCGTCGAAACGACCGAGTTTCTCCAGCAGGCGTCCCTGTTGGATCTCCAGGGCGACCCGCACCGCGTCCGGCTGAACCGCGCGCCGCCACGTCGCCAGCGCGCGCTCCGGATCGCCGGTCGCTTCCAGCACAAGGCCAAGGTTAATGGCCGCGAAATGCAAATCCGGCCGCATCGTCAGTGCGTTGCCATAGGCGATCACGGCATTGCCGGTGTCCCCGCCCTGAGCGTACAACACGCCGATATTGAACCACGCCGCGTACAGTAATGGCAAATCGTTATTGGCCTCGATCCACCACTGATACAATGCGATCGCGCTGCGACGGGCATGATCGCCGTGACCGACCGGGTCCAAATAGCCCGGCTCCGGATGTCCGGCGGCCAGGCGACCAATATCCATTTGGCCAACCTCATGGACAGCCGCACCTGGGCCAGGCAATTCCAGAGGGCCGCGATCCGTTTGGGCGCGCTCAACAGCGGCCAGAACTTCGCCGAACGGAACCGTCCTGAGCGCCGGGAGAATTCCGTCCGTTTGCCGGGACGCGGCGACCTCGGAAGGCGGATGAGTCAACAATCGATCGAGCAATACCCCGATGATCCCGGCCGAACCAGGCGACACCAAGGGATCCTCGGCACCATCATCGGGCTCAGCCTGGAGAATTCCCATGAATGACATTCCCCGTCAGTACGCCGCCCCGATATTGTTTGACCGAACGGTCATCGACCTTCGCGACAGGCCCCCCGGGATATCGCGCCACGAGTCACCCAGTGTTCCCGGACGCCGGCCGATCCGGACGCCGCGTGTTTTTGGCGGGCTTACGCGGCCAGACGAGCCCGGGCCGCACGGCCCAGCGTGAGCACGGAATGGACCAGCGCATCGAGGTCCTCGGTAGCGGTTCGGTGATTGACGATGGCGGCGCGAATGGCGGTCCGCCCGCGAATGGTGGTTACCGATGGAGCCACACGCCCCGCAACGTGCAGGTCCGCCACGATGGCGGCATTCAGTCGATCGGCATCGGCGCTTCGGTAACCGAAACACACGATATTCAGCGGCACAGGGCCCAGCAATTCCAGTTCGGGCTCGGCCGCGACGCGCGCCTCCAGGGTCCGGGCCAAGGCTACCGTTCCGGCGATAACGCGTCCGATCGCATCGGCGCCATATGTCTTCAAGGTGAACCATGTCTTCAGGGCGCGGAACCCGCGCGAAAGATCGGGCCCGTAATCACAGGGCCACCATTCGCCGCCAGCCAACCCGTGCTCGGCACGCCGCAGATAAGCAGCATCGGCGGCGAACGTCTGGCGGAGCCACTCGCCGTCGCGCACCAGCAAAAAACCGGCATCGTAGGGAACCTGGCCCCACTTGTGCCAATCGAATGCCACTGGTTGGCCCGTTCCATCCCCGCGAGGCGCGGTGCGAGTTCAGGCGCGAGTATGGCCAGCGCCCCGAAAGCGCCATCAATGTGGAAATGGAGATGCTCGGCGGTTGCGATATCGGCGAGCGCCGGCAAATCGTCGATGGCGCCCACGTCAACGGTTCCCGCCGTGCCGATCAGCAGGAACGGCTGCATTCCGGCGGCGCGATCGTTGGCGATCGCTCGAGCGAGAGCCGCCAGTTGGATCTGGTGATTTTGGTCGACCGGAATGACGCGAAGTTGGTCACGGCCGAGTCCCGCCATCTCCATCGCGCGGGCGACGCAACCATGCACCGCCGCGGAGGTGTAGGCAGTCAGTTTGGGTCCGGTCGCGGCCACGCCCAGGCCGCGCACCAACGGGCCAGACGCTCGCGTGCGCGCGACAAGCACGCCCATGAAGTTGGCGGCCGATGTGCCCGTTACGAAGAGACCACTGGCGGTTGACGGAAAGCCAAACAGGTCGCGTGTCCATGCGACCATTTGACGCTCGACCTCGATCGCCATGTGGTGGCGACCGCCGAGATTTCGCGTTCATGCCAGCGGCGAGCATTTCCGCCAACATCCCGACCGGCGTGCCGCCACCCTGAACCCAACCCATGAAACCCGGATGCGCGTTGCCGCTGGAATACGGCAGGACCGCTCGCAGGAATTGCGCGTGCACGTCAGCCAATGGAGTGGGAGCGCGCGGCAATGCCTCACGAATTTCGCCGAGCCTGGCAGGCGTCGGCGCGCGCCAGACTGGTTGCTCGCGTAACGTTTGGAGATGGTCGAACATATCGTCCAACATGCGATGGCCGTCACGCCGAAGCTCGCCCCAATCGACAGGGTCCAGCGAGTGTTGAAAATCTGGGTTCGTCATACGGGCGCTCTCCTCGGCTACCGCGACTGGCGGTTGGAAACCAGTCAGTAGCCGGCGGGTGATGACTCCGGGGTTAACCGGGTGACGCGTTCGCTTGAACAACGGTCACCATATTCCGCTCAACGCCGCGGCGACGGCGGGAGACCATCGCGTCGAAAGCGTGTTTGATCCGGGCGACGTATGGGTTCTTATACCTATAGACGGCATCCTTTTCGTCGTGGACCAGCATCGATGCGTTGGCTTCGAACACCACGATCCGGCCATCGCGGTCGAGGCCACAGTCAACACCGCCATAATCGAGTCCGGTCGCCTGGGCGATCGCACGCAGCGCATCCTGCTGCGCCGCATTGAAAACGCCGCCGATATTCTCAAGGAAGCGCTCTTCTTCCAGCCGCATCCAGGCATGATTGACCATATCGGTACGGAAATGATGCACCTTCCAATCGTCGTGAATAGCCAGATGATACGGCAGGATCTCTCCGTCGATAAAGATCACCCGATACTTCCGAAACAATTCGTCGTCTGAGCGATAATCGAGATATTCAATCAAATAATGATTGGCGTCGGGCCGTTTCGCCACGAAATCGGCGACCGCGGCCCAGTCATCGCACTTGTCGAAGTCGTCGCCGCCGTGCGTGCCGGCGATCCGCGCGAGCACCGGCGGGTTGAAGTCCTCGAAACGTCCGGCCACCGCGGCCTCGGCCAGGATTGGACCCGCCACGCGCACCGTCTTCGGGACGACGCAACCGGGGATCGCCGACAGGCGGCGCGCCATGGTCTCGCGGTCGGTGTTCATGATCAACCGCGGATGATTGATCGTCGGCCGGTCGATGCGCTGCACCAGATCCAGAGCGAGTAGCAAAGTTTCCTGGCCGTCATCCGCGTTGCTGATCATGTTGAACACGACGTCGGCCTTCTCTCGCAGCAGATCCACGTCCACTGGCGTATCCGGAATCACGCAATGGAAGTGCCGGTCGTACGGGGCTTTCCCCGCGAGGTAGTTGACCGGCGTCGATCCGCCCATCGGCGTATCCAGAAAAACCGCGGAGAACGCGGCGATTGGCTGATTGGCACGCCACGTGATGAGCGGCTGTAATTGCTGAGCGCGCCTGAACATGGCCAATGCCGCGTCGGTTTGCCGCCGGCGCATAAGGATGTTGCCAAGCTCGGCGTAGGTGTTGGGATCGGCGGCGTTCAGCGCGATCGCACGTTCCAGCGACTGCGCGGCCTCGGTGTCGTCCTCGCACAGCCGGCTGAGAAATCGGCCGAGGGCATTGTGCGCGATGCCCGAACCCGGATGCACCTGAACCGCCAACCGATATCCCGCTTTCGCCTCGGCCCACCGGCCAAGCTCGGCGAGCGTGCTTGCCAGATTGATGAGAGCCTCGAGGTACCTCGGCATGAGTGTGAGCGACAGGCGATAGCAGGCTTCCGCCTCCGCCGGCCGGCCGGCGCCGCTCAGCGCGGAGCCGAGATTGTTGTGCGCCACGGCCGACGCGGGGTTCAGTTCGATCGCCTGCCGACAGCAGGTCACCGCCTCCTCGTGCCGCATCAGATCGCATAGAACGCGGCCCAGATTCGAATGCGCCTCCGATGAGCGCGGGTTCAACTTCACGGCGCGGCGGTAGGCGGTCAGGGCTTCATCCACGCGGCCGAGATCGTGCAACGCGCTGCCGAGATCATTGTATGCGTCGGCTTCGCCCGGCGCGAGTTTGACCACCCGTGAAAGCCGCTCAATCGCTTCCGGCAACCTGCGCAACCGCAGCAGTGCTTTGCCCGCGGCCCGCCAGCCGAACACCTGACCCGGAAAGCGGGTGGTCACCTGGTCCGCGACCGCGACCAATCGTGCCCATTCTCCCGCATTGTACAGCGCGACAAGTTCGCCGCTGATCGCCGCGGGTAAGGTGCGCGAGCCGTGCGTCATGGCACGGACGCCTGACCTTGACCCACGCGCGTTCCAGGCGGACGGACCCCGCGCGAGACACCGGGAAGACGGTCAACACGACAAATCACATCCACACTCCACGCCGTCGCGTGCGGAACGATGCCGTCAAAAAGTTGATATTCCGCTAAGATCTGGGCGTCGTCGTCACAACGAGGACAGGAATGAACGGAGCGGCACCGATCAGACCGCCGGCGCCTTGCTCGGCTGGTCGTGCGCGCCTGACGCGACCTCCGGGCGATGCGCGGCGCGTCGGGAGAACCAGCGGTTGGCGATCGCGCGAGGTTCCGAGGACGTCTCCAGGCGCGGCCATGTCGGATTCGCACGGAACGAGCCGCAT
>CAVRDN010000012.1:0-63056 GCA_963719675.1 uncultured Alphaproteobacteria bacterium | reverse complement strand
CTGGAATCTAGAATAAATAACTTTGTTTATTTATTATTATCTGTAACGAGGACATGTATAAACTTGTGCCCAAGGATAGTAATGCTCCAGCTAGTAAGGATTTATAAACAAGTCCCGCAATCTAAAGGATTCGGTTTTCGTTTTAAATATAACCGCGCCCTGATGCCTGAAGTGCGGTAGGCATGCTATCTTCGATCTTCAAATCTACAACATGGTCACGCCCTTCCAACGCTGACCATAAGGATCCTGTGAGGCGCTTTTGGATTCGATTATTCTGACCGAGGAGATGAAGACAGCCCTCGCCCTGATGGAGGACGAGAAGGAACGCTTCATCTGGATTTCCGGGCGCGCCGGCACAGGAAAGTCGACCTTCCTCCAGTATCTCAAGACCGAAATCCGACCGCGTAACGCAGTCTTCCTCGCCCCCACTGCCGTGGCGGCCCTCACCATCGGCGGGCAGACAATCCACAGTTTCTTCTGGATCGACCCCAACGAAAAGACCCACTTTGAGACCACTCTCGATCCCGATCGGGAAGGTCGCCTTTACCCCCTCCTCGAAAAAGTCGAGACGATAGTCATCGACGAGATCTCCATGGTCCGTGCGGACCTCCTCGACGAGGTCGACCGGCGAATGCGCATGGCGAAGAATCAGCCGCGTCTTTCCTTCGGCGGGGCTCGCCTCGTGCTTTTCGGCGATCCTTACCAACTTCCGCCAGTCGAGCCCGATCCCTACACCCCCGCCGGGGAGCTCTTCAAGAGGCGCTATAAGAGTCCTTTCTTCTTCTCGTCCCAGGTTCTTCGCACGCGAGCACGAAAGATCAGGCGGGTAGAGTTCACTCGGGTCTTCCGCCAGAATGAGGCGGAGCTCCTCGCTACCCTCGACCGCTGCCGTAGCGGCCTGGTGACTGTTGCCGACCTTGACCTCCTTCAGTCACGAGTCCTCCCTGAAGGCCGCAAGCCACCCGCTGACCACCTTGTGCTGACGGCGAAGAAGGACGAAGCTCAGCTCTTGAACCGCTACCGCTTCGACACCCTGCAAGGGCCAACCCACATCTACGCAGCGGTCGCCTCAGGGCACTTCGCCAAGGCGCTCGATGACGACGAGCTACCCGCACCGCGCGAGCTATCGCTCAAAGTTGGAACCCGCGTCATGTTCACGGTAAACGACCCAAAACACCGATGGAGTAACGGCAGCCTAGCAACGATCACCAGACTCGAGGACGATGGAGTCATCGTCCAAGATGAAACAGGCGAGCTTCGCGTCGAGCCCTATGTTTGGAAGAAGGTTCGCTTTACGCTTCGTTCAGGCCAGCTCTCGGAAGAGACCACCGACGAATACGGGCAATACCCCTTCGTGCTCGGCTGGGCCATCACCATCCATCGTGCGCAGGGACGGACTCTCGAGAAGGTCTTTGTGGACCTCTCCCAGGGCGCTTTCGCGGCTGGCCAGGCATATGTCGCGATTTCTCGCGTCACGCGCCTTGAGGGCCTCCTCCTCCGTACTCGCCCCCGGTCCCGCGATTTCTTCGTCCATGAGAAGGTGAGCGCCTTCCTGGATTACATCGAGGACAGTAAGATCGAGGACAGTCTGGAGCCCTTATAGGCATCGGTTTAGGATGCGGGTCACACCCTGGTCACGTCAGGCCGCGCGGCTGAACGACGCACCTTCGGGGGCCGACCCGCGACCCATGGTTCAGCCGCCGATCACTGTGCTCTGTCGTCGCTTTCACCCGAGCTCATCGTTCCACCCGAGGATCACACTTCACCCCGACGATCACATTTCAAAGGGAAGCCGTCCCTCTTTGTAGCCATCCATTTCGAAATGCTCCTGCGCCGAAGTCAGGATACCTTTTCGGATTCCCTCGGCAACGTCGGGATAACGGCGCAGATACCACGCTTAATCAACCCGGATCGGGCAGGCAGGCGGCCCTTCGAAATAGCCGTCGTTGACGAAATGCTGGCGCGCAGACGATGCTGCCGGCCCGGATCGCCTGGCCGATATCGTCGTAAGCGTGCGGCGCACCACTCCTCATCGACCATCGATGCCGCTGATCATCAAGTTTCAAAGTCAACGAAATCCTCGTAGGACATATTGACCCGAAGTCGCCGCGCACGGCCTGAATATCGACCGAACGACGGATCACCTCGAACGGCGGAAAGTAGTTCACGATACCCCCTTGAAGCGGCGAGGGACGGGGCGATGCGGGGCGGTGCGGCGAAACCCCACGCAGGCATGTTCTAACGCGACACCGGCCGCCAAAGGAAGCGCGGATCGGACGGTGTCCGGATGAAATTTCGCGGGTGCGGCAAAACCCGTGTGCTATCCAGGGTTGGGGCCGTATTCATCGCGCCACCTTCCCCAACCGGCCTGACGCCCACATGCTTCGCTGCCGCCACCTCCTCTACCGCACGGCATTCGCCACGACGACCAACTGGACCGCAACCATGACGAATTCCCCGCCCGAACCCACCGAACGACCGGGACCTCGCGGGCGTGGTTCGCCATTTCGGCCGCGCGCGAGTCTTGGTCATCGGCGACGTGATCCTCGACCGCTACCGGATTGGCGACGCTCAACGGCTGTCGCCGGAAGCCCCGATCCCGGTGCTGCGGCCCACCCGGCACCACGATACCCCCGGCGGCGCCGCCAACGTCGCGATGAATGTCGTCACATTGGGGGGACAGGCGGTGCTGGCGGGCGTCATCGGCGACGACGATGCCGGTCACGCGTCACCCGCCTGATCGAGCGGAGACGCGCGATCGAGGCGGCGTTGATCGTGGCGCCGGGCCGGCCCACCACCTCCAAGACCCGGTTCATTGCCGGCGCCCAGCAGTTGCTGCGTCTGGATGAGGAAACCACCGCGCCATCTGGATGAGATCACCGCCGCCGCCCTGCTGCGGCGAATCGATGCCACGCTGCCGACACCGCACGTCGTCATTCTGTCGGATTATGCCAAAGGCGTGCTGTGCGACGCGGTCCTCGCCGCGCTGCTGGAGCTGATCGCAGCCCATGGCAAACCGGTCATCGCCGACCCGAAACGGCCGGATTTCCGCGCCTATCGCGGGGTAACGGTGTTGACGCCTAACGAACTCGAGGTCCGCGTCGCCACCCATATCGACGCCGCCTTCGACGCCGAGGCCGATCGCGCCGGCTGCGCGGCGCTGGAAGTCCACCGGCGGCGAGGCCGTGCTGGTCACCCGCTCGGCCAAAGGCCTGACCTTGGTCCGCCGCGGCAAACCGGCGATGCATTTCCCGGCCCGCGCGCGCGAGGTCGCCGACGTCTCCGGCGCCGGTGACACGCTGGTCGCGGCGCTCGCCGTCGCGCTGGCGGCCGGCGCGTCGCTGCCGGACGCGGCGATGCTGGCCAACGTCACCGCCGGTATCTCGGTCGGCAAACCGGGCACCGCGACCGTGGCGCAGGCGGAACTGCTGAACGCATTGCACACCGACGCCATCGCCGTACCGACGCAAGGTCCGCGGCCTGGAAGAAGCGAAGGACCTCGCCGGAGCCTGGCGCGCGCAAGGCCTGCGGGTCGGCTTCGCCAACGGCTGCTTCGACCTGATCCATCCCGGGCACGTCCACCTGCTGACCCGGGCGCGCGCGGGTTGCGACCGGCTGATCGTGGCGTTGAACACGGACGCCTCGGTGCGCCGGCTCAAGGGTCCGACCCGGCCGGTGCAGAACGAGGACGCGCGCGCGATCGTCATGGCATCGCTGTCGCCGGTCGACATGGTGGTGCTGTTCGACGAGGACACCCCGCTGGAACTGATCCGCGAACTGCGGCCCGATGTGTTGATCAAGGGCGCGGACTACACCGTGGATCAGGTAGTCGGCGGCGATCTGGTGCGCGGTTGGGGCGGCGAGGTGCTACTGGTCGATTTGCGCGAGGGTCATAGTACAACGGGAACGATCCGACGGATGGCGGCGCCTGAGAGCAACGCGCGGACAGTGTGATCAGGCGTACTGGGCATCGTCTCCAGCGGTGTGTTTGACACCACGGCGGTCAATCGGGTCGCCGTTCCAGTACCTCGCTCCGCCACACCCCATCACGAGCCGCTTTCGCCAGCATTCCGACCGTCAGCCGCGGCGGTATGACTGGCTTTTTTCCGGCGATGCTGGCGATCAGCGCGGTCAGCAGGCCGCCCTCGCGCGGAAAGTACCGCGCCAACTGAAAGTCGCCCGGCGCGACATGGAACGTGTCGAAAAACGCCGCGATGAGCTTCTCGGCATCCTCCCAGATCATCCAGAGGCCGGTGCGCAGATCGGTCGCGGCGGTGATCTCGGCGGGCCGAGGCCCCGGCACCCGGGATCGGATGAACGCGATCACCGGTTCGATCTCCGATGCTTCATCGTGATGAGGTCCGCTCACAGGACGCGGTCCTCGGTTTTCACGATCGCGTTGTAAACGGTGATCGTCTTCCAAAGGATCTCGGAGACATCGACGGCCAGCACGACCCAGCCGACGATCGGGATGGTGCGTCCGACGAACGCACCGAGATTGCGCGTGAACGCGATGCGCAAAGTACCGAGGGACGCCCCGGTGATCATTGGCAAACGAAACGGAAGCTCAACGTCGAGCGCGGTCCGCGCCGCGAGTGAGGCGATCGATGTGCCGGGTGTCGCGCCGCCGAATTTACCGCGGGTGAGCAACCATGGCTGTCCGGCCACGATCGCGAAGATGGCGGCGATGTCTTTCAGGCCAAAGTGCTCCGCGGTCTGGTCCATCAGCACCCAAAAAAACAGCCGCCCCGGAGCGAGGTTTGTTTGTCCGTGATAGCTGTACAAATTTTCCGCGGTGATCGTTGTCATCACCCTTCTCCGATCGCCAAAACTCATCGTTCCGCAATGCCGCCATCATGGCGCTCGCAGCTGGATGGTAGCAACCCGATTAACGACCGATTATGGTAGTTTGATTGTCGTGCGACTGACCGTCACGGCGCGGCTCGCCCGAGGCACCTCGCGCGCCCTGACGTTGTCCCATCTGACCCGAACCCGATCCAGCGGACCATTCCGCGGTGCATGATCCTTGAAGCCACAAGCCTGACCAGGAGCCAGGACATAAAGGCGGCGCGGAGAATCGATCATGGATTTAACATGGTCAGGACCCGCCCCGCCGATGGCGCTCCGCTCAAAATAGGGACTGCCGCCATTCTGGTTTCGCTATCGACAGAGGCCGCTCAAATCTGATACTGATCGCACCGGCCGGGAACGGATCCCTTTTCAACCCACGGACCATATGAGGCCCAACGAAAATGGTGGACTGGGTTCGCGACAAGGCCCTGATATCGATGACGTCGCCCTTGGGCGGCGACAAGTTGATCCCGACCTACATGGCCGCCGACGAGGGTATCAGCCGCCCGTTCCGATTCGAAATCGTGGCGGTCAGCCAGGACGGCGTGATTGATCCGAATAAATTATTAAATCAGCCAATATGCGTGACCTTGCGCGATGCGGACGGGCCCGTCCGCTATTTTCACGGCATCGCGCATGCGGTCAGACCGGATGGCATTTTGCGCGGCGCCACCGCGGGCGATTTGTTCCAGCTTTACGCGCTGACCGTCGTGCCCAGGTTATGGTTTCTGGACCAGACGATCGACTGCCGGGTTTATCAAAATAAGTCGGTCAAGGACATCCTGACGGCGATGTTCACGGATGCCGGCCTGACCGACGTCACATTCTCGGTCTCATCCTCCGCCAGCCGGCCTTACACGGTGCAGTTCAACGAATCCGACTACGCCTTCGCGATGCGGCTGATGGAGCAAGAAGGCTGGTTCTACTATTTTGAGCATACGGCGGCGAAGCACACCCTGATCGTTACCGATAAAAACGCGACCTTTCAGGACATTCCCAACGCGACACTTCACCTCGCGATGAACGACAACGACCTGGATGGAATTCTGGACTGGAAGCCGCCGGTGCATACCGCCACCGGCTCCTACGCGATGGGCGACTACGATCCGGAAAACCCTGGCACCAAGCTGTACAATCAGCAAAAGACCGTGCTGAAGGCCGGTGGCGCCGATGCCCGCGACGTATACCGGTGGCCCGCGCTGACCAATCAGAACACCATCGTCGAAGGCCGCTCCAAATTCCAGATCGAGGCGGCCGAGGCGGCGACCTCGTTGTATCACGGTTCCAGCCTTTTCGGCGCGCTGGTGCCCGGCGGGAAATTCACCATGACGAATTCTCCCGCCAGTTCCTACGACGGCGGCTACGCGTTGCGTGCCGTCCATCACGTCATCGAGGACACGTCCTGGATCAGCAACGAGGGCAACGTTTCGTATCGGAATGGATTTGAGGCATTCAAGGCGGCGACGCCGTGGCGCCAGCCGATCGTCACGCCCAGACCTCGAATGGAGGGCATCCACTCGGCGCTGGTGATGGGGCCGCAAACCAACGGCAACGACGCCAAGGGGTCCGGCGGCACCGAAACCACCGCCATCAAGATGCAAAGCGGCGAAGAAATCTACACCGATGACCTCGCACGGGTGAAAGTCCGCTTCTATTGGGACTGGCGCGCCGAAGCCAGCGGCGGTGCCTCCATATGGGCGCGCGTCATCCAGCCCTGGGCCGGCAACGGCTGGGGCACGCAGTTCATACCCCGGGTCGGCACCGAGGTCGCGGTCGCCTTCGTCGATGGCGATCCGGACCGGCCGATCGTCATCGGCGGACTGTACAACGGTGTATCGGCGCCGATCTACTCGAAGTCCGATGCGACCAAAACCGGCATTCGCACCCGCTCGAGCCTGAAAGGCGACACCAGCAAGTTCAATGAACTGACGTTTGACGATAAATCGGGCAGCGAGCTGATTTTTATCCACGCGGAAAAGGATCTGACGACCGAGGTCGAGCATGACGAAAGCCTGACGGTCGATAATTGCCGCGTCGTCCTGGTCAAGGTCGATGAGACGATCACCGTCAAAGGCAAGCAGACCATCACGATCACGAAAGATCACACGTTCGAGGTGACAGAGGGCAACTACAGCTCAACCATCGACAAAGGCAACGCCGCTACGAAAATCTCGATGGGGAACAGCACGTTCGAGGTCTCCCAGGGCAATCACGCCGAGACCATCGGCATGGGCAACCACAGCCTGAAAGTCAGCATGGGCAATCAATCGACCGACGTTTCGATGGGGAACTACGACCTGAAACTGGGGCTTGGCAATGTCACCGTGAAGGCATCGCTGGGACAGATCAGCATGGAAGCGATGCAGTCGATCGAATTGAAGGTCGGTCCCAGTTCGATCAAGATCGATCCGACGGGCGTCGCGATCGAAGGCATGATGGTCAAGATCAATGGCACCATGATGACGGACATCAAGGGTGGGCTGATGACATCGGTGAAGGGCGGCGTGATGCTGACGCTCAAAGGCGCGATAACGATGATCAACTGACATGGCGGGCACATTGATCAAACTGGGCGGGGCGGAACTCGCGATCGTGCTGGAGCGCGCGACGTTGACACCCGAGGCACAGGCGCCGCTGCTTGGTTGCGCGGATGTCGCGGACGCGATCGTTCGGCTGGAAGCCGCCGGGTTCGCAGCCGAGGCGGTGCGGATGATGGCGCACGCTTTGCCGAAGCGCGAAAGCGTCTGGTGGGCGTGCATGTGCGCCACCAACACGGCGCCCGCCGATCTTCCGGAGCCGGATCGCCTGGCGCGGGAGACCGCGGAGTTGTGGGTGCGACAACAAAAAGATGAACAGCGGCGCGCCGCGATGACCCACGCCGAAGCCAGCGGCTTTCAGACACCCGAGGCATGGGCCGGCGTCGCGGCGTTCTGGAGTGGCGATTCGATGTCGCCGGTGGGACAGCCCGCGGTACCGCCTCCGGCTTCGGCGACGGGGAGCGCGGTCGCCGGCGCGGTGGCGTTATCGGCCGCGCGCGGCGATGTGACGCGGCACGCCGAGCGGTTGAAGCGCTTTCTGGAAAGTGGTCGTAATATCGCTGCCGGCGGCCCGGGACGGATGCCGCCCGAGGCGCCGTGATCGACCGTCCGCGCGATTCGTGGCAGCCGCCGAATGTCCGGCCCGTGAAACGCCGGACACAGCCACGATGGAGATGACCGGAGCGGACGGAGCTTACGGATGGGCGTATGATTGTTTGATATTCAGCGGATGGTCGTTCAATGCATGACCATCCGGCGGGCGGCCATTCAGGGGCTGGCCATTCATGCGGTGGGCATTTACGGAACTGACCGACAAAACCGGATCGTTCAAGCCAGAGGGTAACGCCAATGCAACTCTCGATGACCGTCCTGCGGTGTCCGGACCAGGTCGCACCTGAGGCTCGCACGGTATCCGGAGGAGAATTCCACGTCGGCCGCGGACCCGACGTCGACTGGGTACTTCCGGATCCGGAACGGCTATTGTCCAAACGTCATTTCGCCGTGGCGTTTCGCGGTGGCGGCTGGCAGGTGGCGGATACCAGCACAAACGGAACCTATTTGAACACCGAGCCGGAGGCGATCGGCCGTGGCGCGACACGCGCGTTGCGTGACGGCGATCGGCTGCGTCTTGGCGCCTATGAAATTGAAATCCGCCTGATCGACCAGGCCGCGCAGTCCGACATGAACCGGGCCGGATCCAGCGGTGCGATGGGCGGCGGATTTGGCGCGGGCGCGCGGTCCGTGCAGAGCCCATTTGGCGATCCGTTCGCCGATGATCCGCTCGCACCCTCCCCCGCGGCGCGCCGGCCGTTCGATGAGCCAGCTTATCCGGACCTCGGCATCGCGCCGACGAGCGCGCAGTTGCCGCACGATTTCGACCCGCTGGCGCCGGACCACGACGAGCCGGCGTTCGGCGGCGGCTTTCGCGGTCCCGTGCAGTCCGATCATTCGTCGTCGATGCAGGATGCGATGATCCCGCCGCCAATCGCCGGATATTCGGCGCCTCAAACGGGCGGGATCATTCCAGGCGACGATCTGCTTCCGGACGACTGGGACAAGGACCTGTTGGAGGGGATTTCTCCGCCTCCAGCCAACCCGTTGGGAGCCACGCCGTTCGAGCCATCTCCACTCGAGGCCGCACCAGCCGAGATACCGGACGATTTCGCCGATCTTTTGGCTCCTTCAGCGCCACCCAGGCCGTCGGTGGCCGTCCCACTGAACCAGTTCGCTCCGGCGCTGTCCCCGCTGGAGCCATTCCTTCCCGATTCGCCCCCCGCGGAGTCACTTGCGCCGGTCGCCGCGCCACCCGAGGCGATACCTGCCCCCATGCCGCCGACCGTCGCTCCGCCAGTCGTGCGGCAGCGCGAACCGCGGCCAGCGGTACCGCAGCCGGCGCATGAAGCGAATCCCTTCGCGGAGGCGCCGCATAAGGCGCCAGCGTCCACACCGCCCGCAGCCGACCTCGCTGCCTCTCCGTTCGACGAACCCACGGATACGCCACGCGCCGAGCCATCCCCTGACATGCGGCCGTCGCGGCCGTCAACGCCGGCCGGAGCCCCGGCATCGTCGCAGCCCGCGCCGGGGATGGACAATGCCAGCGCGCTCGCGGCGTTCTTCAAGGGCGCCGAACTCAGCGGCGCCACGCCTGCCGACCCGATGGCGATGATGACCGGTCTGGGCCAGGCGTTCCGGGCCCTGGTCTCCGGCCTCCGTCAGGTGCTGATCGCTCGCGCCACCATCAAGGGCGAATTCCGCATCGAGCAAACCATGATCCGCGCCCGCGGCAACAATCCGTTGAAGTTCTCCGCCAACGATGATGACGCGCTGACCGCGCTGCTCGGCGTCGGACGCCGCACGGACATGGCGCCCGCCGCCGCGATCGAGGACTCGTTGCGCGATCTGCGGTTGCATGAACTCGCGACAATGGCCGCGATGCAGGTCGCGGTACGCGCGATGCTGGATGAACTGAGCCCGGAGAAAATCCGCGCCGGGTCCGACCAGGGCGGTATCGCCGTGCTGCCCGCGCAACGAAAAGCCCGGGCCTGGGACGCGTTCGAGGCGCGCCACGCCGCCGTCGTCCAGGCGTTGGTCGATGACTTCGATAGCATCTTCGGCAAATCGTTCGCGCGTGCCTATGAGCGCGCGCTGGACGAAATCTCGCTACGGGAACGTCCTCAATGAACGGCAAAAAGGAAACCTCCATGAACCGTCGCCTTCTCCTGGGCATTGTGGGACTGCTCGCTCTGGCGCGATGCGGTGCGGCACCGCCGCCACCGCCGGTGCTGACGCTGACCATCGCCGGCACCGCCGGCCAAAATCCAGACCCCGCCGGTAACCCTGCGCCCGTCGCGGTTCGGGTCTATCAACTCACCGGCACCGCGAAGTTCACCCAATCCGATGTATTCGCGCTCAAGGATAACGAGGCGAAAACTCTTGGTACCGAGGAAGCCACGAGTTCACAGGAATTTCTCGTCGCGCCGACCGACAAGCAGACCGTGACAATCAACCTCAAGCCGATGGTATCCGCGATCGGCGTTGCCGTGATGTATCGCGATATTGACCACGCTCAATGGCGCGCGACCGCGCCGGCGGCGGCGAGCGGACCAACGACACTGACCGCGACTGTGGGCAAACTTGCCGTGACGCTGAAATAGAGGGGGAGAACCACGATAACGACATCCGCGCACCCGCCCATGCGCGGCCGCGGCCCGAGAACCACCGCGGCGCGCACAATGCTCGATTTTCGAGTACCCGGTGCCAATGAACGGATCAGGTCCGGGTATGAAGAACGTCACAGCCCAGGCATCGCGCGGGGGGCATGATCGGTCATGACGCATGATCCCATGCGCCGCCGTCGAAAACCGTTGAACGGGTGCTGGTCTTCCCCCTGACCGTGCGCGATCATGCACGCAGGCGGCAAAACCGGCCCAGGAGGCAGAACGATCCATGAGTTGGTCCAACCGCGTCGTCTGGCGGGAGGGTATGTTCCTCCGGACCCAGCATTTCCAACAGCAGGATCGCTGGACGGAATCGCTTGTCCGCGGTGTCACCCGGGCACTGCGCCCGCATCCCTGGGGCATGATCGATTACGCGATGGATCGCGACCTTCTCGGCACCGGTCGTTTCGCGTTGTCATCGGCATCGGGCATGTTCGAGGACGGCACGCCCTTCATGTTGCCCGGCGAGGCTGATCATCCGGCGCCCCTTGATGTCCCGGATTCCGCACGGAATGCGCTGGTGTATCTGGCGCTACCGATCCGCCAGGCCGGCGGTGTTGAAGTCTCCGACGACGGTTCAGAAGGCCGTTACGGCGCTCATGCGTTCGAGGCGTACGACACGCAGTCCGCATCTCCCATTCCCGCTGAGTTGCAGGTCGGCCGTCCGCGTCTGCGCTACATGCTGGAGGCCGAGGAACGCGCGGGCTATCAATGCATCGCGCTGGCCCGCGTCACCGAGGTAACCGCCGACCGGCGCGTGATCCTCGATGAACGATGGATCCCGCCGGCGTTGGTTTGTTCGGCGGTGCAACCCCTGGCCGGCCTGATCGCCGAACTGGCCGGGATGCTGAACCAGCGTGGCGAGGCGCTGGCCGCGCGCATGACCGCCCCAGGTCAGGCCGGCGTCGCGCAGGTCGCTGACTTTCTGCTGCTGCAATCGATCAACGGCTGGCAGATGGTGGTGTCGCATTGGGCCGACGCCGCCTCGATCCATCCAGAAACGCTCTATACCGCGCTCGTGCAAATGGCTGGCGAATTTTCAACCTTTCTGGAAACGCGGCGGCCAAATTCCTACCCGGCCTATCGCCACGACGATTTGCAACGCAGCTTTGCTCCGGTGGTCGCCGACCTCCGCCGGGCGTTGTCCGCGGTGCTGGAGCAGACCGCGATCCCGATCCCGTTGCGCGAAGCCCGTCACGGCGTGCGCGTGGGTCCGATCACCGATCGATCCATTTTGCGCGCGTCGAATTTCGTGCTGACAGTGCAATGCGACATGCCAGCCGAAACGCTGCGACGGTTGTTTCCAACCCAGGTCAAGATCGGCGCGGTCGAGCACATTCGTGAACTGGTCAACGTGGCGCTGCCGGGAATCGCCGTGCGACCGCTGCCGGTCGCGCCGCGCCAACTCCCCTTCTACGCCGGCGCAACCTACTTCGAACTCGATCGAGGCAGTCCTCACTGGGCTCAGATGCAGAACACGGGTGGCTTCGCCATTTTCGTGTCTGGCGATTTTCCCAATCTCCGGCTTGAACTATGGGCGATCCGCGGATGAGCGACGATCCTTTCGCCGAACCAGACGATTCCGACAAAACGGTCATCCGGCCGGCACCGGGAGGGCGGCGAGCGCCCGCCCAACCCGCCGCCGTGCCGCCGGCAAGCGGGTTTGGCACCGCGCCTCCGCCGCGTGCGTCGGCGTTCGACAACGCGCCGATGCAGGCCGCGCCGGTCACCGGCGGGGCCGAAACGATTCAGTTTGGCCTTAATCCGCTGATCATGGCGGCTGCCCCATTGTTGCAACTGCTCGGGCGTCTGCGCACGACCTTGTCGGCCCCAAACGTCGAGGACCTGCGCGAGCGGACAGTCCGCCAGGTGCGGCAGTTCGAAACCGCGGCGCGCGATGCCGGCGTTCCGAACGAGCAACTGCGTCCCGCGCACTACGCCTTATGCGCCAGCATCGACGACGTGGTGCTGAACACGCCGTGGGGTAGCCAGGGTAGTTGGGCCGCGCGTTCGCTGGTCTCGACCTTTCATCAGGAAGTCCGCTCCGGTGAACGATTTTTCCGGATTCTGGAGGACCTGAAAGCCGCGCCCGCGACCTACCTGCCGGTGCTGGAACTGATGTACCACTGCCTCAGCCTTGGATTCCTCGGCCATATCGGCTGCCGCCGCATCGGCCGGGCGAGGTCGATCGCATCCGCGAAGACCTCTACACTATGATTTCCCGGCAGCGCGCGGCGACCGATCCCGCGTTGTCGCCACACTGGCAGGGCGTGAACTCGCCTTATAAACCCGCTCGCGCCGTGGTGCCGATCTGGGTCATGCTGGCCGGGGCGTCTGGCGGTCATCGGCGGTTTGTTCATCTGGTTTTCCTCCAGCCTGAACGCATCGTCCGATGAGACGTTTTCCGCGATGCTGAGCGCCCCATTGTCGCAAATGCCGGCGATCACTCGCGTCGCGCCGGTACGCCCGCCCGAGGTCGTGCAACCACCGCCGCCCGAGCCGTTGTATGTCTTCCTGAAGCCGGAAATCGATGAGGGCCTGGTTACCGTGATCGGCGACCACGCCATGCCGATCGTGCGCATCCGTAACAAAGGCATGTTCCCGTCCGGCAGCGCCACGATCAATCAGGGCTATTATCGTCTGCTCGAACGGATCGGCAACGCGCTGAAAGAAGAGAAAGGGCCCGGTCAGGTCATCGGCTACACCGACAATCAGCCGATCCACACGGTGCGCTTTCCGTCCAACTATCAATTGTCGACCGCTCGTGCCGAAGCCGCGCGCGACCTGATCGTAAAAGCTCTGGGCGATCCCGGCCGGGTCACCGCGGTCGGCAAAGCCGACGCCGATCCGATCGCCTCCAATGCGAACGAGGAAGGCCGCGATCAGAACCGGCGCATCGAGGTCGTGCTGCGGAGGCAAGGCTAAATATGCGCGCCGTGCTGAATTTCTTCGGGTCCCGCTGGTTCCTGACCTTTCTCGGTGTCGTCCTGATCAGCCTGCTGATCTGGTACTTCGGACCGTTCCTGTCGTTCCTCGAATCCTGGATCCCCCGCGCGAGCATCATCGCGGTCCTGGTCGTGATCTGGGCGGGCGTGAACTTCTGGCTCGACCGAAGGCGCAAGAAAAACGACGACGCGTTGGTGGCCGGTGTGACCGCGACCGCCGCCGATCCGTCGATCGCGGCGTCCGCCGAGGAAGTCGCGGCGATGCGCGACAAACTGACCAACGCGCTGACGTTGCTGAAGAAGGCTTCCAAATCGCGCGGCTACTTGGACCAGCAGCCGTGGTACGCAATCATCGGCCCACCCGGCGCCGGTAAGACCACCGCTTTGTTGAACGCCGGTCTCAGTTTTCCGCTCGCCGGAGAGATGGGCCAAGGTCCGATCGCCGGCGTCGGGGGCACCCGCATGTGCGAGTGGATGTTTACCGACGACGCGGTTCTGATCGACACCGCCGGCCGCTACACCACGCAGGACAGCGATTCCGCGGTTGATAAAGCCGGTTGGGATGCGTTTCTCTCGCTGCTGAAACGCACGAGGCCGCGGCAGCCGCTGAACGGCGTGATCATCGCGATTTCGATGACCGACATCGCCGCCGCGCCGCCGCCCGAGCGGCTCGCCCATGCCAGAGCGATCCGCCGCCGCATCAAGGAACTGACCGACCAGCTCGGCGTGCGGATGCCGGTCTACGCGATCTTCACGAAGGCGGATTTGCTCGCCGGATTCTCGGAATTCTTCGATGACCTGGACCGCGAAAAACGCGGCGCGGTGTGGGGCACGACGTTCCCGCTGAACAAAACCGACGGCGGCAGTACGGGCGCCTTCGCCACGGAATTCGATCTGCTGGTAGAGCGTTTGAACCAACGCCTGGTGGATCGGTTGCAGGCGGAACGCTCACCGGAGCGGCGCGTCGCCATCGCCGGCTTTCCCGCGCAGGTCGGCAGCCTGAAACAGCCGCTGACGGAGTTCGTGCAGGAGGCGTTTGGCGGCACGCGGCTCGATCCGCGCCGTTCCTGCGCGGTATTTATTTCGCTTCCGGCACGCAGGAAGGCACCCCGATCGATCGCCTGACCGGAGCGCTCGCGCGCGGTTTCGGCATCGATCAGCAGCGCGCGCCGTCGCTTCGGCCCGAGGCCGGCAAGAGTTATTTCCTGACCCGTCTGTTGAAGGATGTGATCTTCGGCGAGGCGATGCTTGTCTCACGCGATCCGGCCGCGGTGAAGCGCGCCTGGATGCTGCGTCTCGGCGCCGCGGGTCTGGCCGCGATTGTCGCTCTGGTTGGCGCGGCGGCATTGATCCAGACCCAATCGGCGAACAAGAGCGCGATCGCGTCGGAGAACAACGCCGTTTCGGCTTATGTCGCGGCGGCGAAGGCGCTGCCACTGGATCCGGTCAACGACGCCGACTTCGCCAAAGTCGCGCCAGTGCTCGACATGGCGCGCGCCTTGCCATTCGGCGCGCACATGCCGGCGACCGAAACGCAATGGTTCCCTGGCCTGTCGCAGACCGGCAAACTCGGCGCCGGCGCCGATCAGATCTATGCCAACGCGTTGAGCAACATCTTTCTGCCCAGACTGCTCTGGCGTCTCGAAGGCCAGATGCGCGCGCGAATCACCGACGCTCCGTTTCTGTATGAAGCAACACGAACCTATCTGATGCTCGGCTCCGCCGGACCGCTGGATCGTTCGTGGATCAAGGCGTGGATGAAGCTGGATTGGCAGACCGCCTTTCCTGGGCCATTGGGTCAGCCAGTGCGCAACGGTCTCGCGGCGCATCTTGATGCGTTACTGGATCAACCCCTGCCGCACGTGACACTCGATGGTGCTTTGGTCGACGAAGCGCGACGCACGTTCTCGCGCGTCTCGCTCGCGCAACGGGTCTATCAGGTCATCCGCAACTCACCGGAAGCGGCCGCGCTGCCGCCTTGGATTCCGGCCGATGCGGCTGGCGTTTCCGGCGCCACGATCTTTACCCGGCATTCCGGCGCGAACATGCGAGACGGTCTGCCCGGTCTCTACACTGTCGATGGTTTCCACAACGTCGTGCTGCCGATGCTGCCGCGTGCTTTGACCCAGGTCGCCAACGACAGTTGGGTACTGGGCAAACAGTCGGAGTTCAACACCAGCAGCCCGCAGGCGCTGACTCTGCAAACCGATGTGGTGAAGATCTACACCGACGAATACGCGGCGAACTGGGATGCCTTCATGGCGGATCTCGACCTGCCGCCGCTGAACAACTCGCGAGAGAGCGTCCAGACGCTCTATCTGCTGTCGTCGCCGCAGTCGCCGATGCGCGACATGCTGACGGCGATCGTCAAGCAACTAAAACTGACGCAGGCGCCGCCGGTACCGCCGAACGCCGCGGGGGCAGCGGCGGCGGCGAGCGCGGCGGCGGCAGCGGCAACCAACAGCGCGGCGTCCCGGTTGCAGGGTTTGTTGGGCGCGCAAACGGCTCCGGCCGAATCTCCAGGGAAAGCGATCGAGGTCCGCTACGACGCGCTCATCAAGTTCGTCGGCAGCGGCCCTGGCGCACCGCTTGACACCGTTTTGAAACTGCTCAGCGATCTGCAGCAGCAACTGGAGAAACTGAACAATTCAACCCCGGGTGCTCCCGCCGCTCCCGGAGCGGCCGGCAACGCGATCGCGCAATTGCGCACCCAGGCGGGCCTGGCACCAGAGCCGGTACGGCGATGGTTGTACGCGATGGTTGGTGGTGCGCCCGTCGGCAACGGCGGCACGGGCGGCGGTCCGTCAGGTGCGCCTGGCGCCGCGGGGGGTGCCGCGGGCGGCGGCGGTGGCGCAGCGCCCCCCGCGGCGGGAGCCATTCCGGCGCAGTTAAACGCCGCGGCGAAAAAGCAGGCGACGGAGGCGTTCAACGCACCCGACGGTCCCGGTGGGTTGTGCCAGAAGGCGGTCGCCGGACGCTATCCGTTCACCGCGGGCTCGACGAACGACATTCCGCTGGATGATTTCGCCAAACTGTTCGCGCCCGGCGGCCTGCTCGACACGTATTTCAATACGCAACTGAAGCCGTTCGTGAATACCGCTGGTCCGAACTGGAAACTCCAGCCGGCAGGCGACGTCGCGCCGCCGATTTCCGCGGGCGATCTGGCGCAGTTCCAACGCGCCGCGGCGATCCGCGATTTGTTTTTTGGTCCGGGCGGAAAAGACGCGTCCGTCCGGTTCGATATCACGCCGTTATCCGCCGATAATGTGACCAAGCAGGTGACGATCGATCTCGGAGACCAGCAGATCACGTATTCGCATGGTCCGACCAGACCGGTGACGGTCGCATGGCCTGGCGCCAATCGAATCATCAGCGCACGCCTGGCATTTGATCCACCGCCCACCTCCGGTCCGCCGGTCATTCAGACCTCCGGCCCGTGGGCTCTCTTTCGTCTTTTCGACCGCGGCACGTTGCGCTCCACCGGCAGCGCGGATCGTTACAATCTCGATTTCACCTTGGGTGACCGCCAGGCGTCCTTCGAAATCCGCGCCGGCTCCGTGCTCAACCCGCTCGCCCCCGGCCTCCTGCGCGGCTTCGCATGTCCGGGCCTGTAGAAATCCCGCGCGGTTTTACCGGCAAAATCCCGGCGCGGGGCGACTTCGTGCAGGCTGGATTGCCGCGTGACTTCACCGGTCCGTGGCACGACTGGCAATCGCGGGTCATCGCCGGGAGCCGAGCCCTGATGGGGGAGGTCTGGCTGGAGGCATTTCTGGAGGCCCCGGTCTGGCGCTTTGTCCTGCCTCCCGGACTGAGCGGAGCGCGCGCGGCGATTGGACTGATCATGCCGAGCGTTGACAAGGTCGGCCGCTATTTCCCGCTGACCCTGGCCGCGTTGCCGGACGCCGGAACACCGAACGCGGACGATTGGGCGGAGTGGCTGGACGCGGTCGAAATCACCGGCCGCCTGGCGCTGGATGAGGATGCTCCGCCGGAACGATTGATGCCGCCGCCCTGCCCTTCGGCGCTCCGGTTCACCGACGACGCACAAAGCCTGTGGTGGACCGAGGGCGGCCCGCGGGTTGAAGCCTCACGATTATCACTGTCTTCTCTGCCCGATGCCGCATGCTTCGCGTTCATGCTGGGCCATCTCGCACCGACGGAGCGTGTGTCATGATCGCGGATCGGATTTGCTCCTGGCATGCGACGCACGCCGGCACCAAACGAAAGTACAACGAGGACACCTGGGTCGATCGCCCCGACCTCGGCGTGTGGGCGGTGGCCGATGGCGCTGGTGGACACCAGGCGGGCGAATACGCCTCTGGACTGATCGCCGAAGCCCTCGAACTCACTGCCGCCGGAACTCTCCGCCTCCGAGTTACTGGGCGAAGTACGCGTGCGCATCGCCGAAACCCACCGCGCTTTGCGTGAGGAAGCCGAAAGGCGTGGCGGCAATACGATGATCGCCTCTACCCTTGTCGTGTTCCTGGCGCGCGGCGATCATTTCGCCTGCCTGTGGGCAGGCGACTTGCGCGCCTACATGCTGCGTGACGGCGAACTGCGGCAGATCACCAAAGACCACAGCCTGGTACAGGAACTCGTCGATAACGGCACGATCGCGCCCGATGATGCCGAGCGTCATCCGCACGCCAACATCATAACCCGGGCGATCGGCGCGGATATCGACGATCTGGTGCTGGACAAAGTCAGTGGCCGGCTTCAGCAAGGTGACCGGTTTCTTTTGTGCAGCGACGGTTTGTGCAAAACCGTACCGTTTCAGCAACTGGCGGATCTGTTGCGGAGCGACAATGGCGTTCCACCGGCGCAATCCATGATCGCCGCCGCGCTGGCGTTGGATGTCACCGACAACGTGACGGCAGTGGCGATCGAGGTGCCGATGACAGAGAGCTGACCCAAAGCCTCGACGACCTCCCGGATGACCCCGGACCAATCGCCGGGGGATTGTTGGCGGAACAGCCGGGCGGTCGGATACCAGGGACTGTCGCTCCGGCCGCGCAGCCAACGCCAGCATTGATCGTAACGATTGAGCACCCATACCGGTTTGCCAAGCGCACCGGCCAGATGCACGACCGAGGTGTCGACGCTGATCACCAGATCCAGCGCGTCAACCAGCGCGGCAGTATCGGCGTAATCGTCCAGTTCGCCGGTCCAATCGTGCAACGCCATGCCGTCGGGCGGCGTCAGAGCCTGCGATGCCGCCTCGCCCTTCTGCAGCGAGATCAGGCAAAGCCCAGGAACCGAGGCGAGCGGGGTGTAATGATTTAGCGTAATGGATCGCCGTCGGTCCATCGCCTGGGCCCGAGGCAACCGACTGAATGGCGAGCCGGCCCAAACAAGTCCGATTTTACGGCCCGGCAAGACGGCGAGGCGCCGCTTCCAGTCCGCGACCCGTTCGGGGTCGGCCCGCAAATACGGAATCGATGCCGGAATGGTCTCGAGCGTGGTGCGAAACGCGAAAGGCAGGCTCATGATCGGAATCCAGGCGTCGAACCGTGGCAGCGGATCACCATCCGTCACGATCCGTGTCACACCCTTCACCGTTGACAGCAGGCGCACCAACGTACGCGGCACATCGAGAACAACGGTGGCCGTCGCTGCGAGCATCGGTATATAGCGACAAAATTGCAGCGAATCACCCAGCCCCTGTTCGGCATGCACCAGGATTGTCTTGTTGTCGGGTGCGACATCGCCGAGCCAGGGAACACCCGGAAGCGCGCGCCCCTCGGGGGCGAACCTGGATTTCCAACGCCATTCGAAGCCTGGCCAACCGCGTTCGAAATCACCCAACGCCATATGGCAGGCGCCTTTATTGAACTGGGCCTCAGGCAAATCCCATTTCAGCGCAATGGCCTGATCGCAGCTTAATAGTGCTTCTTCGATACGACCGAGGCCCGTCAACGCGGCGGCGCGATCGGTGTGCGCCTCCGCGTAGTTCGGTTTCAACGCGATCGCGCGGTCGCAACTCGCCAATGCATCGTCGAGGCGCCCCAGCCCAGCCAGGGCGGCACCTCGATTCTTGTGCGCGCCGGCATGATCAGGTTGCAATGTGATCGCTTGATCATAGTACGCCAAGGCGTCCTCGAGCCGACCGAGTTCGACGAGCACAGCCCCCAGGTTGTTGTAAGCTTCAGGCGCATTTGGCCGTAGCGCAATCGCCGTTTCATAATCCGAAATCGCGTCGGTGTGACGGCCCAGATCGGAGAGCACCGCACCACGATTGTTGTGTGCCCCGGCGAGGTCGGGCCGCAGCGCGATCGCATTGTCGTAGCTGGAAACGGCATCGTCGAATCGCCGCAGATCGCGCAGCACATTGCCGCGATTGTAGTGCGCCAGCGCATGCTCAGGGCGCAGGGCGATCGCCGTGTCGAAACTGGCCAACGCCTGCTCCCGACGTCCGAGTTTGACCAGCGCGACCGCAAAATTCATCTGTGCGTCCGCCGAGTCCGGACTGATTGTGATGGCCGCCGCATAACTGGACAGCGCCTCCTCGACGCGACCCAAAGCAGCCAACGCGGCACCGCGATTTGTGAAAGCGCCCGGATGGTCCGGCTTCAACGCGATAGCGGCATCGTATTCTGCCAATGCCTCGACGAAACGGCCCAAATGCGCCAGTGCGGCACCGCGATTGATGTGCGCCTCAGTGTGGTCGGGTTTCAGAGCGATCGCTTTGCCGAAGCATGCGACAGCAAGTTCGCCTCTCTGGGTCTGGAGCGCGATGATCCCCAGCAGATACGTCGCGTCGAGATGGTCCGGCCATTGCCGTAGAACTTCGTGATAGGCCCGCTCCGCCTCCGCCAGTTTGCCCTGCTGGTGCAGTCCGAGTGCCGACCCGAACATGGATTCAGTTTCGCGCATTCGTTACTCTGCCGCTGAGAGTGCCGCCAAACGAAAAAGGCCGGAGGAAAGTCCCCCGGCCCATTCGAACACGCGGCAGGCCGGCAATCAGCTCGCCTTTTGCGTTGCGAGATTGTATGTCACCGCGACGTTGGACGCGGCGGAGCCGTCAACGCTTTGCGTGATGTCCTTCAGTTCGATCTTCGCGAAGTTCAACGACACGCTTTCGGAGGGACGGTCTCCGCCAGATGACATCGACCAGCCCGACACACCGGTATCCCACAGTGTGACATGCAGATATTCGGAGTTGTCCTGGTCAGCGCGCGTGAACGCGAAATCGACCGTCGTTTTCAGGTCGCCATCCAGAGAATTGCGCCACAACGGCAGGCTCGACGGATCAAGGTGCTTCGAAAGGGTGATCTCCGAAACCGACGCGTGCGATCCCTGACGGTTGGCGCCGCTGGCGGCCGCGGAGCCGATGCCGCGGCCGGATCCGAACTGGAATAACTCGCACATGATCCATCCTTTAAACGGATCAGTATCGACATCGCCCTTCTTGTCGCCAAATTTCATGAAGATAGCCATGGTACAACTCCCTCTTTGCAGTGTTCGGTGGAAACTTTGTCAGACGATCGAGTACTGGAACGATCCAGCCGTGTCCACTCCCACGGTAATCGCGTCTATCGCGTCGCCTTCGGCGAGACGCGACAGCACCTCGGCTGACAACTCCGGTAGCAGCGTTCGCGACAGGATTTTCTCCACATTGCGAGCGCCGGACGATGTTTCGGTACAACGCGCGGCGATCGTATCGATCAGCGTGTCGTCCCAGGAGAACTGCGCGCCGTACAACTCCCGCACCCGCCGGCGCACGCGGTTAAGTTGCAGTTCGACGATCTTCTTGATGATATCAGGCGACAGCGGGAAATAGGGCACCAATGTCACGCGGCCCAGAAACGCCGGCTTAAACGTTTTCATCAGTTCCGGCATCAACGCCTCGGCGAGACCCGCGGCATCGGGCATCGTGTCCGGATCGGCGCAAAGACGCACGATCAGATCGGTCGCCGCGTTGGACGTCATGATGATGACGGTGTTTTTGAAGTCGATGTCGCGACCTTCGCCGTCCTTCATGTTTCCCTTGTCGAACACCTGGAAGAAGATGTCCTGAACGCCGGGATGCGCTTTTTCCATCTCGTCAAGCAGGATGACGGAATACGGCCGGCGTCGCACCGCCTCGGTCAGCACGCCGCCTTCGCCGTAGCCGACATAACCCGGCGGGCTGCCCATCAGCAGGCTGACCTTATGCTCCTCTTTGAACTCGGTCATGTTGATGACCGTCATGTTCTGCTCGCCGCCATACAACAGATCGGCGAGTGTCAGCGCGGTTTCGGTCTTCCCGGTACCCGACGTGCCGACCATCAGGAACACCCCGATCGGCTTGCGCGGATCGGTGAGCCCGGCGCGGCTGGTCTGGATCGCCTGAGCCACCGCCTCCAATGCATGCGACTGGCCGACGATGCGGTTCTCCATCGTCTCCCGCAAATTGAGCACGGTGCGGATTTCGTTCGATTGCATCCGGCCCATTGGAATGCCTGTCCAACCGGCGACAACCTCGCTCACCGCGACGCCATCGACGACCGGATAAATCAACGGCTCCTCGCCTTGCAGCTCGCGCAACTTCGCCGACGTGGCGGTCAGTGTCTCGCGCAACGCGTCTTTGTCAGCGGTATCCTCGGGACTCTCGATCTTTTCACGGGTCGCGGTGATTTCGGCGGCCAACTCCTTTTCTTTCTCCCAACGCTCATGCAGCGCCACCAGTTCGGAGGCTTTCACCGTCCGCTCAGCCAGCAGCGCCTCCCGCCGCTCGCCATGATTTTCTCCACTGGCCATTTCGCGATCGAGGATAGCGACCTCGGTATCGATCAGGCTGATGCGCCGTTCGCGGTCCTCGATCGCCGGAGGAATGGCCGCCTGGCTCATCGAGACCCGCGCGCACGCCGTGTCGATCAGGCTCACCGCCTTGTCGGGCAACTGGCGCGACGGAATATAGCGGGCCGACAACCGCACCGCCTCGCTCACCGCCTCGTCGAGAATACGAACCTTGTGATGCTTCTCCAATGTCGAGACCAGGCCTCGGATCATCGCGATGGCAATCGGTTCGCTCGGTTCCTCGACCTTCACAACCTGGAAGCGCCGTGTCAGCGCCGCGTCTTTCTCGAAGTACTTTTTTATATTCGGCCCATGTGGTGGCGGCGATGGTGCGCAGTTCGCCGCGCGCCAGGGCGGGCTTCAGCAGATTGGCCGCGTCGTTTTGTCCGGCCGCGCCGCCAGCGCCAATCATGGTGTGCGCTTCGTCGATAAACAGGATGATCGGCTTCGGGCTGGCCTTCACTTCATCGATCACGCCGCGCAGGCGATTCTCGAACTCGCCCTTCATGCCCGCGCCGGCCTGCAGCAAGCCAAGGTCGAGCGTGCGCAACGTGACACCTTTGAGCGCCGGCGGCACATCGCCCGACGCCAGCCGGATCGCGAAGCCTTCAACGACCGCGGTTTTGCCGACGCCGGCCTCACCGGTCATGATCGGATTGTTCTGCCGCCGCCGCGTCAGGATATCGATCACCTGACGAATTTCCGAATCGCGTCCGAGGATCGGATCGATCTTGCCGGCTTTGGCCTGCGCGGTGAGATCGATGGTGAACTGTTCCAATGCTCCGGAGCCGCCCGGCCGCGGCACGCCCCCTTCCGAAACCGCGGGACCGCCGTCCTCACCGGTCTGCGTCACCAGCGTTCCCGATTCAGCGCCTTCCGTGCTGTTCGCGGTGATCGCGGCGAAGTCGCGTTTCAGTAGATCAGGCTGAATTTTTAGCAACTGCCCGGACGCGTCGCGGGCGCTTCGCGCGAGCGTTTCATCGGCGAGCAAAGCCCACAGCAAATGTCCCGAACGGATCTTGCCGCTGCCTTGTTCGAGCGAGGCGAACAACCACGCCTGTTTCACCAGATCGGTGATTTCGGGCGCCAGCGACGGCGCGCGTCCGTTGCCGGTTTTCATCTTTTCGAGCGAGCGGTTGAGGTCAGTCAGAAAGCGTGCGTTATCGACCTCGTAATGTCGCAGAATTGCCGCCATGTCGCCATCGGCGCGGTCGGCCAGCTTGACCAGCCAATGCTCGATCTCAACGTTATAATGAGTACGCGAGAGGGTGAGACCCGCCGCGGCTTCCAGCGCGCGCCGACACGTATCGTTGAGCCGGGCAACGAGTTGTTTCAGATCGATGGCAGCCATTTTTCCCCTTCCGACGGGGGACACAGCGATGACACGCGGAACGATCGACGATACCATCGCTGATATCGGTGTCCGGCGAGATCGACGTATCCTTCCGTGCCGATACTCTATGTGCTATTTTGAGGCATTGTCCAGAAAGAAAGGCATGCGCATGGTCGATTTTCCCGATGGGTTCGATCTGGCCGCTCTCCTCGAGCCAATCCCCGGCGACGCTCCACAGGGGGTAGATATCAGGGAAGATTTCTCCTCACAATCACCTTATAACAGATTGCGCGATGCGCGCTCCGATGCGCGCGATGCCGAGAAGATGATTGATAACGGCGACCCGAACGCGGGCGACCCGTCGCCGATGTGGCGCACCGTACGCGAGATCGGTCTTAAAACTCTGAAAGAGACGACGAAGGACCTCGAAGTCGCCGCGTGGGTGACCGAAGCGTACGTGCGCAGCCATGGTCTTACCGGCTTGTACGCCGGTGCTTCGCTGATCAAAGGTCTCGCGGAGCAGTACCTGGGATGGGCTGTTTCCGATGCCTGATGATTACGGGATCGAAACTCGCGTCGCGCCGATCACTGGCCTCAATGGGCGCGATGGCGGAGGCTCTCTGATACAGCCGCTTTATAAATTGCATTTCTTCGATCGGCCGGATGGCACGCCGGTCACCTTCTTCGCTTATCAATCGTCAGAACAACTGCCCTCGCTGCCGCCCGAGCGCCGTGACGCGCGCATCAAGGCGGGCGCCATTCCGTGGGAAGACATGGAGAAAGACGCGAGGTCATCGGCCGGTGCCGCGTCGCTTGGGCAGGCTGCGCGACCAGGCCGCGGCCGCGCTCGAGGCATGGGAGGCGATGGCGGTCGTGCTGGACGAAAAAGCCAGTGAGGATCCGCCTTCAACCTCGCATGTACGGGACATGCTGCGACAGATCCACGCGACTTCGGTCCGCTACGCCCCGCCTCCGGAGGCCGCCGCCGAGGAGTCCGGGACCGAGGCCGGCGCGGCGACGGAAGATGGCGCGGCGGGTGGTGGCGTGGCGGGGGGACCTGGCGGCTTCTCCGCCGCCGCCCGCACGGTGTCGCGCGATGACGCCCTCAAAACGTTAGAAACCATCGCCACCTTTTTTCGGCGGACCGAACCGGCTTCACCGTTGGCCTATACGCTCGACGACGCGATCCGGCGCGCGAAGCTGACCTGGCCCGAACTGCTGGAGGAGGTGGTGCCCGATGTCGGCGTCCGCCAGGCGATCCTGACGTCGCTCGGCATTCGGCCTTCGGAATAACGCGGGGGGTGATCGGCATCTTGTGAGAAATATCACAGCGCGTCGTGCCAAAGGTCGATTAGCATACACTTATTGACCTTACTTGATCGGCCTCGCTAATATCGTGGCTGAAGCCTGTTCAGCACGCCGGACCCGGAAATGCGATCCGGGGATGTCCGTCGTTCTGAGAATATCCTGATTCTGGTAGAGGGAATGAGATCCATGAGCGCAAGCGTCCATGACAAGCTCAATCGAGTCCGCAAACCGCGGGTTCACATCACCTACGATGTCGAGACGGAAGGCGCCGCGATCGTTCGGGAACTCCCGTTCGTCATGGGTGTCATGGGTGACTTTCTCAGGCGACCCGACGGCGCCGTTGCAGCCGATGTCGGAACGCAAGTTCGTGCAGATCGATCGTGACAATTTCAACGACGTCATGGCGCGCATGAACCCGGGCCTGAAGTTGAAGGTCGACAACAAGCTCTCCGAAGAGGGCGGCCAGATGGCGGTCGATCTGAAGTTCAACGCGATCGAGGATTTCGAGCCCGCCCGCGTCGCGGAGCAGGTCCCGGCGTTGCGGGCATTGATGGAAACGCGGGCGAAGTTGCGCGACCTCATGAGCAAGGTTGACCGTTCCGAAGAGCTGGAAGGGCTGCTCGAGAAAGTGCTTCAGAACGAAACTGAACTGAAGACGCTGAGCGGCCAGCTTGGCATTGATAAAAAGGAGGGCTGACCATGTCGGGCGCACAGACCGCAACCCAGGCCGCCGGCGCGGAAGCCGCCGAAGGCGTATCGATCCTCGACCAGGTGGTCGCGGCGACCAAGCAGACGGCACCGGATCAGGCGCAGGACCTGATGAAGACACCTGGTCGAGCAGGCGATGTCGGGGACGGTGACCTTCGACAAGAACCTGACCCGCACCTTCGACCGGGCGATCGCGGCGATCGATCACAAGCTGTCGGAACAGCTCAACGCGATCATGCACGATCCGAAATTTCTGAAGCTGGAAGGCAGCTGGCGCGGGCTGCACTACCTCGTCATGAACAGCGAAACCAGCACGACGTTGAAGATCCGCATGCTGAACGCGTCGAAGCGTGATCTGTCGCGCGATCTGCAACGGGCCGTGGAATTCGACCAAAGCCAGTTGTTCAAGAAGATCTACGAAAACGAATTCGGCACCCCGGGCGGCGAGCCTTATGCCGCGCTGATCGGCGACTACGAATGGACGCAGCACCCTGACGACATCGAAACGTTGCGGTTGATCTCCAACGTCGCGGCGGGCGCCTTCGCGCCGTTCATCTCCGCCGCCGGGCCCGGCATGTTCGGCTTCGACAGCTACACCGAACTGGCCAAGCCGCGCGATCTGGCGAAGATCTTCGAGACCACCGATTACATGAAGTGGCGCAGCTTCCGCGACAGCGAAGATGCGCGTTTCGTATCGCTGGTGATGCCGCGCACATTGGCGCGCCTGCCCTACGGCGCGGCGACCAAGGCGATCGACGAATTCAATTACGAGGAAGCGCCGTACGACGCGACCGGCGCCGCGCGGGCGATGGATCATCAGGAATACTGCTGGATGAACGCCGCCTATGCGATGGGCACGAGGCTTACCGACGCGTTCGCCCAGTACGGCTTCTGCACCGCGATTCGCGGCGCCGAAGGCGGTGGCAAGGTCGAGAATCTGCCGACCCACGTGTTCCAGTCCGACGATGGCGACATGGACGCCAAGTGCCCGACCGAAATCGCCATCACCGACCGGCGTGAGTTCGAGCTTTCGAACCTCGGTTTCCTGCCGCTGTGCCACTACAAGAACACCGATTATTCGGTCTTCTTCGGTGCGCAAACCGCGCAGAAGCCGAAGAAATACGACCGCCCCGAAGCGACCGCGAACGCCGCGATCTCCGCGCGCCTGCCGTACATCATGGCGTCCAGCCGATTCGCGCATTATCTGAAAGTGATGGCGCGCGATAAGATCGGCAGCTTCATGGAAGCTTCGGATGTGGAGCGCTGGCTCAACCGCTGGATCCTGAACTACGTCAACGCCAACGAACAGGCCGGCCAGGAAACCAAGGCCCGCTATCCGTTGCGGGAAGCGCAGGTCCGGGTGCAGGAAATCCCCGGCAAGCCAGGATCGTACAATGCGGTGGCCTACCTGCGGCCCTGGTTGCAGATGGAAGAACTGACGACCAGCCTGCGCATGGTTGCCCGTATTCCGGCCGCTTCAGGCTAACGAACAGCCAACCGGCGCCGGCGGACGACGCCCGTGAATGACACGAACTCCGCCATCGAAGAGCCCATCGCCCTCGCGGTGCTCCCCGATGGCGGAGTAACGGCGCCTGAGCGTCCGCGCATCCGCGACGCCGTGTTGTCCGGTCGTTTTCTAGGCAGGCGGGATCAGGCGCTCGAGGATGCGCTGACGGAATTTCTCGCGGCGGAGCCTGGCGACGCGCTGTCGCATTGGCTTCCCGAGGGATGGCACGGCACGGCGGAAGACGCGCGCGGTCTGCTCGATCGCGATATCGTCGCCATCGACGCGATGTTGTCCGAACAACTCGATGCGATCCTGCACCATGACCGGCTGCGCCGGCTGGAAGGAACCTGGCGCGGTCTGGGATGGCTGGTCGGCGGCATGGACAGCGGCGCGCGGTTGAAGACCAAGATCCTCAATGTCGGTTGGGCCGAAATCTGCCGCGATCTGGAACGGGCCATCGAATTCGACCAGAGCCAGATGTTCCGCAAAGTTTACGAAGACGAGTTCGGCATGCCAGGTGGCGAGCCCTACGGTCTGATGATCGTCGATCACGATGTGCGGCACCGCTCGGGTCCAACATCGCGGACCGACGACGTGAGCGCCCTCGCCGCGCTGGCCAGTGTCGCCGCCGCCGCGTTTTGTCCGACGATCGTCGGCGCATCGCCGGTGCTGCTGGAAGTTGACGATTTCGCCGATCTCGCCACGGTCACCGACATCGCCAGCCCATTACGCGATACCGAACATGCGCGCTGGCGCAGCCTGACCACGCGCGTGGACACACGGTTTCTCGGCATTACATTGCCACGACTTCTGGCACGTCCACCATGGGAAGACGACGGCACGCGAGAAGACCGATTTCGCTATGCCGAGTACGCGCCGGACGCGAAGGATCGGGTCTGGATGTCGGCTGGCTACGCGTTTGGCCAGGTCGTCGCCCGCGCCTTCGCGCAAAGCGCCTGGCCCGGAGATACACGCGGTGCCGACCTCGATCGTCTGGGGGGTGGGATCGTCAATGAAACGCCGGTCGAACCATTCCGCACCGATCCCGACCGCGTCTGGATCCGCAAATCCGTGGAGATCGTCTGGAACGATCGGCAGGAACGTGAGTTGCTCGATGCCGGCCTGATCCCGCTGGCGTCGATCCCGTACGCGGACGAACTGGTGTTTGGCGCGGCGCGCAGCCCGCTGGTGCCGCAACGTTTCACCGGCACCAACGCCGACGCCGCCAACGCCAACGCACGACTTTCGAACCAGCTCAACACCATCATGTGCGCCTCTCGCTTCGCGCATTACGTCAAAATGCTGGGCCGCCAGATGGTCGGCTCCTTCAAGACCGCCGAGGAAATCGAGGAAGTTCTCGATGGCTGGATCAAGCAATACGTTCGTAGCAACGCACCCTACGAAACCCGTTCGCGCTATCCGCTGATCGCCGGCAAAGTCTCGGTGCATGAACTGACGGGACGCCCAGGCAGCTTCGGCTGCACGGTGTTTTTGCAACCGCACTATCAGATCGATGACGTCGCGGCGTCATTCCAACTTGTAACCGATCTCGGCGGGCGATGACCCGCGAGGAGAAGCCATGACCGAAATGCAACCGCGGGCGATCTTTTGCGTGCCGGAAAACTGACCGAAGCCGTGACCGCCGCGCAGAATGCCGTGCGTAAAGCACCCACCGATCTCAATGCCCGCATTCTTCTGGCGGAGATCCTTGTGTTCGCCGGCAATCTGGAGCGCGCCGACGTATTGCTCGACGCCGCGTCGACGATCGACCCATCGACCGCCATGGTGGTCGCCGAGTTCCGGCAACTGATCCGCGCCGATATGGCGCGGCGGCAATTGTTTCGCGATGGTCGTGTGCCGGAGCTGCTGTCCGACCCGACCGAGGTGCAGCGGTTGCAACTCGCGGCGTTGGTCGCGTTGCGCGCCAACGATCCGGCCGAAGCGGCGAAACAGGCCGCCGCCGCCGAAGAGGCGCGTCCGCGCACGCCTGGCTTCCACAACGACACGCCGTTCGACGATCTGCGCGACGCCGACGATTTGCTCGCCGGCAATTTCGAGGTGCTGACCACGACCGGCAAATACTTCTGGATCCCCACGGAACGCGTGCTCAGCGCCGAATTCCACCCGCCAAAGCGACCGCGCGATCTGATCTGGCGCCGGGTGTCGATGTCGGTCGCGGAAGGACCGGACGGCGACGTCTACATTCCGGTGATCTACGCGGGCGGCAGTGAACCTGCATCGGACCTGCTGCGCATGGGCCGGGAGACGGACTGGACCGACCCGGACGCCGGGCCGGTACGCGGCATCGGTCAACGCGTCCTGCTGTGCGGCGAAGACGACATCGCCATCATGGATATCGGCGAACTGCGGTTCGGCGCGTGAGTGGCAGAGGCGGCCCCGTTGGTCAGACCAATACGGTACGCGTTCAGCTCCCGCTGCTGGACCGGCTGATCGACGACGCGCCGGATCGCGATCGCGATCCACCGATGTCGGCCGCCGAGGCAATGCAGCAGTTGCGCCAATCCGTTCGCCAGGAACTTGAGGCGTTGCTGAACGCCCGCCGCCGATGGAGATCCCCGCCGCGCGAACTGGCCGAGTTGCCGTCGTCGCCGGTGGGATATGGCATTCCCGATTTCGCCGCGGGCGTGTTCAACAACCAGGGCGAACGCGATCGGCTGCGACTGGAAATCGAGGCGACGATCCGGCGCTTCGAACCGCGCTTCCTCTCCGTGCGCGTGCATCTGACCGACGACGAACAGCGGCTCGACGCATCGTTGAGGTTGCGGATCGAGGCCGTGCTGCACGCGGACCCCGCCCCGGAACAGGTCACCTTCGATACGATCGTCGATACCGTGAACGACAACGTGCGGATCCGCGCCAACGAGACGATTTAATGCCAAAGACTCGCTCCGATGTCTGACACGTTACTGCCCTATTACGACCGCGAACTGACGGCGATCCACCGGTTGGCGAACGAGTTCGCCGAGGCGTACCCGAAAATCGCCGGCCGGCTTCGGCTGTCGCCGGGCGGCGTGGACGATCCGCATGTGGCACGATTGCTGGACGGCGTGGCATTCCTCGCCGCTCGCGTGCACTACCGGCTGGACGATGAATTCCCCGAGTTGACCGATGCGCTGCTGGGAATGCTGTATCCGCATTATCTGTCTCCGGTGCCGTCCTGCATGGTGGCACGGCTGGACTGCTCGCCGGATCTGCAGGTGCCGGATACGCGGCCGGTGGGCACCGAGATCGAAACCGAACCGGTGCGCGGCGAGGCGTTGCGCTACCGCACCACCGCACCCGTGACGTTATGGCCGATCGAGGTCGAGAATATCCGGTTGACCGGTTTGCCCATCGTCGCGCCAGCCAATCCCGCCGCCGCGGGAGCGGTCGCCGCGCTGCGCATTACGCTGAAATGCGCCGTTCCAGACATGACCTTTACCCAACTGGGCGTCGATCGCCTGCGCTTTTTCCTGCAAGGCCCATCGAACCAGACGTTGCCGCTTTATGAATTGCTCGGTGGTCATGTCCTGTCGGTGGCGTTCGCCGATGCCGCCACCGATTCCAATCCGGTCATTGCACCGGCCGCGGTCGTGGAACCGGCTGGGTTCGCCGACGACGAAGGGCTGCTGCCATGGTCGGCACGCGGTTTTTCCGGTTTCCGCCTTCTGACCGAATATTTCGCGTTTCCGGAGAAATTCCTGTTCATCGATATTGGCGGCATCGACAAAAAGACCATGGCGTCCGGCGCCAACCGCCTGGAGATTTTCATTTATCTCGACCGCGCGGTGCCCGAACTGGAACGTACGATCGGTCAGCATTCGATGGTCCTCGGATGCGTCCCGCTGGTCAATCTGTTCAGCAGGCGGTGCGAGCCGGTCTCGGTCACGCATATGCAGACCGAATACCGGATCGTTCCGGATGCACGGCGACCGCATTTCGCGGAAGTCTGGAGTATCGAACGGGTGCGGGAAACCCGGCCCGACGGCTCGACCCGGCCGTGGCGGCCGTTTCATCGGCTGACGGAATCGGACCCGGACCCAACCTCGACTGGCGGATTTTACCACCCGACGCGGCGCGCGGCGACGCCGGGTGTGCCTGGCACCGAGGTGTTTCTCACTCCGCACGATCCAGACTTCGATCCGGCGGTCGCCACCGAGGCCACGCTGTCGATCGATGCCCTGTGCCTGAACCGCGATCTGCCGACCGACCTGCCCTACGGCGGCGGCCGCCCCAATCTGCGTCTGGTCGAGGGAGCGGCATCGGTCGCGGCTCTCACCGCCGTCACGGCGCCCACCACCACGTTGCGTCCACCGTTGCGCGAGAACGGGTTCTGGCGGCTGATCTCGCATCTGTCGCTCAGTCACCTGTCTGTCACCGGCGGCACGGGCGGCGCCGACGCACTGAAGGAAGTCCTGCGCCTCTACGCATTCCGCGACACCCCCGAAACGACAACGGCGATCGAAGCCCTGATGAGCGTTTCCTCCCAACCCGGGACCGCCCGTGCTCCTGGGCGGATGGGCGCGTTCTGCCGCGGCCTGGACGTGACATTGGAATTCGATCCGCGGGCCTGGCAGGTCGGCGGATTATTCCTGTTGGCAAGCGTGCTCGAGCGCTTCCTGGCGTTGCATGGAACAGTCAACAGTTTCACCAGAACGCGCGCGGTGTTGCGCGGCCGTCCCGGCAACGCCGGAAAGTGGCCGGCCCGTGCCGGTACTCGCGTGCTGGCATGAAATCCTCCGGTGCGAAGTCCGCGATCGTGACCCGCTCGCCCGCCGAATCCGGGGCTTTGAGATCAGGACCACCGCGGTCCACGGCACAAACCGCCGCGCCATGAAATCGCGTTCGCCTTTGGATGCGCTGGCGCAAATGCCGCGCCGGTTTGGCTTCGATGCCGCCGTCCGCGTGCTGACACTCGCCCGCCGTATCGAAGACCCCGCTGAAGTGGCGCGGTTCCGCACACCGCCTGGACTGACCTACCCAGCGGCTGACGTGCTTGACGTCCGTGGACGCAATAAGCCCGACGTCACGGTCGGGATGATCGGCCTGACTGGTCCTTCCGGTGTGCTGCCGCGGCATTACACCGACGCCGTCGTGCAGGCGCTCCGCGGGCGATCCTCATCGTTACATGCGTTCATCGACCTGCTCAGCCACCGGTTCGTCGCTTTCTTCGCGCGCGCCGGAGCGAAGTACCGACCGGCCCGCGCCGCCGAGACCGCGGCACTGCGTACGCCGCCCCAACAGGATCCGATCGCGAAAGTCCTGCTTGCCCTGACCGGGCATGGAACCGGCCACCTCACAGACCGGATGCTGATCTCGACGGACCCGCTGCTGCACTACGCCGGACTGTTCGCGATGCGGCCGCGTTCCGCCGAAAGACTTCGCGCGATGGTGTCCGACTGGCTCGGAATGCCCGTCGAGGTGATCGAGTTCGCGGGCGCCTGGCTGGCCTTGCCACCGGATCAACGCACGCGGATCGGCGCCCTGGGCCAGTTCAACCAACTCAGCGCGAACGCGGCGGCGGGTGTGCGAGCGTGGGACCCGCAGGCGCAAATCGTGCTGCGTATCGGCCCGCTGGATCGCGCCGGGTTCGAACGGTTGTTACCGGATCGCCTCGCTCTGCAGCGACTCGTCGCTCTCGTTCGCACATTCGTTGGGTTCGAGATCGGGTTCGCCATCAACCCGGTTCTCGCGGCCGACAGCGTTCCGCCACTGCGGCTCGACGCCACGGCCGATCCGGCGCCGAGGCTCGGGTGGAACACCTGGCTGGAGCCGGTCTCCCCCGGACGGCGGCGCTTTACCGACGCGGCCGAGCCTGTATTCGAAGCCGAAATCATCGAGGCGCAAAGCCTCGCGACAAAGGAACGCGCGGCATGAGCGAGTGGGGCGGAGGTTACGTGACCGATATCACGTATTCGGTCGGTTGGTATCGGCAACAATCGCCGTCGATGATGGCCATCGCCTCGATCATCGGTGGCGCGTCCGCGAGCATCCCGAGCGGCGACGATCCCATTCTCCTCCTGGAACTCGGCTGTGGTTTCGGCTATGGCGCGATGGCACTGGCGGCGAGCAACCCAAGCTGGCGCATCATCGCCGTCGACTTCAATCCGGCCCATATCGCCAGCGCGCGCGAGTGGGCGGCTGAGGCCGGCCTTACCAACGTGACCTTCGTCGAAGCCGATTTCACACGCTGGGAGGACAGCCCGGCGCTGCGTGACATGCCGGAGATGGACTTCGTCACGATGCACGGGATCTGGAGCTGGATCCCTCCCGCCGCCCAGGCCGGCATCGTGCGTTTGCTCGGCCAGAAGGTCCGCCCGGGCGGGCTGGTGCATTTAAGTTACAACACGTTGCCCGGCTGGCAGGAGAGAATTGGCGTCGCGCGCATCATTCGGGAAGCCGGACAGCGCGTCGCGGGCCGTAGCGACGTACAGGCACGAGCCGGGCTGCAGGTCGTAAAGGACCTCGCTGCCGCCCAGGCGCACTTCGCCATCACCGGACCGAGCGTGGCGAACCTGGTGAACACGCTCGACAACGCCAGCGTGCACTACCTGGCGCACGAGTTCATGAACACGCACTGGCAGCCATGTTTCGTCATGGACGTCGCCGCGGCGCTGAGCGAGGCCAAGCTCGAATGGATCGCCGCCGGCAATCTGCCGGACAATTTCCCCGAGTTGATGATGACCGAGCCGCAACGCGAAATCTTCAATCGCTACGCCGATCCTCTGATGCAGGAACTGATCAAGGACATATGCCTGCCGCGATCGTTGCGACATGACATATTCGTGCGTGGTGCGCGGCGTATCACCCTCAGTGAGCGTGCCGCGGCTCTCATGGACCTTCACCTCACGCTGGTAAAACCGCCGAATGAGCTTCCCGATGCGGTCAACATGCCGGCGGGCCGGGCGGAACTGAACCGGGATTTTTATCAGCCGATCGTCCGCGCGTTGAATTCGCGGCCGCAAAGAGTGGGCGACCTGCTGCAGCTACCCGGTCTCGTCGGACGGCGCGACAATCCCGCCGAACTCATCAGCATTTTGATTGCCGCCGAAATGGTCGAGCCGACCGCCCGCCCAATGACCGCGCCGGGAGAGGAGGCGATGCGCTTCAACGCCGTCACCGCACGGCGGCTGATGGCCAGGGAGTTGCCGAACCGCATTGTCGCGGCGGCATGCCGGCCGACCGGGATTCCGCTGGTAACGCCTCTGCTCGCACTGATGCTGGTGGATTCCGTGCGCGCGGGGATCACTGATCTGGAGGGTCTGATGCGAGTTGTGGCCCCGACCGTGGAGCAGGAGGCGGAAGCGCGAACCTCTGTCGAGGCTTGCCTGTCCCGTTTCCTGCCGGCATTGAAAAACGCGGGGGTTTACTGATTCCATCACGGTATTGTCGCAGGCCAGGCGCGGGGCGCCTGCTCGATGCCCCACCGTACCATCACTGTTGAAGCAGACAGACACGATGCAATTGGGAACGCGGTCGCGCTGAAGCTGGCTCGCCTGGGCTTGTCTCAGATGGATAGACTTATTCGCCGGTCGGATTATAAACCGACATCCAATTTCGCCGAGGGAGGACCAATCATGCGCGGGTTCCTGAAACCTATCGCCGCTTTACCCCTGGCCGTACTTGCTTTGAGTAGCACTGGCGGTCTCGCGCGGGCTCAACAATCGGCTGATTCTATCATCAACGCGCTCAAGCCGACCGGCAACCTGTCTACCGGGGCCACCCGCGGGATCAAACTCGGCGGCAGTCCCGCCGCGCAGTCCGCGCCATCGGCAGGCCGGCCGGTTTCGGCGACGGGAACCGCCGCGCGGCCTCGTCCGACGACCCAGGAAGCGAACGCGCCGGTGGCAGGTCCCTCAGTCAATGTGACGGTCAATTTCCCGACCGGATCCGCTGAGCTCACACCGGCGGCCAAGGCATCCCTCGAACTCACTGGGCAAGGCACTGGCCTCGAGCGACCTCGCGAAGTTCCGGTTCCGGATCGAGGGACACACCGACACGGTCGGGTCGCGCGAAGCGAACCTCACATTGTCGCAGCAAAGGGCCGAGGCGGTCGTATCGTATCTGACCAGTCAGTACAATGTCGCGCCGGACCGCCTGCAGGCGGTCGGCATGGGGGAAGAACATCTCCTGATCGCCACTCCCCCGCAGACACCGGAAGCCCGCAACCGGCGCGTTCAGGTCATAAATCTGGGCGCCTGACCAGACCAGCGCGGAACAGCGCCCGTAGCCGTAACAGGGACATGCGCTCCACGGGACCGAGCCAGCGCCGGGGTCGCGTTTGCTGGTGATGTCCCGCGCGGTGCGATCGCCTGTCCGCCGTGAAGTCTGGTACGACGGTCAGGTCCGGCTCGACTGGAGCGCCGGTCCCGGCCTAACCTGGCTCGACAGACCCAGCGCCTCGCCCGGGGGATCCAGGCTCCAATCGAAATCATGGCAACGCCAGGATGCCGCAACCGTTCGACGATGACAGCACGATCCGGCTGACGAAACGCACTTTGCCACCGGTCAGGTCGCGGGTTCCGGTCCGGATAATCGCGGCGGCCGGGCTGCTTGTGCTGGTCGCCGTGACTGGCTGTGGCTGGCTGCTGTGGAAACCGTCTGCCCCCGTGCCGCCACCGGTAGCCATGCGCCAGGTGCCGGGGGCTCCGCCGTCTACGCCGGAGTCTGCCCCACCGCTGTCTGGCTCGACGGCAACCGCCCCACCCGCTTCGGTGGCTCCGACGGCGATGCCCCTGCCCGCCGCCCCCGCGCGCACGCCGGCGGCGGATCCGGTTACGTTCAGGATCGAAACCGCTACCGAACAGCAGATCCTCGACCATGTGCCTGCCCCGGGCGCACCGGATCCAACGGTGTTCCGCTTCAAGCCAAACCCGCAAATCCTCGTGCTCGACTTCGCGTCACTGCTGGATCAGGGCCACATGCTGAACCGGGTCGCCGCCCTTTCCGAAAAGTCAGGCATGCCGCACGACCGTCTGCTGAGCGACAGCGAACTGGACACCGCAATTCGTGCCAGCGGCGACACCGCGGAGACGTTCTATTACGGCCACGACTACGGCGCGTCCGAACTCCTGCGGTTCTTCGCGCTAGGCGATCGCGACAACGTTCGGTTGATGACCCAGGAGGATAGTTTGCGACGGCTGATCCGCCAGGATGGTTGGTTCGAGCCGAACGCCAGGGCGGCGTTGATTTCCATCCCTCAGGTAGGCGCCGACGAGCACGTCACGCGGTCGGCGCGCGCGACAATTCTGCATCACGAACTATCGCATGGGGAGTACTTCACCAATCCGGAGTACGCGGCCTTCACACACCGATTCTGGATTCGCACCCTGACGGCCGCCGAGCGCGATCGTATCCGAAACGAACTGCATTCCCTGGGTTACAACTCCTCGTTGGAGGAGGTGATGGAAAACGAGGCGCAGGCATATTTGATGTTCACCGACAGTGTTGAGTTTTTTACGCCGGAGATGTTCGGGCTCAGCAAAACGCGTCTCGCGGAATTGCGCAAAGGGTTCCTGGCGTCCATGCCCGCCGGATGGCTGCATGACAGTCTGGCCCAGACGTTGAACGTCAGCAAAGCGACGGCCGCTGCCCGGCCTTGAGACGCGCTCCCGAGCCGGCCGGTTCAGTCTCGCGATCGCCGGCCCCTGGATCCCAATGTCCGCCGGTGCTCACCGTGCTATTTGTCGCCAGGTGGGATACGCATCCCGGGCAAGGTCGACGTAAACGGCCAGGCGGCCAACCCTCCAGCGTGGTAAAGACGGGCCCGAGAACCTGATGAAACATGGACGGGGCAAATGAGCCGTTTCTGGAGCAGCCTGACGCATGACCTGCACCCCTATGTGCCGGGTGAACAGCCCCACATGGCCGATCTGGTGAAACTCAACACCAACGAGAGCCCGATCGCTCCGTCTCCGCGCGCATTGGAGGCAATTCGCGCGGAAGCGGCCGACACGCTGCGTCTCTACCCGGATCCACAGGCTACCGCGTTGCGAGCGGCTTTGGCCGGCTATCACCAGGTGCGACCTGAACAGGTTTTCGTCGGCAACGGCTCCGACGAGGTGCTGGCGCACGCCTTCGCGGGGCTTCTCAAACACGACGCGTCGTTGCTTTTCCCGGACATCACCTACAGCTTCTACCCCGTCTGGTGCCGCCTGTTCGACATCGCCCACGAAACGGTCCCGTTGGATGACGCGATGCGAGTCCGTCTCGCCGATTATCGCCGGCCGGCCGGCGCGATCATCATGCCCAATCCGAACGCACCGACGGGACTCGCGCTGTCGCTTCGCGAAATCCTGACCCTGTTGGAGGAACACTCCGACATTCCGGTGGTCATCGACGAGGCATACGTCGATTTCGGCGCTGAAACCGCGATCCCGCTGATCGCCACTCATGCGAACCTGCTGATTGTGCGGACGATGTCCAAGTCGAGGGCGCTGGCCGGCCTGCGCGTCGGTTACGCGATCGGCGACGCGGAGTTGATTGAGGCACTCACGCGGGTAAAGGACAGCTTCAATTCCTATCCTCTCGGCCGACCCGCCCAGTCGGGCGCTGTCGCGTCCCTTGAGGATGAGGCCTGGTTCCAGGCCGCCCGCGCGCGCGTGATCGAAGGCCGTGACCGGCTCACCGAGGGCATGATCCGGCTTGGCTTCGAGGTTCTGCCTTCCGCCGCGAATTTCGTTTTCGTTCGCCACCCCGCGCATAATGGCGCGGGGTTGGCCGCCGCGCTTCGTCGGCGCGCGGTGATCGTCCGGCATTTCGCTGCTCCTCGGATATCCGACTACCTGCGGATCACCGTTGGGACCGATGCGCAAATCGACCGGCTGTTGTCGACCTTATCGGATATCTTCGCCGCGGGCTGACACCACGCCACTGATCGCGCCAGGCGTCTGCCTCGATTTGTCAGGCCTTGCGTGGGCGCCGATGCGCTCAGCCGCCACACACCCATTATCCCGATCGCGTCCAACAATTGCCATCTACCCCTTGTCACAGAGTGTACCCTTGGCTACATTCTGTGCCCAGAGGTGCAAAACATGGCCGATGCCGCGGTTGCGCCGGAACCAACGGGGAAGATGGACAAAACTTCCGCATGAGCGACACCGTCATCCAATCCACGACTGGATCGGCCCGCCTCCCGGGTGGCCTGACGGGACGCGTGATGCGGGCGGGCCAGGAGAGCCTGAGCGGTCAACGTCGCGGTCTGCGCGGTTTTCTGCCTTTCGCCGGCCCGGCGGTCATTGCCTCCGTTGCCTACATGGACCCCGGCAACTTCGCCACGAACATCCAGGCTGGCGCGCGCTACGGTTATGGGCTGGTCTGGGTCGTCCTGCTGGCCAACCTGATCGCGATGCTGTTTCAGGCGCTCTCCGCCCGTCTTGGCATCGTGAGCGGTCAAAGTCTCGCTGCCCTCTGCCGCGCCCATTTTCCCAGGCCGGTCACGATCGCGATGTGGGTCGCGAGCGAAATCGCCGCGATGGCAACCGATCTCGCCGAGACGATCGGTGCCGCGATTGGCCTCAGTCTGTTGCTCGGTCTGCCGCTTCTGACCACGCTTGGGATTACGATGGCGCTGACGTGGGCGTTGCTGACGCTGCAGTCCCGCGGCTTTCGCCCGATCGAACTGGTCATCGCCGGGTTCGTGGGTGTGATCGGGCTTTGTTACCTGGTGGAGTTGGTGATCAGTCCACCTGACTGGCGCCTGTTCGCCTGGCACGCGGTGGTACCTGAAATTCGCGACAGCGACGCCCTGACCCTCGCCGTGGGGATCGTCGGCGCGACGATCATGCCGCATGCGATCTACCTTCACTCCGCTTTGATGCCGGGCCGCGTGCCCATGCGTAACCGCGCGGAAAAAGCGGCGGTCATCCGCTATTCGAACATCGAGGTCATGGTCGCGCTCGGCTTCGCCGGCCTGGTCAACCTCGCGATGGTGGCGATGGCCGCGTCGATGTTCCACAGCGGCCATCCCGAGGTCGCCGAGATTGAGACCGCCTATCACACTTTGCTGCCGTTGATGGGCGGGCTTGCAGCGGTGGTGTTCATGGCTTCGCTGCTCGCTTCGGGTGTCTCGAGTTCAGTTGTCGGCACCATGGCCGGGCAGACCATCATGGCGGATTTCGTCGGGTTCCGGACGCCACTTTGGTTACGCCGGGCGCTGACGATGGCGCCCGCGTTCGTGGTCGTGGCGATGGGGGTCAATCCAACCCAGGCGCTTGTCCTCAGCCAGGTTGTGCTCAGTTTGGCCTTGCCCATCCCAATGATCGCGCTGCTGCTCCTGGCGTTCCGGCGCGACGTCATGGGCTCGTTTTCGCCCGGCCCGGCGACCCGCGCCATCGCGGCGCTCGGAACGATGGTTGTGCTCGGGCTCAACATGGTGTTGTTGGCACAGACAGCCGGACTATGATCCGGCCCCGGCCCGGTCCCCCTGACCGAGTCGGCCAACAAGGTCCGATCGCGCGGGATGGCAGATCCAACACCCAGGATGATGCCGGAGGAGCCGGATCAGGCGATCCGCTTCGGCAAGGCGCGTTCGGCGCAGTCCGGGGCGCTGCTGGAGGACTATGTCGAACTGATTTCCGATCTGCACGCTTCGAACGGCGAGGCACGGCCAACTGACATCGCTCGCCGGCTTGGCGTGTCACACGCCACGGTGATCAAAACCATCGGTCGGTTGAAGCGGGAAGGACTGGCGGTCGCCAAACCCTATCGTGGGGTGTTTCTGACCGAGTCAGGCGAAACGCTTGCGGATCGCGTCCGCTCCCGTCATCGGGTTGTGGTTGACCTGCTCCTGGCGGTTGGTGTTCCGGCGGAATCGGCTGAACTCGATGCCGAGGGAATTGAACATCACGTTTCCGACACGACGCTGGCCGCGTTCGCACGGTTCCTGAGTCTCAAGCGTGTCTGAGGGGTCATGCAAGAAAAGGGGCCGGCGGTAAGCCGGCCCCGATCCTCACACTTGGCACGGAAAAGGGTTACTTCCCGCTGCCACTGCCACTGCCACCGCTTCCACCGCCGCCCGCTTCACCGCCGCCCGTCACCGCCGCGGGGTGAGTGGTCGGAGGCTGATGGGGCATCTGGGTGGTCGTCTGCGAATAGGTTGTTCCCTGCGTTGCGGAAGAACCGCTCATCGCAGCCGGACTGCTGGTCGTGGTGGTTGTCGTGTCCGTTGTCGCCGCCATCGCGGGAAGCACGGCGAGCGGCAAACCCGCCAGCGCCGCGAACACAATTGGTTTAAAGGCTTTCATGATTAACTCCTGTTCCGTTGGCTAATCGTTCAGGGTAAATGCGGGCACCAGGCACAGGTTCCCTTCATCCATCATCGCGTACGGTGACTGTGAATACGGCGACTGTGATGAGGTTAAATGAAGGACACCCCAATTTAACCAATTTAACATGGATTGAATTTTTAGCTCGCCACAGGGTGTGTCATGCTTCGTGAGATCATCAATCTGACCGCCCGCGAATTTAAGTGCGTTTATTGCGAAAATCATGACTTTATCGAAGCGCGCGGCACCGCGCTGACGGCACCTTCGCCGGCGCTACGCGGTCATAAGGACATCGGGCCGGCCCGAGCCTTCAACGCCGGCGAATGACCTGCTCATCGGCGGTCATCGGTATGCTGCTCCGTCGGAACTTACTCCCACCCATCCCCAACCGCGAGATCCGGACCCGTCTGGCAACCCGCCGCTGTTGGCCAATCCCGCGTCCTCGTCAGATGGACGCCGCCAGCCGGGCTTCGACCCAATTCGGTGCACACGAAGACCGTTGATCGATACAATTACCAGGAGAATTTGGCGATCGCCGCGATCGGCGTCAGTCCCATGCCGCGCGCCTCAGCCTCAAGCTCGGCCGGGTCGTACGATCCCGTCGGCGCGCCGCAGTGCCTCGCCATGCAATCCGTCCAACACCCAGCATGCCGACAGGCCGGCGCCGGTGGCTCCGGCGATGTCGGTGCGTAACAAATCACCGACCGCCAACACGCGATGCTTCGGCATCGCCAATTGCGCCAGTATCGGCTGGTAAATCGCCGGATCGGGCTTGCCTAGCGAGCGCACGTCGCCACCGAGTGCCTGATACCGCACTGCCAACGATCCCGCGCACAATACGCGGACGCCACCACGAATGACCTCCAGGTCCGGATTGCCGCAGATCATTGGCAAGCGGTGCTTCGCGCAGTCCCGCAGGATCGGCTCGAACTCGTTCATGTCGCTCGGGTTGCGATGATCGTCCGGGCCAGTGTTCAGTACGAAGTCAGCCTCCTCCGGACTGGCAACGGGAGTGAGTGGCAATCCTTCCAGTACCGGCCGATCGCGCTCGGGACCCAGATGGTAAACGCGCTTGCCCAACGCGGCCCACCAGGCGTCCGGTGGGGACTGGAGTGCGCGACGGACCGCCTCCCCGCTTGTCAGGATGTCGGTATAAAGTGCGTCCTCGATCCCCATCCGGCGCATCATGGTCCGCACCGCGTCGTTCGGGCGCGGCACATTGGACAACAGCAGAGTCTTTTTGCCGGCGTCGCGCAGATGCGCGAGGCAATCGACGGCGTGCGGAAACGCGTTCACGCCATCATGAATGACGCCCCACAGGTCGAGCACGAAGCCGTCAAACTCGCCCGCGATCGAGGCGAAGCCGTTCAGGAGGCGCATGTATCAGGGTCCCACGAAGTCTTGCGCGGCAGTGCCTACCGCGTCTTCGACCCTGGCGAAACCGGCCGCTCTCAAACCAGCGGCCAACTCAGCTTTCAACCGAGGGATAAGCGCCGGCCCCTGATATGCGAAGCCGGTGTAGAGTTGCACCAGTGATGCGCCAGCGCGGATTTTCGTCAGCGCGTCGGCGCCGGAGAACACGCCGCCGGCGCCGATCAGTGTCAGGCGCCCGCGCGCGAGCAGAAACGCCCGCGCCAGCACGGCGTTGGACAATGCGAACAGCGGAACACCGGACAGACCTCCCGCCTGGCTCGCGAGCGGCGATCGCAGACCCGTCGGCCGGGTTATGGTCGTATTGCCGACAATCAGCCCCTGAACCCCTTGCGCCACGCACGTCTCGACCACGGCGGCGAGTCCGTCCGGCGACAGGTCCGGCGCGATCTTCACCATGATTGGCGGCCGGTCCGGCACCGCGGCGACCGCGGTCAGGATCGCGCGCAATTGCGCCTCGCCCTGCAGGTCACGCAGCCGCGGCGTGTTGGGGGAGGAAACATTGATGACAGCGTAGTCGGCATGCGGCGCAACGGCGGCGATCAGCGCTGGGTAGTCACGCGCCGGGTCGGCGCCTTCTTTGTTGATGCCGACGTTGGCACCAAGCGGAACCGGGCGGATGGCCACGACGGCGAGCGCGCGCAGATACGCCTCGAGACCGGCGTTGTTAAAGCCTAGTCGGTTGATTACCGCCCGGTCCGGATCAAGGCGGAACACACGTGGCTTTGGGTTGCCGGGCTGCGGCAGCGGGGTAACGGTTCCGGTTTCGACGAAGCCGAAGCCAAGGTGCATCAACGCTTTCGCCGCCACGGCGCCCTTGTCGAAGCCCGCGGCGAGGCCGATCGGGTTGGTAAACCGCAGCCCCAACGCTGAAACCGCCAACACGGGGTCGTCCTGGGCGAAGGCCCCGGCGGAACCGTTTCCCCCGGAGAGACCCAGGCGCAGCGCCAACAGCGCGATCCCGTGCGCGCGTTCAGGATCCATCCGGCGCAGTAACGGCAGCAGGGCGGAAGCAATGAGTGAAACCATGGCCGGTTTATGCGTCAGGGACTCCGGAGTCGCCAGTTCAACGTTGTACGGGCCGCCCTCGGCGCCGTTACGCGCGAGCACGCCGGGGATCATGCCGCGTAATCCTCAAGGTCGCCATCTGGCCGCCTCCCGCGTGATCCAGATCGATACCGGCAGCACCGCCGCCACCATCGACACCATCGCCGTGACGGCGAGCAACACGGCCTGCAGCCGATAGATTGGAAACCAAAGTGTCACGTCATCGAACGCATGCGAGACGCCACAACAAAAAATGAAAGCCGCGTAAGCCCAGTACAGCCAGCGCGGCACCACCGGACCGGGAGCGATCGCCCTTTGCACCATAACCACGGCAATCGCCATATACGACAGTGCGATCAGCGCATTCGAAAGGATAACCACCGCCATGAGATTGAGATCCCACGACAGACAAAAGCCGTGTGGTACGAATCCACGTGTGTCAAACAAATTGGTCATGCAGAATGATCATCGCGCGCGCGGATTATCGCGCCGCGGGATGCAACCTGGAGCGCCGTCGTTGCTGAATATCATTGTTACGATCTCACACTATAGTTGATGCATCCGGGATTAGTGCTGAATCGCACGCATCAGCAATTGGACGACGACAGTCGCGACGCCTCCACCGGCGAGTCCAACGAGGCCACCCCACAATTTCGCGCGCAGTTCGAGCATGGCGACTTGCAGGTTGAGATCCGAGATCCCGGCCTGCGCTTCCTTGGCGACCTCGATCGCCTTCTCGCGCGCCGAATCATTGAATTTGTCGATTTTCGAACTGAGGTCGCGTATCGCCGCTTCCATCGTGGCCAACTGCGATATAATCAATCGGCGAGATTCGAGCCAACTTGAATACTCGTCAGAGTCCTGCATCGGAGCCGTCAATTTCCCGGATCTGACGCCTGTCGGATTCCGACTCTTGCGGACGAGACGTCTCGTTCGTGGCCTCAAGCATCATCTGAGGGGCGAACCGCATCAGCGCCAGGTTGTATACGCCGCGCGGCACGACCATCCGCGCCAGCGTGATATCGGCCAGGAATTCGTGTCCGTCGCTGCGAATGGCGAGGAGGTTCGCACCCACGCCCCCCATCGTTCGCGCCCGCTGGCTGAGATCGAAACGGTTATACATTTCCCGATCGTGCGCGTGACGAGCCCTGGCGCGCTCGGGTATCAGTTTTTCCACCGGCTCGCCAATCACCTCGCTGCGATGGTAACCGAACATGAATTCGGCCTTTTGATTGAAAAGCACGACCTTCCCCGTCGCGTCGGTGACAATCAGGCCGTCGGGCAAGGCCTCGACGATCGCGTCCACCAGGGTCTGATACGCGGCCCTTTCGTGTTGTTTCGCGGACGCCTGCTCGTCCAGTTCGATCAACCGCTCAATTGCTTCCGCCAACTTGCTGCACTCCTTGTGACCGCGTCCGGGCTGTGTACTCGCGCCCAGGCGGGGAATTGACGTTCAGGCGGGTCGCCTGCGTGGAATTCGTTTGGCGAGGATCGGTTTACCTCCTTCGCGGCGCAGCGAAGTCGCCGAGATCGCCGAACGCCGCTGACATCCTCGATGGCCAATCCTTCCCGACGATTGGATGCGCTCCGATCCGTGCGAGAGCGGCCGATGCGTCCCCGATGGTGGACGGTCACTCAGATTTCGACCGCAATCGCGTACTCAAATGACCCGAATAGCCGCTTTCGCGCTTAAAATCCTTGCACGACTGCAGCGCGTCAAGGTTTAAATTCCTGAGACCGCGCTGTACGGAGTGCCAGGCCTGATGCATCGATCGGCTTAACCAACCGGCGCGGACAGCACCCTGCCGGCATCTGCCGTCGCGATACAAATGAGGCGGCATTCCTTGGCACCTGACACCATGATCATGTCACCTCCAGCCATCATATCGCTGGCGTCAGAGAAGAAATCGGCGAGCGCCACGTCGGCAAGGGAATCTGGTCCTGCCTTGTAGTGCCAGAGAGTAAAGCCATTGGCGTAAGCGAGCACGGAGAGATCACGAATGGCGAAGGCCATGATGCTGGTCCTTACATACGGAAAAGGCCGCCACCATCGCTGGTCGCGGCCTTATCGAGTTCTGGGAAGAGTTGGGCAATCAGCGGACGCACCTCGCCCGTTGATGAAGCCGGTTCTAAACCATGGTTATAATTCCTGTCAACGAGAAAATTTCCTACAAGGGGAATTTAGCCTCGCGCCAGGCCCCCGATGGAGGTCGGGCAAGGCCATCGGACATGATGACGGAGCATGGCCTGCCGCCAAACGGGCCGCCTCAATTCTTCAAGGGAAATGTCGCAGCACGCGCCGAAACGACGCCTAACCGGATCGTCGCGATCGTGCCACTGTCTCGTTCGGGGCGCCGGTTGCGATCACACGACTGCGATCAGACGACAATCCCCTTGGCTCGTAACGGCCAGTCCAGCTGGTCGAGCGCCTCCCGCCACAACCGGAAGTCGCAGCGTTCCATGGCGTAGGCAGGGTTAGGCGGCATCTGCCGCTCCCCCCAAACGCGTAGAATTCGCGCATGAACGAGGTCGATTCGGCGGCGACGGTATAACGCGTCGAGGCAGCGTACCACATCGTCAGGCTCGCAGGGCCGAGCCGATCAGGCCCAGGTTCGCGGTGTATCTGGCACCATCCCGCCGCGCCCTCAGCGCCGCCATCGTCCATAACCAGGCTTCCTCGGCGGATCGAAACGGCCGTGTGCGCGGCATGCTCGCGATCGCCGCGCCGCGAGTGCCGGACGACACTATCAACTTGCACGGAGTTTGGCTGGTTGGACCGGACATGGCACGCTCGCAACAGGAGATGGTGGGATCAAAGAATATCTAAACCATAGGTTGCATACATCGGCAAGCGCGGAAAGTCATTTTTCTGTTTCAATTGCTCGCGATTCTTAGGACAATGCGCCTTGACGTCCCGCCTGCCCTGCATCCGAGGCGTCTTGTTTTCCTGATCCTGGAAAGATCGCCTGCGTCCCCGCGAAGGGCCGTGGGCACCAAACCGGAATGATGCTGATGAAACATGAAGATATCTGGCGCGCGATCGACGCGCTGGCGGCGGAGAACGGGATGTCCGCGTCGGGCCTCGCCAGGCGATCCGGCCTCGACCCGACCACGTTCAACCGATCCAAACGCCGCACTCCGGACGGACACGAGCGGTGGCCAGGAACAGAGAGTGTCGCCAAGGTGCTGAACGCCACCGGCGCCAGCCTGGAATCATTCACCGCGCTGGTCACCGGAACCCGGGCGTTGTCGCCTGGCGCCGTCCAGCGGATGGTCCACCGCCGCATCCCGCTGATCGGCTTCGCTCAGGCGGGCGGATCGGGATTTTTCGACGACGGCGGATATCCGGTTGGCGGTGGTTGGGATGAGGTCAGCCTGCCGGAAATCGCGGATCCGAATGCCTATGCCCTGGAGATCAGCGGCGATTTGATGGAGCCTGTTTATCGCGACGGCGACCAGGTCATCGTCTCCCCCGGGTCGCCCATCCGGCGGTCCGACCGGGTGGTCGTGCGTACAACAGCGGGGGAAGTGATGGCCAAGCAGCTCGTGCGCCAGTCGGCCCGGCGGGTCGAACTGAAAAGCCTCAACCCGGCTCACCCGGACTACAGTTTCGATCTACGAGAGATCACCTGGATGCATCGCATCATCTGGGCCAGCCAATAAGTCGTCACTGTTTTTAACTGGACACGGCGGCCCACCCGTCGAACACTGGGTACCGACACTTCAACGGAGACGTGTGCGATGGCACGGGTTCGCTGGATCGTGCTGGCCCTGTGTCTGTTCGCCTTGGTCGCACCGGTGCGTGCACGGGCGGCGGACGACGTGGACCTCGCGTTGGTGCTGGTCACCGATGTCTCCCGTAGCATCGACGACAGCGAGTTCACCCTGGAAAAGGATGGCTACGCATCCGCGTTCACCAGTGAGCAAGTGCTCAACGCCATCAAAGGCGGGCCATTGGGCGCCATCGCGGTCGCTTATGTCGAGTTCGCCAGCGGGTTCGAGGTCAAGACGGTGCTGGACTGGATGGTAATCCGAGATCCGGAATCGGCCAGGGCGTTCGTCGCGAAACTGAGCGCCGCGCCGCGCTCCGTACTGGGGTCGTACGGCGATCAGCGCCGGCATCGACCGCGCCGTGGGAATGCTGGCCGAGAGCCCGTTCAACGCATCGCGCCGGACGATCGACGTCTGTGGCGACGGCACCAACAACGCGGGCCGCGAGGTGTCGGAGGCGCGCGATGACGCGGTGAAGGCGGGCATCACGATCAACGGCCTCGCCATCATCAACGAGCATCCGGTGTCCTGGACGTTCGCGCATGTGCAGCCGCCTGGCGGGCTGGATAAGTACTATCGGGAGAACGTGACCGGCGGACCCGGCAGTTTCGTGATGGAGGTGCGGGACTTCAAGGCGTTTGGCGACGCGATGACCCGCAAATTGGTGGCCGAGATCGCCGCGCGACCGATGCCCACGCGGTTCGCCATTCACACGCCGCCGAGCCAGCCACGCTAACCATCCCGCGCGCCGCGCCCTTCCGACCCAACTTGTGGCGCTTGGCGACATGGACAAGGTGACCGCCGTTTGACATCCTGGCCTTCGCCGAACGCGGGAGCACAGCGATGGAAATCCGAAATCTGGGCCAATCCGGCCTGCGTGTCTCCACCATCGGCCTCGGCTGCAACAATTTCGCCGGCCGCATCGACCTGGAGGCCACGCGCGCCGTCGTTCACAAGGCGATCGATCTCGGCATTACATTGTTCGACACCGCCGACACTTACGGCGATCGTGGCGGCTCCGAAACGCTGATGGGTCAGGTGCTTGGCGACCGGCGCAAGGATATTGTCCTGGCCACCAAATTCGGCAATCCGATGGATGATACTGGTGAGAAACAAGGCGGCGCGCGCCGTTACATCATGTCCGCCGTCGAGGACAGTTTGCGCCGCCTGCGTACCGACTGGATCGACCTTTATCAGATCCACAGTTTCGATGCGCGCACACCGATCGAGGAAACGTTACGGGCTCTTGACGATCTCGTTCGGCAAGGGAAGGTGCGCTACATTGGCTGCTCCAACTTTCCGGCGTGGCGGGTCACCGAGGCACTCTGGACGGCGCGAATGGGCGGCCTTAACCCTTTCATTTCTTGCCAGGACGAATATTCGCTGGTGTTCCGCGCACCCGAGGCCGGATTGATGCCCGCCGCACGCGCCGCCGGAATGGGCATGCTGCCATACTTCCCGCTCGCCAGTGGACTGCTGACCGGCAAATATCGCCGCAACGCGCCCATGCCGCCGGGCACGCGACTTGCCGCGACACAGCGCCTCGCCGACCGCTATCTGACCGAACGAAACTGGCTCATCGCCGAAAAACTCGGCGACTTCGTGGAGGCGCGGGGTAAGACGATGCTGGAACTGGCGTTCTCCTGGCTGCTGTCGCGGGAGCCGGTGACGAGCGTCATCGCCGGCGCGACAAGGCCGGAGCAACTCGAGCAGAACGTCAAGGCCGGCACCTGGAAGCTGACGTCGGAGGAACTGGCGGAGATCGATCGCATCACCGGTGCATAGAAAACGCGCCGGCGAGCCATTTCGTTTACTGCTTGCGGTCCCCATGTCCCGCGGGCATTTTGCCGGCCATGAGCATGACCTCGACACAGGGTAGCGCACCCGAGCAACCTCCCGCGGCGCGACTGCAGCCGGCGCCGCCCGGTTCCGGACAGTCCCCGGCAGCGCAAGCTCCTGGGCAAACCCCGGCCGTCCCAGGCCAGGCCCCATCCGCGCAACAAGGTGGCCCGGAAACCCCGGATCAGGCGCTCGCCCGCGCCCAGTCCGCGGCGCAGGCGAAACGTTTGAGCGAGGCGAGCGGAATTTGCGAGGACGTGCTCGTCGCCAACCCCGACTATCCCGCCGCGCTCGCGCTTCTGGGCATCGTCAGCGCGATGAAGAACGACATCGATCGCGGCGTGGAACTGATGCGCAAGGCGATCTCGCTGCGGCCCGGCATCCCAAGCTGGTACGCGCATCTGAGTTCGATGTGCCGCAATACCTACCGGATGGATGAGGCGTTGAAGGCCGGTCAGGAATCGATCCGGCTCGATCCCAACAACGCCGATCATCTCGTCAACATGTCGCTGGTGTTCGTCGATGTCGATGACCGGGACCGCGCCATTGCCTGCCTGCTGCGCGCGCTGGGACTGAAGCACGACCACGCCGACGGGCATCTGGCGATGGCGCAAATCCTGCTGGCGCAGCGGGATTTCCAGCCAGGTTGGCAGGAATACGAGTGGCGCAACCTGACCGAGGCGGGCAAGGCGACGATGCCGCCGATGACCTCGGCGCACTGGAACGGCATGCGGATCCCGACCGGACGGCTGCTGCTGGTCGGCGATCAGGGCTACGGCGATACCATCCAGTTCGCCCGCTACATCGGCATGGCCGCCGAGCGCGTACAGGACGTCATGCTGGGCTGCAGCCAGGAAATGGGACCGCTGCTCGCGGACATTCCGGGCGTGGCCAGTATTGCCATCGCTGGAACGACGTGCCCGGCCACGCGGTGCATTGCCGCCTGTCGAGCCTGCCGCACATCTTTGGCACCACGCCGGATACGATTCCCGGCGAAGGTGCCGTATCTGTTCGCCAAACCGGAGCGGGTCGCGGTTCTGGCGGGAACGCCTCGACGCCACGTTGCCACGTGGTTTGAAACGAATCGGACTGGCCTGGACCGGCCGGCCGACCCACCCGAACGACCGCCGCCGTTCGGTGCGCCTGGAGCGGTTGCTGCCGCTGACCCAGGCCGGGCCCGCCGCCTTGGTTTCTTTGCAAAAACCGATGCCGGCCGCCGATCTTGAAGTCATGCGGGCGTTCAACGGCATGACCGACCTGTCGAACGACCTGACCGATTTCGGCGAGACGGCGGCGCTGATCGAAAATCTCGACCTGGTCATCACGGTCGACACATCGATGGGTCATCTCGCCGGCGCGATGGCCAGACCGGTCTGGATCATGGTGCCGAAAGCCGCCGACTGGCGCTGGATGCTGGAGCGTGAGGACACCCCGTGGTACCCGACGGCGCGGCTGTTCCGGCAGGCAAAGCCGGGCGAGTGGGACCCGGTGCTCAGCCGGGTCATCGCGGCGCTGTCCGGCGAACTACAGCAGCAGTCCGCCGCCAACTGATCCGTTGGTGTGCGACCCGGAGTTCTGGGCTGACGCCGGTCGCTGGTTCGATCGCGCGTGGTACCTGATCCGCAATCCGGACGTGTCGCGGGTCGGCATCGATCCGCTGGCGCATTATCTGCGATATGGCGAGGCTGAGGGGCGCTCCCCCTCACCATGGTTCAATCCGGCCTGGTATCGCGGGGCCTACGACATCCCGGCGGACCAGTGCGTCGCTTGAGCATTTTCTGCGACGCCGCACCACTGGCGAGTTCCTGCCCAGCGCGGAGCTGTACCTGGTGCCGCGGTTGGCGCCGTGGCGGGACGATTTTTCGGCCGGGCTCGATGGCTTCGATCATTATCTTTCCGAAACACTGGTGCCCGAACATGAATTGCTGCCGGATTTAACCCTGATCCTGGCATCCGGGTTGATCGATTCGATGTATTATCGGATCAACCCGATTTACGAATTTGAAAATGAACTCGATCCCGCACTGCATTATTGCCGGTATGGCGGCAGAAGAGGGCTACGACCCAGTACCGCCTTCGATCCTGACTGGTACGTCGAAACCAACGCCGTGGTTGGACGCCTGGCCATCAATCCACTGACGCATTACATCCTGGAGGGCGAGGCGTCGAACAGGCGTCCAACCATCTGGTTCGATCCGCTGTGGTATCGATCAGAATACCACGTCGCGGAGGACGACCTGGCGCTGGCGCATTACCTGCGACATCGCCTCGATCGGCGGGTCAGTCCCAATGCGATGTTCGATATCGCCTGGTATCTCGCGCGGCATGGCGATTTGATCCCGCCCGACGTCGATCCGTTCTCGCACTATCTGCTGGCCGGCACGATACGGGACATCGACCCGTCGCCGCGTTTCAACGCGCGCGCATGGCGCCATCGGCACATGGCGCCGCTCGCGGCGGAGGGTCAGTCGGAGTTACCGGTGCCGGCGCGCAATCCGTTGGTGCATTTCCTTCGGCGCCAGGTGGCGAACTGACGCAAGAACCGGGATGCGCGGCAGCCCGGCATTGGGCATGATCGCGTCATGACCGAACCTGATCTGAACCCAACGAAACTCGGCGGCGAGATCGAAACCCAGGGCTATGCGGTACGCCATGCGCTGGACGCGGCGGCCTGTCGTGACGTGGCGCGGATGTGGGACGATGACGTCCGGTTTCGCAAACGCATCATCATGCAGCAGCACGCCTATGGCAGAGGCGAATATCGCTACTTCGCCTATCCGTTACCGGCGGAGGTCGCGGCCCTGAGGGAGGCATTTTACCCGCCGCTGGCGATCATCGCAAACGCATGGCGTAGCACCCTGGGTTTGCCGGAGGTGTTTCCACCGACCGCGCGCGAATTCATCGAACAGTGCCACGCGGCGGGTCAGACCCGTCCAACGCCGCTGATGCTGCGTTACGGCGCGGATGACTTCAACTGTCTGCATCAGGATCTTTATGGCGACCTGGTGTTTCCGTTGCAGGTGGTGATACTGCTCAGCGATCCGGGCCGCGACTTCACCGGCGGAGAATTCCTTCTGGTCGAGCAACGGCCGCGCGCGCAATCCCGTGCCGAGGTCGTGCCAATGGCGCAGGGCGACGCGGCGATCTTCCCCGTGCATCACCGTCCCGCGCGCGGAACGAAAGGCCCGTATCGCCTGACCATGCGCCACGGCGTCAGCCGCGTCCGGTCAGGAGACCGCCAGACTCTCGGCCTGATCTTTCACGACGCCGCGTAGGGGCTATCCAGCCCAGACCGTCACCTGATCGCGCGCCGCCGGCCGCGGCGCCGGAGAACTGGTGCCCGTATTCGTGCCGAGATAGAGAAAACCCATGATCTCATCGTCCGCGTTCAGGCCCAACGCGGTCTTCACCGTTGGATCGTACGCCGGTTCCCCGGTCTTCCACATCGCGCCATACCCCAGAGCATGTGCCGCGAGCATGATATTCTGCGTTGCCGCCGCCGCCGCCGCGATTTGCTCGCATTCCGGAATGCGGTGGCCCTTCTGCACCCGTGCCGCGGCGACCACGATCGTCGGAGCCCGCATCGGCTTGGCGCGCTCCCGGACCAACATGTCTTCAGTGACGCCGGGGTCGCGATTGCGCATGGCATCGGCCATCAACTCGCCGAGGCGGGCGCGCTTGTCGCCCTCGATTACAACGAAGCGCCAGGGCCGTAGGCGGCCATGGTCGGGCGCGCGCACGGCACTTTGAAACATCTTATCGAGGTCCGCCTCGCTCGGCGCCGGCGCGTCCAGCTTCATCGCCGACTCGCGCGTCAGAAGAAGATCGAGTGCGTCCATTGTCTGGCTCCTTTGCGTTCCTGGACTCCAGCACCGCCTCCTGGGCTTTTCGGCGTCGGGGCGTTGCGTACAAGGCTGATGTTCCCACAAGATGGACGGAATACAAAGTGAGGAAACGCCGGCCATGCCAGACTGCCCATGCGGCTGCATCGTGAACTTCGGCCGCCGCGGGTTCGTCGCGGCTGCCATGGCCGCGACGGCGATTTCGGCCGGATTCGCCGCGGAGCCCGCGCCCGCCGCCGATCCGGCGCTGCTCGGCGACATTGTCGCCGCCAATCGCATTTTGTACGATCAGGGTGTGGTCGATGGGTTCGGCCACATCTCCGCGCGCCACGACAAGGATCCCTCGCGCTATCTGTTGTCGCGGAGTATGGCGCCGGCGCTGGTGACGACGGCCGACATCATGGAATTCGACCTGGACAGCAATCCGATCGATGCGCGTGGCCGGTCGCCGTACCTGGAACGCTTCATCCATGGCGAGATTTATAAAGTGCGGCCGGATGTTATGGCGATCGTGCACAGTCACTCTCCCGCTGGTACTGCCGTTCGCCGATACCGACGTAAAATTGAGGCCGATGAACCATATCGCCGGCTTCCTCGGCGACGGGCCGCCGGTGTTCGAGATTCGCGGAGTTGCCGGCGCTGACAGCGACATGCTCGTCAGGAACAACAAGATCGGTCAGGCCCTGGCGAAAACTCTCGGTCCGAATTCGGTGGCATTGATGCGCGGACACGGCTCGGTCGCCGCGGCGCAATCGGTGAAACACGTGGTGTTCCGCGCAATCTATACCGAGGTGAACGCGCGCACCGAGATCCAGGCACTGTCGATTGGCAAGCCGAATTTTCTGAACGAGAAGGAGGCCGCCGCCGCGATGAAAACCAACGATGGCCTGGTCGAACGTCCCTGGGCTTTATGGAAACAGAGGGTGATGCCGAAATGAACCGGTTCCGCGCGATCTGCCTGGCCGCCGCCGTTCTGGCGTTGGCGATCGGGCCCGTCCACGCCGAAGTCGATACAGTGCGCATCGCGATGCCGTACGGCCTCGTCTACCTGCCGACCTACGTCGTTGTCGATCGACAATTGATTCAGAAGCACGCGGCCGCCGCCGGACTTGGCGACATCAAGGTCACGCTGCGCAACATGGCGTCAGGCCCGGTCACCAGCGACCTGATCCTCGCGAACGACGCGGATATCGGCATGGGCGGCTGGGGTCCCGCCTTCATCATGTGGGACAAAACCAGCGGTCCCAATAAGGTGCGCGGCATCATGCCGTTGTCGAGTTCGTCCATTGTCATGCTGTCGATCGATCCGAGAATCAAATCGCTGCGCGACTTCCGCGATGGCGATAAAATCGGCATCAGCGCCATCAAAGTGACCGATCAGGCGGTCACGCTACAAATGGCCGCCGCGAAGGAGTGGGGCTGGGATCAGCGGTTTCGTCTCGATCCGCTGACCATCTCGGTCTCGAACCCGGATGGTATGGCAGCCCTGCTCAGTGGCCAGACCGAGGTAAAAAACCACTATACGATCGTACCGTTCAGCGTGATCGAGGAAGAGTCCGGCAAGGTGCACCGGGTCATGACATCGGACGATTACGTGACACCCGGATCGTCCGGCAGCGTGATGTATGCCAGTGCCAGGTTCCATGACCCGAATCCGAAACTGTACGCGGCGGTCGCCGCCGCTTTCGAGGAGGCGATCACGTTCGTCAACCAGAACCCAAAAGCCGCCGCTGAAATCTACGTGAATCATGAGCCTCAGAAACGTGACCTGAGCTGGGTCGAGAACATTATCAAGGATCCGAAGCAGATCACCTATTCATCGACGCCGCGCGGCATCGAGGAGCATGCGGACTTTATGTACAAATCGGTACCTTGAAGCACAAGCCAAAGTCCTGGAAGGACCTGTTCTGGGAGAACGTCTACGATCACGACGGGAGTTGACGAGCCCGTCGGTGACGGCCTGGGCTAATCGCCAGACATCACCATAACCTCATCGCCCGACGGCTCCAGCCTGGTGCCATATTCGGCGCTGCGCCTGACGATATCCGCGAGTTCCGCCTGTTCGTCCGCGAGCGCGCAAAGCACGGTCTCGTTCGCGGCATTGTGCCGAACGAACTGAAACCCCGCGCCGCGGATACCGTCGCGCTCCACGTCGGCACGTACCATCATACCGACCCAGTCGCCATGCGCCCGGCCGCCGTGCCCTGTATGAAACGAAAAACTTCCAAGTCCGTAAAAGATCGGCTTGCCACGATAGACTTCGACCGCCAGCGAATAATGCGGCCCGTGCCCGATCACGATGTCGGCTCCGGCGTCGATCGCGGCGCGGCCGATATCGCGCATATAGGCCAGCGTGTCCTTGCCAAGCCCCCAATGGCACGATACGACAACGATATCCGCATTCGCGCGCAGTGCCGCGATGTCCTCGGTGAATGCCCGCAACGAATCCGGATCGGCCCAGGTAACGACAATCGGCGGAATGCCAGGCCGGTTCATGGGCGGAATGTCAGGCCGCGTTTTGTGCATTGGCACCTGGTAGGCGGTGTGCGCCCGGATCACCGCTATACCGGGATCGTGCGCGCCAGCCTCGTGGTTGGTCGGCCAGTACACTGAACTGCGCTGCAGGAATCCATAGCGGATCCCGTTGCGTTCCACGATGGCCGGAGCGCTCGCCGTGGCGCGATCCAGCCCCGCGCCGGTATGGGGAATGCCGGCCTGATCCAACCATTCGATTGAACTCAGGATCGCCGCGTCCCCATAATTCACGTTGTTGGCGATGCCGACCGCGCCAATCTTCGCCTCCACCAACGATGCCGCGGCAACCGTGGGATTGGCGAAGAAGCCTTCGTTGTGAAACGAGTGTGCCCGCGGCGGCGCGTACAAACAGCACTCCAGGTTGGAAAACACCATGTCGGCAGCGCGAAATTCCGCCGCGACCCGCTGAAATGGCGTCGCCGGGTCGGTGACATTCATCAAATTGATATCGCCCGTCAGAATGAGCCGCGCCATACCTGATCCTTTCGGACACGAAACGGCGCCATCATCCTCGGGCGCAAGCCCGGAGATGACGGCGCCGGGCGGACCGCGCTTTGCTGCTCACCGACGAGTACGGCGTCGGTCCGAGAATGAAGTTCTTCACGTTGGCGACGATCGGGCCCTCTTCCTCGGTCTTCGCGCGCGCCGCCAGCCATTCCGGATCGGCGCCGAACGCGTTCCACTTCTTCTCCCGCTCCGCCAGCGATTCCCAGGCGAGCATATAATACAGCGTCTGGTTCGACTCACCGATCACCGTGGTCCAAAAGCCGGCCTGTTTGATCCCGTGCTTCTCCCACAGCTTCAGCGTGATCGTGGAGAAGCGCTTGTTCAGGTCGGGCAGCTTGCCCGGGACGCATTCATAGATTCGTAGTTCGTAGAGCATGGATGGTCTCCTCTCCCTATGGGCCAGGACAGTTTGCGGCGGCTTGGCTCCACGGGCAAGCGGCGCGATCGGCCTGACGCGGCGCGCGTCGAGAACGGCCTTGCGAAAAGACAAGCTCGCGCACAAATCGCGCATTTCGGCTTCATGAAACTTCCGCAAGGATCAGGTTGGCGAAGCGACTCCGCGACGCCAGTACCTGCATCGCCATCAGAATACGCTATTCCCGCGGCCCACAACCAAGGCGGGAGAGCGAGACGTGTCCGATCCAGGCCCCATGGAAAGAGCCGGGGCCCCGTCGACCGAGGCGCCACTTATCGAGATCGAAGGGCTGACCAAGCGCTTCGGCACCTTCACGGCCGTGGACGACGTGTCCTTCACCGTCGGCCGGGGTGAGGTCGTGGGCTTTCTGGGTCCAAACGGCGCGGGGAAGTCGACCACGATGCGGATGCTCGCCGGCTTCATGATCCCCACCTCGGGCGTTGCCCGCATCCTTGGGCACGACGTTCAGACCGACGGCGTCGCGGCGCGCCGGGTGCTTGGCTTCCTGCCGGAAGGCGCGCCGACCTATGGTGAAATGTCGGTGACCGGATTTCTGCGTTTCTGCGCGCGCATCCGCGGCTATCGCGGCCAGGAAATGCATGAGCGGGTCAGCTACGCCATTGGTCTGACACGGCTGGAAAGCGTGCGCCTGCAACCGGTCGAGACATTGTCCAAGGGATTCAAACGTCGTGTCGGACTGGCGCAGTCGCTGCTGCACGATCCGCCCGTTCTGGTGCTGGATGAGCCGACCGACGGCCTCGATCCCAACCAGAAACACGAGGTTCGCGAACTGATCAAGCAAATGCGGCCGGAAAAGGCAATCATCATCTCGACCCATATTCTGGAGGAGGTGGACGCTGTCTGCACCCGCGCCATCGTGATCGCGGCCGGACGAGTGGTGGTCGATGCCACACCCGCGGCGCTGTGCGAAATGCATCCGTCCGGCAAGCTGGACGACGTGTTTCGGCAATTGACGCTGGAGGAAGCCGCCTGATCATGCGCCATATCCTGGTCATCGCGGGCCGCGAATTGTCCGCTTACTTCGCCACGCCGGTCGCGACCGTGTTCATTGTGATCTTTCTGATCCTGCAAGGCACGCTGACCTTCAATCTGGGTAACTTCTTCGAGCCGCGGTCAGGCCGACCTCAATCCGTTTTTTAATTTCCTGCCCTGGGTCTTCCTGTTGTTGGTGCCCGCCATCACCATGCGGCTCTGGGCTGAGGAACGCCGCCTCGGCACCATCGAGTTGCTGCTGACCTTGCCGATCACTCAAACTCAGGCGGTGATCGGTAAATTTCTCGCCGCGTGGGTGTTTTGCGCCATCGCGCTGGCGCTGACGTTTCCTATCGTGTTGACGGTTCGTTACCTTGGCGATCCGGACATGGGCGTGATCGGCTCCGGCTATATCGGCGCCCTTCTGATCGCGGGAGCATTCCTCTCAGTAGGATCGGCCATGTCGGCGCTGACCCGCAATCAGGTGATCGCGTTCGTGCTTGGCGTCGCGGTGTGTTTCATCTTCGCCGCCGCGTCGTATCCACTGGTCACCGACTTCCTCAATCGCAATACGCCTGTCATGGCGGAGGTCGCGCGGCGCTTCGCCATCGTGGACCGTTACCAGGATTTCACCCGCGGCATCATCTCACTGCGGGACCTGGTCTTTTTCACGACGTTCATCGGGTTCTGGCTGTTCCTGACCACCGTGCTCGTCGATCAGCGTAAGGCGGATTGATCTCATGCGGCGTCTCGCATTCTCGGTCATCGGTGTCATTGCCGCCGCGGCAATCGTCATTGGCATCAACATGTTCGCCGACGCAAGGTTCGCCGATATCCGCGCCGACCTGACGCAAGGCAAGATCTACACGCTGTCGCGGGGCACCAAACAGATCCTGGACAACCTTAAGGAGCCGATCACCCTGCGGTTCTTCTATTCCCGCCTGCTCGGCGCCACGATCCCCGTGTATGGAACGTACGCCGATCACGTCCGCGAGATGTTGCAGGAATACGCGTCGGCATCGGGTGGCAAGGTCAAGGTCGAACTATACGATCCTGAACCGTTCAGCGATACCGAGGATCACGCCGTCGCCTACGGTCTGCAAGGCGTCCCGGTCGATAACGCCGGCAATCAGGTGTATTTCGGCCTCGCCGGCAACAACCTGGAGGACGATGAGCGCACCATCCCGTTCTTCCAGGCCGAACGCGAACGCTTTTTGGAATTCGACCTGACCAAGCTGATCTATGAGCTGTCGAATCCGAAACGAACCACGATTGGCGTGATGACATCGCTGCCGATCGACGGCGATCCGCGTTCGATGATGATGAATGGGGGACGTGGTCCCGGCGGTCAGCCGTACGCGTCCTCGGTCCTGTTGCGGCAAACCAATACGGTCAAAAGCGTCCCGCTCGACGCGCAGGTCATTGACCCGGACATCCAGGTCCTGCTGGTGGCCGAAGCGCGCGGCCTCTCGGATGCGACGCGTTATGCCATCGACCAGTTTGTCATGCGCGGCGGCAAGCTGATGGCGATGGTCGATCCCTGGAGTGAGGCGCTCGCGGCGATCCCCTCCCCCACGGGAATGCCACCCACCGATACGTCATCGGATTTGAAGAAGCTGTTTCAGACGTGGGGCATCGAATACGACCGGACCAAGGTCATCGGCGACCTGACCGGCGCGTGGTTGGTCCGCGCCGGCAACGACGAGAGCAATCAGGCGGTGAATTATGTCGCCTGGTTCAACATTCGCGACGGCATCAACCACGACGACCCCGCGACCGCGGATCTGACCCAGATCACCGTCGCCTCGCCTGGTTACATCGCGAAGGCGCCAAATGCCGCGATCGAGTTCACGCCGCTGCTGTCGAGCAGTCCCCGCTCGGGTCCGCTCCCACTCGACCAACTGGCGATGCCGGATCCGGCGAAGATTCTCGCCAACTTCAAGCCGGAGGGCGGGCCGCGCGTCATCGCCGCCAGGATCAGGGGGCAATTGAAGTCCGCGTTCACCGGTCCTCCCGATCCGCCCGCGGGCCAGAAGCGGCCCGACAACTTCCCGGCGTACAAAGCTCACACCGATGGCCCCGCCAACATGGTCGTCGTCGCGGACTCCGATATTCTGGCGGACCGGTTTTGGGTGCACACCGCCGACTTTTTCGGCCAACCGACCGCGACGCCGTTCGCCGACAATGGGCCTTTTGTCGCCAACCTGATCGGCACGCTGGCGGGCGGCGATGCATTGATCGGCCTGCGCGCCCGCGGCGATACCAATCGGCCATTCGAACGTGTTGAAGCCATTCAGAGCGAAGCGGAAGCGAAATACCGCCAGACGGAGCAGCATTTGCGCGCGCATCTGGAGGACGTCGAGAAGCAGTTGCGCGGCCTGCGCACCGGCGGCGGCGATACCCAGGGTCCGGCGACAGAGGCGGTGATCACACCCGAGCAGCGTCAGGCGATCGACGCCGCGCGCAAGGACATTGTCGCCACACGCGAACAACTGCGTCACGTGCAACTGGAACTCAATCGGCAAATCTCCGCTCTGCAAACCTGGTTGATGGTGGTCAATATCGTTCTGGTGCCGGCGGCTCTGGCGATCCTCGCGATCGTTCTGGCGCTGATCCAACGCGGCCGCCGCGCTCGCGCGCGGGCCACGGCCTGAGAAGGAACCAGCATGATGACCCAAACCAGGCTTCTTGTTCTCGTCCTCGTGGCGGTCATCGCCGTCGCCGGCGGCTGGTACTTCGGCACCGCGACGCAACCGGTGGAGCACGCTTCGATCGACACCGGCAAGCTGATGTTTCCCGATCTGACCGCGAAACTAAAAGACGCACGGCGGGTCGAGATCACCAACAAAGGAAAAACGACCGTCATCGAATTGAAGAACGGCGTCTGGGGTGTCGCGGATCGCGGCGACTATCCGGTAGAGGATAGCAAATTGCGGGGTCTGCTGACGGGGCTGACCGAACTCCGCCTCTCCGAGCCGCGCACCACCGACCCTTCCGAATTCCCTCGACTGGGTGTTGAGGACCCAACAAATGAAAAGGATGGCACGGCGAATTTGCTGCGTGTCGTGGATGGCGACGGTAAGCCCATTGTGGCCGTGATCGTTGGCCATCGCCGGACGCGCACGCAGGGCAACGTGCCTGAGGAGGTCTACGTGCGCCGGCCGGGTGACAATCAAAGCTGGTTGGCCGAGGGTTCGTTGCAGGCTGACGCCGATCCGCAGGTCTGGCTCAATCGCGATATCATCAACATCTCGCACACGTTGATCACCAAGGTCGTAGCGACGAAGAACGGTGCGACGATCGAACTGACTCGCGACGGCGACAAACTGAAAGTGACGCAACCGGCCGAAACTCCGAAGCTGGAAGACTACAAGGTCGATGACGTCGGCAACGCACTGGAGAACCTGACGTTCCAGGACGTGAAGCCCGCCAGCGAACCAATCGGCGACAAAATCGGCGACGCCGTGTTCACGACGTCGGATGGACTGGACATCTCGGTTACCGTCTATCACCTTGGCAAGGACTCCTGGACCCGCTTCACCGTCGCGGCACCGGATCGCAACAAACCTGAAGCCGAACGGTTGAACGCCAGGCTCTCTCCCTGGGCGTTTGAAACCGGTGCATGGAAGGATCAGTCGTTGGATCCCTCGCTCGATGATTTGAAGGCCCCGCCTCCTGCCCCGCCACCAACTCCCGCCGAGCCACCCAAGGCAGAGACTCCGAAGCCATGAGCGATCGCGAGTATCCAAGTCGGCCATTCGTCGGCATCGGAATCGTAGTGATCAAAGGCGACCACGTCCTGCTGTGCCGTCGAGGCAAACCACCAAACGTTGGCAGTTGGACATTGCCGGGTGGCGCCCAGGATCTGGGGGAAACCTGCGAGGCGGCGGCGCGGCGCGAGTTGCTCGAGGAAACCGGGCTTGCCGTCGGCGATCTGCATTTTTGCGCGCATGTCGATACAATCCGTCGTGACGACAACGGTCGCATCCGATTTCATTACACGATCCTGGATTTCGCCGCGCGTTGGGTGGATGGCGAACCGATCGCCGGATCTGACGTGTCCGAAGTGCCAATGGGCGCCCATGGATGCGCTCGAGCCTTACGATTTATGGAGCGAGGCGCATCGAATCATCGCGATCGCGCGGCGGTTGGTTGGGGGCGTTGCCTGACGGCGGCGCGCAACAACCGATCGGCACGGGAGGCTCCCATGACACGAGGCTTTGAACTCGCCCGCCGCATACCTGAACGCGGTGACCGGCACCGAAGTCACCGTGCGGGGCCCGACTGCCGATGACCGGCCGAAATATTCGCGCTGAGCCCGAGACCGAAACAACCGGCACGACGAGCGTGCAACGAACCTGAGTCACGCTGCTGAACGCCGACGGGATGCGCCCGCGCCTGCTTCTGCCGCGCGCCTGCGGGGCTGGGCTACATTGGAAAATCAATCCGGCGCCGATTGGAACGGCAGACCCTGACGCTGCACTACCGCAACCCGGTGACGTTCGCAGTCGTTGACCGTTCGCGATTTGCGCACGGCCGGCGATTTGAACGCCCGCCGATCACCGCATGATGATGTAGTGCATCGTGAAGTGAAACGGCACCGGTTGTTCGCCCACGCTCTTTGGCATTGGCGGTAGTTTTCGCGCCGCGGAACATCCCCTCGAGCGCCAGGTCGAGCCAGGGCGAACCGGAGCGTCGCTCCAGTTCAACCGAGACCACCTGGCCGTCCGGCCTCGCGGTGACCAGCACCCGCACGGTGCCTTGCTGACCCATAGCCGCACTGCATGCAATGGTGCTTGACATACTCTTCGATAAGCGGGTGACGAGCCGCCGCGATTCCTTCCACGGTTTCAATGTTCTTGCCGTCGCATTCAATCGCCAAGGTCATACACGAGAGGATGGCGTGGCCGTCGAGGATCACGGTACAAGAGCCGCACATCCCGTGGTCGCACATCTGCTTGGCGCCGGTGAGGCCCAGCACGTCGTGAAGGAAGTAGTAGAGGGTCCACTGCGGTTCCACGCGGGTCTTGTAGACCTGGCGATTGACTGTCACAGTGATCGTCCCGGGCGGATTCGGAACCGGCTCGCCGGCATGGCTCGCGACCACGTGCATGCGCAGCGCGTCATGCCCATCCAGGATGCGGGAACAGTAAGGGCAAATCTCGGTTGCGATTCCCGTAGCCAAAGCCTTCACTGCACAATCTCCTTCACATTCCGTAACGCGGCGCCGGCGCTATTGCATCGCCGCATGACTTACAGGGTCCTCAAGTACACCGATTGGTCAATCCGGTTCTGGTAGTCCTTGCGAAAATGCGTAAGGGTATCCACGACGACCGTGGGCGCGGTTTGGCCCAGTCCACACATCGAGGAGCTGGCCATTGCCGCAGAAAGATCTTCCAGCGCCTCGATGTCTCCATGAGTTCCGCGCCCGCTGGCAAGCCGTTCCAGGACCAACACCATCGCATCGGTTCCCTCGCGGCACGGAGTGCATTTCCCGCAGGACTCGTCGGCGAGGAACTCCATGGTCCGCCGGGCCACATCGATAACGTCCCGGCGGTCGTCGTATACGGTAACTGCGCCCGCGCCGAGAAAGGTTTCAAACGACAACTGCGAATCCAGCATCGATAAGGGAACGATCCGGCCGGCAGCGCCGCCCACCTGAACCATCTTGATGTTCCTGGCCTGCGCCAGGTCCACCACCAGCTCCGACAATCGGCTGCCTAACTCCAGCTCATAGACGCCAGGCGCGGCGACATCCCCGCTTACGGAGAAAACTTTGGTTCCCTTGCTGCCTTGGGTGCCGATGGCGCTGAACCACGCGGAGCCTTCGAGGATAATGGCGGGAATGTTCATGAGAGTCTCGACGTTCTGTATCACTGTGGGCTGCCCCCATAAGCCCTTGTCGGTGGGGAAGGGAGGCTTGTAGCGCGCCTCGCCCCGCTTCCCTTCGAGCGAGTTCATCAGCGCCGTTTCTTCCCCGCAAACATAAGCGCCCGCGCCCACGCGCACGTGGAGTGTCGAACCCTTCCAGGAGCCCTCTTGATTTGGCCTGTTCGATGGCATTGAGCAACTGTGCCAGCAGGTAGCGGTATTCTGCGCGGAGATAGATATACGCGGAATCGGCGCCAATCGCATAGGCGGCGATGGCAATCGCTTCGATCAGAGTGAATGGATCGTGCTCGAGGATGTATCGATCCTTGAACGTCCCCATTTCGCCTTCGTCGGC